>NZ_JCAUAN010000001.1:0-648185 GCF_059691975.1 Paenibacillus sp. J22FR5 | reverse complement strand
GTAAGAGCGCCTCCTTGATGGTATTGGGTTTCAAACCCGTGCACAAACCCATCATACCGAGGCGCTCCTTTTTTGACAAAGTCCAAATCTTAGTCATTACAGGAATGTTTAGCGTAAGGTTCGAGTACCAGCCCACATATTTGAGTCACCCCTATAAATTATTACCTATTAATTTATAAGACTCTTCTAAATCCCAATCAGGATTCATCGATAACTTGTCAATAAATTCACCGAATGTATTACATATCTGTGGTAAAAACCTAATTAAATTCTTATCAAACCAAATGATATCGTCTGGAATATCACAGTGGTTAAATTTAAATTTAAGTTTCCTTTCAAATTCATCAAAGCTAAACCAAGTGTGATCGGCATATATTATTTTTGGTTCACCATTATTATTTACATTTAAGTCCATACAAATGGCATTGCCTCCAATAGTCGTAGCAAACACGAGTAAACCATACCTTATTAAAAATGCTCCTGGCGATAAACTACTGTTCTCTTCTTTAATGCCAAATAAATTGGCAAGCCTCACTCCATCTCCTAAATAATCTAGTTCTTTCGGTTCAAAGTTTTTGTAAAAGTTAATTATTGTTTCAGGAACTCTGTATTCCTTTAAATTATGTAGTTCATCATCCTCGTCATAATAAACAGTTGACCAATAGCTGAACGTACCAAAAAGATCTGATAAAATATTAATGTTCTCCTCATCACACTTACCAAATGCTTGGTCAACACTGTAATTATGATTTCTTTCTCTTATCTGCTGCATTGCTTGTTCTATTATCAACTCATATGTCTTCAAGGGATACCACCTTTACTTCCTTTTTATGTATTCACTTTGATCAATCAAGTTATCACTCGCTATACTCACCTTATGTTGCACTATTGTTCTTACGTTAGCTCAATGAACTATGAATTAAAGAGTATCTTTAAATAATAGATGTATTCAATATAGTTTTTTTGTAATTACTCTTTTCAAAATAATAAGGGCCTAAATGGTTTAGTTTCATCTGATCACCTTTTTTGAAGTCACGCCAAATAATCAAATTATTGTCTTCTTCGATGATCGCTGAAATAAATCCGCAATTCAAATCTCCACAGTCTGCACATGTAAGAAGAGGATAGCGATTTCCGCCCAATTTACTTAGTCTTTTGAGTGTTAACTCTTCAACTATTTCTTGCTTATACGTACTTATTCCTGTACCAATACAAGGAATATATACGTGTTTTTTCAATAGCTCATATAACGATTTACCGTCAATTATAAAGTCATGAAATGATTTATCTGAATTTTCTACAATCAGTTTTGTAGTAAATGTATTTAATTTCATTCTATTAGCTCCGTTGATTTAATATTTAGAGGTAATTCAAAGACAATAGTCCTAACTCAGATTTGGATCAACTATCGTTCTGCGTTCAGCTTCATACAGGACTATTTAACTCATCAGCTATTCTAAACCACGGTTTTAATGCGTATTTTGCTTCTCCTGTTACCGAATCAAAGTTCCTTAATACTACCTTTGTTTGTTTTCCTTCGTTACCGATTAACATCCAAGGACTTGAATTAAATAATTCCTGGTCTTTAAGTCGATATCCATTCCCATCAAGATACCAACCATCATTTTCATCCTCTAACTCCATAAGTTTCTCTTTGATATTATTATTCCAGTCAGTGAATTTCCCCTCAAGGTAGTATTCATCACGTTCACCAATAAATTCAAACTCAAGACATCCAGAATAACATATTATGTACTTTTCCAATTATAATTCCCCCATAACGTTTTTTACTATAGCTCTGGACTGATATTAAAAGTTTATCAAAAGAAACCAGCTACCACCACGCAAATCTGCCCGTTAGCTCAACGAAAACAAATAAAGAGCTGCTTCAATGCAGCTCCTTCGCTATATGCTAAGTTAAGGTGTAAACATCATAATTGATATATTTATTATTCGTCTGGATAGAGTTCTCAACTTTGAATAACCCAGAGTTTGGCAATGTTCTTATATACGAACGTAATATTTCCTGTGTTAAGCTTACAACATGTGGATCTTTAAGGACTTCATCAACTGGTCTATACTGAACTTCTGAAATCTCAGAACCATCAGCAAGTTCGACACCAGATATCGATTCCATTTCAAAGATGAAATATATACCTTGCTCTAATCCATTATGAACCTCTTTAGTTCCGGTTCTAACACCAATAAGCCTTTTAGGTTGTGCTACAATCCCAGTTTCTTCTTTTACTTCCCTTATTGCTGCTTCTTCGAATGTCTCCCCGTCTTCAACAAACCCTCCTGGTATCATCCAGTAATCCTTATTTGAGCCATATGTAATCTTCACTAGCAAGATTTTGTTATCCTTAACTATTAGTCCCCCCGCAGAACAAGCAACTCTCATATGACCCCTCCAAATACCATTTATTGGTATAGTATCACAGAAGTATTATTCATAATAAATATCAATTTTCTATTGCACTATAGGTATTTCCTATATTCGTTCAATCAGCTTGGATTCAAATATTTCCACGTTATTCTCCCGTTACTTTAACGGACAACGGCAGCCGATCGTATACCGGCTGCCGTTGTCCGTTAATAAGATTTTGATTTGCCAACAAGTAATTACCTTAATATCAACCTCATCTATCCAACCAATATCACCCGATAATTCCCATATACTCCTTCTAACCATAGTGATTTGCCGGTTAATGTAACAAGGCTATCGTTCTTTGTGTGACGACTACATAAACTTACTTATTTAACCCTCGTCGCACCTGATTAGCTGTATGCGTCGCCTCTACGAACCTCTGCACATTAAGAACTGCATGGATTAGCGGTATCGCCAACATTTTGCAATACTGATAAGATATACTGGTACGAAACGATTTCACGCCGGAGGTATGTTATGAGCGAGTTTGCAAATGGAATTTTGTTTCTCAGAAAAGAAATCAGCCAGATAGCGGATTATGTTAAGCAGATTACAGAATTTCATTGTATCGTGAATCATTTGAACGCCAAATGGTCGGTGTTGTTCATTCCAGCTACAGTTTCAACGGGAACATTTTGCGAACATATATCCCATAAGCTGTCTTTACTCGAGTTTTGGAATTATGAGGACCATGGCTGGGGATACAAGATTCATCAGAGGGGGTCACTTCATACAGAGTTCCGAGTGGAGTATGAAATGTACGGGGCTGATGACCTGGGAGCAACTCAAGCCCATGTAGATGTAGCTGTATTTTCAATATTCAAAGTGACTAAGAAGAACATCATTTTATTGCAAGAAGTACTTACCGGAAGCCAGGATGTCGATGCTTTTAAAAAGATACTGAATATCAAAGAAATGTCTCGGCTTAATTACGATACATGCGGGGAAGATGTATTGGATTCGGACTTCCAAATTGAGGTTTCTCCCCGTAGTAACACCAATACCACCTTATTATTTAAGGAAATAACCGAATTAAGTCCTTTCCGAAAAAATGGACAGTACGGATATATTAATGACTATGGCGATATCGTGGTTCATCCTGTTTTCGATCGGGCTGATTATTTCTCAAATGGACTTGGCCGCGTGACATATAAAGGTAAGATTGGATTTATCAATACTGCTGGAGAATATGTGATTGAACCCGAGTTCGATTGGGCAGCTTCATTTAGCGAGGACCGCTGCGTGGTAGAGAGGGCGGAACGGGCCATGATCATTAACAAGAAGGGTGAGATCTTTGGAACGATCGACCGGAGCCAGTATACTTCGAATTGGAGATTTAGCGAAGGCATGATGAACGTCGCAACAAAGGATAAACAATATGGATTTATGAATGAATTAGGTTCTTGGGTTATCGAGCCAACTTACAGAGAGGCTGGTCATTTTCGCGACGGATATGCCTGGGTTACTTTGTCAACGAAGCCAACCATTTATATCGATAGTAAGCAAAATCCATTAACTATACCGGAGGGATACAAAGTCGGCAGTGCTTTCTCAGAGGGACTGGCGATTATTAGTAATAGACATTCCTATGGGGTCATGGATAGGAAGGGGACTTTGTTGCTGGAGAATTTGCCATTTACATCGGGATCGTTTAAAGAGGGCCTGCTTCACCTTAAATTCCAACATCGATATGGATACATAGACGCAGAGGGAAATGTAGTTATTGAGCCAGGCTTTGACGAAGCATTTAATTTTATGAATGGTGTGGCCATGATCGGCATCAAGGGAAAAACTTCATTTATTAACAAGAATGGTACTCTGCTTCATAAGCCACAAAAGTATTACAATACCATCATGTTCTCTATGAGGGAGAACGCCATTTTTAAAACTCAATACAAAGATCGGTTTATGTACTCGAGTAAACTGACAGGTGAACCTGTATTTTATTTGGAAGAGTTCGACATTTAGAATCTTGTTCAAATTCGAAGATTGACTTAAAGGAATGGCTACAAGCATCCATATTGTCTGCTTTGTTCCCTGAGCTTGTGCCAATATGCTCTCGTACTGCTGGGGGCTTTTATGTTTGCCTCCAGACAGGGAAAAGTGGCTCCCCTAAAGTACCGTCATTCACGACATATGACTCCTCGCCCCCAATATACCAGTTGAATGATGTCGTATCGAAGGGCTTTAATATATCTCCAAGAAAACTTCCGTACTCATTTGGAATCTCGAAACTAATTCCTCTTTTCATTTTATCCCCTCCAGCATTATTCAATTATCCTGCACCTTAGCTGAGAAGGCTACCGAACAATAAACTTCGGTAGCCTTCACTTGTTATGAATTGAACTCGTTTTCCGTTAGAGCAATGATCGAATGGCCCGAAGCGTGAATATGGTGTTATTAGATGGTCGAGACTTCCTTGAAAACCTACTACTTCTTATACTCTATTATTTCAAATTCTCCTGCCTTCAGGATCTTCTAAAACTGCCCTGTATCCTCTTTCTGTTTCATTTCGATGTGAAATTACTTTGCCTTTTAGCGATTCAATTGAATCAATTATTTTATTGATATCTTCCACAAAGAATCCGAACATCAATGCTCCTGACTCTTTCCAGCTAAGTATGCTTCCTTCAGTACCTGGATAAATTTCAATAACAAGTTGATCTTGAGAATATGAATAATGAACTGGTCCATTTCCATGTTGTTCTTCAATAAATTCAAGTCCTAATCCCTGATAAAACGTTCTGACTAAATCGATTTGAAATGACCTAATCATAATAAATTTTATAGATGGTTTCATAATTTTCAAAGTTAACCTCCTGTGTTGGTTCGATTAATGAATACCCCTAAAAGTGCTTTTATGAAGTTATTCTCTACATTGAAGTTATTTCCTTTATTTGTAACTAACTTGTCGGTTACTTTAATGGAATCAAAAAAGAGCTGCCGTGAGGCAAGCTCCTACCCAATCGTTTCCCGTTATGATATGAAACTTCAAAAGTATTTTTTTGATTACTCGTTACACGGTGTTATCCAAATCTTATGAATCAATTTCCCATCCACTAAATCCTGAGAAGTATTAACATTAATTCTTAAATTGTTATAGCGTGCCCATTTTGGAAGGTGCTCGACTAAATATGCGTATACCTTATCATCTGGAGTTGCATACCCAGCGTTAACTCTATGACCTCCTGCAAAGTCAGGATATAGTGAATCAGCCCATTCATACGCTTCCCGAGTAGAGTCAAATATTTTACTTGCTTCCTGGTAACTCTCATTAATCCATTTAATGTTCACTCGGAACCCTCCGCAACATTCATGAATTGATTTAATATACTGCTTTGAACTATCGTTCACCGTTAGTCATACATGCAGCGCAAGCGCCGCACCACAGATGATGAAAATGGGGCGAAAAATCTGTCAATACTGCTACTATGGCTGGGAGAGGAAGGTCGATGAACTATGGTGCCATAGAGCCCATCCGTTAGTCTGACTCCAACGATCACGGTGCATCACAGATTGTCGCTCCCTTTCGGGAAGCACTCATGGGAGATTAATCCTACTCTGATTGTTGCACCAGCCTCTACTCTGATTTAGCCATAGAGAGGATGTTTTGAAGATGGAAGTTGTCATTGAACGAGCATGCGGTATGGATATTCATAAGGACAACATCACTGCATGTATTCTTACGTCGAAGGGAAAGGAGATTCAAACGTTTTCAACTAAAACGGTGTTTCTATTACAACTAATCGATTGGATTAAACAGCATGAATGTACTCACGTAGCTATGGAAAGCACAGGGGTATTTTGGAAACCTATTGTCAATTTACTTGAAGCTGAAGGAATTGAATTCTTAGTGGTCAATGCTCAGCATATGAAAGCACTACCTGGACGTAAAACAGATGTTAAAGATTCTGAATGGATTGCAAAACTTCTTCGTCATGGACTCCTCAAAGCAAGTTTCATTCCAGACCGAAATCAACGAGAGCTTCGTGAACTCGTTCGGTATCGTCGTAGTATCATTGAAGAAAGAGCCAGACAACACAATAGAATTCAAAAAGTGCTAGAAGGAGCAAATATTAAGCTTGGCTCCGTTGTTTCCGATATTATGGGCGTTTCTTCTCGTGATATGCTGCGTGCCATTGCGGATGGTGAAGATGATCCTGAAAAACTAGCGAACCTCGCTAGACGCACCATGAAGCGAAAAAAGGATGATCTTGAACTCGCTCTTCAAGGCTATGTACACCCTCACCAACGCCTAATGATAAAAACCATTTTAACTCACATTGATTTCTTAAGTGAACAGATCGAGATACTAGATCAAGAAGTCGCTACAAGGGTAACCCCATTCCATGACGACGTCGAACGATTAGATTCGATTCCTGGTATAGCCACTCGAATGGCGCAACAAATCTTAGCGGAAATCGGGACGAATATTAAAAAGCAGTTTCCGAGCGCTGCGCATTTCTGCTCCTGGGCAGGACTAGTACCTGGACATAACGAAAGTGCAGGAAAAAGGAAATCTGTCAAAGCCAAAAACGGAAACAAATATCTGAAATCTGCCTTAGTTGAAGCAGCCCATTCTGTTGCAGCGTCAAAAAACTATCTCGGCGCCATGTATAGACGTACAGCAGCACGAAAAGGAAAAAAACGAGCAGCCATCAATGTGGCTCACGCAATGTTAAGAATTGCCTACTATCTCTTAACTCGTAAGGAAATGTATGTTGACTTAGGTGAAGATTACTTTGACAAGCAGAAGCAACAATCTATTGTAAAGTACGCGGTTCGACGACTAGAAAGTTTAGGTTATTCTGTGACTATTTCAGAAGTCTCCTAATTCTTTAAAGAAACCAATACCTCTTTATTTCGGGCGCTCCAACCTTTTTAAAAAATGAATGAGCTGCGTCTTCTTTACTATTGTCTTTTTCAGTGACTGCAGTTTTAATTTTCATGGGAGTTCAACGGCTAATTATCGAGATGCTCACTCTTAGAGAATAAGTAAAAAGACGAAGTTCCTAGCAGGTTCGTCTTTTTAAGTGCTATTTAATTCCCCCAGATCCTAAAAGGTTAATTTTTACATTGACATGAAAGACTAGTTGAGGATACACGGCTGTCCATTGTTCCCATTCTTTTTCACGGTGATGGTGAATTGCACGGTATCTTAAGCCCAAACCGATAGGATCAACCCCAATAGACTGCAATTTCCTTAGTACATTTTCGTATCGTTTAGCTGCCTCTTTTTCGGCTTCATGCTCGAATAGGTTCCATTTCGAATATTTAAACGACTGGCTGGACTCTGCGGCCTGTCCTCTTATTTTAATATTCATCGTAAGCACAGGTGTAGATTCCCTTACTTCATCTATGGTGTATGTATATCCGAATTTTGTAACACTCAAAGCAAATTGAACGGTATCTGTTCGCGTTTCTATATCGAATTTACTAATTTTTTTGGATAATTCATTGAAAACACGAGTCTCCTCTGGATTTAATACTTCTTTCACTTTCTCTTTATCAAAGACGGCCACTTGATCGATTAAGTACATTTCATTGAGTGGTCGTATGACGGGTAAATAGGGATCTAATCCTTTTTCACTTAACCTTCTATGGAAATCAAACAAATACTCGGTCACAATAAATGACGACTCTGTCCCTTCTTGATCAAAGCTCAAAAATAAACTGTCCCCAGGTAACCGTTCGGACTTGGGTTTTACTTTAAGCACTTGCTCCGCCGATGGATCCCCTAGCGCCATGAATGTCATCCCTTGGATTTCTCGTCTCCGCAAAAACCAGTCGATCGTTTCACGATTCAGACGCTCTTCAGCCAACTTCTTTCCGAAAATGATGACTTTAGATTGTGAAAAATCCAGTTCTTTATCCACTTTGGATTTGAGGTGTCGAACAGCTTCCGTGATGGTTTGGGCATCATCACTCACGATTTGGAACGTATTCGTCTGACCTGGTTTGATTTGCGAAGATGGAATGGCGAGTTTCAAAGATACATGCAGGGGTTGATCTTTATCATTTGACTTATCTATGCCAACGGCCTTAACAATAAAACGTTTGTCCATATCTTTGAAACCGCAACTGGATAACAAAGGAACTAATAGCAGCAAAAACATCATCGTTTTCATATGCTTGGTCTCCGCTTACTCACGAAATAAACAGTCAGGACAATCAAGACGTCCATTGGTAAACGTATCATCATCCAAAAGGAGGACACACGGAATAAATCATCTTCCCCTAAAATACTTCCAGCTATAATAGTAGCCATACCAACCAAACCACAACTTATCGTATTCGGAAGAACTGAGTTTACAGTCGATGTATTGGGTTTATTTTGCGAAAAACAACTGCTAATGGCTTCAGAAGCGACATGCCATGTCACCATTGTGTATAGAAAGGTAATACTTAAAAAGACGAGTAGAAACATATAAACAACGTGATCAATAAATGCATATTTCATCTGAATCGCCTCTGCCGTAGAAACCCAAGTGAAAATATAGTCATTCACACCGTCCGTGCCTAAAGTGCCAATGGGAATCATAAATGTCGACAACAGCATTCCGAAACCGAATAATGGAATTAGCCACCGGTATTTAATCGAATTTGGGCTCGAGAATGCACGATTGAATATGGATAAGCTTAGATATCCTACAAATGCATATGTGGAGACAGATAAACTTTTCCAACTTGGAAGCATCCACGTGTAATCAATTATGACTCTTACTGCATCAAAGTTCATATGTTTATTGGTTAGTGCTTTTAATATCAAGAAGGTCAGTAAAGGCACACTGAGAAGAATCACGATTTCTGCACTATATAAAACGGTTTTGGATGATTGCATAGCGCCAAAACAAACTACGGTTACAAATAGGAAAAGTAATATATACGACGGCGTTTCTGGATTCAAATATCTGGATATGATGAAAGCGAAATTGATTAATACAAGCCCGCCCGCGGTGAAAGATAGCATCCCAAAGAAGAGCAGTAAAGGAATATAGATGCTCTTGGGCAGTGTAAGCTTATATATTTCCGGCAGACCCTTCCCTGGAAACTTTAAAAGAGACCCGGTAAACATGTACAAGAGAATGCTCCCAATCAAGGTTCCAAGAATTAGCGACATGATTGCACCCTCATACCGCTCGTTAATGAGAATCCGTGGAACGTACAGAATTGAATTAATCATCATAGTTAGTACCAGAGCGTAAAAAAAATACCGTGACAATGATTTCACCTAGTTTTTTTGTCCTCTCCTATAAAAAGCTTCAAATATGGTCGACCAAAGCTTCTCAAACTCGTAGCGTATATAAGGAAACAAAATATGCCTGCTAACACACCTACCAATCCAAAAAATATGGCTAACAGAACAAGTGGAAATTTAATTACCCTCATTGAAAAACTCAACGTATTCATTGGAATCACAAAATTCGAGATGGCTACTGCTGAAGCGATAATAATCATAATACTGCTGACTAGCCCTGCCTGTTGAGCCGCTTGTCCTAAGATTAGACCGCCTACGGTGGTTGCTGTAGAGCCAATAAACTTCGGAAGACGTATACTTGCTTCGGTTAGCGCTTCAATTAAGAAAAGCATGAGAAAAACTTCATAAAAAGATGGGTAAGGTACCGCCGCACGACTACCTGCAATTTCAATAGCTATTTGCGACCGAAAAAATTCAGGATTATAAGAAACGGTTGCTACATATAGAGCCGGCAGTGAAGTCGTAATAAACATGCCTATAAATCTCAAAATCTGTAGCGGTCTAACGATCCATGGTAATTCATAAACATCATCCATCGATGCCATGAAGTCATAAAATACCGCAGGCAAATTGACTGAGAAAGGAGTTCCATTCAGAAGTAAAGCAATCTTTCCTTTACTTAAATTTAACACGGTTCTATCGGGCCTTTCTGTGACCATTAAAGTTGGTAGAAATTGATGTCGTTTCGAGAGCAGCATTTGGAGCTGATTGGCAGCTTGGATGACCTCCACATCGATTTGCATAAGCTTATTCTCCAACTGTAGAAGAACGTCCTCATCCACTCTAGTATTATCATAAATGATCGCTAATTGGGTTTGACTTTGGGTGCCAATTTTCATGAGTTCAACATGTAAATCTTGCGAAGGGTAGCGTGTGCGTAGGATTTGAATATTTGTTGCGAGATCCTCGGAGAAAGCAAATTGGGGCCCCTGAAGAATGTTTTCAATGGATGTTTCTTGAGGCTGAGACGTCGGGTCTTTTTTGGTTTCAATTGCACAGGTCATCTGTGGGAAAAACAACAATGTATAGCCGCCAATTAGCTTCTCCTTCATTTGATCTTCGCTCTGAATAATCTCAAATCCCGGCAGCATTTTTAAGGCTAATTCGAATTCTGACAAGCTGCTTCTATCTAAAAAATTCTTAATAATCGTGGTATGTATATATTTTTTATCACACATGGTTGAGAAATAAACGAGTTGAACTGTTTCGTCACTTAAATTGAGCTTTCTGATTTCAAGGTCATCGGCTCGAACCATACTGTGAATTAATGTATCTAGATCGAATGCCTGCATGAGGAAAATCATCCTTTTTCTTTTTCGCAATGTACATCTAATTTACCGTTTTTCTGGAAAAATTATTCATTACAGTGATTTATGTGTCATATTCGAATTGTTACCACAAATAAATTAGTGGATTACCTCCTGATCATTACAATGAGAAGGGTAAATGTCATGCAAAAAAAACAAATATTCAGCGTCTTGTTGGACATGTCACCACAAACGATTCGCTACTTGTTTCAGTACTTGTAAGGGTTTAGAGGCTTCATATTTGGAATGTGTATGCGTCGCGTCAACCTAAAAACATATTACCGCGGTGAATTAATAAAGTATTAGTAAATAAAAATGGGCTGGTGATGGTTCACCAACCGCTTTTACATATTCTGTAACCGTTTTTCAGTGCTCTCCCATTGTGGGCACTTCTTTTTTTGATTCTCTATGTTTTCCTTCCCGTCAGAACCTTACAGCCCATCTGCGATAATTCGATCTGTCATTGACAAGCATTATTGAGTCAGTTTCTTGAATTGATTCAGGAAAAATTGCTGGGAAAGAATTAAGAGAGCGAAAGCAATTCCCGTTTCTATTAAAATAAAAGGAAAATTTCGGATGTACTTAGCTCCATAAGCGAGCATCGAGGTCCACTCGCCGGTCGTTGTCAGATAGATAATATAGGGTACTTCCCCTGGCATTATCTGATCTACCATCACCAAAGTCTCCGAACCACCGATAATGATATTGAAAATCGCTAAATGTCCCATAAGGAAGAGCACGATGATGAATTCGCTTATCGCCATATAAAGCAATTCAAGTCGCATGCTGGAAAGAATGTGTCTTACGATTATATGCAATGTCGAGCTACCCATCAATCGGGACGTTTCAACGTATGGTTTCCTATTGTAGAAGCTGCTTCTTTCTTTAATTTGATAAGCGAGTGGAAAGATACCCAGGACGGTCATCATGACGAAATAGACGATCGTGATTAGCATCAAGTCGTGAGGATCCGCTTTGTTCACCTCATTCAAGCCAAGTCCGAAGAACATGCCTACGAGTGTTGGATATAGAAACAAGAATGCCGGAACGGCAGAGATTACCCAATGCATGGCCCGCAATGCACAGCCGGTGATTCAACTCCACCTCTGTTCCCGCATGCCTATTTAACGACACATCCTAATTTATCTCGTTCTCTTTCATTCATCATCGAAATCTAAAGGATGAAATCCTGCGAATAGACGAGCTTGCGTGAGAAAATCAAATCATACCGAGGGAGTTAACGGAAACGTACTGAGGGAGTTGAGCGAGTTGAAACCTCATAAATCTTTGTAGCATCGCCATTAAACATATAGCCAGTGGTTAAATGAGTCCAACCATTTTTCTCATAGTATCCATCTAAATCAGAATACAAATAAAGTTTCTTTAACCCTTTATTTCCAGTCTCTCGGATTGTATGTTTCAACAATTTTGACCCAATCTTATTACGTAATAATGAATAATTACCAATAATAGATTTATTTTGGATAGCTAAATAAAAACGAGGCAGGTCACTCTCTGCGGTACACGAGTTCATCATACAATCAAGGTAAAATTTATAGTTACTTTGACTTCTCCATTGATTACAAAATACTTTTACGGCTTCATCGAAATACTCCATTTTATCTTGTAATTCGAACACTTCGAACATCGAATATACCTCCCGTTTGAGCTAACTTCCTCAATGCCCTTAGTTGAAAAGGCTGCCGCTCCATTACCGTCGGCAGCCTCCTCCTGTTTAAATATGCTATAGTTCACCGTTAGCGGAATATAATTAGCTCCACTTTTAACGCTACCCGGCTTTAGATAGGAGTCGCTCAACTGTTCTGCGGCCGCGTGCTACGCTTTCCCGATTCCCTCAGCGCCACCGATCTCCGCGCTTCTTCACGTAGTGTGCAAACACAAACCGCCAAGGAATGACGAAAGGAACAATCACGACCATCAAACAGGCTGAGGCCATCGCCCAGGTTGACCCGTCCATTTGACCGTCGGACCACAGTGGGAGCGCAACGACGATGAGCCAGATCGACTTCCACACCAATTCCCACAGAAGCAAAGGCAGCATCTGCAGCGGATACCGCAGCCCCAAGACTGACAGAGCCCAAAAGGCGGCCAGCATGCAGGCGACCACTCCTTCCATCAGTTCCCAAGGCTTTTCGTGGTGGATGTATCCAGGCAATACCATGGTACCGAGCCCCACGACGATAAGAAGGTACATCGCCCTCAGCAAATAAAGACGAAACAACGAGACTTCGTTCATTCTAACAGCTCCTTTTTATTGAAGATGAACTATATAAATTGTATTAATAAAATAGTACACTAATACATTAAATCACGTCAATGGGTATTAAAAAAACAGCCTTCAATAGATTCAGGCTGCCCATAATCCGTAGAAACCGACTACAGTTGGAATTACTTTCATTGTCTACATACAGCAATCATGTCCCCATAAAAAAAGCTGGTATTCCCCTCAGTTCGCAGAGCCAAGAATCGTCATTGATATGATAAAAGATGTTTAGAACAAATCAAACGAACCATGCACCATACTGCCGCTGTTACGCCCTCCTGCCCGTAATTATGGAAATTCAGCATAATTGCCGGGCAGTTGGATGCCACGCTAACCGCTTACATCACATTGGCCATATTTATTATCACCAACAGCCGTCACCGTGCCGTCCGACTTAAGCCCGACGGTATGACGATAACCCGCCGCTAGTTTCACAACGTTCATGAATCTCGCTCCTTAGTTGATGGTAGATGATTCCGATTTTAGGGTTCCTCTCTTATAAACCTATATTAACACATATTGGAAGTATCCTACCCGTTAGCTGAGAAGGCTGCCGTTCTATGCTGTCGGCAGCCTTCTACTGATGTCTATTGAGCTATAGTTACCCGTTTGTTCAATGGCAAGGTTGAACGAAAAAAGCGATGGTTCTATTCCACCGCTGTGCTCTTTCATTCCGTTAGCAAATTATAACGTGCGGGAGGCCGTGAAGGCTCTTGCTCCGTGTACTACTTCTGTTCACGAAGGTGCGTCGACAGATTGTCGAGTGTACCAGACCAGCCGTCGTACACGTACTGATCGCCGGGATGACCAGCGAATCCGCGTAGGTGGAAGATCATCTCGGTGCGATCGCCCTGTGCAGTGAGGGTTATGGTCACGACAGGGGAGTCCTCGATGGGAGCATCGGGGTAACCCCAGGTGAAGACGAGCCGTTCGAAAGGAATGACGTCAAGGAACACACCTCCGGTGGGATACTCCTGGCCGGTCTGCTTATTGACCATTGTGTAGCGGTTGCGTCGGCCTTCGCGGACGTCGAAGGAGATTGACTCCAGGGGTGTCGAAGGTAGCCAGGCGGCGAGTTCCTCTTTCTCGGTCCAGGCGCGCCATAAGAGCTCGCGGCGGGCATTCAGGGTGCGGGTGATGGTGAACTCCGGTGCAGATGTGGTCATGTTCATTGTTCCTCCTTTTTGGTCATGGACTTGAGGTGCAATTCCAATGCGTCGAAGTGCTGGTTCCACTCGCGGCGGTGCTTCTCGACCCAGTCCGATGCCTCATCGAGAGGCTCGGTGCGCATCGTCAGGGTCCGCCATTGGGCTTTTGCTGTGCGTTCGATCAGCCTGCTCGCTCCAGCACTTTGAGGTGTTGGGAGATCGCGGGTGCGCTTATCTCGAAGTGCTCGGTGACCTCACCGACTGTAGCGGCCCCCTGTGACAGCCTAGACAGGATGTTTCGGCGCGTCGGATCGGCGAGCGCAGCGAATATGAGGCTGAGTGTGTCGCTGGCACCCAATTAAACATCTCCTTAATTAAGGATAACTTAATAGTAGAACGCATTGTATGGTCGTGTGTCAATCTGCTTAGAATGGGCATTGACTCACAAACCTAAGGATCGCCTGTGCGCACCTCGCCTATGTGAAGTTAAAATCCGTATGAGATGGATTAGAAGAGATTCGAACTTATAGTAGGTAAATATGGATTATGCCGATCGGGGAATACCCGTTCTTTTATGCCACGCTCACTTGTTTTAAAAGTTGTATTGATACTCACTCACTTTTTCCAACCACTTGACAGCCTTTCCATCAAGACGCTCTTGAATGGCTGTATGTGTCATTGCTGTCGTAGGTGAAGCACCATGCCAGTGTTTCTCGCCCGGCGGAAACCAAACCACGTCACCGGGATTAATTTCCTCAATTTGTCCTCCCCAGCGTTGAACTCTGCCCTTGCCTGCCGTTACAATAAGCGTTTGCCCTAGCGGATGTGTATGCCATGCAGTTCGTGCACCTGGCTCGAACGTGACGCTTGCTCCGGCTACGCGTGCAGGCTCCGCTGCTTCAAACAGTGGATCGATGCGAACCGTGCCTGTAAAATAATCCGATGGTCCTTTACCTGAAGGTTGCGACCCGACTCTTCTAATTTCCATTTTCTAAATCCCTCCGTTGGTTAGGCATTTGTTCTAGCTTTTTTGATTCCATCGCTTTGAGTCTCTACCTTCCTAATGAGGACGATATATGAAACGACTGCCAATAAACTGGTTGTAATCATAATGATTCCGAATGGGACGGCTGAATGCTCTCCCGCGATTCCCACAAGTGGGGATGTAACTGCGCCTAACGCATATTTAAAGGTGCCTAGCACAGCAGACGCGCTTCCCGCAATCTGTCCTTGCGATTGCATCGCTAAGGTAAAAGAAACCGGTCCTATGATACCAATGGATACAGCAAATAAGAAGGTTGATACAAATATCGCCGATAATGACCCCTTAGAGAGAACTGTGATAAGGATAGCGGAACTAGAAATGAAGGATAGCCATAATCCAATCCGAAATATACTTCCTTCCGTTAGCCGACCTGCCACTCGTTTGACAACTTGCGATCCAATCATAATAGCAAGACCATTCATGGCAAACAGGATCGAGAACATTTGCGGTGACAACTCGAAAATGTTCTGATAGATAAACGGAGTACCGGCAACAAAGGCAAATACACCGGAGAACAGAATACCATTTACTAGGGCATATCCCATAAATATTCGATCCCGAAACAGACGATTGTAATTTTTCATAAATGCTATGAAATTGCCTGTGACCCGATGTTTTACAGGTAAGCTTTCTTCTAATCCCCATGTTGTAATCCCCGTTAATAGTATTCCTAATAGCCCCAGAAAAACAAACACGCCAACCCAGGAACTGAATGAAGTGACTGCACTTCCGGCATTTGGGGAAACTAATGGAGCGACATTACTGATCATCGTAAGCAGAGAGATAAATTTCGTCATTTCGACTCCGCTATATTTGTCACGAGCAATCGCACCTGAAATCACGATGCCTGCTGACGCGGCAACCCCTTGGATAAATCGTAAAAGGATGAAGGATTCAATATTGGGTACAAAAGCACAAGCGATTGATGAAACGATATAAAGAATCATGGAGATCAGCAATGGCGCCCGTCTTCCATATTTATCGCTTAAAGGCCCCATGACCATCTGGCCTAAGCCTAATCCTAATAAGCTGGCAGTTAAACTCGCTTGAATCATAGATGCATTGCTTTTGAAAACAACCATAATCTGAGGAAGCGATGCAAGATACATATCGACCGTAAATGGCCCCAATGCGGAAAATGCAGCTAGAATTAGGGCTAATCGAAGAGAATGATTTTTAAGTTTATCGTTCATTCGTCTATAAAGTGGAGATGTCGATAACGAATCGGTAACGCACGTCACTCCTCAGAATTCGCTCATACGCTTCGTCAACTTGAGGCGCTGCGTCGGTGCGGCGAATGCCTTAGAACCGCCCCGAGCTTACTTCCTCGCGCTCGCGCTGACGGTATTCTCCGGGCGTCAAATTCGTCCATTTCCGGAAAGCCGTCTGGAACGCACTCGGCTCGGAGAAATGCAGCAAATAGGCAATCTCTCCGATCGTATACTCCGGTTGTGCCAAATAACGGATAGCGAGCTCCTTGCGAACCTCATTGGCCAATCGGTTATACGAAGTATTCTCCGCCTTTAGCCTTAATTGCAGAGTTCTAGGACTCATCAAGAACTCTTTGGCCGCTTCCTGCAGGTTCGGAAAATGGGACGGTATGCATTCGATGATCCACATGTTCAGACTGCTCGTCAGTACGGAGTAACTTGAGGTAAGCTTGGCTCTAACCTCCTCGGCCATCGCTTGAAAGACATCTAATAGCCGCGTATCCGAACCAATAATCGAATAGTCAAGTATCTCTTTGCTTAACCGCAGCGAATTGATTTTCTGATTAAATAGCGGAATAGTCCCGAATACAGCCTCATACTCTTCGATTTGCGACGGAGGGGCGTGCATGAATCTAATCTCTTTAATGGGGAGAGGTCGACAGCTTAAAGTAAGCAGCGTTTGATAGAAGGAGGCCGTCATGCACTCAATAAAGTGCCGGCCGGGATCTTCAAGCGAGTTGCTGAGAAACATGGAAATGACGACATCCTCACTCTGAACCTCAATGTCGACGTTGAAGCCACTGCAATCGATGAAGTTATATTTCTGATAAGCCGATAGCGCTTTTCCCAAAGTCTTGGAATGCAGCATGACATAGCCAAGAACCCCTATATCAGAAAGGCTCAAACGCTGGCCCTGATGAAGCCCGAACATGTCATCACCGGTATATCGGGCAGCTGCCTTGACAATTCGTTCAAAGTCACCCAGAACTATGCGAGCTTCCGGGATTCGGAACAAACCGGCATCCATCCCCGCGAAAGCGCAAAAGGAATCCCAATCGTATCCGCCAAGCGCCATCGTCTTCATTATTGGAAACACAAGAGACACGGATACGTCGTCCCTGTTCATTCAACCTCCTCCTTCCATTGCGTGAATGATCAACTTTTTTGCGTTTTTCATCATTTTTTTATCCTGCCTCCGGACTTATTATTACAATATAACTATCATATCATCATAGAGGTGTAATAATGAAGAATAACATTGCAGTAATCATCGGACATCCAAATCCTGAAAGCTTTTGCAACGCGCTAGCGCAAGCCTATACGAAAGGTGCAATAAGCAGTGGAGCGGAAGTTCGTATCATTGATCTCGGACAGATCGAGTTCAGTCCAGTTCTGAAGTACGGCTACCATAAGCGGACGGAATTAGAGCCTGATTTAGTAGCTGCGCAGGAGACGATCCGCTGGGCAGATCATCTTGTATTCGTCTATCCTAATTGGTGGGGCTCGATACCGGCACTCTTGAAGGGCTTCTTCGACCGGGTGTTTCTACCAGGCTTCGCCTTCAAATACGAAAAACCTACTTCTTTTGTGCCCAAGCAGCTGCTTAAGGGGAAAACTGCGCGCCTCCTCGTGACGATGGATACTCCACTCTGGTACTACAATACAATTTTAAAGAGCGCCCAACACACTATTATGAGGCGCAGCCTTCTGCATTTCGTCGGCATCAAACCCGTAAAAATCACCGAGTTCACAATGGTTAAGTTTAAGAAGAAAGAGAAGCTGGATCAATGGTTACGGAAAGCCGAGGGACTCGGAGCAAAAAGGGGATGATCGCGGAAAACAGATGTACATCTCGTATAGCGCATATGTATACTTTATAAGATGGCTAGCCACTACTAAAAAGGGGAATCTAATGCCGTTGAATCTGCGTCAACTGGCTCTGACAAAGAATAGTTGAACAGTTGTCTTCAACCGTCGGAACAACCTTTCAAGTGCAAAAACGGCAGCCGATTTAGGCAGCCGTTTTTGGTTTTTTTTATGAATTGCGGCGAATCAGATTGGATTGAATGGACTTATCCCTCCCGTATAGCCTGTGAACACTTTTGACACGCCATCATGCTTTCTAAAGGTATCTTCCCTCTGCCACAACCAACCACCGCATAATTAGCCGTATTGGAAGGAATAAAAAATAGTTATTGGCTGCAGTGACTAATAATTAGGTGCTGCATCCCCCTTCGACTTTCAATCAAGTCACCGAACCTGTCCGTGAATCTTGCTTTCCAATGACACAAAACTACCTACATTGTAGAATTTAGGTTCTAACATGCAGCCTAGATTAAAGCGGCATGCTTTACACGAGCAATTTTCGTCGCATCCACCATGTTGCGTAAAGAAGCAACAGTCTCTTCGAGTCCGCGGGTTTTCAGGCCGCAATCCGGATTAATCCAGAATAGATTGGAATCCAACACACGCAAGGCACGTTCGATCATGCCCGTCATCTCCTCCACACTTGGAACACGTGGACTGTGAATATCGTATACACCTAAACCAATACCCAGCTTGTAGGTGTTCAACTCGAAGCTATGAATCAATTCACCATGACTTCGGGATGTTTCAATTGAAATGACATCTGCATCCATCGCCAAGATTGAATCAATCATGTCATGAAATTCGCAATAGCACATATGCGTATGAATTTGCGTTGTCTCCTGCACCGTGCAGGTGGCGATCCGGAAAGCTTTGACCGCCCATGCCAGATAACCTTGTTGCTCCTCTTCCTTAAGCGGCAGTCCTTCGCGAACTGCAGGCTCGTCAACTTGGATCATTCCAATGCCTGCTTGCTCAAGCGCCTCCACTTCTTGTCTAAGCGCATAGGCCAGTTGGTAGGCGATTTGCTCCCGAGGGATGTCATCGCGGACAAATGACCAGTTCATGATTGTAATTGGTCCGGTAAGCATGCCTTTAACAGGACGGCTGGTGCGTGACTGGGCATACCTGGATTCTTCCACAGTCATTTTGCCCATGAATGCAACATCCCCGAATATCACCGGCGGTTTCACACAACGGGAACCGTACGATTGCACCCATCCATTTTGAGTGAAAGCAAAACCTGCCAGCTTTTCGCCAAAAAACTCGACCATATCGGTACGCTCAAATTCCCCATGAACGAGAACGTCTAATCCGATTTCCTCCTGGAGCTTAATCCAGATATCGATTTGCTCACGGATGAACGCTTCATACTGCTCATTGCTCCACTCACCCTTGCGCCATAATTGACGCGCCTTACGAACTTCTGCAGACTGAGGAAAGCTGCCAATGGTTGTTGTTGGAAAAAGCGGCAATTGCCATTTCGATTGTTGTGCAACATGTCTCTCGGCAAAAGGACGGGAACGTTCCGGTTGCTGAGCACTAATTACAGCAACGGTCTGCTGAATAACGCTGCGGTTTCGCTCCTCTGACTGCTGGAGTGCTTGAAGGGCACGATCACATTTTTCCAGTTCCTCTATGATCCCCACGCTGCCTGAGGAAAATGCTTTCGTAATAAGAACAAGCTCATCCAACTTTTCATCGGCATAGGCGAGAGCATTCTGCAGTTCAGATGTGAGTTTAGTCTCCCGTTCTGTAGTTACTGGAACATGGAGTAAGCTGCTCGACGATTGAACAATAAGATGTTCGGGTGATACGAGCTCAGCGAGCTCATCCAATAGCTCGAGCTTATCCCGAAGCGATGCCTTCCAGATACCGCGGCCGTCAATCACGCCCGCACCCAAAACTTTATCCGTAGGAAATCCGAACGTTTTAATGGACTGTAAATTACCGTTGAGACCATGAACGAAATCCAGACCAATTCCTTTGACAGGCAGCGAGATAATGTCAGCGTAGCGATCTACCGATTCAAAATAAGTTTGCAACATAATGTTCAAGTTTGGCACTGATACAGCTATCGTTTCATAGATGGTTTTTAGTCTCTCAACGTCAGCATCGCTTAACTTCGTTACGAGAATCGGTTCATCTATCTGTACCCATTGAACCCCTTCTTCCGCAAGCTCCTGAAGGATTTGTACATAAAGCGGAATCAATTGGCTCAACCAAGCATCAGTTTCCGATGCACTGTAACCTTTGGATAGCTTCAAGAAGGTTAAAGGACCAACGATTACTGGCTTTCCTTCGATTCCGAGCTTTTCCTTAGCTTCCCGGTAAGCTGCTAGAGGCTTGTTCTCCGTAATGACAGGAGATGCGCCGGACAGTTCAGGCACGATATAGTGATAATTGGTATTAAACCACTTCGTCATTTCACTTGCTGCGGCATCCTTCGTTCCCCGTGCGACACCGTAATAGACTGACAAGGGCACGACACTACCCTCAAAGGCAAAACGTTTTGGAATAATGCCAAACATAGCAGCTGTATCAAGAATATGATCGTAATAACTGAAATCATTGACCGGTATAAGATCGATACCCTTCTCCTGCTGCTTGCGTAAATGATTTAAACGGATCTCCTGTAGCTGCAGCTGAAACTCCGATTCTTCAAGCTTACCTGCCCAGAAGGCTTCAAGCGCCTTCTTCCATTCCCTGTCAGCACCAATACGCGGATATCCCAAAACACTGCTTCTTACCATCTGACAAAACCCCTCTACAATTTGTTATACAAAAGATATCATAGAGAAGCAGTTATAATGTAACTGGAATTATCTATATCTAGATATAGATAAAAGCTATATCAAAATTTTATTGGGATAATTGCTTGTTGGAGTGCTGCTACGTAAGCTGCGCCGAGCTTGGATAGCGAAACATTGCTATGAGAAATCCAACCGACATTGATAGTTTCATCACAATCCAAAGGTACAGGAATAATCTCATTTCCATTTAAGTCTGAGCTTAAGACCCCGGTTGATATGGTATATCCGTTCAAGCCGATCAATAAATTGAAAAGCGTTGCCCGGTCATTTACACGGATGCTTTTCTTATGTGACATCGTACTGAGAATTTCTTCGGCAAAATGAAAGGAATTATACTCCCCTTGATCAAAGGACAAATACGGATAGCTCTGGAGCTGGTCAATTGTCACCATGGATTGGTTAGCGAGGGGGTTTTTAATGCTGATAAAAATATGCGGTTTGGCGATAAATAAACTGTTGAATTGCAGATTCGCGCTTTTAAGCAGCTTGTTTATAACCTTTCCATTAAACTCATTCAAGTATAAGATTCCAATTTCGCTCCTCAAGTTTTTTACATCTTCAATAATTTCATAAGTTTTGGTTTCACGTAATGCCAGCTCATATTCATCCTGACCATATTCCGAAACCAGACTCACAAACGCATTCACCGCAAAAGCATAATGCTGAGTCGAAACAGAAAAATGCTGCGAAGAAGGCTTAGCATTGAGGTATCGACTTTCCAATAACTCTGCCTGTTCGACGACTTGCCGCGCATAACTTAGGAATTCAACACCTTCCTTAGAAAGTGATATCCCTTTATTGGATCTTTCAAAGATGGAGGTTTGGATTTCTTCTTCCAGATCTCGGATCGCATTTGAAAGGCTTGGTTGCGAAATAAACAGCCTCTTGGCAGCTTCATTAATAGATCCACGGTTTGCTACCTCAATCACATATTTTAATTGTTGTAAAGTCATATCCCACCTCCGACTTGTAATCCGAACCAGCAACTTACTTAATTTTGAATATGGTTGGAAATAATCTCATTCTGTAAATAAAGATATAAATCTCTAAGACATGTCCCCATCAAATCGTTCATTGTAGATGGATATTAATTCTAGCACATATAGTGCGAATTGTTTTCAGGGAAAATAATTGAAAAAAAATTGTCAACTGGTCGTGACCAAGGACTTTATCCCATAAAACAAAAAAACCGCGATTTACGCGGTAATTAATGAGATAATGTTCTTGTTACCCGACAGGAATGTGGATTCTGACCCCGCCAATTTGTCAGTGATGTCTGTCATTTCTTTCTTCAACAATGTCACCGTTCGCTGACTTCCTCCCTTTCGATTTTTCGGTCTATGGGACGGGGTAAGGTAAGAACGCCGTTTTCGCCTTACCTCCCCTTTATTTCTCTGTTAAATCCACTCTTCCATGTTCTTCATTAATAAAATCATTAATTCCTGACTCTGTCTCACAGAATTACACATGAGTCGTTGAGCGGCTGAGCCAATCTTGGAAATGTATCGTAGTGATGCGCACGGGTCTATCGCCATTTGGAACGAGAGATTGATCATTCACCTCTACGGATCCGTAGTAGAGCGCATTGTCGTCTGTGACCACCTGACGTTTGTCTTGAGTTTCGCTAAAGTATTGCCGAACGAATTCGTCCATACGAATCTGATCTGGACCAGCCACATCGACAATGCCATTCACTGGCGCCCCAAGTGTGAAATCGGCCAACGCGGCTGCAACATCATCCGAAACGATAGGCTGCATAACTTAGGCTAGCTTTGGTCAATCCAAATGCAGCATCAGCAGAACCCGGTACAGTTTTAAATGCTATGTTTATGCGGTTCCAAGCATTAATCGCCATAATCGAGAAAGTCAGGTCCGAGATTTCTTTTTCAGACAACTGTTCGCGAACACGATTATACACGTCGTCGGGTACACCATGCTCAGGGAGCTTGTTCAGGATCTGTGTCATAGTTAGTGTACCTCCTATTTTTTTTTGACACACTAATAAGACAGACAATTGGCGACTTCAATGTGTGACATAAAACATTTCTTTTTATTTTCCCATTACTCATATCTGCTATCCAAAGTTAAGTTTTACTCATAAAAAAAGCCGCAATGTATGCGGCCACTAATCAGGAAGCACTCTGCCTTTATATTTTCCGGTTTGCATAATTTTCACTTTGATATCAATCTTATTTAAGGTGTCCTCTTTTAAAACCAAATGGCCTTCGTCTTTTAAGCGATGCCATTGTTGGGGATTATTTCTATAAATTTCTCCGAACAAATTCAACAGGTCCGACTGCGTGGAAAGGCCCTTTCGATACGTCGTTAGGATTTCATCTCGAACTACTTGTGCAGCTTGTTCTTCCATTGTCTTCACAGAAACATTTATGGTCATTTCTTCAACTACTGCACGAGCCTCTATGTATATGTTAAAGCGTGCTTCATCTTGATCAATTAACATCTGTATCTTATGATGAGGTTTAGTTAATACTAACGTTCCTTCCGGTTTTTTGTTATCGGGTATTTTAACAAAAACGCGTTTCGATTTCTTATTAAACCATCTCACTCCTTTGAGATCGTCTTCTGAAAACCACCCCGTCAATTGATGTTCGTTCATTGCGTATGCACCGTTTATTTTAAACATGGCCTTCTCTTTTTGATCTTCCTGCCATTCTTTTTTCGTGATGGAGAGCGTTGGAAGTATAACCGTTCTGCCCTTTTCGTTAAGTTCAGCAATCTGTTTGTAACCATACTGAGGCTGAATAAAGGATCTTTGCGCATAGGTTTCCTCAGGTGTATCCATGATCGTATCCAGGGGTGAAAAATTAAGTAGTGATTTTTGTGTTAAGATTTCGGAAAAGCTTTCTTTCGTAGAAAACAGCAAAATATTATATCGGTTTTCATGGTAGCGATTTATCGCATCGTAGGATTGTCTGAGCGCAATTTTGTTTTTCAATATGCCTTCCTTTAAGACAACTGCTTTGACATGCCCAAAGTATAACCTTAATTGTGATGTTGCATAAATTGATGATAAAGCTTCAATAACCGTCGTCCCCTCTCCCTTGCCAATCCATACGGGTACATTTTTACCAATTTCTAATTTCTCGCTCTTTGCCACATTCGAAAAATTAAGAATCTGTATATACGTAATAAAATGTCCATCCTTATAATCAAGCCCAAGAGCCGTAACATAAGCCATATTTTGAATGGTTTTGGAATCCCAACATCCTGATACCACTAAAAGTACAGTCAGAACGATATACGATTTAATGATTACTTTCATGCGAAGCTTCCCCTTGCTTATCAGAATCTAAGGTGTTTAGGTCATCAGGTCTTTTTTTATATTGGCTCCAAGGAAGTCGCAAAAAACCTCTTGCCATCTCTTTAAACAGCGGGGGTGACAGAGGCGACATGTAAGGAACTCCGAAGGAGCTCAGTTTACACATATATCCAATGAACAGCACAACACTAACGATTAACCCAAACATTCCGAAAACGGCAGAAATGAAAAAAAACGCAAATCGGAGGACGCTAACGGCTCCGCTTAAATTTTGACTGACTAACGTTGCGCCCGTTACTGATACAATGGCCCCAACAACAATGACACTTGGTGAAACGAACCCTGCTCGAATGGATGCATCCCCAATAATTAACCCGCCTACAACGGTCAATGTCTGGCCAATGGTACTTGGGAGGCGAAGGCCTGCTTCTCTAAAAATCTCCAACAACATCAGTAATATAAACATTTCAATTTGTCCAGAGAACGGCAGGCCAATGCGTGCCGTGGCAATGGTTGCCATCAAATGAAAAGGAATCTGATCCGGGTGAAACGAAGTGAGTGCTATCCAAGCGCCCGGCAATAAGATTGATAAGAGAAAACTGATTACACGAATCAAACGTGCAAACGAAATATACTGGAAACTGGTATATATATCTTCAGGTGATTTTAGTAAAAGTAAAAAGGTCCCCGGCCCAATTAAAACCTTTGGATTACCATCCACGATAATGACAAATCTTCCGTTCAGTAAGCTGGTGACTACCTTGTCCGGCCGGCCTGTATAATCAAATAAAGGCATCAGGGTGTACGGCTTATCGGCAATATTCTGCTCAAGTTGATTGATGCTTTGAAGTCCGTCGACATCAATCATATTCAGTCGTTTTCGAACTTCGTTCAACACCTCGGGAGAAATAATATCCGTAAAATATAACAAGCCTACCTTTGTTCTTGTTCTTCTTCCCAACGTAAATATTTCATAACAGAGGGAATGGCTGCGAATACGTTTTCGAATTAAGGCCACATTGACACCGATATCTTCCACAAATCCATCCTTTGGTCCATTGATGGAAATCTCCGTGCTTGATTCCTCGGGAGTGCGCTCTGGACGACTGGCTATGCACATTCTAAATAAAAGATTCGTCTGTGAGAACAGGAGAAGGAGATCGCCTTGAAAGATCCATTCGGATATTTGCTCCTGCGAGGCAGTGGCTTCTATCGCTGTTAACGGCAATGGAATGGACATATAATCCAATTGCAAATCACATAACCTTTGTTGCCGGTACAAGCTTTCCAGCTCTGGAAGAATGACTTTTGCAATCTGTGAGGAATCACATAATCCTGCGCTATAGATGAGAATAACTTCGGCAGTGCTGCCCTCTTCAAATTGATATTGCTTTATTTCAACGTCCGCTGAGTGAAGAAATTGAGCCTTGATTTTCTGCTTGTTCCAACCTTCTACTGGTTCAAGTTCAGTCCCAGTCATGCAGTTTCCTCCTTGAACTTCTTGGAAAATAACGAGATCGATATACAAACTATCGATACGAACAAAGCCACTACTAAGGAAATTGGAAAATAAAATCGATACATCCATAAATAAAGCGTATATTTCTCAATGGAAATCATTGGTAGTGTTATATAGCTGATCGTAACCAAAAGGTTAAACCAATTGCGTTGTTTCGAAGTTGTAAAAGGCATCATTTCCCCCAGTAAAAATTGCGCGAAGCCGACTCGAATAATCGCGCCAGACATCCACTGGAAGACGGATAAAAAATCGACATGTTCGATATTGCTGCCCAATTTAACCAAGCGCCATTGTTCATACGGAGGCTCAGACTGTTTAGCAGCTTCAACAGGACCGAATTCGGTCACAGCTCCAATTATGGGACCAATCGAGATATACACCATAAGCACTGCGAAAATGGCGATTTTCCACACCCGAACACCGGACTTCAGTCGATGTTGAATTGCTATGATCATCAGCAGTTCAATAAACCCGCCTCCGGCATAAAGCATGCCATGTATGACGGGCTGCCATCCATGCTCCAGAATCGGCTTTAAAAGCGTAAAGTCTTTCTGCGGGGTATTCGAGAAAGCCACAAAATACCCTAGGGCAATCACAATGGGAAGCAGGATACCCGCACTGCTAGCTATCATCCGTAAGCCAGATGTAGCGTAAAAGTGACATGCTAAGCATAAAACAATGAGCAATGCAAATTTGGGTGTACTTGGCGAGTAATCAATATTTTGCCAGATTGCGGTATACAAGACAGTCGACAATCCGATCAGGAACAAATGCAAGCAGATCGGAATTACTATCATCCAAGATACTATGTTGTTGGTCTTGCTAGCTAACCAAGGCTGTAGCTTCTGCTGGCCTGATCTCTTCATAAACAAAACAAGGAGAGCACACCAGGGAAGATATAATACCCCCGTTAATAAAATAGAGATCCAGGCATCTCTTCCAGCTGCATCAAGGAGCAACGGGTTGATCATTACATGACTCATAAGTCCATTCATTAGCATAAAAATCATGCAGACTTGTAAAATACTGATTTTACCGATTGCCTTATCCATTGCCATCACCCATCTGAACCACTAATTATGAAACATATATATTGTTCCTCATGGTACACTATTTATACTTTAATGGAAGGGAATGGAATATAACGACCACCTTCGTTAAGCGATCAAGACTGTGGATCTGATAGTCAACCGATTTGCATAGACAAAAAACACCCTTCTAGTTTGGTATCTTGGAAATGTCGAGCATCCATGCGAACAAAGAAAGGGCTGAGAAGCCCTTGTTACAGGTGCCCCCAGCCCTACTTATATAACTTACATCTTAAAAAGCAAATTCTTCTTTATTCAAATACTTCCAATTCCCTAGATCGTAACCGTAATGGAATAAACAGGCTTCCTGTAGTCTTTGCTATTAAAACTTTCGAGCTAATTCACGAGCTTGTTGAATTGCTTTCTCTTTAATTGCCGGTGCTTGATCAGGTGTTGCAGCAACACCTTCTATAAAGATACCTTCGAATGAAGGAACACCCAAAAATTTCATAATCATAGTTAAGTGACGATGCCCTATTTCAAAGTCTGCAAATGGACCCCCTTGCATATAAAAGTTACCAGTTGCTTGTATATGCACAGCCTTTTTATCGCCAAGTAACCCGACAGGACCTTTATCCGGAACATATTTGAAGGTTTTTCCTGCAACACATATAGAATCAATGTATGCTTTCATAACTGGTGGGAAAGAAAAATTCCACATTGGATTGACAAATACATATTTATCAGCTGCAACAAATTGGTCTACCAGTTCACCTAGACGACTTACTTTCGCTTTTTCTTCTGAGTTCAACTGATTAAAATCAGTGCCAGAACTTAATTTTCCCCATCCGCTAAATACATCTGCATCAATTTGTGGGATGTTTAATCGATAGAGATCAAGATGCACTACTTCATCGTTGGGGTTAGCTTCCCGATATGCATCGATAAATTCTTTTCCAACAGATAAACTATAAGAGTTCTGGTGATCATGCGGATGAGCTGTAATATACAATACTGTTGCCATTTTTGTTAATCTCCTTTATTTTGCTTTTTTTGGGTCACTAATAAGACAATTGGCGACTTCAATGTGTGACATAAAAAATTTATTATTTATATCACTTCGTTTTGAAGTATTTGATTTTCGGCTATTACCTCCCTGAACCAGTGCCTAAACGTTTAATTTCATCTACTGTTATACTGCCTCAATCGACAAGGAATTATTACTTCTCCTAAAATAAGAAATGAAAATGTATTCCTATAATTTTAGGCGCGGCGGATTAGGCCATGATGCCACATACCTACCTTTTAAAACGATCCTCTCCATACCGGATTTGCTTATCTAAAGTAAAGAATGATAAACGCAATTACTCCAAGACCGATCGACCACCACGCTAGTCCCTTTTTAGGGGTAGCTAAGCAAATGAGTCCAAGGAGAACGGCAATGCTGCCCATCCATATGGGTGCATAGAAAAATCCGATAATAGCTAACACGATGCCGATCCAGCCAAGCCATTTTCCTGTCATTTCATTCATGTTCAACATCTCCATTTCAAATTAGTTTTGTATAATCAAGCGAGTGCTCCGAAAAGAAAGTTAATTAAGTTTTCTCTTCGGGAGTTCATTGATGTCACATACCTACCTTTCAAAACGGTCCTCTCCGTACCGGGTTTGCTTATCTAAAGTAAGGAATGATAAGCGCCATCACTCCAAGACCGATCGACCACCACGCCAGTCCTTTTTTAGGGGTAGCCAAGCAAATGAGTCCAAGGAGAACGGCAATGCTGCCCATCCATATGGGTGCATAGAAAAATCCGATAATAGCTAACACGATGCCGATCCAGCCAAGCCATTTTCCTGTCATTTCATTCATGTTCAACATCTCCATTTCAAATTAGTTTTGTATAATCAAGCGAGTGCTTTCGAAAAGAAAGTTAATTAATTTTTCTTTTCGGGAGTTCATTGATGTCACATACTCACCTTTCAAAACGGTCCTCTCCGTACCGGGTTTGCTTATATAAGGTAAGGAATGATAAACGCAATCACTCCAAGACCGATCGACCACCACGCCAGTCCTTTTTTAGGGGTAGCCAAGCAAATGAGTCCGAGGAGAACGGCAATGCTGCCCATCCATACGGGTGCATAGAAAAATCCGATAATAGCTAACACGATGCCGATCCAGCCAAGCCATTTTCCTGTCATTTCATTCATGTTCAACATCTCCATTTCAAATTAGTTTTGTATAATCAAGCGAGTGCTTTCGATTTTACCGAAGGTATTATTGAATGCAGGATCCTGAAGTGCAGAAACCACTTCGCTTCGCTCAGGGATAATATCAATGTCTAAGCAAATACTTATTGTTGACGGCTAAAGCCAACATTACAATCATCAACCACTTTCAACATATATTCAGATATTCCCGGACTCAAGCATCCGTTTTACGATAAGGGCATTCCTTTGTCGTTATAGGAAGTTGATGGCCGCGATTTGGACGCTTTAGGCCGGTTTGTTCTCATGACGATATCCAACACAGGATTGGTTACGCTGTACAACGCTTTCTCATCCAAATGATGGTGCAACAGATGTCTTTTCTTCATCCATTTGCCCCAAGGGGTCAAAGGTTTGATTGGGCGATGGGAAATATAGTGCTTCCATTGATAATAGATTTGAAAGCCAGATGCACCGAACACGACGGCAAAAGACAGATGCCAATCAAACCCCGTCACCATAAACGCCGCCCCAAAAATGACCAAATACGCATATACATCGAAAGAGACTGGTCCGAATAGATATTTCACGTCATTGGGAGATTGATGATGGGCAACATGCCCCTTATATGCAAAGGGAGCAATCTGCGGAAATTCATGCAGAATGTATCGGTGAACCATATATTCGATAAAGACAACAAAAACGGGACCTATGCACATTGCTGCCGCCGTCCGAATACTGCCGAAAGTCGCAATGACTCCGCAACAGCTAAAGAAACAAACAGAGAATAGAAACAAAATAAGACGCTGACCCATAAATTCTTTTACATATTGCATAAAGGGCGTCTCCGTTCTCATAAACGATCTCCTCCTCTTTAATGAACTTAATGTTGATTCATGGTTACACAGCTTATTATAATTAGTTGGAGGTTAAATTCAATGATCAAGATACCCGCAAAAGTCGCTTACCCGACACGTTGCATAAACGATGTTCATTAGTTCACTAAATAGTTACCGGAGAGGCGGAAGAACATGCAGGACAAGACAGATCCTAGAATCATTCGAACGAAACTATCGCTTAGGAATGCCTTAATCGACTTAATAGACGAAAAAGGCTTCGAAGGCACTACCATCCGGAATTTGATGCAGAAGGCCGGCTTGAATCGGGGTACATTTTATTTGCACTACCGCGATAAATACGATCTACTGGAACAGAGCAAAGAGGATATGCTCAAAGTTATTCTAGAAATTGTCAAGGACATCGACCCTATTCAAATAATGAAGTATGCCGCACGTAACGAACCTCATCCGATTTTCCTGGAATTGTTCGATTTTTTTACATTGCATGCTGTATTTTTCAAAGTTCTCTTGGGACCTAAAGGTGATCCGGCATATACTGCCCAAGTGAAACATATTATGCAAAAGCATATTTATAATAAGCTGTCCTTGATTCAGCCCGAGCATATACCGGTGCCGCGCGAGTTCATTATTGCTTATTTGGCATCCGCAAATTTGGGTGTCATTCAGCAATGGTTGGAAAGCGGTATGCAGCTTTCTCCTCGAGAGATGGCCTTGCTGATAACCCGCATGGCCACCTTCGGTCCCTTGCAGACCTTCGGACTGAAGGGAGAGGCATAAGTTATCAGCCAACCATCTGTATAATTTAAGACCTCTCATCACTGGATTAAGCATAAAAGTTCACTTATTAGGGAAGCACCTGCTTCAATCTGCAAAGTCCCGGCCCGTGCCCCGTGCATAACTTAAAAAGCCCGCCCTAAGGATCGCTTTAGTTTGACTATAAATATTGCCATAGTGCCTGTGTGCAATAGACCTTTATTTCTTGATTCCCATTTCCGTAAGATTCACCTTAACTTTCAACGTTCGATATTCTTGTTTCCAATCCTCTTCGTTCCAATTTCGCATTTTACTCCTATCAAATTCCCCTAATCCGAGCGAGCGGGTCGATCCCTTCTTTTTTTAAACAATTGAATTAACTAAATTAGGAGACGTTTTACACGCTTGTAACCATCGCTTTTTGGGAAACGCGTTTAACCGCGGTAAAATCCACATCTAATCCTACGACTGGTTCATTTCACCATTCCTTAAAGAATTTTAGCCGGCATTCCCACGATAGCTCCAACGCCATAGATTCGCTTGTGTTACGAGATCTAGGTCTCTACCAGCTCAAATATGGTTATTGGGTGGCAGTGGGAGAACAGTTTTTGTTCCGGAGTTTCCCCCCTAAAAGCCGCTCGTTCTCCCAGCTACCGCCATCTTATACCGAACATACAAAAAAGGCCGGCCAAGTATTTCTGGCTAACCTGATAATACGAAAAGCCGCAATCAAGCGGCACTCTATAACACTATAGCCCCAGCGACTTAAGCAAATCCGCCACTAATTATTTCTTCAGTTTAATTGCTGTAATTTATCTGGATTCACAATAAAGTAAATTCGTTGAATGGTCATCGTTTGGACATCCCATTCAAAACAAATAACCCCGGTTGGAGTGCCCTCTTTTGTTAACAATATCCCTGGTTGATCATTGACCTCGACCAGCTGTGCCTTTGATTCGGGAAATCGACTTGACGAAAGAGCCTTCAATAAAACGAGCACGCGTTCTCTGCTATATATAGGATTGATTGCGGCGGAAACTTTTCCTCCACCGTCGGCAATAAATATGACATCCTCTGTTAACATGTCCACCAGTGGTTGAAGGTTACCATTCGAAATGGCAGAAATGAAGCGATTCACTAATTCCTTTTCCTCCAGAAGATGCGATGATAGCATTTCATCTTTTGGGGAGGATAAATCTACTTTTTTCTTGACACGACTAAAGATCTTGCGGCAATTGACCTCTGATTTGTTGAACATTTCGCCAATTTCACTATGTTCATATGCAAAAACTTCTCGTAAGATAAACACAGCTCGTTCCAATGGTGTAAGTTTATCCATAAGAATAAGAAACGCATAAGAAATTGTATCATGACGCTCAACGCTTTCTAACGGACTATGATCTTCGAATTGCACTGTTGGTTCTGGAAGCCAATTACCCACGTAGCTTATTCTTTTTTTTCGTGCAGTTTTTAATTCGTTTAAACATCGATTAATCATCATTTTGCTTAAGTACGATTTGATATTATTAATATTGTCATTTAGATATCCATGTATGCTTATAAACAAATCTTGAACCATATCCTCTGCATCTGATCTAGAACCAAGCATACGGTAAGCAATTGAAAATAAATGAGACTTGTAGGTTTTATACAAATCTTCAATGGTATTAGATGATGAATCAATTGTATAACTTTGCATAGTATCCGCCTTTCTTTCATACGAAAAATCTCGCCCCTATCTACTTATTATTAATAAACAGATCGAAATGATTCATTTTATTAAATAAACTATCTAGGTAAAATAAATACTTTCGGAATTGCAGATTGGAAATCATTATGTTACTCCACTGTTGTTTTCCTCCATTTTTTGTTTTGTCACTTATAAGACAATTAGCGATGTCAATGTGTGACAAAAATCTTAACGTAGAAAAGACAACCAATTCAACTGGCTGCCTTTTCCATTAATTATTAAGCTATTGTTTATACAATATTCGCTTTCCATAAGTCAAGCTATAACAAGTCCGCCGTCAACTCCGATTAATTATCCTGTGTTCCAAGCCGATTGCGAATTCATCGCCAGTAAAAGCACAGAGCGAAAGAAAGAACAGCAAGGAGATAAGTACAAATACACCCATACAAATATTAGAAGAAATTTTTTGTGAGCGTGGTGAAATCGTAATGCCCCAGCTGATCAGGAATGCCCAGAGGCCATTGCTGAAATGGAATACTGCCGACAATACGCCGATGACGTAAATGATAAAAAGCACTGGATTTATAGCAATTTGATGCATCGTCGAACCAAGCTCCTCATGCGTAATATTACCCAAGTAAACTTGAAAACGAGTATTAAAAAAATGCCAGAAAACAAAGATAAACGTAAGAACCCCAGTAATGCGTTGCAGAGTGAACGCCCAGTTACGGCCGTACGTGTATTGTCCGGAGTTCAGATTGGACTGATAGGCCATGTACAGTCCATAAATGCCGTGAAACAAAATCGGTAGGTATATCCCAAAAATCTCAAGCAACGGCTTAAGCGGCAGACTATTAATGAAATGCACGTAGTTAACGAACCCTTCTGGTCCGCGTTCAAACGCTTGAAAGTTGATCGATACGTGCACAAAAATAAACCCTCCGAGAGGAATTACCCCGAGTAGCGAGTGGAGTTTGCGCCAGTAATATGAATTTCCTTTCATTTTTCACCTCTCTAAGATGATTTACTTTCCGTTTCGTATGATGCCGCGCAATAAAAGGATCATAATAATGGGTATGCAGGGAAAAGACCGCAAATTTGCATTTGTAAACTTGCCAGCTCATCATATTCTTTTCGGCTTTCCTGTTAATTCAAGTTTTTCATAATGCCTTGTGGGTAAGTCTCTTCAATTACGGTTTTCTTATCATACAGTTGAAACCACGCATCAGCTGCAATATCAGGATCGAAATTGGTTCCTCTTCTTATCAAAGGACTAATGGAAAGATGGCCTACGTATATCCCTTTCGGCGCCAATTTGTCATGTAGATTGAGGACGTAATTTCGTAGCCCCGCCATCGCGATTCCAACATTTCCAAAAATTGCACTCGGATGCATCGACGATAGGTCTGTTGTAAATAACAAAGCCCCTCTCCCTCTCTCAATCATTCCAGGAATGACTTGCCTCGCACTATTAATGGCACCAATAACAAGGTTGTTGTAAGCGTGTAATACACTTTCATCTGTGGTATCCAGTACCGATGTGACCATATTTCCACTATGCGGACTATATTCCAAGACATCAATGTTACCATAGGTATTATTAATGCGCTGAAAGGCCTGGATGAGCTGCATTTTATTGGTTACATCTGCTGCAAAACCTTTTGCTTCAATTCCCATTTTGTTTAATTGCTCACTATAAAGATCTAGCTTTTCCTGCGTTCGTGAGACTAGTGCTACTTGAAATCCATGATGCCCAAACTTTTTGGCTAATGAAAATCCAAGACCTGGACCAGCTCCGATGATAGCGATGGTTTGCATTGTAAATAACCCCTTTTTATACGTTGTGTCATAGTAGTACTTCCTGTGTATTAATATTTATGACACTAATAAGACAATTAGCGACTTCAGTGTGTGACATAAACCAAGTATCAATTTTTATGGATATTTGAGAATGACAGTTCAACGGGCAGCAAGGTAACTTAAAAGTTGCAAAATCTGAAGAGTAATTGAAATTATAGAGCTTCAGGATTTGCAGCATTCGATTTTTCTGCTCCTCCAGCGTCTCGAAGACTTTATTCGTTAGTCGTTTTTGGCCATCTCGTGAGTACGAAATCGTGTTATTGCATTTGCCGTGTTCTTTTTTCAAGCGATAGAATGAGATCCTTCAATAATTTCTTTGCCGGAGTAAAGGATTCCGGAGCTGCCCCCATACTTACATGCTGACAAAATCCCCGACTACACATTGCGATGGTGATTATTTCTTTTTTTGTCGGTGGAAATTGGCCAAGTTTGAATTCCAGTGGTCCCTCCTTTAATTCAAAGTAACCAATTGGCTCAACAATACCTACTAGGCAAACAGGACAATTGCTCAAGGTATCTTCCTCCCTTTCTTTTCTGATTGTTCAAACTCTGATATCAGCAGTAAATTGAAAAGCAACAAGAGAAGAAAAGCCTTGTATTTCTCCAGTTGTTTGTTATTTTTGTTTACACTAATAAGGCAATTGGCGATGTAAATATGTGACATAGTTCAACTAAATTCCAAAATCTACATAAACAGATATGGGCGTGATCGACCTTGAGTTCAATTAGTAGGGGTAGGCCGATTATTTTCAGCGAATTACACGCAAGGAATAGATCGGGTTTGTATCCGGATTGATTCTTAATGTACTCCTATGAACATAAGAAAGGGCCGAGAAGCTCTTGTTACAGGTGCCCCCAGCCCTACCTATACAACTTGCATCTTAAAAAGTAAATTCCTCTTAATTGAAATACTTCCAATTCCCCAGATCGTAACCGTATTGGAATAAACAGGCCTAAAAATTTCATAATCATAGTTAAGTGACGATGACCAATCTCAAAGTCTGCATATGGACCCCCTTGAGCTTAAAAGTTACCAGCAGCTTGAATATAGGCCACTGAAGAACTTATGGTTTTTTAGGGGCGTCTCGCACAAGTTGCAAAAAAGACATCCACCTCCATTTTTTAGGGGGCGGATGTCTTTTTTGGGGGTCTCTAAATCGCTCTACTCGCCGTGTTTTCAATCTATCGGTTTCAATATTCACTTAAGATTTACAGCGAACATAGTCATTGCACCTTGCATTTCCATGCCAAGCAGACCCGAGGATGTGGCGACATCATACCCGTGTCCGTGTTTAAGTTCGCTGTTCTTTGCTTCAATTTTGTACCCCTTCCTTATTTCAACACCTTACATTTTACTTTGATCCCCAAATTGGGATCTGTATTCCATTGGACCAAACCCCGTATATTTTTTGAGAGTTTTCCCGAAATGCGAAAAGTTCGTGTATCCTACCGATGAAGCGATTGCGCTTACGGAAATATTCGTCTGGGACAATAACTCCTTTGCGATATTAATCCTTTCAGTCGAGATATATTCTGTTATCGAGGTGCCTATTTTTTTCTTAAAGAATCTCGAAAGATAATCGGGATGCAAATATACCATTTCTGCAATAGACTCTCGGGAAATGTCTTGATCAATATGATTGGAGATATATCGCTTGATCGTCTCTATAACGGGATCCGTCTCTTCGGCAACTTCGGCTCGATTAAGCGCCTTGCTTATTGCATGATGAACCCAAGTTAACATATCAGCAACGCTTCGTACGGCTTTCTCCGACAAACTTATGGATTCTTCGTCCCCAAATAGTTGATGAGCTTGAATACCTTGTAAATTAAGGTATGAATAAATGGTTTGCATAATATCATGATGAAGCTGATGTAGGGTCTTTACATCGATATTATGGTTTTGCACAAGATCGACAACAAAGTTCTCAACCTTTTGAATAATGGGCTCTTTTTCCCCCGCTTTTAACAAGGTCGTCCATATATGTAGAGCCGGCAGTTCGACGGACTGTGATGTTAAACCTCCTTCTTCATAGAGATAAACGTTCTTGTAGAAGGCTACATTATTACGATCGCGTTCTCTTAAGAGCGCAACCATTCGTGCCATCTCTTGCGCTTCAATAGGTTGACCTAAATAACAAGAGATATCGCAGTAAAAATACTGATTACAAGATTCGATATATGTCGTACACAGGTTAACGAGATGAGCCATATTCCAACCAGACCCATTATGGTTAGAAGTGAAAATACCCAGTAGCTTGCCTTCGTCAAGATGAATGAATATCCCATTCATTTGCTCGTACAAAAAGATTTCATCAGCTGAGTTTTTTAATGCATACTCCATTATTTTCTCGCCGCGTGCATCCAATTCTTTGTTCCATCTCTGCACCGATATCAGCAATGGCATGAAAATGGAATGCTCCGTAATCGGGATTTTATGGCGCTCCACTTTATCGAGGATTGAGGCCGGATTGCTCGGTATCGTATGATTGATAAGGTCTAGCCAGAACCGCTCGATAATAAGGGATTGATGCTTCATCCATAACTGATGAGACTGACTATTCCGATTCATTTCACTGTTGTGATCAATCGCGTTTTGCGCTTTTCGGATCACGACCTCTAAGTCCTTCTTTAGCACTGGCTTCAGTAAATAATCCAAGCTTCCCAGATTCATAGCTTCTTTCGCATATTTGAAATCGGCATGACTCGTAAAAATAATCGCTTGGGTATTTGGAGAATGATTCTTGACCCAAGCCAGCAACTCCAAACCGTTCCCTTGAGGCATTTCAATATCACAAAGCAAGATATCGATACTTTCTTTCTGAAAGATCTCCTTCGCTTGCTTCACTGTAATTGCAATGAATAGCTGAGAAACCCCCAATTTTTCCATTTCCAGATCGGCTGTTACGCCTTCAATAGCAAGCATCTCGTCATCTACAATGAGCATTGTGTAAGACATCTGTTTTTCCTCCAAGAGATCAATTCAAATTATTCAAAATTCGATAGGCTATCCGGGTTGATTGGAAGACAGATCTCAACGACCGCCCCTCCGGCAGCTTTATCATTGCTATACTGGATGGACGCGGTATCGCCGTATAGCAGTTTAATCCTCCGGTGTACATTCCAGATCCCCGTTTGTTCGCCTCGCTCGTTCACGATACTTCGGCCCGCCTGAAGCTTTTCAAGAACATTCTCCTCGAATCCTTTTCCGGTATCTTGAATCCGGACATATATCCGAGAGCCCCTCTTATCGACTGCTTCGAAGTCGATACTGACTTCGATATGAACGGGATGTTCTAAAGTGACCGCATGCTTAATCGAATTCTCCACGAACGACTGAATAAGCAGAGGAGGCACGGGGATATCTGTCAAATAAACAGGGACTTTAATGTTCCATGTCAATTGATTCCGGAATCGCAAGTCCTGAATACGCAAATAATTTCGTGTGTGATCAAGCTCGTCCGACAGCTTGACGAACGATGTGTTGCTTCGGAACATGAAGCGGAAGTATTGAATTAAAGATAGCGTCATCTCCAGAATCAGCTCGAAGTTCTTGACTTTGGCCAGGTTATATATGATGTTGAGCGCATTCAGAAAAAAATGGGGATTCACTTGTAGTTGCAATCGTTGCAGCTCTTCCCTTTGCTTATTAAGCTGCTCCTCAAAGACGTTCACCCGAAGAATCTGAATCTCGGTCATCATGGAATTGAACGAATCGCCGAGCAATTTAAACTCGTTCGAAGATTTATCCAATTCCACCCGAATGCTCCAGTCGCCGCCACGGACCTTCTTCATGACACTGATAATGCGGATCAGAGGAATGACTATCGAACGCCTCATTGAGTAAAGTCCTAACGGAATAAAAAACATGGCGGCAATCGTCATAAACCAAATAATTCGTTGCAGATAGGGAAGTTTGGCAAGTATATGTTGATCCGGTATGAGTGCAACCAGATTAATATTCCCCTTTGTAGAGTTCGAGCCGACGATTAAATATCTCTCGTGCGCACCAGACAAGTAATACTCGTTAAGACTGGCTTGCAGTTGGATACCATTGTCCCGAATGAAAGTTGTATCTGAGAGCGGTTCCCCTTCTTCGTTGGAGAGCAGGATCATTCCTCCCTTACCCAGATCTAGAGACTGCAGAGGACTTAGCAGTTTCTCCGTTCTCAACCAGGAGCCAAGGTAGGCGTGTCCGAATTGAACGATATTGACTAAATAATACGCAGATCCGATACGGTAATACTGCCACCGTTTCTCACGGCTCCCTTTGGGAATCCTTTTAGTGTTGATCAAATCTGAAATAAAGTTTTGAATCTGCTCATTCTCCGCATTCGTTATATTTTGGGCGGTAGAGACTGTCATGAAATCTTTTCTTTGCTCTTCGTAAACGAAGAAGCTCTCAACAGAGCGATATAAATAGATGTCCTTGATTAACTTATTGTACATATATAACTTCGATGAGTAATATTCCTCCTCCGTTACCGCTTGGGACAGTAACTGCATATCGTAACCGTTGCCAACAATGGAGCTCATGTAAGAATCCGCATCGTTCAAACCAGAATCAATCTGACTCATATAGAGATTCAACGAGTTCTTGTAAGAACCGGATACCTGTCCACGAACGACGTCGATCGCGTAGAAGTTATTGTAGATAAGCATAGCCACAAGAGGGACAGTCATAATGATGACGCTGACTGTAAGCTTGGTCCTAATCGAAAGTGTCCACCAATGCAATCTGAGGCGTAAGTTGTTCATATCTCCGGCTCCCCGCTGCTTGAAAATGAGATCTTCTTACTAATATTATAACCAACTCCAATTCCTGGATTCTACTGGATAGGCGCAAGAGACTCCAACCAACATGCGATTGGAGTCTCCCTATTTAAGACGGTTTACTAATTACTTCTTCATAGCAGCCCAAGCGTCAAGTTGCTTCTGCTTCTCAGTGATGACTTTATCAACACCCGCAGCCTTCAACTTGGCGATAAAGTCCGGCAAATTACTGGCTGGATCTAGCGTTCCTGTCTCAAGCCCTTTTCTATACTGACCCAATACATTCTTGATGGCTGTTATTTCGTTTCGGACCGGATCCGGATTGAATATAAATCCGAGGGCTTTTGATTTTTTGGTTCCATCATTGAATGCCTTAATTTTATTCCAATGCTCAGGGTCATCCGTTTTTTGCGTGTAAGATAGAAACGGATTGCCCATGAGCCAATTTGTACTGGCATAACCAACTGTTTGCGGAGTTATTCCAGCCGGGTAATCGATCACATTATCCGACACCTTCACGTAGTGTTTTCCCTCGATGCCCCATATCAATAAATTAGCAATGTCTTTATCGCTATACATGAGGTTGAGGAACATCATGGCACGTTCTGGATTTTTGGAAGTTTGGGGAATGGTCCATAACCCGGTAAGCACATCGGAAGTTGTCGTATAGTTACTCTTCAGGAAGTCAACAACGACCGCTTCCATCCCAATCTGACGATTTGTCTCCTCGAGAGACCCAGGTGTAAACCTGCCAAAGTAAGCAAACGCCTTATTCCCTTTCATGATATCTTGGGCTGATTGTTGAGTCGTAGCTGCATCCTTGTTGATGTACCCCTCTTTGAACCAGCTGTGGAACCGATTAACCCAATCGGCATATTCCTTGGATTCAAAATAATCTTCTACTTTTAATCCATTATCATAACCAGGCAGAACACCGATGCGATCAGAAAGAATATCATGTGTATAAAATGCGTCAAGTGGAGTACCGCCTAAACCTAGCGGAGTGATTCCGGGTTCGTTCTCCTTGATCGTCTTAAATACTTGATTCAAATCATCCAACGAATGGATGGAAGTCACATCGATCTTGTATTTAGTAACCAAGTCCTTGCGCATATAGATTACGGAACCTCCGCCATAATCGTGTAGGGTAGGTACGCCGTACAGCTTCCCGTTGAATTTAGCGCTGTCCAAGAAATTGGTTCCAACTGCTTGCTTAATCCCATTGCCGTATTTCGCTACCAGTTCATCAATAGGTTTGAACTGATCAGCTAACGCTTGTTTAGTGTAGGAGCCATCTGCCCCAAAAGTAATAGCCAAATCAAGCTTTTCATTGCTGGACATCATCAAATTCATTTGTTGCGCAAATTGTCCGATGCTTATGGGTACCAACTTAACGGTAGCATTGATTTTAGCTTGTGCGATTTTGCTGATTTCGGTTTGAACAGTTTCCTTATCCTTCGGGATTGCTCCAAAGACCGGATAGGCAAGCGTTATTTCATAAGGATCTTTCGTTGCATTGTTCGGAGTTGTACTGGAACCTGGACTAGCCGTCTCAGTAGTTGATTTCGGAGACGCGGTACTGTCACCGTTGGACGACGAGCATGCGGTAAGCCCACTCATTCCTAACGCCGCGACAAGGGCCAAACTAACAAGATTCATTTTCTTTTTTAAAACCACTGTACTTCCCCCCAGTTAAGTTTGTCGACTACATCATTATCATAGCTTGCAGTCACTTACACCGCTAACACTCGTCTGACTTTTTTATTAGCGTTTTCATGACTTTATTCAACAATTCCGACATACAATACCGAATCTCAGAGATCACCCTATCCCTTCACAGCGCCGTTCATAATCCCTTTAATAAAGTACTTCTGGAAGAACGGATACGCGAGCAGAATAGGGAGTACCCCAATCACAGCCATCGCCATCCGAATCGAATCCGACGGCATTTGAGCCAAAGCTTCATTGGCGTTGTTCCCCACCATATTGGTCTTGATATAGTCAATGTCTTGCATAATTCGGTTCAATAGATTCTGAATGCTGAACAACTTCGGATTGGTAATATAGATCATACCAAGCGACCAATCATTCCAATACATGATGGACTGGAACAATCCGATCGTCGCCAGAATCGGGGTCGACAGTGGTCGCACAACCGACCAGAAGATTCGTAATTCTCCTGCTCCATCCAACTGCGCCGATTCGAGCAATGCTCCCGGAATGGACGCCTGGAAGAACGTTCTCATGAGCATCACATAAAATCCGTTCATGAGCATACCTGGCACAATCAGTGCCCAGATCGTGTTCTTAATATGAAAGATTTGCGTATACACGAGGTATGAAGGTATTAGACCTCCTGAAAACAACATCGTAATGAAAACAAGGAACATAATCAAGTTGCGATACGGCGTTACGCTCCTGGAGAGAGGATACGCCAATAATGTCGTGAGGACTAAGCCTGCGGACGTTCCGACCACGGTAACGAAAATGGTAACACCGTAAGCACGTGCAATTTCCGATCCTGACTCTATCAGATAGTCGTATGCAACAAAACTGAATTTTTGGGGAATGAAGGAATAGCCGTAGGCGGTGATGGCATTCTGGTCCGTGAGCGATGCTGAGATCAGCAACACGAATGGTATGAGGCAGGCAGCTGTGAACAGCAACAAGACGATATGGCTGAACCATGTCAAGCCTCTGCTTTCATTTTTCATAAGGTCAACTCCTTAAAATAATGCATTTTCTTTACTAAAACGGCGTACGATATAGTTCGTAAGAATGACGAGTACAAAGCCGACGATAGATTGGTAGAATCCCGCCGCGGCTGTCATCCCGAGATCCCCGCCACCCAACAATCCTCTGAATACATAAGTATCAATGGTTGACGTCGTGTTGAACAGAGCCCCGGAAGCCATGGGAATCTGATAGAATAATCCGAAGTCCGAATAGAAAATTCGGCCAATGCTGAGAATAGTAAGCATGATGACAACCGGCCTCAGAATCGGCAGCGTAATATGAAAAATCTGACGCAGGCGGCCTGCACCGTCGATCCTCGCCGCTTCGTAGTATTCTTCTTCAATGCCGAGCAGAGCGGCAAAGTAGATGATGCTGGAATAACCGATGCTAGCCCAGAAATGCACCAGGGTCAGGATAACAGGCCAATACTTGGCTTCTGAGTACCACGAGATCCCATCTTTGATTCCAAACCAGGGAAGTACCGTATTGTTCATAAAACCAGTTTCCGAGCTAAGCAAAGCGTAAACTAGATAACTAACGATGACCATGGAAATCAAATGAGGCAGCGTAATGATACTCTGGTACGCCTTTAGTAGCCTTTTGTTTTTGATCTCGTTCAATAGGATCGCTACGGCTAAGGCTAGTACCGTTCCCAGCACGATGAACACGAGGTTATAAAGAATTGTATTTCGCGTTATGATGAACGCATCGGAAGTCTTGAAGAGGTATTCGAAATTATCGAACCCGACCCAATCGCTTTTCAGAAAGCCTTTTGCGAAATTCACTTTCTTGAAGGCAATGATGATTCCAATCATGGGAAGGTAATTGTTGAAAAAGAGATACAGAAGGCTTGGAATCATCATCAAAAGGAGTGTCCAATGTTTCTTGGAATGGGCCTTCTTTTTCTTTACTTTCACGCCTGTTTGTACGGCAATTGGTGATGCTGCTTGTTCCATATTAAGTTCCCTTCCTTTTGTTTTTATTGTGTGTCTTAGTCCTTATGATAAGTGAAGGGCATTTCGCTAACTAACAATATGATGACTTCTTCAGTATCATTTTGCTGACTTCTTTAAGCTCTATCGTCCCTGATTCCAATCTTCTGTAGGCCGAATTCAGTCCATGTATGCAAGATCCCCCCAACCTTTTCATTTCAGTGGCTGGGGGGATTGATTAAACAGCGTATTAAATGGCTGGATTACTTTCCGCATTTTTTCTTCGCTCTGCAAGTTCTTTTGCAATTTGAATTTGTTTTTCTTCAGTTAGATCAAACCATACGATGGATACTGCAAGTGAACCCAACACTACGGGCAGAACAAATATTAATACCTTAAATCCAAAAAGTGTAGAACTACTTTGTTCAACTCCCGGTACATATCCTATAACAGTCAGTGCCCCAGCGGCTATTGCACCTGACAAAGCAGTTGCAAAGGTTTGAATAAAACCATTGAAAGAACTCATAAATGCATTGATATTCAGTCCAGTCTTCCATTCGGTATAATCGATTGCCGCCGGCATCAATGCCCCTTGGGCAGGACTACCTAATGCACCGAATAGAGTAGTAATAACTGATATAACTATAAAAATCACTAGACCAGTATTATTAGCCGGTATGTATAACAATATGGGGCATGTGATGAGACCCACTACAAAGCTGGCTAAAATAGTAGCTTTCAAACCAAACCGCTTAATTACCAGTTGACTTAAGGCTACGCCAATGAGAGACGGAACCAAACCCACGATTCCCATAATAGCCATCAAGCCTTCATTGTGGAAAAAATATTTAAAAAAATGAATTTGAACAGATGACCTTACCCCAGCTGACAACGAACTTCCAAATAAACCTATATATATGATTACAGCAGCTTTATTTGTAAAGGTAGCTACATACATTTGTTTAAATGAAGGCGATTTTACTTCCTTACTCTTCTGAACGATATATCTTTCCTTTATTTTAGTTGCCTGATATATTGCCGTTAAGACTGTAAAAACAGCAGCTATTCCCATAAATATAGATAATCCCTTGGCATCATCACCGCCACCTAAGGCTTTGTATATGGGCACTGCACCAACTGCAACAATTAGAGCTCCTGCAATAATAAAAAGAAATCCAAATTGCCCCAGAGATACCCTCTCGTCAACTCGTTTAGTAACAGTAGGTACTATCGCATTAGCCGGTAATGTGATAATTGCTGATACTACACTATAAAATGTATACGTTATTACTGCATACACTAAATTTCCGGTAGGACTTAAGTTAGGGACTGTAAACGTTAACCATCCAGTAATACCAAAAGGTACACCTAAGAGTACAAACCACGGTGTGTATTTTCCCCATGGTGTCTTTATCTTATCAATAAAAGCTCCGAAAATTGGTGCTGCTAGAGCATCAATTATACGAATAACTAAAAATAACAGGGCTATATAAGTTGGATTAATTCTCATAAAATCAGTATAGAAGAAGAGCAAATACGTTTGAATCATTTGATAATGAAAAGTATTCGGTGCGTTGCCGATCACGAGGGCTATCTTTTCACTTAACTTTAGTTTTGGCTCTTCAAATTCCCCAATATCTACAGGTTTTATTGCTCTAGTTGCACCCATAACATTTTCCACCATTCATCGTTGTATTTGGGATAGTTAGTGTAAACACTTTCATAAACGATTATGACATACATTCGATTTAATATATGGTATAATAGAGAGATAAATTGTATGAAATAGAGGTACGAGCAATGTCCACAACTAATGATCTTCCCGACTTGGATTTTTTGTGCAAACAGATTCATGAAAGCTTACAGCTTCCAGTTTATTGCAATCCGGTTTCAGACTTTCATGTGGAAGCTATCTGGAGCGTCGACCTTCCAAACCATCCTTTCTTTTCCGATCAGACTGAACTTTTCCGATCTGTGGCTAGTCAAGGAACAAACCTCAATGGTCCGGTTATTCGCGAAACCGATTTGATGGAGCTATTTATCATTCTGCCAGTAAAACGAAACGGACAATATCAAGCCGACATCGTTATTGGCCCCGCTATCCGGCAAAAACCCAGCGACGAGATTTGCGCCAATCTTATGAACGATTACGGAATCCCGAATCAGGAGAGAACGACATGGATGGAATATTGGCACAACCTTCCGATCATGAACCGCATGCGAATGCTGCATATCAGTGTGTTGACAAATTGGACGATCAATCAGGAAACTTTGGACATCACGGACGTACTCCAATCCAGCTTGCAATATAGATTACTGAATCAACAGAAGCAGAAAGTCGAACTTGCACTCGCGGATCGCAGAGAGTCTTCCCTCTTCAATGAGGGAATCGAAGGTGCGAATCAACTTCTTGCCTTAATTCGAAGCGGGAATAAACCAGAGTTGATGAAGCGGCTAGCTGAAGTCCCACCCGGTGAAAACAAGGGACTCTCGAAACGAAGCCAGCTTAGAAACGTTAAGAATCTCGCCATATGTGGTGTCGCCATTAGCATGCGTGCGGCTGTTGAAGGAGGGCTGTATGAGGAATTAGGCTATACGCTCTGCGACTTGCATGTTCAGCATATCGAAGAACTGAACGAAGTCACCATGGTAGAGGCAGCAGCGATTCAAGCATTGTTGGATTTCGCAGACCGTGTCGACCACTGCCGTAAAAACAGTGTTACCAAATCGGTCCATGTGTGCAAGGAATACATCTACCGTCATCTATTTGTAGAAATAACAATAGAGAAGCTTTCGGAGCTGTCCGGACTCAACCCCGACTATTTGTCAAAGTTATTCAAGAAGGAAACCGGCTTAACATTGATGAACTACATCCAAAGGGAACGAATTGAAGAGGCAAAGAAGCTGCTTGACTATTCCAACGACACGATTTCATCGATTGGGGCGCGGCTCACTTTCTATGATCAATCCCATTTCGTTAAAGTATTCAAGAAACACGCAGGAGTAACGCCTAAGCAATACAGGAACGGAATTCGTTTGATCTGAATATACTCAAGGCTTATATCGAAAAGTCGGGACCTTATAAAGACCAGAGGGCTGTCCCAAAAGTCATCTTTGCCTCACCGCTCTTCCCGAAGTCCCGATTCACCTTACTTAGCATACGTATCACGCCTGCGTTTTAAACTATGCTTCGTTTTTTAGAACTAATGCGATCCAGATCAAAACCAGTTTTAAGGGAACGGATACACGCTGAACATTCGAATTCTCCTCTAATCTTCTCATGGTTTCTTCGGTAAATAAGATTCGATATAAATTCCCACAGCCAAATGCTCCTTTTTCAATTCTCTGATTAAAACACAAAAGACCCACAAGAAGGCCACTTTTTCAAAGTTGTCTTTCTTGTGGGCCACAGTCCGGAATATTACCTTCTTGAGTCCATTAATCCGTTTTACTGCAAGGTCATAGTGATACTTTTGGTTCATATAAACCGTATGCCTTACGTTTCAATATCCGAATACCGTTGATGGGCAGCGACAGCGAACCTTCTATGGGCTGGCCATTCTCCAGATCGGTGTAGCTGCGTTCATCCAGGTTAACCTGCAGAGCTTCGCCGCTGAAGTTCATGACGAATACATAATCCGTCTCTCCATCTGTCCGCAATTGAGCCGTTACGCCTGTAGGAAGCTCCGCGTTCAGGACACGGGCTACATCCGCTTCACGAACGATCTCTTTATAGAAAGCTTTAAGGAAATCTTGCTTCAACCGTGTCGCCATATAATACGCTCGCCCCTTGCCAAGATTATTGACTGTCAGAGCCGGACGGCCCGCATAGAAGCTGTCCGTGTACACCCCCAGTAATTCGGCGTTCTCTGCATGGATCAGCTCGCAGATTTCGTGAGCCTCAAAGGTTCCGGTTAGGCCAAGCTTATTGTCAGGTAACATCGCCAATCCGTTCCGGTCTTCATCGTACAAGCCTTCGATTTCCTCAGCCCATATGCCTAACGTCTTACGAAGCGGTCCGGGGAAACCTCCGAGATGGCACAGATCATGCTCATCGACAATACCTGACCAATAGGTTGCTACCAAAGTTCCACCGTTCTCGACGAATCGCTCCAGCTTTAGTCCGGTATCTTCACGGCAAAGGTACAGCATAGGTGCGACAATCACTTTATACCGCCCGAAATCGTCTTCGCTTCCGATGACATCCGTTGGCACACCATGTTCCCAGAATGCACAATGATGAGCGATAACCGCCTCCTCGTAATGGATCCCCATATTGCGTGGACCTTGAGCATCCTTTATTGCCCAACGGTTATCCCAGTCGAATAAGATCGCCGTTTCGGCCGGCGTCGATGTCCCTGTCACTTCCGAGATGTCTCCCAACGTTTTGCCCAGATCCGCCACATCCCGGAAAACGCGCGTATGCTCGTGCCCCGCGTGGTCCACGACGGCGCCATGAAACTTCTCGCTGGAGCCGCGGCTCTTACGCCACTGGAAGTACTGCACGGAATCCGAACCGTGGGCGATCGCCTGCAGGGAGGACAGACGATGCATGCCCGGCTGTTTCAGCTTGCTGGCAGGATGCCAGTTCAATTGGCTGGGCGTGCTTTCCATCAGAAGGAACGGCTTCCCCATGATTGAGCGGAATAAGTCGTGATAGAACGCCACGGAAGCGCCAGCCTCGATATCATTCTTTTCTTTATGCCAGGACGGGTATGCGTCCCAGGAGATCACGTCCAGTACGTTCGCAAACTTACGGTAATCCAACGTTTCGACCATATGCATATTTGTGGTAACCGGCAGCTCCGGATTGGCTCCCTTCACCGTTCTAATCTCATGCTGGCAAAAATTGATGGTTTGATCCGTCACGAATCGCCGCCAGTCCAGATTGTGTCCATGAAGCTCGTTCTCGCCATGGGGAGCGGGAGATTCCACTTGAGACCAGTCCGTATAGGTATGGGCCCAAAAGCTCGTCCACCAGGCTGCATTCACTGCGTCCAGGGTCCCATATTTTTTCTTCAGCCATCCGCGGAAGGCATCCTGACAATAGAGACAATGGCAATCGCCGTGGTATTCATTGGAAATATGCCAGCCGATAACCGCAGGATGATTGGCATAACGCTCAGCCAGCTTGCCGTTTATGATAGCAGTCTTCTCCCGATATACAGGGGAGGTGTAGCAATGGTTAGCCCGTTTCCCGTGAAGGTTGCGGACACGATTCGCCTCTACGCGCAGCACTTCCGGATATTTGGCGGACATCCAGGCCGGACGGGCAGCTGTCGGCGTTGATAGCCAGGCGTATATCCCGTTCTGCGCAAAGCGTTCCAGTAACTGATCCATCCATTCGAAATGAAAAAGGCCTTCCTCGGGCTCAAGCATAGCCCACGAGAATATACCGATCGCCATTACGTTGCACCCGGCCAGCTTCATCAACCGAATATCTTCCTCCAGCACCTTCGGATCGTGCAGCCATTGATCGGGATTATAATCGGCGCCGTGCATGAGGACAGGTAGCTTTCGGCTTATCTGAACGTGTTTCGATGTCGATGTCATAAATATCGCTCCTAAAATCGTAATACTCACTTATTGTTCTTAAAGTGCCATGACTGAAATTCCAATCAAGATAGCTATTGGACAACGTTTTTTCCTTTACGTCAGCGGCGTGTATTGGAACCAGTCAAAATAGGCAGGGACCGTGCACGATCGTCCATTCCCCGTTGCATAAAGCCCAATGTATACACCCGTGTATCCGCCAGCCACTTCAGTGGACAGCATAGAACATTCGCCGGAACCAAAGAGCTTTCGTTCCCCATTAGGTTTAGTATAGAAAAAAGAGTAGTTGGAAGCATCGGCTTCCAATCCAAGAATAAGCTCACAGCCTTCAACCGCTTCTTCGAGCTCGACCTTCCATAAGGAACCAAGACGGCGCCGAAATATCATTTTACGGCCCCCTTCCGAATCATAAGCCAGCGCGATCTCATAGTGGAATCGCTCACTCATATAAACAGTTAGTCCTGCTTCCTCACCTTCCTGAATCGGTTCAAAGCTTAACAGCGTTGAAACGGAGCATCGGAAATGCTGCAGCCGCCTGCCTACGAACGCGGGAGACCCGATATCGTTCAAGGTAGTGGATGAACCGCGAAGGGTCAGCCAGCCAGGCCGTTCTTCAAGGGACCAATCCCCGGCTCCCGGATTCCTCAAGAAGTTCCAATAGGGCTGAAGTTGATTGTCTTCAAACTCATCCTTTTCCACCCAAGGCGTCTCGGCTTCGAGTTGAAGCGTACCAGCATCCATCCGCTCCGACACCTTTCCTCCATCTCCGAAAACGGGCCACCCATCCGAAGACCAAGTGACTGGAGCCAGAAAAGTCTCGCGTCCCAAGTGATGATGCCGTCCTTCGAAGGGAATGGAGACCGGGCGTATGCCCAAGAAGACAGCCCACCAGCTGCCGTCCTCCAGTTGAACGAGATCCGCGTGCCCCGTAGCTTGAATAGTACGATCAGAGCTCCGGTGGGTAAGAATCGGATTGCGAGGATTGCTTTCGAACGGTCCATTAAGGCTGCTGCTACGGGCAATCGTGACCATATGGCCATAGTCGGTTCCGCCCTCCGCAATCATCAGGTAGTACTTGTCCTGGGTTCGGTATAAATGCGGTCCCTCAGGCGCTAAGCCGCCAGTGCCTTTCCAAATCAGACTGCGTTCGGACAAGAGCTTTCCGGTTTCCAACTCAATCTCTGCTTGGTAGATTCCAGCAGGCTCTTGCTCTGTGAAACTATTCGTCCCAGCAATATAAACACGTCCATCCTCATCAAAAAACAGAGACGGATCAATACCCGGCCAATCAAGCCAAACCGGCTCGGACCAAGGCCCCTCCGGTTTTTCGGCCCAAACGTAAAAATTGCGGAAGCTTTTCATATTCGTGGTGATCATATAGAACCGGCCTTGATGGAAACGTAGGGTCGGAGCGTATATCCCCAACGAGCTTCTGCATCCTTCGAGATCCAGCTGGCTCTGTCGGGTCAAGCAGTGTCCGATTTGTCTCCAGTGAACGAGATCACGGCTATGGAAGATTGGTACCCCGGGAAAATATTGAAATGAGCTGGTAACTAAATAAAAGTCGGATCCTACTCTACAGATGCTTGGATCCGGATGAAAGCCCGGAATAACCGGGTTTGTATAATGCTGTGCAGCAATCGACATATCGAGCCTCCTTACATCGCCATAAAGTTTGACGTTAATTCCTTCATCAGGCAGACATTATAACATGAGCCCTTTTCGATATATGGTACAGAACACAGTATAATTGTATGAAATCGATGTGTGAGTTTTATTTCACTCAAAAAGTGCTCCACGAATCGTGGCAGCACTTTTTGTCGGCAATATAAAGTTTACAATTCAGTCAGCTTATTCTTTGTGTTATTTCGACGTCTTCCACTTATCAATTTGCGCTTGTATCTCTGCGATAATCTTGTCGATGCCGGCTTTCTTCAGCTTCTCATTAAACTCTGCAAGTGCTTTGTCCACATCTTTTGTACTGCCTGTATCCAGCGGCGAATAATATTCTTTGATTACCGCCGTGACGTTGGCAAATTCCGTTTGCACATTGGCAGGATTAAAGGTAAACCCGCTCAGAGGGTTCGGTCGAGCAGATTTCTCAAGTAAATCCAATACCCTCTAGAAAGGCTTTAGCCAAAATCGTATGGCCGACATGATTCGGATGTACTCGATCCCAAGCCAAATGAGCCGGGTAGTAGGATTGAAGGACAGGCTCGAAAGCAGCTTGTGTATTTACGAAAATGGCCCCTGTTTCTTCCGCTATCTTTTTCACTACTCCACCGTATTGATCCATCGCAGAACGCATGGCATCCTGCGGATTCGGTTCTATGTAAAAAGGAGTCATCAACACGATTCCTTTGACCAGAGGACGCGTTGTATTCACTAATTCTCGTAACGTCTTTTCATAGTTTTCAAGATTGACATGTATTTCTTTTTGCAGCGGTGAGTCAAACTGCCTCCATACATCGTTAATGCCAATCATAATGGATAACCAATCCGGATTCTGATTAAGCACATCGGTTTGCCATCGTGCTTTAAGATCCTGTACCGTATTTCCGCTTATCCCCATATTTACCGTGCGAATTTGCAGCTCGGGATAAACCCCATTCAGCAACCCATCCACAATGGACACATACCCTTTGCCAATTGCTCCAAACAATCCCTCGCCAACCGGTTTGGCGCGCTCACAATCAGTTACCGAATCACCAATCATGACCAGCTTATCAAATTGCTCGATCTTCACTTCACGTTCATCCTCTCGACAAATAGATTAGTTTTTTTTGATCAATTCTCGATTCACAGCTATACATGCATACTCTTTAAGCGAATCGCAGTCCATTACCGAATTGGGGAAGAACTACAACTATTTAGTTTCTCCTTAACTCATCTTCCGAAGGCTGCCTCCTCAATACGGCAGGCGGATAACCCTCTATTTTTTTAAACACCTGCGTAAAATAAGTGTAATCAGAAAAACCGACTTTCTCGCTAATTTCATAGATGAGATCGTTTGTATGGATAATGAGTTCTTTCGCCTTCGCTATTCTTAATCGTGCTACATATTCCTTAAAGGAGATTCCAAATTCGCGCTTGAACAGATGGCTGAAATAGTTTGGTGTCTTGCCCACATGCTCCGAGAGCATCTCTACCGTAAGTTCGCGCGTAAAGTTTTTGCGGATAAACTCGTCCGCACGGATCATCACCGGACTGAGATCTTTGGAGAAGTGCGTGCCGGTCTCCTCGAAAACAGAGACAACGATTTCCCTGAATTCTTCGATCGAAAGGTAATCCGCATTTCCTTCAATAAAATCAATTTTGCTTTGAATCTGTTCGCTCCGATCAGCAAGAACGTTTCTATTCGTGACCGTGAAAAAGTGAAGCAAATTTCGCAAATAGGCGGCCACACTTTTTCTGCTATATTCACGTTCTTTCTTCATACGCTCAAATTCGTTATTCACCATCGTCGTAGCGGAAGCAATATCCCCTCGGGACAATTGCAAGATAAATTCTGCGTTTTCCAGCAAACCGACAATCGTTTTATCACTTAATTCAGCTGTTTTATTATAGACTTGGATTGAGCCGTTGCCCTCGTATAACCTCAAAGAAAACGCCTGATAAGCTTCCTGATACAGCTTTACGAATTCCGAAACATTGCCCGGGCTGCTGATTCCGGCCGAGAACGACATTTGACATAGGGACCTCGTCTCGCGATTCCAAGACCGCAATCGAATCACCAATTCATTCGCATATTGGCGATAGAATAAGTAGGACTTCGTTTCTAGCGTCACCAAGAAAACCATTTTCTCTTCTTTTGACCTTAAACAGATCCCCCGCGCAGCTAAATCACTAGATGCAAAAAGACTGTAAATGGTGTCCGCGGCGATCTTCGATTGATCCGAATGCTTTTTCCAATCACCATCAAGGTTTGCTGCTATACAGATGAGTGATTGCGTTCCATCGAAACCATAGTACTGCTGCAAGCCTTCCAGTATGATCAAACGGTCCGTAATATTGCCATTTAGAAGTTCTTCTCCGAAATTGCTCTTAAAGGACTCCAGATATTTTTGAAACTCTTGCTCCGAAACCCGTTCTCGAATAATGTCATCCTTAACCTTTTGGATCAAAGCGATTAAACTTCGTGCACGAATGGGCTTCATTTCGTAATCTACGGCATCCAATTGAATCGCTTTCTTCAGATACTCGAAATCGTTATAACCGCTTAAGATGATGACCCTTGTTCTAGGATTGATCTCCTTTATTTTCTCCAGAAGCTTCATTCCGTCCATTCCGGGCATTCTCACATCCGTGATCACGATCTCCGGCTGCAGTTCGGTAAACCGTTCCAGTGCCTCAAGGCCATTTGAAGCTGTAATGACCTGCTTGATGTCCAAAGCGGACCAATCGATCCCTTGCTCAATGCCCGATCTGATTTGTTCATCATCGTCTGCGATTAACAGCTTCATTCTGACTCCCCTGCCTTTCCGTTAAACAGTTAAACGATAAGTGGAATGAGCACCTCGACTTTCGTACCAACCCCGACCTTGCTTGTAAAATAGAGACCAAATGGTTCGCCATAACTGGTTTTTATTCTATCATCGATATTTTTCAAGGCAAATACGTGTTTCGCTTCCTCGATATTGCTCATCATTTTATGGATTTTAGTTGCATCGGTCCCCATACCGTTATCCATTACCATTAACCGAATCCCCTGGTCTGCTCTAGTTATTTTGACTTCGATTATGCCTCCCTCGACGACCTGCTCCAACCCATGAAAGATCGCATTTTCAACCAAAGGCTGCAGAACCAATTTAGGCATTTTATTGTTCATAAGGTCTGGCGCGGCATCGATATAAAGCTTAATGCGTTCCCCATACTTCCGTTTCTGAATAAACATATAATTTTCCAAAAAATCAATCTCTTGACCAATGGTGACAAACGGTTCTCCCTTATTCAGAACGTGCCTGAATATTTCTGCAAGGGCTTCAATTTGCTCGCTGACATCGTAGTTTTTCTGCTTGATAGCCAGCCAATGAATCGAATCCAAGGTATTGTATAAAAAATGAGGGTTGATTTGTGATTCCAGCGCCTTGAATTCGGCTTCTCTTTGCTTGATTTTGGTCAAATAAACGTCATTGATCGTTTCTTTCAGCTGCTCTACCATCCGCAGGAATCCGTTGCTGATCTCACCAATTTCATCTTTAGAATCGATCCTCAAAGAAATGTTAAAATTGCCGGTCTTAAGCTTCATCATTTCTTTACGCAATTGCAGCAACGGCCTAAGCAAATATTTGTGCAGAACAAAGGAGAATAACATGCCAAAGATGAGGCATAGCACAATAACAATCAGCAAAACTGTGTTTATTGTTGATTTCAACAATGTAAATGACTTTTCCGGGATGATCTGAACCAGCGTCCAGTTAGTTTCCTCGATCGTATAAAAGAGCATAATATGTCTCGCATTTTCGATATCGGTGGTAAAATAACCATTTTTCATTAGAATTTTTTTTTGAAATAAATCGAAGTGATCAATCTTGTCTCCAATCTTGTTTCTTTCCGTTGAAGATAAGACGATTCCGTTAGAATCCAAAAGAAAAATGTGAGATCCCGCATAAGAATTGATGTTTTTATAATATTGATAAAGAATTTCTTCGTTAATATCAAGTCTTTCTACTGCAATCATTCTACCCATTTTTTCAAAGTCCATAATTCCGCGATAGTAGGAGATCGTCCCTGATCCTGTCCGCCAAAAACCTTTCCCTTGTTCCTGCACCGCATGTTCCATTGCGGACTGATCCAATTTCGGAACCGAATTTCCTTTTTGAATGATCAAATCATTGCCTGAGTACAGACTGATCGAACGATAATTTTTTTTGGATCCTACGACATCATCCAACCAAGAGTTCAAATTCCAATAGATTCTGTCATAATCGAGCTCTTTGTTGTATTCGCCTTTAGCGAACTCTTGAACAAGCTCATTGGATAAAATTCGGGTCGAAATGTCGTTCGTATCCGCGAACAATGATTGAAAATTTTGTTTCGTCTGCTTCAATGTTTGGAGGGCGATTTCATTGGATTTATTTAGTGTCAAAGCGGCAAATTGGTTGTTTAAGTAAAATCCCATGACGATTAAGGGCAAAATAATCAAAACCGCTATGCATAGAGTTAATTTAATGATTAAAGGCAAGTCCTTGAATTTCATTCTGATGTTGATCACGCTCCCGGGAGTAAGCACCTATCAATAACGAATAGAACGGCATAGTGCAAACCAAGCCGCTCTACTCATTTCTATTTTACCCTTTCGCCGTGCTGGATGTTAAGACAGGAATGAAAGCGTTTCGTGAAATGCACCGCCGTTTTCGTAAAAACGTTCGATTTTTCCATTCCATCGAATTCTGAACGAAATGCCGTCGGGCACCTTGCCAGATATGGAAAATGAAGTTTCCGTCTGATTCCAAGCGATGGATACCATGCCGACCGGCGTGGAAATGTCGCCGTTCATCTCCGGGAGATTCAAGGTTTGAGGCTCGATCAGAATCTCGCTCCATCCGGGTTTTGCGCCTTTAAGGCCCAATATACAATGGACGAATTCGTACAAAGGCAGCGCGCTCCACGCGTGGCAATCGCTTCGCGACTCCCATGGCGTCTCAGGAAGAGTGGTCAAATTAAATGGAAGTAGTTCAATCCAATCATTCAGCAGCTCGGCCGTTCGTTCATACAGACCGGCTTTTTCCAACGCCCGAAACAGGAAATACGCCATGGAGAACGAACATTTCAATACGTGCGGCTCATCAAGCGCCCGGTTCAAGACGCTCTTTGCTTTATCACCCTCGCAGAGTCCGGTAAGCACCGCCCATAGCTGCGCATGCTGGCTGTACTCCTCGAATGCAGGACCTTCACGGTACATTCCCTGTTCCTCTGACCAGCAGAGACGTTCAATGGAGGTAAGGATGCGGCGGGCACGCTCTTCGTATTCCTCGCCGACTTGCTGCCGTCCCGTAGCATAGTTTAACTGCGCACCTGCCTGCAACGCGCTGGCGTAAACCAGGTTATGGACGGTAGAAGGTCCCTTCCTGCCGGCGGACGGCTCTCCCCACGACCACTCCTTTACCCAATCGATATACGCCCAATACCCGATCCTCTCCACAAGACCAGAACTGCCTACCTTACGGTCAAACCAATCCAGGATAGCGTCTACAGTGGGGCGATATTTTTTGATCAGGTCCGTCTCGCCCGTGTGCCAGTAATAATCGTGAAGCATAAAAATCACATGCAGCGAAAACGAGGGGATAATTTGTACCATCGTACTTGGGAACCGATTCTGGGTTATCCCTTCGGGAAGCAGCGAGCTGTGAAAGTCCTCCAACGCTTTTCGAATAAGACCGGTATCGCCTCCGACACTATACGTAAATAAAGCCTGGAGTCTTGTATCCATAATAAACTGCATCTGCTCGTAATATGGACAGTCCTCATAGGTCTCATGCATGCAGAGCTGCAACGTTCTCAAACTGATGTTCCATAAAGGCTGCACCCAGGGCACTGTTGAACGAACAGAAGAACGAGGCTCAAGCGGATAGGCGCTTTCTCTGTACGAAGGACGCCGCATACGTACCGGCTGTTCTGCCGTTTGTACCTCGATCCTGACAAAACGAAACGTTCTGAGCCAAAAGGGGGCGTACAGCTCGGATCCGCCGGAAGGATAATAAACATCTTCATAACCTTTGATGACACCGTTCCTAGCATCGTCCCTTAAGGTATTGTCTTTCTCGTGACCCAGCTGAAAGTAACGTTCTGCGTAGCGAAACGCGATACGCGCCCCTTTACCGAGCTCGATTGAATACGCGAGGTAACCTGTAGTTAACTCTCCCGCATCCAGCTCGACGACAACGTGGCTGTGCTGTGGAATCTCGACCCAACCATTTTCTTCCTGCGTAACGGTAAAGCTGAAAGGTCGGAAGTCTTCATTGCGAATAGGCATTTCACGAAGAAATTCACGCCCCCACTCGTACAACAGGGGAACGGGTCTCTGAACAAGAGGAAGCTGGGGGACGATGAACCAGGGATAAGGATCTCCTATTCCAAGACAAGGCTCGCTCTTCTCCGCCGCTAGCCAAGTCCCGCCAGGCTCATTCCGATGCTTCCATCCTTCCGGAAGGCGCTCCGCATTCACCCGTTCCGCAATCGCCCCGAGAAATATCGTATATTTGTCGTCTGAGTGGAACGTCACCGCGTCGTCAACCCATACGCGCCAATCGGCCAAGCCGGTTGTAATTTCCGCCATAGGCTCTCCGTGGGGGTTCATACAAGTCCCGCTTATGGCAAGTCTCGGACCGACCGGCAACGATGTGATGGAAAATAAAGGTTGATCGGACCGTTCCGGATCATTAACTAAGTAAGAGTTCAGCGACCACACTTGAACGGCGAATAGGTTAAGCCCCGGCCGCAAACTGGAACTAACGTCCAGCGTCTCGTAATAATGTCTCCAGCGATCTCCCTTTAACGGTCCGGAGACGACCGGCTCTCCATTGATCCACAATCGATAGCGACTGTTGGCGCTGATGGACACTTCCAATGAAGCGGGCTCATCCAGATGCACGACATGCCGGTAATAAACAAACCTATTTTCTTTTACATCAGGTGTAAGGCCTTTAAACTCATAAGCTTCCCTTGAAGGTATAATCCAGTAGGCTCCGTTAAGCTTGCACTCCTCTGTTTGTGCTTTTGTATGTGTCATTGCGTCTCCTTTCCGCCGATTCGGTCATCCTTTCACCGCCCCGGAAGTTAAGCCTTGAACGAAGTATTTTTGCAAGAAAATAAAGAGAACAATAAGCGGGAGAAGAACCATACACATGCCAGCTGTCATTAAGGGCCAGTTCGTCGTGTATTGTCCTTGAAAATTAATCAGGCCAACAGAGATCGGCACCCCTTTATCTGTCGTCAAGGTGGCAATTTTCGCCCACATCAATTCTCCCCATGCGAAACCGAAATTAAATACGGTACATGTGGCGACGGCTGCTCCCGAGAGTGGAAACACGATCCTGAACATCGTACTGAGCTCACTGCAGCCGTCTATTCTCGCCGATTCCAGCAATTCATTCGGAATGGAAAGGAAAAAATTGCGAAGAATGACGATAGTCCCTGGCAAAAGCCATCCAACATACACGAAAACGATAGGCAAATAGATGACTTGAAACAACTTCAACTTTGACATCATCATGTAAAGTGGAATAATCATGGACTCTGCTGGCAAGATCATCAAGATGAATAATATGCCTACGATTGCCCCTGTGAAGGGAACGCGCAATCTCGCCAGCGCATACGCAGCGAATGTCGCCAAAACTGTTGCGGCTAACAGCGTCACAATCACAATCACAATGCTGTTAAAGAAATAATCGCCCAGATGCCCAACCTTAAATGCCTCGATATAATTCTCAAAATGAAATCGACTCGGAAACGACCATAAATTCGAATAAAACTCTTCGGTTGTCTTTAATGAGGTGAAAACAGTGAAGAGAACCGGGTATATGTTTACTGCCGCAAATACAATCAGGATCAGACGTATGAGAAGAGTTGAATTCCAGCTTTTAATACTCATAGACATCCCCTTTTGCGATTTTTTGTGAAATGTACATAATGACGGCCACTAGTACGGTAAACAAGACTCCGATCGCGGCGGCATATCCAAATTCATTGTAAAAGAATCCTGTATCCAGCATCTGGATCGGCACGATTTTCGAGTAATCGCCGGGCCCACCCTTGGTCATGGTATAGACAATATCATAGGCTTTAAAGGAACCTATAAGGACTAACATCGAGACCAAACGGATGGTCGGCATAATAAGCGGCAAGATTATGATTCGAATTTGGCGGAAGTAGCTTGCCCCTTCGAGACGCGCAGCTTCAAACATGGAAGCCGGAATCGAAAGTATGGCCGTATATAACAGCATCATCACGCCTCCGCAACCTTTCCAACCATTTACCACGGATATGGTCCACAGTACAAGCCCGGGTTCGGAAAGCCAGGCGTGCTCAAGACTTTTCATTCCGATCAACCGGAATAACTGATTGATAAGACCCATATCGGGACTTAACATAAAAGCAAACAAAAGTCCGATGACTATAAAAGGCATCATATTCGGAGCAAAAAAGATCAACCGTAATATCGCTCCCTCCTTGTTGCCGGTCCTATATACCAATAATGCCAGCAACAGCCCTAACAAAAGGGCAACAAAGGAAGATACAATCGCAATCATAATGGAATATTTGAACCCTTTAAGGGTAGTAGAATCCTGAAATAGATGAATATAATTATCCAGACCGACCATTTGAATGTTTGATAATGGGCTCCATTTCGCAAAAGATAAGATGAAATTCCACCCGATCGGGACGATCATCGTAAATGTGATAAAAAAAGCCGCCGGAATCAGTATCGCAATCCCCAACATTCGCGTCTTGATATGCAAGGACTGACCTTTTGCTAGTCGTGGCACCTTATGTCCTCCTTCTGCTTGGAACAATAACGGGCATAAGACAAGTCGCTTATGCCCATGATCGATTTAATTTTTATTTGTTATTTTTGCGGCTGGATGGCTTCCAATCTCAGTTTTTCAAGCTCTTCCAGCGTTTTCTTCGGATCGAAGATGTAGTTCGCTGGCATTCTAGAGTCAAGATATTCGCTTATTTTCGGAGAAAGAGCACTGATTTCTTTCTCAACATAGAGGTTACCTGCATCCTTAGCATAAAGTGCCATTTTAGGATCGGATATTTTCACGCCTTTGACCGAAACCGGAGCACCGCTATCAACTCTGTTTTGAGCAATTTCCGAACCCGTCAAATATTTCAAGATCTCAATTGAAGCTTCCGGATGCTTCGCATTTGCCGGAATCATGTATCCGTTGGCATCGCCCGGCACTTTTGTACGCGATCCCATATGAGGCCAGCTTAAAACCTGTACATTTTTCATACCCGAATCCTTGATTACTTGACTTGCTTGAAAATTGATGTACGCCATAATCGCGATCTTTTCGGACTTGAACGCAGTTAATACCTGGTCCTGAGTCACGGTAAGCGCGCCTTTGCCCGGATACGCATATTCCTTATCGTAAATCGCCTTTGTTTCATCGAAAGCTTTCACAACTAATGGATCGGTAAAAGGAATTTGGCCTTTTGACCACTGCTGCAATTTGGCATCATCCGGCCAAATCGAGAAAAGAAGACCTCTATGCATCCAACCCACCCAACTATTCCCAAAAGGTGTGATACCTAGTTTTTCTTTAACGGTAGGCAGCACATTCTTAAATTCATCCCATGTCGGTTGGTCCGACAAGGTGACACCTGCTTTATCCAGGAGGTCTTTATTCGCCAACATCATGAAATATACGGGGGTAATCGGGACCGCATATGTCTTGCTGTTGTAGACTCCCTTATCCAAGGTGCCGTCTATGAAAGTATTCTTCCATTCGCCGCCATTGGCATTCAGATAAGGCGTGAGATCCAGCGCCATTTTGGCGTTAACGAAGGTGTCCATGGCGCCAGTCCAATAAAATGCGAGATCAACCGGTTCGCCTGATGCGATCGTTGTTTTAATCGTCTTTTCAGGGTCAACGACTGGTTTAAAGGTGATGTCATATTTGTCAGCGAAATGCTTGGCCACTAACTCTTCTTCTTTTTTCCCGATTGCATCCCCCGGCCAGGCAATCATCAGCGTGAGCTTCGTCTTTTTGCCTGTAGAGTCGCTATTTCCTTCTTTGGAAGCCCCGGTTGATGTCGAGGAACTGTTCGTTTGACTGCCGCAAGCGCTTACCAATAGTGCTAAACATACTGTAAAGCTCAGAACAATGCTTGATTTCTTAGCAAATGCCATGTTAGACCCTCCCGCTACTATTTATTTTGAATGCGCGCGCTTTCTAAGCCTTATTATACGAGTATAGGAGTCCAGCTTGTATTTAGAAAATCTACAATAACTTTAGTTTTTCTTTGATCCGGATGGAAACTTCCTTTGTTATTGTCTCCTAATTTCGCTCATACTTAACCTAGCTCCCAAACAAAAAAAGGGCAGACTATAACGTCTCCCCTACTCATTCGGCTCCGTTTATTTTCACTCACCGTATTTTTTGTTTTTCAATAAACATCGCCAGTTTAACATAAAAATCTTCCAGGATAAATCTGCTGTTAACATCTTTATAAACGCGAATCGGTCGGTTATTTCGTTCGTGTATATACCTCATATCCTGTGTGAACTCCGGCGCCGGTAACCAATCATAATGGTATTCATGATCACAAAGCAACAGTCCTACAGTAGGAGAATCACCCAAGCACCAGCATTCGCCTGTTCGAATTGCGGTATTGATTGCGGCCTCGGTATGTCCAAATTCGACAAGCTGTTCAAAAAGATAGTTCCCCAGTTCCCCATGCGGCTTGACACGGTACTCCAACTCGGCCATCGAAACCATGACACGCTGATAGACGTTTTTGGGTACCTGCCACAATGGGACCTTGGACTTAAATACGACGTTTGCCGCATGAATATCGTTCCACAAGTTATATTCTGCTTCACCAGTTGGATATGCGCCTCCACCGATCCAGATCACAGTTAATCTATCAGCGATTTGAGGCTCTATTAACAGTGCGGAAGCCATATCCGTAAGAGGTCCTAAAAAAGTGACAAACAAAGGCCTCGGATCTTCGGACATCGCTTCTTTTATGATAAGCTCTGCTCCTGCAGAGGGGACCGGTGTCAATTCATCCGAAAGCGCCTGTGGAGCACCCTTGAAAATAAAATTATCATTTTTAAACTTCATAAGTTCCAGAATCTTTACGATTTCATCATAACTGTCATTCATGCTGGTTTGAGATCTCCATTGCCCAAAATGCGCAGCGATAATCCCTCTATTATCGAATTTCGGACTAAGCAGTGCATGAACAATCGCATATTGATCGTCCGCTTCATTCTTTGCATCTGTGTCCATAATAACTCGAATCTGTTTTTGGCTTGGTACCGTATAACTGTACTTATCGTAGATCATGTTTTAACCTCCTAAATCAATTGTAGCAAGCATTCTTTATATTGAATAAAATTTTCTATTTTTACCCTCAATAGAAAAATCAGATATAATTCTAAAACTGTCCTCCAGTCTGATATCATGAGAGGAGCTACCGATTTTTACATCTATATCTCCAGCTTCAATTAGCCACTTCATGTTCTGATCCAGGAATGCCATTTGGCTAGGCTCAACCTGGAAATTGATTGTTTGCTTTTCTCCAGGTTTTAAATCAATACGTTTGAACCCCGCCAATTCCATGACAGGTCTAGTCATACTAGCATAACGATCCTTTAAATAAAGCTGTACTACTTCTTCTCCCTGCATTTCACCAGTATTTTCAATATCAAAACTAATCGTGATTACGCTGTTTGGTTCTGTTTCCGTACTACTTAATTTCAGATTGGAATACCCAAAACTAGTATAAGAAAGTCCATGTCCGAAGTAATATCTTGGAGTATGAGACATATCCACGTAATTGGAAAAACCTATGCTTTCACCCTGATGGTAACTGGAGCCATTCGGATGATTGTAATAAACTGGAGTCTGCCCAGCGGAACGTACTACAGATAGTGGAAGTTTCCCGCTTGGATTATAGTTACCAAGTAATACATCCGTAATAGCCTCTGCACCTTTTTCCGCCGGATTCCACGCCTCTAGAATCGCATTCGCATACTTGTCTGCTGCATCACTGGAGATGGGACGACCATTAAAATGTACTGCTACTACCCCTTTGTGCAATTCAGATAATTTTTCTAAGAAGATTTCCTGACAGATGGGCAGATTGATATCTGTACCATCTATGCCTTCTCCCATGGAGGCAATGGAGCTGGTGCCATGCTTGCCACCTAAGGTAAGGATAACCATATCGGCCTCCAGGGCTATTGCTAAAGCCTCTTCATGGCCAGACATATCATTTCCTGCAACTGGATATCCATAGGAATATGCAATTTCAGTCTGAGGGAGACTTTCCTTTAATTGCTCCAGCAAATTTTTGATTCCTGGCTTTTGTTTCTGTAATAGTGCCTCAAAAGCTGGATCATCATCCACCTGTATAGGGGTTCCAGGGATTGTCTTCATCACAGATTTCTTTTCGTCTGCCTTTGTTTCCAGACCAGCCATAGTAGAAATAGCAGCTAACAGTCCTTCAGCCATACTAAAATGGGTATAGCCTCCAAAGAAAATTCGAGCGTCTGAAGCATGGCATCCTATTACAGCAATTTTTTTCACACTCTTTTGAATAGGCAGAGTACCATCATTTTTTAAGAGCACTAGCGATTCTCTAGCAGACTGCAGTGTGACGTCTACATCCTTGGAGCCATGAAAAGCCTTTGTCAACTCTTCACCAGATAAAGCATATGGATTCTCAAAAAGCCCCATTCTAAATTTAGTAGCCAAAATTCGCCTTACAGCCGTGTTCAAAATATCAATATCTGCTTTTCCATTAGTAAACCATCCCGCTAACTCGTCATTAAAGCACTTCTTAAAGTGAAGCTCCATATCCATACCAGCACTTAATGCACGAAGTCCTGCTTCCGTATAACTTTCAGACACCTTCTGAACTTGATGAATATTCATAACAGCACAATAATCTGATACAGTGATTCCATCAAAGCCCATCTCGCCTCGCAATAATCCTGTCAATATTTCTTTAGATGCGGAAATCGGTTCTCCATTAATGGAAGCATAACAAGGCATTATACCCCTTAAACCAGCTTCCGAAATAGCAGCCTGAAATGGCTTCCCATAGATTTCTTGCAATGGTCTGGGCGGAATATCACAGTGGGCTCCATGGATTCCACCATCAGAACCATGAAAGCCCAAAAAATGCTTAGCAACACATTCTGATTGCAGATTACCTGTTTTTTCTGATTGGATTCCTTTTGTATAGGCAACCCCCATGGCAGATGCTAATGTAGGGTCTTCACCATAGGTCTCGCCTTGTCTGCCAAAACGAGAGTCCCTTGAAATATCTAATACTGGTGCAAAGACTTGAGAGATACCAATCGCCCGCTCCTGCCTGCCAACAATTTTCCCGATTTCTTTCTCTAAATCAGGATCCCACGAAGATCCTCTTCCAATCCCAGAAGGAAAGCTGGTTGCCCCTTGCACATACGCACCACAAAGACCTTCCATATGGAAAATTGCCGGAATGTGATGCTCACTCAGCGCCATGACTTTTTCCTGTATTTCACGCTGGAACCTTGCGGCATCTTCTAGTGTGCCCAGCGCCCTCATCTCAAGGGCACTGACCTGACCAACTCCTTGTGAATAATCTTTTTCTAATTCTTCATATTCCGATAACTTTCTAGGGAAGTAGCAAACGATCTGCCCCATTTTTTCCTCTATACTCATACGTGCGAGGAGATCACTCGCCCTTTCCTCCGCAGATAGTTCAGGGTTTAAATATTTCATTCGAAATCCTCCACTTTCCATTCCTCTTTCCAATCCAGGTACGCCATTTCTCCATCGAAACGTATAGGAAGCCATACATATTCTGAAACTGAAGTATCGATATCTAAAGTACAGGAATAATGAACTTCTTCCATGACATAGTCCGTATCCGGTTCAAAAATAGCCTTATAAATGTCCGCAGTTTTCTGATATCCTTTTCCGCTTGCGTGATCTTCACCCGCCAAATCCGGAAGATTCGGCATCCATCTGTCGGCTAGTGCAATATACAAGTCCTTCTTAAACGGGTGCTTAAATACGGATGTAATCTGAGAATTATATGATGTACAGGAGTTATCCTCCGGGTGGGGATTCCCCAAGACTGTCCATGGACCATGGAAGGCTTTCGCACAAGCGACTTCCGAAGGGTTCGGATGATAGCCCGTAGTGCCTGAAGTGAACAAATAATGCAAGCCTTTTCTAAAAAAATATGCCGGAGCTTCTCGAACAAATGGCGGTTGGACATTTGGAAAATGCGTCGAGTAATATCCCGTCACATCCGTATAGTCATCCGTTAAATCAGCACAAATTAGCTCACTATGAACTCTTTCGAAATAATAGTAGGCTTTGCCATCCGAACTCACAACCAAGTCGAAATCTCCTGCGCTCATATTTAAGGGACGAAGATCACTTTGGACCATCGTGTATGGACCCAGAATATGGTCTGCAATCAAAACGGTTGACTGCTGAGTCCCATCTTTTTGCATCACTTTGATCCAGCATATAAACTTACCCGTTTTTTGATTGAAGATGATATGTGGTCTGTCCACATACTGCGCAGGATGCATTGGTGAAGATTCATCAAACTCATTTGGGGGAATAATAATCCCTTTATCTTCCCAATTATACAAGTCTTTTGATGCATAGCATCTTACTCCCCAATGCCAGATGCCGCTTCCAGGTTTTGTTTTTTCTTTATTTTCTCCGTACCAATAAAAGGTGTCCCCTACGGTAATAATGGACCCTCCGTGTGCTTGAATACGTTTCCCCTCAGTGTCTAACCAGACCTGTCCAGGTCTTATGGCGTTATATTTCATTTTAATTTTCCTTTCTAAGTAAAAATCACTTCGCGTAATGAAGTTGGAGCTTGGCAAACATGTCCTCAAGTGTAAAACGCGGGTCGATATAGTGATACCAACGCACCAAACGTTCATTCTGATAATGAACGAACCGCATATCTTCAGTGATGCGCGGTGCAGGTTTCATTTCATAACCGAACATGTGAGAATCCAGAAGCACGCTGACCGCCGTAGAATCGCCCATGGACCAACTCTCTCCGTTTGTCCAGTCCGATCTCCCATCCGTCATAAGATTGAAATCAACCAGTTGCTGATATAAATATTGTCCTATTTCTCCATAAGGCTTCACCTTGACAGCAAGCTCCGATATGCTGACCCGCGGGGTTACATATACGTTTTGCGGAATAATCCACAGGGGAATATCCGAGCGTAAAACCACGTTTGCCGCATGAATATCGTTGGACAAATTAAATTCCATGTTCCCGTGCGGCCACATACCGCAGCCAACCCAAACCGCGGTTAGTTTGCCTGCGATCGAAGGTTCTTTTAGATAAGCTGCTGCTAAGTCCGTGATCGGACCCAAAAAAATGACAAAAAGCGGCTTCGAATCATCAGAAAGTGCTTCACGGATGATGAACTCTGCTCCTTCTGACATGGCCAGAGTTTGCTCATTCGGCATCGCTCTTTCTGCACCTTTAAAAGCTGGGATTTCGCCTTTTAACTTCATCAACTCCAGCACCTTCACAACCTCATCGTAGCTTTCCAACATCGAAGTTTTCGTTCTGTGTTCACCGAAATGGGCTCCAATAATCCCTTTGACTTGAAAGAGAGGCGTCAACAGTGCATGTACGATAGCATATTGGTCATCAGCCTCATTTTTGGCATCCGTATTGATAATCAAACGTTTTTTTTATTTTCTGGTACAGCAAATGGATGTTGAAGCATTAATAACAACCTCCAAGTACGAATTTAAAGTATTACATAAGCCTTCTTGGTTTCTGCATCCAGTCTGCATCGACCTCGTCAAAGTTCAAATCCGCTGTATCATTACGATTGGTTCACATCCGCGAGACTTGCTGACGATTCGAAGCCGGCCGAGATCTGACCAGTCCTACATAAGTAATAATAGACAACAAACAGGCTAGAAATAAAATGATTGCCAACGGTACGGCAGAATACTCTCCCGCGACCCCAACTAACGGAGCAGTAATAGAGCCAAATAAAAATGGTATGACTCCCAGCATTGCGGAAGCACTACCCGCTATGTGCCCTTGTGACTCCATCGCTAATGGAAAAATAGCCGAACCTGTGATTCCGGTTGAGGCAATAAAAAAGAAAAGCGGTATAACCAGTGCAATTAAAGGGCCATGAGAAAGGACTACGACCAGAACCGAAATGCTGCTAATTACAGCTAAAAACATCCCCAGCTGAAGAATACGCCGTCCTGTCATTCGCCCTGCCAATTGTTTAACCAACTGAGAACCTAAGATCAAGCTGATACCATTCAACGCAAATAACATCGAAAAAACTTGGGGTGTCACACCATAGATCTTTTGATAAATAAACGGTGTTCCTGAGATGTAGGCAAAAACGCCTGCGACTATACTCCCCTGGATTAGGGCATAACCCATAAATATCCGGTTTTGCAGCAAGGTTTTAAAGTTTCGCAATATCTCCTTAAAGTTACCTGGGATGCGCTTCTCCGGTGGCAAGGTTTCCTTTAGACGCCATTTGGTTATACCCGTTAAAAACATTCCTAAAAACCCTAAGAAAAGAAATACACCAACCCATGAAGTGAAAGAAATGACAATACTCCCTGCAATCGGCGCAAGTAGCGGAGCAACGCTGCCAATCATGGAGATGAGCGTATAAAACTTCGTTAGTTCAACCCCGCTATAGGTGTCACGAACGATTGCACTGCAAATCGTACCAGCGGATATAGCAAAACCTTGAATGAATCGTAATGCAATAAAAATGATAATATTGGGTGCAAAAGCACAGCCGAAGGAGGAAATGACATACAATATCATAGCAATCAATAATGGCTTGCGTCTGCCATATACATCGCTGAGAACACCCGATACGATCTGACCTACGCCTAATCCTAACAGGCAAGAGGTTAAACTAGCTTGGATCATAGATGCATCTGTCCCAAAAAAAGTCATCATTTGGGGAAATGATGGCAGATACATGTCAAAGCTAAAGGATCCTAGAGCAGAATATACGGCTAATAGCAGGGCAAATCTAAGCGGATGATTCATAGCACCCATACAAATGTAAATGAATATTTACCCGATCCAATGAGAATCTTCTGACTATCAAGGCTTTGTTCCATTCCCAGTAAGCCTGTCATTTGCTCCAGCGGTTTCCCGCTCTCCTGAATATCGCCGTCTTGGCTCGTAGGCAGGATAACTTCAGCTGTCGTATTCGGAGGAATAATCACATCCATTTCCACCGAACTATTATTCTGTTTACGCCAAGATACCTTGATTTTTCCGTGAATGGAATGGAGAGAAGCCTCAGCCCACGAAAGATGTTCGCCGATTTGCGGCTGGATCCGTATCTTTTTATAGCCCGGTTCCATCAAGTCAATTCCGCCGACTACGCGATAAAGCCAATCCCCGATTGCGCCATACGCGTAATGGTTGTAAGAGTTCATATCATCGCTCCAGAATGTTCCGTCCTGCTTGATGCCATCCCAGTGTTCCCATATGGTAGTTGCTCCTTGGACAACGGAAAACAGCCATGACGGATATTCTTTCTGTAGCAGCAATCGATACGCCAGATTTGTATAGCCAAATCTTGAAAGTACCAGGTTAAGGTAAGGTGTTCCTACGAACCCGGTCGAAAGGTGTGTCCCATTCTCTTCGATATGCTCGGCTAACATCTTGGCAGTCCGTTGTCGATCCTTTTCCTCCAGTAAATCAAACATCAAAGCCAATACGTATGCAGTCTGTGTTGGAGAAGCTACCCGACCGCTCGGCGTAACGAACTCTGTACGGAATGCGGATACAATCCTTTCATGCAATGCATGATACTCCTTCGCGTCTTCGGTATTGCCAAGTACGACAGCAGTTTTCGCCAGCAATTCTGTCGAATAAGCGTAGAATGCGGTGGCAATCAAATCCTTTGGCGTTGCCCCGGTATAGCTGTTTTCTTTGGCGTCCAAACCTAGCCAATCGCCGAAGTGAAATCCTGTATTCCACAGAAACTCGTTATCGCCTTGCAATCTAATATACTCAACCCAAGCTTTCATACTTGAATACTGACTATCTAGTACACGAATGTCTCCATAACATTGATAAAGCGTCCAAGGACAAATTACAGCGGCGTCTCCCCATGCAGAGGAACCGTATCCAGCAGCAGGAATATCAGGAATGACGTGCGGAACTCTTCCATCTGCCTCTTGGTCCGCAGCCAAGTCCTTCAACCATTTTCCAAAAAATGGTACTACATTCATATTGAAGGCGGAAGTGCGAATGAATACTTGAGCATCTCCTGTCCAACCCAATCTTTCGTCCCGTTGCGGACAATCTGTCGGAATATCCAAGAAGTTCCCCTTTTGCCCCCATAAGATGTTGTGCTGAAGCTGATTAACTAGTTCATCCGAGCAACGAAAGCTGCCAGTTTGCTCCAAGTCCGTATGAATGACACAACCAATGAATTGTTCCAGTACTTGATTTTGCGGTACTCCTGTAACTTTTACATAGCGAAATCCTTGGAAAGATAAATACGGTTCAAACGTTTCCGCTCCGCCGCCTCGACAGACGTATTTGATGGTCTGCTTCGCCGAACGAAGATTTCCGGTATAGAAATTTCCGTTGCGCTCCAACACTTCTGCGTGCTGGAGCGTAATGACGGTTCCGGCCTCAGCATTTACCGTAAACTTTACCCATCCGACCATGTTCTGCCCCATATCAAGTACTGTCTCCCCATTGGGAGTTGTAATGACGTCAATAGGCTTGATGGTCTCTATTATCTTGGTCGGCTCGTTTTCTTGAGCAACCAAAGTCGAATCTGGAGTGTTAGTAACAGCTGCCCTTACCCATTCATGATCGGCAAAACCGGGAGATGCCCATCCGTCCATTTCAAGCCCGGCATCATAGGTTTCACCATGATACAATTCCGACATAAGGAGGGGACCTGATGAAGTGCTCCAGTTACCATCCGAAACGATGATTTGTTCAGAACCATCGGACAACGTAACGTGGAGCTGGATAAGCACAGCACGATCTGTACCATAAAACTCTTTCTTACCTTCCCAAGCTAAGTACCCTTTATACCAGCCATTTCCCAGAATACAGCCAAGTGCATTGTCGCCTTCGGTTACCAAAGAAGTCACATCATAGGTTTGATATTGTAGTCTTTTGGTATAGCTTGTCCAACCAGGATTAAACAGCGTGTTATCAGCCGGAACACCATTTACATAGAGCCGGTAAAGGCCGAGCGAGGTCGCATAGACTCGTGCTGAAACTATGTTGTCCGGTAGCGTAAAGTCCGTACGCAAATAATCACATGGATCATAATCTAACTCCTCGCGGCGAACTGGTGCTGTGATCCAGCTTGCCTGCCATTCGTCGGCCGACAATAAAGCTGTTTCCCAGTAAGCGGGCTCACTCCACTCCGATACGTTCCCCTGACCGTCCCACACTCGAATCCTGAAATGATATCGAGTACGAGATTGTAAGATAGGGCCTTGATATTCAACATGAACGTTGAGATCCGATTTTATTTTTTCGGTATCCCAAATGATTTCCGATGTAAAGTCGGTATCGTATGCTACTTGAACTTGATAGGCCGTTTGGACAAAGCCTCTTGTTTCAGAAATAATCTGCCAGCTGAGCCTGGGATGGAAATTGTCGATGCCCAACGGATTCTTTCTGTAATTCACCCTAAGATTGGAAATTGTAAAGCTATTCATCTGTATCGCTCCTAGATTTATTTGTTCATAACAATAAGTTGACCTTCAACTTCCTTCAGTTCGGTGAAATTAGGCCGTTCGTTAGGCGTATCATTCGGGGTATGAAGCGCCAACATCAGCCGGCCATCGAATGTCGTAAAAATCATGCCGTGTCCGCCATCGCTCTCAAATAATGGAGTTTTCTTGTGTTTCCAAGGACCCATTATATGACCGGATGTTGATACCGCGATGCCTTGTGCATATCGATCGTTTTTGAAACTGGACCAAAGCATTAGGAGCGTTCCATCCTTACAACTGTGGAGGAAAGGACCGTCTGTCACGTATGCCGGGCCGTTGATACCGCGGGCTTGGAGCTGATCTTTCGTCAGCGACAGACTGTCGACCCACTCTGCATCCGAGGATGCAAATAAAGTAATCGGTTCGCCGATCGAACGATCAAGCGACTCGGAGAGCCGGATGGCATTGACCGAGCCATTCTCGATTTGCACCCACTCATGGCAAAATACCATCCAAGGTTGATCATCGGCATTCAGGTACAACGTCCCGTCCAAGCATTCCCAACTCCTTGGCGTAATGGGACCATCGCTGTGTGGGCGAAATGGACCAAATGGTCCATCCGCAACTAAAATCTGTGTCCCTCGGCAAACGCCCTCCGCCTTGAAAGTAGCGAACATGTAGTATTTTTCCTTGTATTTGTGAACCTCAGGCGCCCAATAATTCGTTTGAGACCAAAATTCAGGTTCCGGGCGAAATGCAGGGAACGGCCCCTCCCACTGTTCCAAATCTGTACTTCTGTATACATCAAAGCCCGTTGCAGGACCATCCCATATGTTCTTATCCGTTGAGCCGTACAAATAGTAACATTGTTCCCGATCCTCCCTTAAGACGAAGGGATCGCGTATTTGAATTTGGTCTTTAGTCAGCACCAAAATTCCTCCTATCGATTTACTTTCAAAACCAATACGTCGTACGGTTCCATCTGTATTTCATTCATCACTAACGTTCCCGATATCAGGTCCTTAAGCTCCTTCTTGAAATGGATAATGGCTGGTCGATCCGAAAAATTCAATAAAAACTTATAGCCCGCTCCGTTCTAAGCGCGAATCCCAAACTCGACTTCCGCCGGCGCGTCCAACCAGTCGGCGGACGGCGACGTAAGTCCTAAATCGTCAATAAGCGCATCGACTACCGGTTCGTTGAAAGCAGCCCGGTATTACCAAACTTTTCCTTTACCTACCGCGCGCCTTGTCAATGCCGGTTTAGCCCGTATAGTATTCGCTTTCGTACTCTGCTACGATCTCCACCTGGGGATTCTTTACACGCAAAATCTCGTTAAAGCCAACCGCTTTTGTTCCTGAAGGCAAACGACCGCCTATCCAATTCAGTTCCACTGGAGGAATTGTGCCCTTAATTAACGTATAATCTTCGATTGTGATTCCGCATAGCTCGGCAACCGACCCTGGAAACGGACGCATGTAACAATGTCCGTTCGGATTCTTGTACCCGGTACGTGCGCCGAACAACAGCATGCCGCCCTGCTCCACGTATTTCGTAGCTCCGCTCCAACTCCGCGAGACTCACCCGAATGGTGCCGTATACATTTCGAGGTACCTGCCAGAGGGGGATACGTGAGCTCATGACCACATTAGCCGCGTGTATTTCGCACTTTTAATTCATTAAAATTATAGGACTACAAAACTCCAGCATGTACTATTAAAAACTACAAATACTTTAGTTTTTCTTCGATCCGTTCTTTTGCGCAAAGGAATCGAAGGCGAGAATCAGATTCTCGCCTTCAATCGAAATGGGAATAAACCCGAGTTTGATGAAACTGTATTAAGCCCACTCATTACGCGTGGCCAGGGACACATAATCTTTCAATAGATTCTCTGGAGCTGCTTTAATCAATTCCTCCACAGTCCACAGGCCATCGTTTTTCTTTATCTCAGCCGTCGGTACAGGATCTGAGTAAAGGGAAATCCGTCCGTTGGCAGTTATCGAAAATACTGCTCCACTTATAAAGGCTGCTTCCTGAGTTGCCAAGTAAGCTACGAATGGAGCCATATGTTCTGCTGGTCCGTGGGCGTCTTCGACTTCTTTCATTTTGGATTCGTCCACCTTTATCGTGATACCTCGCTCCTCCATCATCTCTCTCAACGTAGCACGAAAGTTAACATGCCCCCGTGAAGCAGCTTGGGGACAGAAGGCATTGCAGGTCACACCAAATTGCCACAATTCCTTCGATGCCGCCTTGGTCAAACCGACAATCCCCGCGTTCGCTGCGCTATACGCACCGAGTCCGGATATTCCCACCCAAGCGTCGGAAGCGACATTCAAGATACGTCCATACTTTTGCTTCACCATGTATGGAATCGCATGACTCATACAGTTGAATGCCCCCTTGAGCTTTGGCACCGTCTGATAATCCCAATCTGCTTCCGACGTATCTGTCAACATACCAAAACCTAAACCTGCTGCGTTATTGACCACGATGTCAATCCGTCCAAACGAATCGACTGCCGTTTGAATCAGCCTGTCTGCCGTATCATAGTCGGACACATCACCGTAGAAGGGAACTGCTTCTCCACCTTCCCTGATGATTTCGTTCGCGGTGCTCTCAGCATCGCCTTTTAAAGCAAGAAGTTTTTCCCTTTCGGCTTCGTTGAACTGATCGTCAAGCTCCTTCTTGAAGGAAGCTGCTCCGGTCGAGCCTGGTTTGCGGTTGTTGGTGATTACCTTGGCTCCTTCACGAGCTAGGACAAGTGCAATCCCTCTACCTACACCTTGTCCGGAACCTGTTACAACAGCTACCTTACCCTCTAATCTTTTGGTCATTGTCGTTTCCTCTCTTTCCATGGCAAATGATTTTATAAATTGATCCACAAGAACATTTTTTTAAATCCTATACGATTTTTACAAATATTGTAAAAGTCATTCCGTAGTTCAGAAGACAAAAATGAGTGGTTTGACGCACCTAGCGAACCACGACACGAACGCGGCCCAGATTCTGGATCTTCGCGAAAGGGGTGCTCATGTCGCCTTCACGGTGGGAGCTCGCTCGCAGCGAAGGAAAGTAAGTACCGGGTGTTGTGTAGGTGAATGTCACTGACACCTCCACCGTCTCCGAAGGACTTCCGAAGGGCGATGCCATGAAGTTGCCTGTCCCGTCGAAGTCCCACTCGATACCGACAACCTTGCCAGCCCCTGGCGGAACCTGGATCTTCGCCACGAAGGTGACGGTCTGGCCGGCAGTGACGTCGATCCGGTCGGCGCCACCCACGGTTAAGTCGACGACCGGTTGGATGCCTTGGCGCTCCGCAGCGTTCTCCGGCACTTTGATCTGTGCGTCGACCACGTCGTAACAGGTCGATCGCGCAGGCGCCACGCCCCTCTCTGCCCAGGCGCTCGCATCTCGAAGTGCTTGCTGGAGGATGCCGTTGAACTGCACGAGGCGGTGAGTGCGGGGACCGCTATCGATATGATCGGCGCTGTCGTTGTACCAGAGCCGGAAGTTGTCGTCGTATCGCTCGCCGAGGGACTCCTTAACCTTGGAGCTGTACCAGTCAGCATGCCATGGATAGGCGTCGACGTCGAGCAAGTTGGCGACCACGATGACCTTGCCGTGGATCAAGCCGCTGTGCTTGCCGCCACCGGTCACGTTGCTGGAAATGACCGGACCGATTTCGATCGGTCGCTGAGGGTAATGCGGCGTTCCGTCTGGTGCCCTGAACTGGTCCCAGCCATAGAAACCCGGCCGCTTCGGAGCCTGATGCCGATGGTACGAGAGCAACGCAAGGGACCATCGGTTGTCGATCTGAAGCTTGGCGCCAGTATCGATGGCGCTCAGCACGTTGTCAGAGTTCCCGCTCGCGATGGTGAAAAGCGTCCCAGTCGAGTCTAGTGAACCGGACAGTATCCCAACCTTCGTTATGCCGTCGGCTGAATAGAGCGTGTAGTCAAGAGCGTTTGTCGTCGGGATCTCTAGCGCACCATCGAGGACCAGGTTTGTCGGAACGTTCTGCGCATCCCGGTTGACTTCGGTAATAGCGGTGAATCGGTCGATCTTAGCGGAACGATACAAATCCCCGAGGGCCGACTGTTCCGTGCCGAGGTAACCCGGCTTGCTCCAGAAGTCGTCGACATAGGTGGGATCGATGCCCCGAACAGCATTTGCGAAGCCGAGGAGGCCCTGAGCATCGTTCAGACCGAGCAAATATGCGTAATCCTCCCAGCCCCTCAGCGTTACGCCCATATTTGTCACCTCGAGCAACACGGCCCGCTCCACATCATTGAGCTCTTCGTAGGGGTTACCGCTGCCGCCTGGGCTCACCGCGTCCGCTATATGCTGTACCTTATCCTCAAGCACGAAACGTGCGAAAGCCCGTACAAAGAAGTTGCTCGGGATCGAGATCGGCACACCTGGAATAAACGGTACCGCGCCGTCCCACACTCCGGAGCTGTTCTCCATGGCACCGATGGTCTGGTAAGAACCGCCGCTGCCGCCATAGATGTAGCCATAGATCCGTCCGGACGAGCCGTAGTAGCTCGCCGCTACCGTCTTCGAGAACTTGGCCGCGGCCGCATCGACCCGGTAGCCTCCGCCGCCGTTCGTCTGCACGGTGTACGCCCCGCTGTCCGCACCGAAGCTGATCGTCTCATCGGTTGCATTCTCGTCATAAAGCGGATACACCAAGTGGAAGAAGCGGTCCTCCCACTGGCTCTTCGGCGGAAAGTAGAAGTTAAACTTCTTGTCGGTGCCCTCGAAGTGGCCCGACACCTTGTGATGCGCTACCGGGGTGGTCAGATCGGTCCTACTGTCAATCACCGGGCGGTTGTACAGCGGGTCGAAACTTTCGGCAGTTACCCAAATCGGCCCATCGTTTGGCAATTCTTTTGACATCTAACTATCACTCCTAGTTTATAGATTTCATCTTTATCATAGCTTCGGAACCCTTACATCACTAACACTAGACTGACTTTTTTAATAGTGTATTCCTGACTTCATTACTAAACCGGCCTTTCCCCACTTTCTTCGTGGAGTGGAAACTTGTTTGCAGTATCCGCCCGGCTGGTTCGTCCATTTTCTTTGTATAGAGTCCGACGTACACTCCTGTGAAACCGCCAACTACTTCGGTGGACAGCATGAAACATTCACCGAAGCCAAACCGCTGATTTCGGTTTCATGGACTTTTGTCAGCGGTATGTGATTTTAGATCGATCGGATTATTTCACTACAACCCGTACCCGGCCAAGATTCAATACTTGGGTATACACATCACTGCTATCGCCTTCCCTGTTTGACGCCGCGCGCAATACGGGGAAGTATGTGCCGGGTTTGGAGAACGCATACGTTGCCTCAACAACAACCTGCGTGCCATCTTCACTAACTCGGCTGAAGGTGGCTTCGATCGGAAATGTGGCTTCCGCTTCAAAATCCCATCTTGCAGACACGATCTTACCGGTATTCGGCGGTATTTCGATTATCCCCGATAAGAACACCGGATCGCCTACCGATACTTCAGCACGCTTGCTTCCATTGGCTTCCAGGGTAACAACCGGCTGTATGCCTTTGCGCTGGGTTGCTTCCGGCGGAACGATAACCTGACCGTCGATGACCTCGTAACTCGTGTTAGCGGGAGGGGCAACATCTTTTTCCACCCAGGCGCTCAGATCACGAAGCGCTTGGTGCAGCGCGCCAAGATAGCTTACGTCATGCAGATCTTCCATCCCCTTACTCGCATCGTGATGCAAGGCGTGCTCGATAAACCAAAGTCTGAACCTATTGTCCAATTCTTCTCCCAGCGCTTCTTTCACCTTGGTTCTATACCAGTCGGCCTGCCATGGGAACGCGCTTTCATCCATCAGAGCCTCAACAACGATCATCTTCCCCTCGAAGCTACCGCTTTGAACTGAACCGGCTCCTCCTTTAGCGGTAATCGGTCCCAGCAGGAATGGACGCTGCGGATATAGCGGCTTACCGTTTTCATCCCGGAACTGATCCCATACATAATAATCGCTGGAAGGCACCTGATGGCGATGATAGGTCTGAAGAGCAATGTAATCCGAATTATCAATCACAATCTCATCGCCGGGCTTGATTTTTTCTAGAAACTGACCCGCGAGGTCAAATCCGAATACCGACCCGAAGGTGATAACATTGCCGTCAACCTTACCGAGCGGCAGCTTCTGACCGGCGGCTTCGCCGCTGGTAAAGATGATATAGGCTCCGTCAAAATACTGACCCTCGGTAGGGGCACTTTCCAGTCGAAGGGAAGGTGTGGCTGCAAAACTTGCTAATGATTGCCAAGCATCATCAACTCCCGTTTTCTCGTCATCATCATGTCCCGAATCCCCTTGCTTTGCGGGCCAAATAACCTCTGAAATGACGGTCGTATATTGTACGCGTGCCCGAAAAGCAGAGCTATTAGGGTCTGCACCAAGGTAACCAGGAACGTTCCAAAAATCCTCAAAATACGAGGGATCCATCTTAAACACAATGGGAGAAAGAACCGACAACGAGCCGTCTCCTATCTTGTCATAGGCAAACCAAGCCTTAGGTGGGAACCCCATTCGTGTCACTTCTTCAAGAGCCTGTCTTTCTTCTTCATTCAATCCGGCATACATATCTCCGCTGCCGCCGGGCTCCAGCGCGTCAATGATGGACGGAAACTTATCCTTGAGGATCCGCATGGCATGAACACGTACAGTGAAGACATTAGGCAGAGCCAGGGGCGAGCCAATTACATACGGCACCGCGCCATCCCAAACCTCTGTCGTGTTTTCCATGCAGCTAATGGTTTTGAATCCGCCACCGCTTCCACCGTAAAGATAGCCGTAAGGGCGATGCGGGCCGTACAGCTCAGCAGCTTTGATCCGCGAATACTGCGCCACAGCGGCATTTGCGCGATAAACAAGGGTAGAGTCCGGGGACATACCGCCCATATTGGATTCTACAAAATAGGCACCGCTGGAAATGGCAAAGCCAATTTTGTTTTCCGCGAGGTCGTTGTAGCTTTGGGACGCGTTTTCACTGCCCTGAACTGGAGCGAGAAACTGAAAGAAACGTCTCTCATAGCTGTCTTCGGACGGGAAATAAATCGAAAACCTGGCGTTAGTCCCCTCGAATCCACCGTGGATATAACGATGGCGAACCGGCTGACCCCGCCATTCATCGATGTCCACATAGGGCTGCTGGAACTCAGGGTCTATTAGATTGTTATTACCTTCAGCTTTATAACGTTCCATATTCTACCTCCAGGGTTACTTATTATTTTTGTAAAAAAATTCAGACGTGTGTTGTTTATATCCAACCCAAATGCATCCAGTAACGCCTGCACGAAGGGTTAAAACCGCCGTGTTAACAATTGACATGCCAATGGTCGTCATAATCGATAAGTACTCAATTGATAACTCCTTCACCTCCTCAATGCCTTGTGAAGTGTTTGCAACTACTATTATTACATCTATCAGTTTTGATTTATGGTAGGATGTATAGAATAATTGTATGAAATCGATGTACATACTTTAAATTACGTTCCATTTTTGAACTTGGAACCCTCCTATAGTTCCATCCGATCATGCGCTTCTTTGATATCCCCACTTTGACTTGCTGCACTGACCCTAGCACCCGCTTGTCTCGTGCTAACTCTCAGTACGGTCTACTTATGCCCATAATAGTTACCTTAGTCGATGCGCTGCCAAGCGCACAAAAAAAACGCCACGCGGTTTGCGTGGCGTTCCTTTACCAGTATCTGCATTATGTCTGCGAACCTATATTTAATGGACCCTACAGAGGTTGGTCACTAAGTAAACCTTATTCCGAATCAAGTTTTAACAAATAACATTTCTATTTCAGAGGATCCGTCTTCTTTTTACACTCATAACTTTTCAATGTTTGAATTAACTCTTGTTTACTTAAGAATATTTTATTAAGACCCAGTCTTTCTGGTTTTATATACACTTGGATTCCAGATTCAAATAAGAACTTGTAGTAGTCAATTAAAGTTCCCTTAGTTATCCTAATAAAATATTTTTGTGAATGGTAAAAAACGATTAAGTTAGGCTCATTGATATATATTTTACTTTTATGTTTGAATAAGTCCTCAAGGTTTTCTATGAAGTTTTCTTTAATAAAAAAGCTATGACCTCGTTTAACCGAATTCCCTCTTGTTATCTTTAATGCTGTTCTAATAGATATTCCCAATATTTTTGCAGCTTCCTCAATATTTATATAACCCTGTTTTTTCGCTATATCAGCTTCAATTTTATCTTTATTATATTTAGGTTCTTTCTTTATGTAATGATCTAACGAAAGTTTATCGATTAGTATAAAGTTTTTAGTCGGTTTGTAGATAATTTCACCTGCAATTAAGCCACAACTAATTAGTAATGAGAAATTTATTGATCTCTTTTTCATTCCAAGGAGTTTACATGCTTGAGATTCACTGATATACCCATTGCTTAAACTCGCTTCAAAACCTCTTTGTTCAGTCGCGTCATCCCAAATATATCGTAAATAATTCTGATATTCATCTGTAAGAAATCTAAAGCTAGGGATTAGAGTTAGTTTCTTAATCTCAAAATGAAAACGTCCAAAATCTTTTTTCAAACCTCTTAAAAATTGATTTTTTTTAGGTGCTTTTTTGAAATCATTCAAAAAACTATGTAATGATTGCGGCCAATTAATAAAAATACCGAAAGCTTCGTTTACAATTTTATCATTAAAATACACATCACTAGATTCAGTAAATGCAATTCTTCTCTGATAAAAAACATGTGAAATTTTTATTGATAAGAATATTATTAGATACAATATTAAATCAATCTCTAACTTTTCAAATCCTTCTGAAATTGTAGCATTTATCCGATTTACATTGCCGGATTTTTCAATTTTTGTAGATATTAGTTGTCCTAAATCAGAATTATTACACCCTATAATCAAATTACTCGATATCATGTATCCACATTTACAAAATCCACTTAAAATATCTTGGTTTGTTATATGTCTATTACAATTAATGCATCTACACATTAATAAACAATTATGAATATGACATCTTGTATAAATATTTAAATCCCAAATTTCCCTATAATAGATACTCTCTTTTAAACACAAAGGACAGAACTGTTTTTTTATTTTCCTAATTGCAAATTGATCAATTGTGTTTTGTATTACTGTATTTGAATTTTTGATATTAAAAGATAAGCCGTCAAATACAATTTGATCAATTCCAGTAATTTCAGCGAGAATGGATGTATCTATTTTTCATTTCCCAGTTGAAATCCATGTGTACGTATTTTACTAAGATCTATTCCTAGCAACTCATATATCCAAGCCTTATCATAATTATTTACATTAGCTAATCTATAAATATAACTAACCAAACTTTCATCACCAAAAACTTTGGGTACAAATAGCATTTTCCTTCTATTCATAATTCCACAGCCTCATTCCATCTACGATTATTATGCAAATAGGCAAACGATAAATATTATCGTCTGCCTATGCATATTTATTCATAAATTTGCATAAAAACTATATTCTAAGGAATTCTGCAACAAATCGTCTAAGGAATTATGGAACAATTCTAAAGAATTATGGAATTTCACAAAAAATGTGAATTGTAACTTGTTTTGTCGTTTTTCAAGTACTAATTCTGATGTTATTGCATTTTAGTTTTGGCGCTTTTTGTATTATAATTTGTCGTTTCATATGGATATTGTAAGATGATATGTCGTAAAACAATCGAAGAATGCAAAAAAATCACGATACCCAAGTGGCTCGTGATTTTCTTATCAACATTGATCTTTAAATGCTTCGTTTATAACTAGTATTTCCATCTGAATCAATAATTGGTATCATTCTTTCTTTTTGGCTCACTTTGTATTTATCTTGAAACCAGTTGATAATTTCAGGATTATTTACTGCCATTTCAATGATTTCTGCAGCCAATTGTGTCTTATTTATGGAACATGCTAAGGCAAGCAATTGCAATTTTTTATGTGCATCGCGACTAATTGCTGGCAATACTTTGTGCTTTGTCTCGGATAGGTGCTCACTTTCTTGCTCAATTTTTATTGACATTTAACCTCTCTCCTGTAGTTGCATAATAATTCTGAAGCATCTTACAACAAATACTGGCGTTATAAAAATTAATTGGTTATTAGCACCGTGATCTATTAAAATACTCTTGAATTATTTCTGTTCTAGCCATAATAAATATTTTCATTTTATCCAATGAAAATACGAACCCATCCTCACAAAATTCGTTGTAATCAAATGGAAAAAAACAAAGTGTAATTGCATTCTTTCTTTTATTTAATAACATTGCATTTATCTTTTCAAGATTAAATTTATTTAGAAAATCCAAGAAGTTACTTGGCCAGTTTTCAAGCAAACTTAAAACTAACTTAATAAGCAAATGTAACTCTTGATTTCTCATTGCTCTTAAAATACTTGAGCTCCAAGACCGATTATCCGATTCACTTAGTGATTGAGTAAAAAGTTGACCAATGAAAAATATGATTAGATTCAGAAACTCAAAAAAATGTTCTTGAAAGTTCGATTCTTTTTCCTTCGAATTTAAATATTTGTTATAGTACAACTCTATATAATTAGAAAGTTGAATCTCGTTTTTGGCTATTTTTAACGGCTTAATTTGTGATAAATCAAAACCGCAATTGCAGTAAGTTTTTGAAATGGTATCCCAGTGTAGTAGACTTGAACAATTTGAACATACATCAATAAGTAGACATTTATGTATAGTACAAATAGTAACAAGGTTAATTTCCCACAATTTACGACCGTATATTTTAGATTCATTTAAACATTCTGGGCAAATCTTTCTTTTTTTATTGTGAAGAGCGTATTCTGGGACTTCACGTGTAAACGCATTAAATGTTAGTTTTAAAAGCTTTTTTTCTGCTACTTTTCCTAAACTACTAAGTTTTTTTAAATTCCACTTTGAAGTATCAAACGAATTTAATCGTATTATTACTGTGGCTTTTGAAAATCCGGTTATTAATCCAACTTCTTTGAATAATACTTTCGATGATGAGTATCCATTTGCGTCAGCTAATCTCACAATGTAGCTCCCTAGGCTTTCATCACTAAAGGGAAAAGGTCTTTTTGGTAAAAAATTTAAACTTTCTATTGATACATTTTCATCGTTTATTTTTTGTGAATATTTATTCATAATTAAATAAGTTTCTATAGTAGAAATATTCTCTCCATAACAAACAATACAAATCTAATCATGCCTCTCTCAAAACGATTAATTCATCTCAACTTCTTACTTCATCGCTTCATTTTAATGGACAATAATATCCATATTTATTAACTATAATTTCCGAAATATTCTAATAATAAACACTACTCTTAACATATTTTATATTCGGAGTAGGTTCAAGCTAAAGTTGGCGGCAAGAAGTTGATAGTACGAATAACTGATACAATAACATTATTGACGATACCAAAAAAAGCTAAGCCGCGGTATCTCCACCACAACTTAGCGCTATTTCTATGTACTCATTCTAATACAATCAACTCAAGATATCCTCCTGATATACCAGTGCGAACAATCTTACATTGACTCGAACCCATATAGTTCCGCGAGCGTAGAAGGTTTCTACCGGAACATCCTCGAAGTTTGTACCATTTAGACTGCGTTGCTTGTTTGTTGTACACAACCTCTTGAGGTTGTGTACACGAAGCAACGTAAATTAATATTAATAATGTAACAACCGTGGTCTCCAAACAATTCAAACACGAAAACCCAGACAACAATTTGTCCAAGCCCCTTGAAATTAAAACTTTTACCGTTCGTTGACTAACCTTTGGAACATGTCTGTATGCCAATAGTTATAAAGTTAATCCACCATCAACAAGCACATTAGAACCGGTCATATAACTTAAACGATCCGAAGTCAGTAATGCAATGACATCTGCCAGTTCTTCAGGTCAGCGTATCTCCCAATTCTCATATTCGGGAATTCATTATGCACATAACCGATCTCCTGCAACTGTCCAGGCACACTTGCAGTGACTGCCATAGTAACACCGCCTGGACAAATCGCGTTTACACGAATGCCTTTTTTCACATAATCAAGCGAAGCGGCTTTGGTTAAACCGACAACGCCATGTTTACTAGCTGTGTATGCAGCAAGGCTTTGTTCTGCTCGAACTCCTGTTGTAGAAGGCGTATTTCATTCTGAGGAAATCCCTTTAAGATTCAGATTCACGTCAATAGTCCGTTCGAAGTTTTCCCCATAGAATCAACGGCTCTGTATAAATACTTCCACTAACCTTTAACTTTGATGTAGGTTTCGTCAGTCCTCCACGAGTCGTTCGTAGGCTTCAAAAAAGGGCGGATTTGTTTGTCGATTTCGGGTCCAAATTCATGCACCCATCTTATGATCGTCGTATGGGAAATCCTTAATCCTCGATCACTCATCATTTCAACTATATCTCGAAAGCTTAAACTATATTTCAAATACCATCTCACCGTTAGTAAAATGATTGCAGATTCATATTGCTTCCATTTAAATATATCCAATTTCGTTTCCAAAGCAAGTTGCTCCATCCCATGACTTCAATATCAATTACGTTATCATGAATTAGAGCTTTGCACCACAACCATAAATTTTATTCCCTAGGATCATTCCCAAGACATTTTAATGTGTTTTCTTCATATATAACCTCTTAAATTACTTCTGCAACAATGGTTTATTTGGTAAATAATGCAAGGAGCGTATAAAGCGGATGGTTTTGGTTTGTGCTCTCATAACGATAGAATGAGTCTCAGCACGCTGATCAGAAAAATATTGGACCCCTCCCAAGAATTCACCCGGTGTCACACCTGTAGCAGCAAAAATAACATCTTCATTTCCCACCATGTCTTCCATAGTTAGGACTTTATATGGATCTTCGATCCCCATTTGAATACATCGATTAAATTCATTGCCATCAACTGGCATCAAGCGTCCTTGTAATTCTCCTCCTAAACATTTAAGAGCGGCCGCAGCTAAGACTCCTTCTGGAGCACCACCAGAACCAACATAAAGATCAATCCCCGCTTCTGGAAATGCAGGTGCCATTGCTCCTGCAACATCCCCATCTGACAAAAACTTAATCCTTACACCAACCTTACGCAGCGTTTTGATGATTGATTCATGGCGTGCCCTGTCCAAGATCATGACAGTAAGATCGGATACCTTTTTATTTAGCTTTTCTGCCGCTTTTTTGAGAGTAACATCTAAAGGTTCACTCATGTTGAGATGGCCTACTAGCGCAGGTCCAACCGCCAGCTTTTCCATATACATATCTGGTGCGTGAAGCAAATTCCCTTTTTTAGCAATAGCGATTACTGACATCGCGTTATTCAGACCTTTCGCTACAAGCTCTGTTCCCTCTAGCGGATCTACGGCCACATCTACTTCAGGTCCATTTAAGCTACCAACAACTTCACCGATATAGAGCATAGGAGCTTCATCCATTTCACCTTCACCGATTACGACAGTTCCCTGAATCGAAACCGAGTCAAACATGGCACGCATTGCCGAAGTTGCTGCACCATCTGCATTATTTTTATCTCCTCTGCCCATCCATGGAGCTGATGCCAGTGCAGCCAACTCTGTCACACGGACTATTTCTAATGCTAGTTCTCGTTCCACTGGTTACCCCCATTTATTATGATTTTTCCGCTTGTTTTATAAATATCTGGATATAATGCACTCCAAATGAATCCTCTTCTGCTGCGCAACCAGTAATTATGGCAACCTTTCGTGAAAATTCAGCTTCCCTAAACTACTTCCTTTCAGGCCGTGGAATCTTTTACCGTCGATTTATTAGAAGAATTCCCCCCTTCAGTGCCCCTTCCAAATAACTGATCCATCGAAATCATGTTAAGGCTGATTTCCTCGTCGTTACACCCTACCTGAAGTTAATTCATTGATGTTCGGCCGCCGGATGCTGCTGTCTCTTGGCTGAAGAGCCTTTAACAAAGAACGACAGAATAATTCCAGCTAGCGCAAACAGGGTGGCCAACATGAACGCCGCATTAACGCCTTCAATCATTTCCGCCGGATTAGGCCGCCTTGATATCGTAAACGCGTTGGACATGACAGTAACCAAAAGAGCCGTGCCAATCGAACCACCGACTTGACGCATCGTGTTGTTCATCGCCGTGCCGTGGGAGATCAGCTTGTAATCCAGACGGTTAATGCCCGCCGTCGTCAGTGGCATCATGACAAGAGAAATACCGACCATCCGTATCATATACACTGTTAGAACATAGCTAAAGGAAGTAGCAGGTTCCAGTTGGGTAAACAGATAACCCGTCACCGTAATGATCGTAAAGCCGACGATTGCCATCCAGCGTATTCCAAATTTATCGAACAAACGCCCCGTTATCGGCATCATGACGCCCATCAGGAGTGCGCCTGGCAGCAGCGCAAGCCCAGATTCTAGGGCATTGTAGCCCAGCATGCTTTGCATAAATAGCGGGATCAGCGTTTCAGCGCCGATCATGGATGTGAACGTAATCACGCCAAGAATTGTCGTCAATGAATAGATCGGATCTTGGAATACCCTGAACTCCAAAATCGGCTGCGTTAACCGATACTGCCGGAGAATAAAAGCCATAATGCCTAGGACACCTAGAATCAGGGTCACCATAACCTCCGTGCTGCTCCAGCCGCGCGTACCTGCCTCGCTGAATCCATAGAGCAAACTACCGAAACCGATGGTCGATAGAATAATCGATAGCAGATCAAGCTTTGGATGCGTTCGCTCGGTGACATTCTTCATAATAAACACAGCTAGCAGGATATTCAGCACGACGATCGGCAATATAATAAAGAATATCGAGCGCCAGGGGTAATGCTCCACCATTACTCCGGCAAGAGTGGGACCGATCGCAGGCGCCAAACCGATAACCAGCCCGACAAGTCCCATGGCCGCGCCACGCTTATTGACCGGGAACAGAGACAGGATGACGACTTGGCTAAGCGGCATCATGACCCCTGCTCCAACAGCCTGCAGAATACGCCCAATCAACAGCGTTATAAAGTCCGGTGATATGGCCGCGGTCAACGTTCCAAGACCAAAAAACATCATGGCACCGATAAAAAGCTGCCTAGTAGAAAAGGTACCGATTAGAAAAGCGGTAATAGGAATCATAATCCCATTCACAAGCATAAAGGCCGTCGTCAACCATTGTGCGGTGCTTAAATTAATTTGTAAGTCCTCCATAATCGGAGGAAGCGCCGTCGCGAGCAACGTTTGATTTAAGACTGCGACAAAAGAGCCAATTAACAAGACCAATAAGATAGGACCTTTCTTGAAAATCGATGGAGCTTCACTCGTTCCTTTCATGTTTAAACACCCTCTGATTATTAATTGGATTGAAATGTCTTCCTAAAGGAAGGATGATGCCCTAATCATCTTTGACGATTAATTCCCTCCCTAGTTAATTAATAGAACAATACATATATAGTGATACAATTTCAAAGTGAATTTAGTATTGGGTATGGAAAATAATGTGACCTAGATTCAAAATTATGCGATTTCGGCTAGATGATCGGTATCTTCTAAAATCGGTTCAGCCTTTGGAGACATTTCCGGGATTGGAAGAACCGCTAAGGCACTAAGAATTCCAGAAAAGGCCAGAATACCAAAAAATAGTTTGAATCCACCGAGTCCAATTAATGGATTGGCCATGGTTGGGACAAATGTCCCTGGTAAGGTAGCACCAATGTTCATAATTCCAAAATCCTTAGCGGCATCCTCCTTATTGGGAAGAATCCTAGCAACCAATGCAATATCCACGGCAATGTAAGCTCCATAACCTAAACTAAGAATTGCAGTTGCAAAAAAAACCACATGAATAGAAGGGGCCATAGCCATCATTCCAATTCCAATTGCAACAAGTACAGCTGCCACCGCCACAAAAGGCTTTTGTTTCCTATATTTATCAGATAAAAAGCCCCCCAGAACACTCGAAAGGGCAAGAGCTACTGTACCTATCAATAAAGATAATGAAACTAATGCGATGACTTTATCTTGAGGCACTCCAAACTTTTGCATTAAAAATATTGGTGTAAACGTTTGTGAAGCATAGGCAACCCCCATTAAAAATCGAGTAAGCACTCCCCAAGAGAATGCCGGATATTGTTTGGGATTAGGGTACATCTTTGATAATTTCTCACTCAGTGATTTTTGTTTGTCATGCCGGGCTTTCTCAGTCTTTACTGCACCATCTTTAACTAAAAGACATGTGATGATAGACATGACAACAGAAATTGTGGATATTACAGCAAATTTATTAAACAATGAGAAGTCATTAAAAACATTCATTAATAACATTCCGAGCATGATGGCAATTGGACTAAAAATACCGATAATCCCAGATGCCATACCACGCCGTGACTCTTCGACTTGATCAGGAATCAATGCATTGAGTGCTGAAAACGAAAAGGAATAAAATAAAATTGTCAAACCCCAGTATATACAAACCATCGGTACTGTTTTGGCCATCCCGACACCGAGAAGGGCAAAAGCACCCAGAATGGAGCCAATCAAAATCCAGGTACGTCTACGACCAAACGATACTGAGGTTCTATCACTTATATAACCTCCTAGATATATTGCAAATAATCCAACAAATGCCCCAACCCCTGATGCAAGGCCAAAATTAGCGGTAACATTTTGGGGATCGATTTCTAAAAATTTAAATGTTAACAGTAGAGCTATTGGAATAACAAAGGCTAAATAATATCCAAAATATCCAAAACAGATGCCTGTAATTAATCGTCCGTATGAGGTGGTGGTTTTATTCCCAGTGAGTTGCTCCATACTTTCCCCATCTTTCCTAGTTTAGTTTATTAAACGCTTTCACTTTGATCAGTTATTTTCCATTCAAGTGAAAGCCAAGTGTATGCAATCATCTATGGAATTTTTACGAATACCTATTTTCGACATGAGTGTCGAGGAGATATAAGAAAATATGCCTATCGACCTTAAACTTATTTCAAGCTTTTTCAATCCAAAAAGCATACCTTGCCCTAGCCAAATAAGCTAGCGTAAGGTATGCCCGTCACTAAACCCTGCGAAGTTCCATGAAGGAGCGCTGAAATCTTTCTATTTGCGGCCAATCGGTGAATGGGCAACTACCTTTAAATCAAGCTTATCAATTATGGCCATCACACGATCCATTCTGACCGGAGAGGGCGTCGTTGGAAATGAATAATCCTCTGTAGGATCTCCTACAGCACGAAAGAATGGTTCAAACAATCCTGATGCCAATAAACCAACAAATTTCGTATAATGTGCGTCTAATCTGAAAGAATGTAAGGTCCCAGGTGGCACATGGAGGAAATCACCAGGGTAAATTTTCACTTCTTCATCATTTACCCAAAATGTCATTTGTCCCTGTACACAGAAAAAGGTTTCGGTATGATGCTCATGATAATGTACAACAATAGGATCTCCTTTAGGCCCTTCTGTGGTAAGCATTATATATTCCCCATCTGTATTTTTCTGGGCCGCAAGAAATGCGTTGAGTTGGTCACCACCGATAAACCGATCTCCTTCGCCATTCTCTATAACATACGGAGCAACACAATTAGGTAGGGTATTCCCCTCTACCAACCTAGGAGAACTCCAAGTAAATTTTTCTTGAGTGAAAACGATATCTGCAACTTTGGAGGCATCAATCAATTGGCTGGCAGAATACGTTTTCAGTGGCTGGGGTGGTTGTTCAATATGAGCGTATGGTTCCCCAATGATTTCATATATTTTCGTGAGGTTTCCCTTAACAGAATAAGAGGCAAAGCTGTTTCTGTGTCCAGCCATCCGATAAGCGTGAACGGTTCCAGGTGGAATATGGACATAATCACCAGCTGTTAGCAGGTGACATACACCATCTAGTATAAATTCAATTCTTCCTTCCAAAACATAAACAGATTCATACGTATTCTGGTGAAAATGAGGAGGAAACTCTTCACCTTTTGCACCCGCGATCGTTGCTAGCTCCATTACCTCTCCCGTGCTATTAGAATCTGCGATTATCGTAGCCACCTGACTACCAAAAACGTAACGTCTTCCTTCCCCTCTTCGTATCAGATATGCCACTTTTTCTTCCGGTAGTTTTGTTCCCAATGTATTTGTAATCATGCCTATTTCTCCTTTACTTTTGAGTCGTCTTCGTCCATTCTTCATACTGCTTTTGTTTTTCCGCAATCACTTTGTCAAGTCCAGCCGCTTTCAGTTGCTCTTCGAAAACAGGCAACGTTTTAACCGGGTCAAGACCTCCCGACTCTAGCGCAATTCTGTATTTCTGGTTGACATTGCTGAGAGCTGCTACTTCCGTCTTAACCGTTTCACTGTTAAACAGGAAGCCAAATCCTTTGGATTTCAACGACGAATCGTTCCAAGCCTTCATCTGTTCCCACTTCTTCGGATTCTCCGTATCCCAGACTGCACTCAGATACGGGTTTCCGATCATCATCGTTCCAGCGTATCCTGTATCCACAACTCCAGCAGGCTTCGAGAAGACATTATCTGAGATTTTCACGTATTGCTTGCCTTCCACACCTATCGCCAGAAGATTTATAATTTCTTTATCGGTATACGCAAGATTCAAGAACTCCATCGCCTTCTGAGGCTTTTCGCTGTTCTTTGCAATGGCCGCCATAAACAAACCCGCTTGTATCGTCCCCAGGGATGGCTTTGTAATTTGAACTGCTACCATTTCTTTTCCTGCAGCGGCAGAGATTTCTTGTGCAGTTGTTGCCGTTAAGCTTGAAATAAGGGCAAATGCTTTTCCTGCCTTGATCAAATCTACACCGGACTGTTGCGTAGTGGCGGCATCCTTTTGCATATACCCTGCTTCAAACCATTTACGAACCAAAGTGAGCGTATCCATATATACCTGAGACTCTAAAGGATTTACCAGCTTTCCATCATTGGAGTTCAAGCTTAGAGCACCCCATTCGGTACTCAAGAAATCGAAGTTCTCATACATGGCCAAACCAGATAGCGAAACCTCTTTCGCGTTATGAGCCAACGGGGTCATACTTGGCTCGTTCGCTTTAATTGTCTGGAGAACCGGCTCCAGATCAGCCCAATTCTTGATTTTCGCTATATCAACTTGATATTTGTCCACAAGATCCTTGCGGAGGAGATAACCGCCAGCTTGACCCGCGGCTGTTGCAGTAGGAATGGCGTAAACCTTTCCGCCTACTGCTCCTGCTTTCAGAAGACTCGTATCCAACGTTGATTTAATCCCTTGACCGTACTTGTCCAGCAATTCATCGAGCGGGAGCAGCTGGCCTTTCACAGCTTGACCCACATAGCCGAAGGGAATTCCTGTCGTGATAACATCCAGTTTTTCGTTAGCGGCAAGCATTAAGCTAGACTGCTGGGTATAAGCGGAAATCGGGATCGCGGACAGCTTGACAGTCGCGTTGATCTTTTTTTTCGTAATTTTACTAATCGCTTCAGAAACCGAATCAATATCGGCATTGTTGCCAAAGGTCATAAAAGAAATGTTGATCTGATAAGGCTTTTCCGATGTAGCCGTATCTGGGTCGCCAGATGCTGCCGTTTGTGTCTCTTTCTTAGAGCCGCCGCTGCTGCAAGCAGCTAAAGCGATTGCTATAGCAGATACGAGAGCAACTGATTTCACGCCTTGCTTCCAATTCAAGACCATTCGTGATTCCCCCAATGTATAAAATTATATGTGCCAACCGAGTGAAACACTCGAGAGCGGCCAACTGTTTCGTGAATCCAAACCTGGATTAGCCTTTGACGGCACCAATTGTCAGCCCACCGATTAAAAACCTCTGAAAGAACGGATAGGCAAAGGCGATCGGAAGGAAGCCCAGGACACCTATGGCAAGCCTGACCGATTCGAGAGGAACGTTGGCCTGTAGCTTGGTTGCTTCACTGCCAAGATTGTTTGACTGTAAATATTGGGCATCCTGCAACATTTTGTTCAACAAATTTTGCATACTGAACAGTTTAGGATCAGATAAAAAGATAAGTCCGTTATTCCAATCATTCCAATAGAAGATCGCAATAGTGAGCCCCGTTGTTGCAACGATCGGCAAAGAAAGCGGCAGCGCAATACGCCAAAATATTTTAAACTCCGATGCTCCATCGATATAAGCCGATTCAATGAGCGCATTCGGAACAGTGAATCCAAAAAACGTCCGAACCATAAAAATCATAAAGCCATTCGTTAGAAAGTTAGGAATAATCAGAGCCCAAATTGTATTTTTTAAATGAAATACTTCCGTATACACCAGATATGTCGATACAAGACCTCCATTAAAGAGCATGCTGAAGAATACAATGAATGCAATTATTTTCCGAAATGGTAAATCGCTTCTGGATAATGGATACGCAACCAAAGTAGTAATAGCAAGTCCAGTTATAGTTCCTACTACCGTCACGAATATCGTTATTCCATACGCATGTATGATGGCGCTCGATTGGTTCCACAAATATGAATAAGCAGAGAAGCTAATATGATCCGGTAAGAGTGCATACCCATGCAGAACTAACGACTGATCATCTGTTAAAGATGCTGCTATTAAAAGTATGAATGGAAAGACACACGCCATACAGAGCAGGACAAAGCTTGTATTCAGAATCCATTGGTTCATTCTAACCGAGTGCATGTAATCAATCTCCTCCCCTTCTAGAACAAAGCCTGTTCGCGGTTTCGTTTAGACACGATGTAATTGGCGATGATGACCAAAATAAAACCTACTACAGCTTGGTAAAGGGCGGCGGCGGAAGACATCCCGTAATCGCTTAATGTCATCAACCCGCGGAACACGTACGTATCTATCGTGTCCGTCGTCGATTGCAGTGGCCCGGAATTAAGGGGCACCTGGTAAAACAAACCGAAATCGGAATTAAAGATTCGTCCGACTTGCAGCAATAGGTTCATTATAATGACCGGCATAATCATTGGTACCGTAATGTTGCGAACTTGATGCCATTTGCTCGCCCCATCAAGCGTAGCTGCCTCATAATATTCCTGGTCGATCCCGATAACCGCTGCAAAGTAAAGGATACTAGTATAGCCTACACCCTTCCACATGTTGACAATCGTTAAAATGTAAGGCCAATATTTCGCTTCATAATACCAGTTCACCGGCTCAATGCCTAACAATGGGAGGACATGACGGTTAAGGAATCCGTTCTCCACATGCAGGAAGGAAAGGGTCAAGTAAGCGACGATGACAGTCGAGATCAGGAACGGGAGCAACAAGATCGCTTGATATAAGCGCTTCAGGAAATGACTCCTCACTTCATTAAGGAGAATTGCAAGAAGAATGGCCAGCACTGTTCCTAACGCTATAAACACGACATTATAAAGGACTGTATTTCGAGTAATAATGAAAGCATCCGAGGTACTAAAGAGGTACTCGAAATTTTTAAACCCTACCCATTTGCTATCCCGGAGCCAATGCTCGTGAGAAAAATTAATTTCCTTAAACGCAATAATGACGCCAGCCATTGGCATGTAATTGTTAATCGCCAGGTAAATAAGTGCCGGCAACGTCATCACGAGTAAAGGGCTGTAACGTTTGAGTTTCTTCATGGTGCTTCCCCTTCTCCTATGCTAGTAGGTGATTGTTATTTGTCTTTATTATATCGGGTCACATTAAGACTAAACCGACCAACCTATAACACAGATCTGACCTTATTTCCTCACTCCTTCATACTTAAACGGAATTCATTCGGTGTCATATGGGTTACCTTGCGAAACGTTTTGGCGAAGTAGGACATATTGTTAAAGCCTGTTTTTTTTGAGATCACACCTATCGACAAATCAGATTTCAATAACAGTTCTTTGGCCAAGGAAATACGCTCGATTGTGATATAATCCATTAAGGATAATCCAGTTTCTTTCTTGATCAATCGGGTCAGGTAATCCGGGTGTAGATACAAATGATTCGCAATATCCTCTCTTGAGATCTCTTGGTCAAGCCGAGGCTTCACATAACGTCGCACCTTCTCTGATATGCTGGCTGTTTCCTCACTGACGTAGTCCATGATTTTCTGAACCACTTCCGTCATCCAGAGAATCATATCAGGGACGGAGCTTGTCGCGCGTGCTGTTAATTCTAATGTTGCTCGCTCCCGGAAGAGCTGGTCCGCCTCAATGCCTTTCTTATTAAGGAATGAGTAGATCATTTGCAGAAAATTTTGATGGAAACGGTTTAGAAAGCTAGCATCCATACCCGGCCCCTTGGAAACGTGCAAGAGATAGCTTATCGCTTCGTCCAGCATCTGCTCCATTTTTCCTTCACCCAGCATTGCGGACCATACTCTCATATCAGGTAGAGAAATCTGTAGTGTCGTCGTCTTTTCCTTGTCCGATAACGTAAATACCCGATTGTAATAAGCCACATTGCTCTTATCCAGCTGATAAAGCGCATCCAACATATCCGGAATAACGTGAACGTCCGCTTCACTTCCTATATAACAAGATAAATCGCAATAAAAAAAACCATGGCACGACTGGATATACTTCCGGAGTGTAGTATACAGTTCTGCATGCTCGAGCTCATGCTGCTCGAGGTTAAGAAGAGCAACCAGCGTTCTCCCATCGATCGTCAGGAGTTGAACGTCATAATCCTTTCCTTGTAATACCTCTTCGGCCGCATTACTTAGAGCATACGCAAGAATACGCTCCTCACGCTGCGTAACAACCTTATTCCATCTATTAATCTTAACGAGTACCGGTAAAGCCTTCATCCATATCGTCAACCCGCGTTCCGCCGCAGCTTGTTTAATGGCATCCGCACGCGAGGGAATATTGCGATTGATGACATCCTGCCAGAACCGCTCCAACAGATGCGGTTGGTTCTTCTCCCACGATTTGTTAACCTGCTCCGTCCGGGAATCGGCTTTGATTTTCTGGATTGCCTTCTGAGCAGCATGCTCAAGCTCAGCCGGAATAACCGGCTTTAACAAATAATCCAGACTTCCGAGCTGGATCGCTTGCTTCGTAAAATGGAAATCAGCATGACAAGTTAGAAACATGCATTCAGTTCGGGGATAATGCTCGCGCACCCAAGCGAGCAGCTCCATTCCGCTCCCTTTCGGCATTTCGATGTCACAGATCATGAAATCAATCTTATATATTACAAAAATATCCTGCGCCTGCTTCATGCTTCGCGCCGTATAAATTTCACAAACTCCTAATTTTCCCCATTCTATTGCATGCTGTACGGCTCGAATGGCGGCCGACTCGTCGTCAACAATCAATATGTGGATCATCACAGCTCCTCCTATTTCTCCGGTTGAATCGGAATACTGATTTGTACAATAGCATCACGCGGAGGTTCATTGGCGAATCTTATGGATGCTTTTCCGTTGTACAACAAATTCAGACGAGCTTGCACGTTCCAGACTCCTATATGCTCTCCCAGTTCGTTCTTCATCGTAAGCTCATCTTGCAGCCTCTGAAGAACCTCCTGCGGAAACCCTCCACCCGAATCCTGGATAATAATTCGCAGAGATGGCTCGATATTGGTGTCATCCAGTTCGACAGATACCGCCAACCGAATTTGTTCATCCATTGAAACTGCATGTTTGATCGAATTTTCGACGAACGTGTGGATCATCAGCGCCGGAACCGGCGTCCGCGCCACAATATCAGGTGCTTGCAGGTCAAAAATAAAACTGTCCGGATAGCGCAACTGCTGAATGTGGATATAATTCCGTACATGCTCTAGCTCGTCCTTCAAGGGGACGAACGTCAGATTGCTGCGGAACATATAACGGAAATACCGTACAAGGCACAAGGTCATTTCCCGAATGAGCTCATAATTTTTTTCTTGGGCAAAGTTATAGATAATGTTCAACGAATTCAAGAAAAAATGAGGATTAATTTGCAGCTGTAGATGCTGAAGCTCTGCCTTTTGTTTGTTAAGCCGCTCCTCATATACATCTATCTTTAGCTCTTCGATTTGGGACATCATCTTGTTAAACGATTGGTTCATGATCATAAACTCATCGGATGTTGGAGTAGCCGGAATTCGATTCGAGACATTTCCTTCTCCGATTCGTTTCATCACCTGGATGATGCGGTAGATGGGAACCAATACGGTTTTTCTCAGGAATAGGAAAAAAGCCGGAATTAACAAAATACCACACCCAATCACCACGAATACGATCCGATTCAAATAAGGAAGATTCTCCAGTATCGATTCATCGGGTATGACGGCAATTAATCGGAACGCCCCCTTCTCTGAAGGTTCCCCAACTACCAAATAACGATTGTACTCTCCCGACATGTAATACTGCTTCAAATCCTTGCTTAGATCGATGTGATTGCTCTCGATTAACTCAAAGCTGCTCATAGGTGCGCCGCTTTCTGAAGCAAACAGGGCTGCTCCCTGTTTCCCCATATGGATGAAGGTAAGCGGGACAAGCAGTCTGTTCGCTTTCACCCAGGCACCTACGAAGGTATTCCCAGATGGAACAACCCGAAACAAATAATACTCTCCATCGATCTGCTCCGAGAACCAACGCTTCGAAACCTTGCCCGGATCTGACAACAGGTTCATTAAGTAATCGCGGATCTTCTCTTGTCGTAATATGGACTCGCTAGTATCCCCGGACCGATCTACCTTTATCCACTCCTTGTTCACCATTGTAATGACAAACATAGAGTCGATCGACTTATAGGTATGAATATCATTAATGAATTTATTAAACACATTAACTTGGGCGAGAAGAAATTGTTCGGGATCTGCATTCGGATTTACAAGGGTGTTGATGCTGTTCTCCAGTACAGCGAAGTTTTCCAAGTATTGATCCGCCTCCTCTAAGCCGGCATCAATCAGCTTGAGGTAAAGCGCCATCATGTCCTTATTCGTGCTCGCCACTTGGGTTCTTACGACATCAATCGAGTAAAAGTTGTTATATAATAGCAGCGCGAAAATAGGCAAGGTGATGCCCAATACACCGATTGTCAGCTTCATCCGGATCGAATTCCTTGAAATTGGAAGCCATGTTAAAAGCATAATGTAACCCTCCAAGCATTTAGTTAACATGATTATATCGCAGGAATCACTGCCTGGAGTAATCGTTCATCCTTTTACATCGCTTTCAAACCTTTAAATTACATGGCGGAATTAGTATCTCCTAAAAAAATAAAAAGCAACGAAAGCTTCACTCTATTACAGAGTAAAGCTTTCGTTGTATAAAATCGATCACCTAGCCGTGCAAATCCGATAAACCAGCCAAAATGGCTTCATACTGTTCTTTTGTCATAATCGACATGGGATGATTGTATATTTGCTTTAAGCTTTCCTTCCGAATGAAGTTCAGCGCCGGCCCCGATAGAATGTCTGGAATATGCTTTCTGAGCACGTCCAAAACCGCTACATCCGCCATAAGTTCCTCGAAAACCGTATCGCACGTATAAGAGATTCGGAAAACAGCTGTACTCTCATAGGTGAAATGATAAGTGCCGGAGCCGACCTCGAGCTTCACTCCTTCTTCCGACTCTGTAACCGCAAGGATTCCTTTTGCACTCCCAATCGGTTCTCCGCTTTCCATCAAGCCGGTTTTCAAAGCACCTTTCAGTAATACTTCACCTGTGCAGTTGGCCGGAATGGTTACCGTTACATTGATTTGCTTTCCGTTAGTTATGTTCCAGCCGGATTCGATTCGGCCATACAACGAGTTGTGTGCAGCGCGCGCATGAGTCAGCTTGTTCAGACCGAACATCGGCTGAATCCGGATCCGCTTGAATGCCGGTATGGAAGGATCCATATCAAGCCCAGCTACCTTCCGGTAAAGCCAGTCACCGATAGCGCCATAAGAATAATGGTTAAACGAATTCATATCGTCACTCCAGAACGATCCGTCCGGCTTAATACTGTCCCAATGCTCCCAGATCGTTGTAGCGCCCTTGGACACCGAATATAGCCATCCCGGGTAGCTTTCATGCAGCAGGAGCTTTACGGCTGTATCGTGATATCCGGTATTCGAGAGTGCCAGACAGAGATACGGGGTGCCGACAAAGCCTGTGGTCAGATGGTACTTGTTGTCAACAATCATTCGATTCAGTTCTTTAGCGATCCGCGGACGCACGCGTTCTTCCACTAGGTCGAACATAAGAGCAAGTACATGGGCGGTCTGCGTCTGCACGGCCACTCTTCCGTTTACCGTTACGAATTCATCGCGGAACGCCTGAACAATATCACCTAGAAGTTCCTCGTAAGCTCGAGCATCTTCCGCATACCCTAAAACTGCAGCAGTGTCGCGCAAAATGCGGGTCGAGTATGCATAGTAAGCCGTAGCGATGAGCTCAGTCGGCGTAGCTCCAATGTAGCTGTTCTCCTCGGCATCAAGCGCCAGCCAATCGCCGAAGTGGAAGCCGGTATTCCACATATATTCGTTATCGCCTTGGGCGCGAATGTATTCGACCCAGGCTTTCATACTTTCATATTGCTCGGCCAGCAACTGCCGATCGCCGTAATATTGATATACTGTCCACGGACAGATGACTGCGGCGTCTCCCCAAGCTGCCGAGTTCTCCCCAGGCATTACTTTCGGGATCACGAACGGGACGCCGCCATCCGGATACTGCTCCGCTTTCAAGTCATGAAGCCATTTCGTGAAGAATGGCCCCCCGTGATAATTGAATAATGCTGTACTGATGAACACCTGCGCATCGCCCGTCCAGCCGAGGCGCTCATCTCGCTGCGGGCAATCGGTCGGTACATCCACAAAGTTGCCCCGCTGCCCCCACTTAATATTGCTTTGCAGCTGATTGACCCGGTCGTCGGAGCATTCGAACTCCCCGGTCGGCTCCATGTCGGTGTGAATGACTTCACCGGTAAATGCGTCAAGCGGCAATCCGTGCTCCCTTCCCGGGAATCCCTCTACTTTGACATAACGAAAGCCCATGAAAGTGAAATGGGGAGCATAGTTTTCCGTCCCTTCTCCTTTCGCTGTGTAGACGACGGTTTGCATTGCGGAACGAAGATTGCCGAAATAAATGTTTCCATCTTTGTCCAGCACCTCCGCATGTTTGAGAATAATTTTGGTACCTTCAGGCGCCGTCAGTGTGAAACGGATGCGGCCGACCATGTTTTGTCCCATATCGAGCACATGATCTCCAGCCGGAGTAACGAAGCTGGAAACCGGATGGAGGGTTTCCGTAACACGTGTCGGCCAGTTTTCCTGCGCGACCAACACACTCATCGGCAGGTTATACATCTGTACCGGCTTCCAATCCGCCACTGTGGCTCCTGCCTCACTCCAACCTGTAAGCTCAAGACGCGCGTCATAGGATTCACCGTTATAGAGATTTGAATAAAGAATCGGTCCAGTAGTCGCCCTCCAGCTTTCGTCGGATGTGATAATTGCTTCTTCACTATCCTTATATACCACATGAAGCTGAACGAGAGCCGAGCGATGCTCGCCATAAATAAATCGGTGTTGTTCGTGGCTCAAACCGCTCTTGTACCAGCCGTCACCGAGCTGCACTCCGATCGCGTTCTCGCCTTGCTGTAGATATGCCGTTACATCATACGTCTGATACTGGATTCGGTTCGGATAACTCGTCCACCCTGGAGCGAGCAGGTCCTCCGAAACTAACGAACCGTTGATGTAAAGCTCATACACCCCGGCAGCTGAAGCAAAGACGCGAGCAGAAGCAATTTCTTTTTGAAGTTCAAAGCCTTTACGTAGAAGAAAGGTAGCCTCTGTCTGGGGATTGATCTGGTCTGTATTCGGGGTGATCCAATTCGCCTGCCATTCTTCGGTTTTGAGTAGTCCCGTTTCAAACCAGGAAGTCTCGCTCCATTCGGATTCCTCACCATCCTGATTCCAGACTTTTACTCTAAAGAAATACCGGCTTCGGGATCTCAATGCAGGTCCTTCATAGGTAATCTGGATCGATTGATCTGACTCCACACGACCGGTATCCCAAAGCGGTTCCTCAAAAATCCCGTCTGGGCCGGCAATCTGAAGGTGATATGCTCTTTGGAGCATATCACGGATACTGGACTCGATTCGCCAGCTTAAACGCGGATTCACGTTACCGATTCCAAGTGCTTCTCTTCTATATTCGCATGTTAAATTGGTTATAAGCATATTGAAACCCCTTTGTTCGCAGTCTTCGGTTGCTCCGATATAAATAGGCTATCATAGTCTGCTAGTACGATTCTGACATATCGTTGCGACTATTCCGACTTTAAACATACGACTTCTATAAGAACTTTGATAACAGAACGCCCATTTAATTAGCAAAGCCCACTGAATCGAATAAGCGGCTGCCTAACGGATTTACCGGACAAGGGAACGAAATTGGCAACGTTGCAGCACGTTGTTCGACAACTAAACATTAGCGATTACCAAACAAGCGAAGCAAAGATCTATCATTGCAGGAGCCTATAGTCACGGTTAAGGAGGGAAAGTGTCGTATACAAGCTATCACTGAAGATTGAGAAGAGTAAAATCTACTTCAAACAGGATATTTTTGATGACGGACAAGGGAGACTGTAGTTGGCCTTTTCCGTACAGTTATTGATGGCCGATAAAATAGAACCGTGAATCAATTTATCTTAGCCAAGTCTGTCTGATGAGTCCTTTTATCAATTGAAAGCGGTCTTTAGTCAGTCGATTTGTGTGATTTTGGTTCTATTAAAACGGAAATCGTGTGGAGTCATGCCGCACCTTTCTTTAAAAAGCCTATAGAAATATTTTATATCTTGAATACCGACCTCTAAAGCGTTTGTCTGCACACTCCAATCCGTGTCGAGAAGCAGATCAAAGCTTCGATGAAAACGTATGTCCTTTAATATTTTAGTATAGGTTACTCCGGTAACTTCTTAAATTTTCGTTGAAAATGTCGAGGGCTGATCATGAACATTTTAGAAATTTCTTCAACTGTCTGCGGATTTTTGTAATGTCTCGTCATATTGTCAATACGTGCTCCGATGTACAAGAAAGCCCCAATATGCCCAAAATTATCGTTATCGATATTTTGCTCTATTTGGAACAACATTATCCTTGTTGTTCCGCTATATTTATTGCTTCAGTTTCTCTAATCAAAAAAGAGTAGACGATTTACCAACAACCTGTTGTAACTACAAGATCATTGCCAGAATCCTTTTCTGAATGCTGGACTAATGCACAGGTCAAGCAAATGAACCATATAAATATTCTAAATACGGTTAAACAGGTTGGCCTGGTCTTCGAACAAATTTTTTATTGAACAACGATTGAAAATAAGGACTCAAGCGTAAAGGTGATTATGCATGCGATTTAAAAGGGTCGGCAATGAAATGCACGAATGTTGCGCATTCCTTCCTGGGACTGGAGATACTCACGGTATTCAAGGAGCTCCAGCAGGATTACTTCGGCACGCTTAAGAAAGTCGCGGAAATGGGCTATAAGCTTGTAGAGACTGTCAGTTGGAGTTATCTAACTCTTCCAGCTAATGTACTACGAAATATGCTGGATCAAGCAGGATTAAGACTTATATTGACATTTGTAAGCGACGTTCTATTAGAGGCTGATTTACAAAACCAAATTAATTACGCTCGGACGATTAGCGCTCGTTACATCATTTTCGGGTCAACAAAAGAAAGGATCGCCGATGAGGCGGCGCTTCACGCCACCATTTGTTTATTACGTAATATCGGAGAAAAGGTCAAGCTTCAGGGAATGCAGCTTCTCTATCATCCTGAGCTTGACGATTTTAACCTAATGAACGGAGTAAGAGTCATCGATCGAATTCTTATTGGAGTTGGAAGTAATTTGCAATTGGAGCTGGATTTAGCCTGGGTAAAGAAGGCTGGATTGGATCCTATTCGTACACTAAAGAAGTATAGAGGCATAACTCCGATTGTCCATGTAAAGGATGTTGACCAGAGCGGTAATTTCACAGATGTTGGAAGCGGTGTGATTGACTGGACTTCGGTGTTTCAAGTGATGAAGAAAGTCGGCGTCCAACATTATTTCGTAGAATTTGAAGTAAGTCCCGAACCATTAAGAACCGCTGCTAACATCCACGATTATTTGAAATCGATTGGCGAAGCATAAGCCTTTCCTAACCGCTACCGCCTTTAACATCTAATTCATCGTTTAGTTAAAACATATCCCCTTCGTTATCACATATAATTAATGGTAGCGTGTATGAAAGGCTGTGATCCAATGAGAATATATGTCGCCCGTGATGGTGATTCTCTTCGTATGATCGCCGACAAATACGATATTGAATTGCAGCTTCTGTTAACCCTTAACCCCCGTATTCCCGGTGCTGATACGAATGTTGCAGGTCAACAAGTAAAACTCCCCTCTTCCGAAGGCCCGACTGTAAGTGATGGTGCGTCTATTCTAAGCTTTTTGGCTAAACCATTAAATGTTAACCCAAATGAACAATGGATACCACTAACGTCTCTTGAAGATATGCAGAGCAAGGAATATGATGTACTAATTGTAGGAACTGGGGCCGGAGGGGGAGCTGCCCTCTGGAGAATCATGCAACAGCTTGGAAATAGCGGCAAAAAAATCGGTATCATCGAAAGAGGGGGTTTACTGCTTCCTACACATGTGAACAATATTGCGACAATGGATAGTTCTCGACCATACCTTTATAAATTGAGCATAGCTAAACATCCCTCTCCCAATTATTTGTCTCCACAAGTATACGCATTAGGAGGCAGAACCTTATTTTGGGGAGTAACCAGTCCCCGAATGCCAACTCCATTCATTGCCAAATGGCCTATTCCCATTCAAGAGATGGAGTACTATTACAATATTGCTGAAAAGATCATGAACGTTACACAAAACTTTACCAAAGGCGCTTCCACGACCCAATTTATGCTCAACCGCCTTCAGCAAGGCGGTATCCACGATGCAACAGATGAGCCGCTAGCCATTAATCTAGAACCGCCTAGCCAGTTTGGCGTCATTAATTCAAATCCATTTTTCAGTTCCATTATCTTTTTAGCCCAAGCGATGAACTCTCCTTACGATTTAGCGGTTCATGCACGTGCCGTTAAAGTCTTGACGGAGAATAACAAAACCGTAGGCGTTGAAGTAGTCACACCAGAAAAAAAGCAGTACATTTTAAAAGCAAAACATGTTGTATTAGCAGCGAGCACCTTCGGAACGACACAAATATTGTTGAACTCGGACATACAAGGTGAAGCAATCGGTCATTATTTGACCAATCATTCAAAGGTTTGGGGAGAAGCGAGAATTAGCCGGGATGAGTTTCCAGAGGTTCTAGGCCCCCTTCGTATTCTGATACCGGGAAAGGAAAATCGCCCTTTTCAAATTCAAATTCACGGGTTAAACATGGATTGGACCCAGCATCAAATTCAACCGCTGCAAAAAGAGTTATATATATTATTTGCAGGATCAGGCGAAATCGAATCACAGTTTAACAATAGAGTCACTCTGAATTCACACAAACGAGATGAAGATGGAGTGCCTGAAATTGAAACTAATTTCACTTATAGTGATAAGGATAAAGCAATTATTCGGCGTATGACTCAATTGGTGAAACATACAGCATCGATAATGGGCTTGACCAGACCTGGCGAGTTGATCGTTCGCCCACCGAATTTTGATTCTCATGAAATGGGCACCTGTCGAATGGGAGACAACCCTGCGACGTCCGGAACGAATCGTTTCGGTCAAGTTCATGGCGTTCAAGGTCTTTACGTTGCGGATAATAGCGTTATTCCCTCCAGCGGCACAGCCAACCCAACATTGACATGTGTAGCTTTAGCTATCCGTACAGCGGATTATATTATCCAGAAGTTAAAGTAAGGTCCTTGGAAGGCAAGGAGACAATACGGTCCGATATTGGTTCACTAGCGTTGCATAAAACCTTTAGCCATTCATGCAGCGCAAGACCAGCGCTGCACCACAGAGGATGAAAATGGATAAAATCTGTCAATACTTCTACTATGGCTGGGAGAAGAAGTTCTATAAACTATGGTGCCATTAGAGCCCAACCGTTAGTCTGACTCCAACCATCACGGTGCATCACAGACTGTCGCACCCAATATGGGTAACACTTGTGGGAGATAAATCCTTTTTTACTGGTTAAACCAGCCTTACCTTGTCCAGGTCTGATAGATTGGTAATTTTGCAGTGTACGTACACTCCCCTAGTCATAAAATCTATTTTATTGAGATATCAAAAGTAATAAAAATCAATTGTGACTAACTCAAGGATATGTTGCCAGCATTGAACCGAAAAGATGTTATCCAAATCGCAATGCTTGTACTTCCAAATCACCGACATTGGTAAACAGTAATCTTACTTCATGTTTGCCAGAAGCACTTGTAAGCGTTGAAGAAATAATCTGCCCATCACGAATTGTTACACTTCCCCCTTCTTCGTACTCATCATCCAGATAAATCGTAATATCTCCGCTGCCTGTAGCCTCAATTGAAACCTCACTTACGGTCTTATCCCACTGCACATATCGATAAATCGCCTGATCCCAATCCTGGATCCCCTTTAACACTTCCTGTCCGTTGCTTGTAGGAGCAATGTATACACTTCCCAACAATTGGCATGCTCGATAAGCCTCTATCGTTTCGTTGATTCCGAACGGCCTGCCTGCACCTTGCGAGGTCATCGGCACTTCCTGAATCGTACCGTCTTCATTGAAGGTAATTGGTTCAATGCAAAGCCTGCGCTTTTGCTGCCTATTTTGAGAGCTTCGGTGGTAGAAGACATACCACTGCCCATTCACTTCCTCAATGGAGCCATGGTTGTTCCAGCTCTGCGGATCACAGCCGTCATTATCGACTATAACCCCTCTATACTGAAAAGGGCCCAGCGGTGATTTGCTGGTCGCATAGGCTAACGATGTTGGTTTGCCGCGCACCATGCTGGAATATACGATGTAATACGTATCGCCGCGCTTGCGGAGAGAACTGCCCTCATGGAAATAATGTTCTTCTTCCGTTACGAGATTGTGGACGGTCGTTCCTTCCTCGAACTCGACCATATTCTCTTTTAATTTCACACCATGCGCATAGAATTGGCCCCAGTAGAAATAAGCCTGTCCATCATCGTCGATAAAGACGGCCGGATCGATTCCTCCGCATGGCAGTTGAACCGGACTATGAAAAGGCCCCTCCGGCTTATCTGCTACGGCAACGCCTTCACTCGAATCCGACATGCAAAAATATAAATAGTATTTGCCGTTTTTGCTAATTGCGTCTGGTGCAAAGAGCAGGTCTTTCGGAAATTTGGGAATCTCAATCTTTCTATCCTTGGTGTCTCGCTCAATCATTTTTTTAAGGAATGGAGTTGGCTTCGACCAATCTACTCCAGGGTATTTAGGTGCGTTCTCGTCAAAAACCCACGGAACCATGCTTGAATCGTAGGATACGCCATGATCCATCCAGTCGACCATATTGGAAGAGGATAACACCCGATACTCCTTGCTGCAGAAAATATTTTCCTCTTGATCCCAAGAGCCATATACGTACACTCTTCCGTCAGGCATAACATGTGCCTCCGGATCAGGAATGTGCAGATTTGTTGGTAACACCGGATTGCGGCAGTCTTTGAATTCACTCATTTTTATCTTCCTTTCGGTTTATTATTATTTGATACAGAACCCGGCATATGAATTTCGTCAGTTGTACCGTCCTCGCAGGACGGTACGCAGCCCATATAATATTCACTGACTACTCTTCTCCCTCAGCAAAACCGTTATCGGCTATGACTTTCTGATACCAATAAGCACTGTCTTTCCAAATTCGTTCCTGTGTCTGCGAATTGAGATGGATCAGCCCATATCTTCGGTTAAAGCCTGCCGCCCACTCGTAATTATCCATTAATGACCACGCATAATATCCGCGAATATCTGCTCCATCTTCAATTGCTTTGTGAATCCATCTAAGAAACCCTTCAATGTACCGAATTCTTTCCAGATCGTGAATACGGCCATTATTTACCTCTTCTCCACAGTTGTAAATACCATTCTCCGTAATATAGATGGGAATGGACAAATTGTATTCGTTCTTGAGCAGCATGACCGCATCGTAAACCGCTTTCGGGTAAAACTCCAGTCCGTTATCCATGAAGTTTCCGCCAGCGTGCTGCTCTCTCTTCCCTTGTACAGCCGGATCCGTCGACAATGCGGGGTCGGAAGATGCCATGATTCGGCTATAAACGTTCAGACCATAGTAATCCATAGGCTGGGAGATGAGCTCCATGTCCCCCGTCCGAATGTCGGGAAGCGTCCCGTCAGCTTCCATCTGACCAATGATATAGTCTGAGTAACTTCCCTTTAAGAGCGCATCCAGGAAAAACTTGTGCCCATTCTCGTCGCCGCGGCGGGCGATCTCATGATCCTCCGGAAGGTCGCGCGCAGCATGTCTTTTCCAAATATCAACGACAATCCCAATTTGAGAATCCTTCATCCCTTCTGCCCGAAAAGCCTTGACCCCTTCCCCGTGTGCGAGCAGTGCATGATGCATGGCTGCCTTTGCATCTTTCTGGTTACTACGCCCCGGTGCGAAGATCCCAAATCCATAACCAACATATAGAGCAATCGGTTCATTAAGCGTGGACCACATCGGAATCAAACCGTTAAATTCTCGGAACATAAGCGCAGCGTACTCTGCAAACCAATCCTTGATATCCCGATTTGTCCAGCCTCCCTTATCCTCCAACGCTTGTGGAAGATCCCAATGATACAGTGTAGCGTTAGGTCGTATATCATTCTCAAGAAGTTCATGTACAAGCCGTTTGTAAAAATCGAGCCCCTTCGTATTTACCTTCCCAGTCCCTTCCGGAATGACACGCGGCCACGAGAAGGAGAATCGATACGTATCGAGACCCAATTGTTTCATATGGGCAATATCTTCTGGATAACGATTGTAATGATCGCATGCCACATTGCCAGGAATATTCCCCCAAACTTTTCCAGGCGTTTGAGTGAATGTATCCCATATCGAAGGACCTTTCCCGTCTACATTCCATGCTCCTTCTATTTGGTAGGCGCTTGTGGCAACTCCCCATTGAAAATGCTGTGGAAATTGAATATGTTTCATCTCGCCATCTTCCTCCTAAGTGATTACTTTTATGGTTTGTTCAGTGATGTCTTTCATTTTACAAGCGCCTATTATTCATGTTCCGACCTCTTGTTATCCTGAATCCGACTATTGGTTTCAAATAAAAGGAGCGTTCCGGCAAATTGCCGAAACGCTCCTTATCATAATCAGTCCGCTACTACTTCTTGGACCACTCATCGAATTGCTTCTGTTTTTCTACAATAATTTTCTCGAGACCCGCAGCCTTGAGCGCTTTATTAAACTCGCCCAGTTTCTCGGGACTTACCATACCGGTTTCTAGCCCGATCCGATACTGGTTGGTTACGTTCGTGACCGCAGCGACCTCTGTCTTCACCGATTGCGGATCGTAGGAGAAGCCAAGAGCTGGAGATTTAACCGAGTTTGCATTGAATTCTCTATACTTATCCCACAATTTCGTGTCATTACCTTCCGCCACATAAGCCAGGAAGTTGTTCCCCACAGCCCATTGATTAAATACCCAACCGACTTCGGGTACACCAGCCGGTTTGCCGGCAGTACCGTCGCCTTTCACCTCGTAATGCTTTCCTTTAATCCCGTAATCAATCAAATTGACGATGTCTTTGTCGGTATACATCAGGTTCATCAATTGCATCGCTTTATCCGGGTTTTGGCTATTTTTAGCAATTGACATCATAAAAGATGCGACGTTAATCGTTCCGGTAATCGGCTTTGTTAGACGTACGGCAACCATCTCTTTGCCGATAGCTATCGTTTGCTCTTTTTCAAACCCCGGGTTTATATTGGTAAGATAGCTAAAGGCTTTGCCAGACTTTATGATTGTTGCGCCTGTTTGCTGTGAAGTAGCAGCATCTTTACTCATATAACCAGATTGATACCATTTGTTCACCAGGTTAACGGAGCTTACGTATTCCGGCATCTCGAACACGTTAATGAGTTTCTTGTCCTTGGATGTCATCGGAATGACACCGGAGCTGTCACCAAGAAAATCTACTTTATCATTCATCATCACACTTACCGGCGTATTTCCAGCACCCGCGTTTACCAATGGCGTTATTCCAGGTTCATTATCCTTGATCGTTTTGAAGATAGGCTCTAGGTCTTCATAGGTTTTCACTTTCGTCAGATCGATGTTGTATTTATCCACCAAATCCTTACGCATCAAAAGACCGTATTCGGCGGCAAAATCACGGATACTCGGGACACCATAAATTTTTCCGCTTATACGTGTTGCATTAAGGACATCTTCACCAACAACATCTTTAATGCCCTGTCCTTGCTTCACCAAGAGATCATCCAACGCTACAAGCTGTCCCTTGGCTGCTTGGGTACCATAACCGAAGAAAGGCGTGGATACGAACAGATCAAGCTTCTCATTGCTTGCCAGCATCAGGTTGACTTGTTGGGCGTAATTAGAGAAGCCGAATGTCGTAAGCTTAACGGTGGCATTGATCTTCTCTTTCGTAATCTTGCTGATGGCCTCTTCAATTAGCGGCATATCTGTTGCATTCGTAGGCGGCCACAGAACGACGTTCAATTCAGTAGGCTGTTCTGTCGCAGTTTGTGTACCTTTGCTTGCGCTGCCTGGCGCTGGACTGCTGCCGCCGGACGAAGAGCATGCAGTGAAGAGCAAGGACAGAATGGAAATACTACCGATGAGAGCCGAAAGCTTTTTCTTGTTTCTTTTCATGTAAGGCTACCCCCTAGTAAATTTGTTATCTATGTCTACCGAATCGTGAAATTCGGAATAGACCTTACCCTTTCACCGCACCAAGAGCCAGTCCGCCAACCAGATATCTTTGAAAAAACGGATAGGCAAAGGCAATCGGAAGAAAACCGATCGTACCCATGGCCATACGAATGGATTCTATTGGCACATTAGCACTGGTCGACGAAGAATGTCCTCCCATACTGTTCTGTTGAAGGAATTGTGCGTCGCTTAGCGTCTTGTTCAACAGATTCTGCATGCTGAAAAGCTTGGGATCCGTCAGGTATAACAAGCCGTTATTCCAGTCATTCCAGTAAAAAATCAACATCGTTAACCCGGCAGTTCCCAGCACAGGCAAGGAAAGCGGAAGGACAATCCCCCAGAAAATTCGGAATTCACTCGCTCCGTCAATATAAGCGGATTCAATTACTGGAGTCGGCACGGAGAAGCTGAAAAATGTCCGAATCATGAAAATGATAAATCCGTTTGTCAAAAGTCCCGGCACGATTAAGGCGAAAATGGTATTTTTGATATCAAACACCTGAGTATAAACGAGATAGGTGGATACGAGCCCGCCGTTAAACAGCATGCTGAAAAACACGATGAAGCTAATGGCACCACGATGCGGCATATCATTTCTGGATAGCGGGTAAGCGATCAGAGCGGAGATGAAAAGCCCTACAGCCGTACCCACAAGGGTTACGAATATCGTATTTCCGTAGGAACGGAGGATTTCTTGCGATTTTGACACCAAGTAGGAATAAGCATCAAAGTTAATTTGATCTGGAAGTAGAGAATATCCGTTCTTGATTAGACTCTCATCACTCGTTAACGATGCCATGACTAACAATAGAAATGGGAATAAACAGGCTATACCGGCCAGAATAAAAGCTCCGTTTACCAAAAATTGATTCAATCGATTTGCAGCCATTCGAAAACCCCCTCCTATTTAAAACAATGCTTGCTCACGGTTACGTCTTGAGACGATAAAGTTCGCAATAATAACCAGAACAAACCCGACAAATGACTGATAAAGTGCAGCAGCTGAGGACATTCCGTAATCGCTTAAAGTCATCAAACCGCGGAATACGTATGTATCAATGGTGTCGGTCGTCGGTTGAAGTGGACCGGAATTTAGTGGCACCTGGTAGAACAATCCGAAATCGGAATAGAAAATCCGTCCTATGGCTAGTAGCGTCATGAGTGTGATAACCGGCATGATCAAGGGAACGGTGATTGTGCGAATTTGCTGCCATCGGCTCGCGCCGTCGATTGTCGCGGCTTCATAATATTCCTGGTCGATGCCAATGACGGCCGCAAAGAAGATGATGCTCGAATAGCCGACGCCCTTCCATAAATTAACTAAGGTAAGGATGTAAGGCCAATATTTCGGTTCACTGTACCAGGAAACAGTTCCTAGGCCGAAAAATGGAAGGATGTGACGGTTCAAAAATCCGTTCTCTACATCCAGGAACGAAAGTGCGAGATAAGCCACAATAACCATGGAAATAAGAAACGGTAGAAGCAGGACTGCTTGATAGAGCCGCTTCATAAATTGACTTTTGACCTCGTTAAGCAAAATAGCTACGCCTACCGCAACAAGGGTGCCCAGAATAATAAAGATGCCATTATAGAGCAGCGTATTGCGAGTAATGACGTAAGCATCTTTGGTAGCGAACAGGTATTCAAAATTTTTGAATCCGATCCATGAGCTGTCTAAAAACCAATTGTCGTGGGCAAAATTGATGTCTTTAAAGGCGATGATGATGCCAAACATCGGCAAATAGTTATTGATAAGTAGATAGACAAGAGCGGGAACTGTCATCAGCAGAAGCGCCCGGTAGCGCAGATATCGTTTCATCATGGTTCCTCATTTCCTTAAGTGTATAGTGGTCACGGTTGATTGTCTCTATTGTACGCTGTCTGCTTATGCTGTTTCCGACCTCTTGTTATTGCATTGCCTACCTCTCTCCTCGACCTTGTTCCTTCTGAGTCCTGTATTCATTCGGAGTAACACAGAGATTCTTTCGGAATGTGCTTGAAAAATGAGCAAAGCTCTGGAACCCTGAACGCTTCGCCACAAGCCCTACAGGCAAATCCGTATTTGCGAGCAGATCCTTTGCCAGCGATAATCGTTCCGAAAGAAGTAATTCCGACAGGGTCATTCCCATCTCTTTCTTGACCAACCGGGTCAAATAATCGGGATTCAAATAGACGTGGCCTGCAATATCGTCCCGGTTAATATCCTGATCTATGTTGAATGCGATGAAACGTTTGACCTTGACGATGATCGTATTCGATTCCTCGAATAAGTGCTCGATCAACTTCGGTATGATGGCGCCAATCCATGAGATCATGTCCGTTACAGAACGAAGAGGTTCGTCTATGTGCTGCCATGCGCTGTCCTTGAATAGCTGACGGGCTTGAATCCCCTTGCTTGCAAGTAACGAATAAACCAACTGAAGAAAATCCTGATGGAAGCCTTGCAAAAAGTTGGAATCCACCCCTGGTCTTTTGGACAACTGCACAAGATATTGCGAAGCTGATTCCAGAACAGCTTCCTTCTTGCCTTCACTAAGCAGAGTTGACCACAGCCTCATATCCGGATGAGGAAGCTCCAACGTCGTCTGGAACTTGTCCCCCATGAAAAAAACTTTATTCTCGTAAGCAACATTCATATTATCCAGACGTTCCAGATAATCTGCCGTATCGGGCAAAGCTTGAAGTTCTACGTCGCCGCTTACATAGCAAGCAATATCACAATAAAAATACTTGTTACAGGAAGCGATATAACGGTTAAGGACTTCATGCAGATGATCCTGATCCGCCTTCTTGTCGTTTCTGGTCAGAATAATGGCAGATAAAGAGCCGCGGCCACCTGAAATAAGATGGACCTCATACTCATTTCCCTTCAAAAGCTCCTCGGCGGCATTCCTTAAGGCAAATTCTATGATTTTCTCTTCGCGGAGTGTCAACGGCTTCCGCCATCTTCTTACCTTAATCAAGACATGGGTAACTCGAGGATGGTCTCCCAAATAAACGTTTCGTTCCTCCGCTTCTTTGCGGATCGCTTCTTCATGAGGCGGAATGTTTCGGCTAATCAAATCCTGCCAAAAGCGCTCGAACAATTGCGGCTGTTGCTTCTGCCAGAAGCTTCTGTCCTTCATCATTGCGGTATTGGCCTTTATTTTATCTAACATCTTGACAATGACAGGCTCCAAATCCTCTGCGAATACAGGTTTCAGGAGATAATCCATGCTGCCCAGTCTTATCGCTTGTTTGGAGAAATTGAAATCCGCATGACAGGTCAAAAACACGCACTCCGTCTGTGGAAAATTTTCTCGAACCCACGTTAATAGCTCCAGGCCGCTGCCCTGCGGCATCTCGATATCGCAGAGCATCATATCAATCGGGTGTTCTTGAAACATGTCCTGTGCCTGCTTCATGTTCTGTGCAGTATGGATATGTCCGATTTCAAACTGGCTCCACTCTAATAAAGAGCTAACCCTCCTGATGGCCGAGGCTTCGTCATCCACAATAAGCAGTTGAAACATCACGTATCCCTCATTTCTTAAGCATTTAATGGCAAAACGATCTGAACCAATGCTCCATTTGGAGTTGCATTGGCATACTGTATGGTTGCTCTTCCTTCATAAAGTAAACGAAGGCGGTTCTGTACGTTCCAAATGCCGATATGCTCACCTTGTTCATCTGCAATTTTGACGCCGACCTGAAGCTTCTCCAATATTTCCTGTGAGAAACCTTTCCCCGTATCACGAATCGTGATCCGCAAGGATGTCTCGCTTTCGCCTAAGACAAAATCAATCGTAACGAATATGGTTATCGTTTGGTCCAGTGACATGGCATGCTTGATTGAGTTCTCGATAAAGGTTTGAATCACTAAGGGAGGTACGGGTGTAGGCAGCAGTATTTCCGGTGCCTCCAGCTCGTAGAGCAGACTTGTTGGATACCGAAGCTGCTGAATGCGAATATAATTGCGAACGTGCTCCAGCTCATCCCGTAACGGGACGAACGACAAATTGCTTCGAAACATAAATCGGAAATAGCGAATCAGGCTAACGGCCATCTCTCCAATCAATTCGTGTTTTCGCTCTTGGGAGAAATCGAAGATGACATTTAACGCATTCAAGAAAAAATGAGGATTGATTTGCAATTGCAAGTGCTGAAGCTCGGCCTTCTGCTTGTCGATCCGCTCCTCGTAGACGCTGATTTTCAGCTCTTCGATCTGAGACATCATCTCGTTAAAAGTCCGGTTCATCAGCGAGAATTCCTCAGATGCTCGGAGAATCGGAATCCGGAGATTGACATTCCCGTCCGCTACTCGTTTCATTACGTTAACAATTCGATTGATTGGAAGCATCACGGTTTTGCGGAGAAAGAGGAAGAACGCCGGAAGTATCACAATCCCGCTAATTAGGATGAGGTAAATGATCTTGTTCAAATATGGAAGGTTCTCCAGAATCGCCTTGTCGGGAATGACCGCAACCAGGCTGAAGTCTCCCATTAGCGAATGCTCCCCTAATACAAGATAATCGTTCTTTTTCCCCGACATATAATAGTTCCCCAGGTCGATTTTGCTTAAATCAACTTCATTCTGCTCCACCAACTCGACATTACCCATAGGTTGTCCCTGACCGGTTGACAGCATGGCGGCGCCTTCCTTGCCGATATGGATAAATGTCAAAGGCATCAATAGTGTCTCCGCTTTGACCCAAGCGCCGATATAGGTATTTCCCGATCGAAGCACACGAAACAAATAATATTCTTGGCCGATTTGGTGGGCGTACCATTGGCTCGATCTATTCGTTGACTCGGTCAAGCTTTCCTCGAGATAAGCTCGGATGGCATCCAATTTTTCCTGCGGTTCTTCGAAATCCTTCTCCCTGTTTGCGCTGATCCATTCCTTGGTCGGCAGTGAATAGACGAACAGGGAGTCAATCGATTTATAGTTGTCGATGTTCTTGACAAGTTTATTGAACAAATTAATTTTGGAAAGCGCGTAATCATCTGCCTTCGTCCCCGGATTCTCCATGATGTCCAAATTGATATCACTAGTAGCAAGCGACAGCAAGTATTGATCGGTCTCCTCCAAACCATCGTCTATTAATTGAATGTATAGTGACAGCATGTTGTTATTAGAGTCAGCAACCTGGCCGTGGACAACGTTTATCGCATTCATATTGATGTAGATCAATAGAGCCAGTAACGGGACAATGACCGAAATGACTCCAATCGAAAGTTTTAACCAGATTGAGTTTCTGGGTATGCGAAAGATGCTTAAATTCATTGGACTACCCCCAGCTTCATGATTGCGAAATTGATAAACTTACCCACTCTTCATTATAATTGACTGATTTTCTCAATCCAGACCAATTTGTATTGATTTTACGACTTTAGCTATGAGAAATAATTTAGCCTCTAACGGTACCTTCCTAAGGGTACAACTAACTCAATGAGCAATTTCCGCACAAAAAACTACTTAGATTAATTGAATAGTGATGTCGACTGCATGGATTTACCCGGAGTTCGGATTTATTAGATCGCCCAGGCCATTCAAGCCTAGTTGCAGAATTGTCTGGATAAAAAAGTGGCCCTCTCTACTTCGGAACGTATTCAGAATATTCAACAAATTAAATAAGTTCAGCCAGCTCTACGAAGATGTGAAGCGCTGGGCACAACCGTTGCATCATGTTGCTGCCATACTCAAACCGGAAGTCGATCAACGCGGTGAAACCGTGAGACTCCAGATGCAATGCCTAATGCAATGGCTAGAACGAACATACATTTTGGAGCATGACAATCCAATAATTTCTAATTTAAAAACTACACCAAAGGGTTCTGCAAAGAGCTCTTTGCTTGCGATGACCATCCCTACATACTTCGGACAAACATATGACGAAATCAAAGCTGAAAGACAACACTGGACTACACCGGCCGGCATACTCCTGTTGTCGTTATTTATTAAGTTCTTCAATCAGCACGGCGAGCGTCTGTTCAGTGACCGCTCCTTGGCTGAAAGCTGCTAGCGCGTGCAGCGGCATATATCTCGTCATCGCCTCCGTCAGTTCCGCATGCGCATGGTCTTCCTGCATGTCGTCTCCAAATTTTCATGATCAGAGTTATTTCATTAAAGCTTTCAAGAAACAAACCGGAATCACGCCCAAAAGATGCAGCGGAACGGATCATAAGAAAAACCGTCAGGGAAAAACATCCTGACGGTCCTTTTGCGTGTAAACCCATACTTTTGTGCATGGGGAGAGATGGATGTGGGGTTCCAACCGCTGTTGAAGTCGTGTTTTTTTAAATTTATTATGCGGTATAAACACGACTTCAGAGGCGGCCAGTAAACTTTCCACCCTCACACCCATCCCTCTTCTGTTCTACTTTGAGCTGCGGCAGTCAAACCACATCTCAACTACACGATAATACGAACATCCATTTACTTCTTGAAGAACTTTGGATGAAATAATTCTTCGTACCTAAGACATCTTTGAAAATTCTTTCAATCTATTCTAAAAATTAGAAACCACAATTATTTTAATATTACAAAGTTCTTTATTACACTCTTTGATTGGTTCATAAATTATTCACCTGGTTATCCAGTACAGCAATATTTTTCTCCTTAACATCCTTGTGACTAACTGTTAGATATCCCAAAATAGCAACAATAATGATGGTTAATACCAAACTAACCGGCCCACTACCTATACCAAGCCCGCCATCACTAGTAGAAGCACCCATCCAATCTGCAAAGGAAGCTCCTAGTGGACGCGTCATTATATAAGATAGCCAGAATGTTATAGTTTCGTTTAATCCAAAGAACTTTCTTGCCAGAATCGGTATAATAAACATAACTGCAAATATCACGCCTGAGGAAAAATAGCCCCATTGAAAGTTTCTCGCGGTAAGGTCACCTACTGCAGTTCCCAGTGCAAAAGTTATTAATACTATGGCCCAATAAAAAGTTTCACGTCGATGGGTGTAAATACTATGTACAGATAAAGTTTTTTCACTAGCGTACCAAGCACCAAATATAACTATCATTGCAATAATAAATGCTAAAGATGATATAGGTAATGGAATATCAAGTACTCCATTCAAAACATCAGAGAACATAGTCCCAAATATACTTACCATTATAATCGTTAACCAGTAAATCCATGCTACATAACGTCGTAAGGAACACTGTAATTTTAAAGCTACAATCAAGCCAACTAATCCTAAGATTACGGCGATTATTGGGGTCACAGCCCCGTATAGAACGTCCGCAAATACCTCACCCATTCCAGTGGATAGTATTTTCACAATCCAGAAAAATACGGTAATTTCCGGAACCTTGTTAAACATTATCTCTTTGTAATTCATATTGTTTTCTAAGAGTTTATTCATATTCAACTTCCTTCTCTAATTTCTTGATATCCTATTTTCACATATATTTTTAAAATCACCTTAAAAAATCAAGAATTTAAAATCTTAAGGTTTTTTTAATTGCCCATTGGACATCCACAGCTAAATCCTAAAATCTTTTTTTCATTTTACTACCTCCAAGTCTTGTTATTTGTTTGCTTGTGTGTGTTCGAATATAATTATATTTGAACACACACAAGTAAAACTATGTCGTCACAAGACATAGTCCGTTACAAAATCGGACATAAAGAGGTAAGCATATTATGAGATATTTTAATATTCAGCAAGAACTAGAACTAAGTATGCTTGAGAAATGCTTTAAGACACTGTGTGAGAGTCACCCCGAATATAATTTTCAGCAACCACAAATGTTTTGTGAAACAAAACATTTCATTGAAAACATACCAAACTATGCTAATCTTCCTAATGTGGATAATATATTAAATATTTTAAATGAAGAATCCTTCATTCCAAATGGTTTTGACGTTGCTGTTTATAAACATCTTCGTTATCTTCCTGCGTACTGGCATTCTCATGACTTTTTTGAAGTATTATACGTCTTAAATGGTAACTGTGAAAATTATACAATGAATATAGTTCACAAAATGGAGAAAGGAGACGTTTTTATAATTGCACCAAGCACTAAGCACACACTCAGTAACTGCTCCGATGATTGTATAATCTTTAACTTTTTAATTCGACGCACTACTTTTCATACAGCCTTTATTGAAACTCTAAATGATCAAAATGTTTTATCTAATTTCTTTTCAAGACATCTATATAACAAAAAAAATGGTTCTTATTTGCTTTTTCATACCGGTGATAATACAGATTTACAAACATTTGCTTTCTATGCATATTGTGAATATCACGAAAACCGCCTTTATAACACAAAAGTATTGAATCACCTTATTTCTAGCTTTTTCATTTTTTTGCTCCGTGACTATGAGAATGATGTAATATTAGATATAGAAACTACTCATCAGATGGATGAAAACTTGATTTTGATACTGAACTATATTCAAGACAACTACAAAACGTTGACTATGTGCCAACTTGCTACTTTCTTTAATTACAGCGAACGTCATTTATCGCGCCTTTTAAAAGATCATACAGGCCATTCATTCAAAAGGCTAATTCAAAGCGTGAAATTGCAGAAAGCCGAGAAATTACTAAAAAACCCCAATCTTTCAATTCAAGAAATTGCTGAAGCTGTTGGATATACAAATATAACTAATTTCTACCGGTTATTTAAAAGTGAACATGGAATATCTCCATCCGAATTTAGACATACCATTGGTTCCTAGGAGTGGGCTTTTGTCATATATAGAAACTACTGGTGATATTTGTTTTACATTTTACATTGTACTAATCGTTGAAGTTTCGACATACAATGGTGTAAGGATTAAGTTTTTGTCAGATGGGGATGTCGCAGGGGCAATGGCACCTGCATTTCCAGAAGCAGGGATTGATCTTTATGTTGGTTCTGGTGGTGCTCCAGAAGGAGTCTTAGCTGCGGCCGCTCTTAAATGTTTAGGAGGAGAATTACAAGGACGCTTGATGCCAGTTGATGGCAATGAATTTAATCGATGTATTCAAATGGGGATCGAAGATCGGCGCTTGGGTCAAAGCGGTGACACTATTGATGCCTTTGACATTTATCCCTATCGGCTAGGAAGGCGCCGCCATGCTGGCAACCGGTCAGGGACAACCTATGGGTAATGTCGAGCTGGTTGAGTAGAATGAAGTTGATTTAAGCAAAACCGACCTGGGGAACTATTATATGTCGGGGAAAAGAACGATTATCTTGTATTAGGGGAGCATTCGCTAATGGGAGACTTCAGTCTGGTTGCGGTCATTCCCGACAAGGTAATTCTGGAGAACCTTCCATATTTGAACAAGATCATTTACCTCATCCTAATCAGCGGGATTGTGATGCTACCGGCATACTTCCTCTTTCTCCGCAAAACCGTATTAAATTTACGACTTTATGCTATGAGAAATAATTAAGCCTCTAACGGCACCTTCCTAATGGTACAACCAACTCAATGAGCAAGTTCAGCACAACAAATTACTTAAATTAATAGAGTAGTGATGACGTTGACTGCATACATCCTCTAATTTCCTTGTGTATTACTTTGTATTTACCTTCCAATCAGGTCCTGCTTTTTACGGCAATGAATACATGTTCTTGTCCAAATCCACTTTAGTCGGTAGATCAAGTCTTCTGTCTCCCTTTAAACAAAAAAGCTGGCTGCCGATTTGCCGGCACCAGCATGTTCCTGGAGTTATTGAACTAATGGCCCCAAAAGTGGAACGCCTACTTTAATGGTTTTGTGGCTTTGAAAAGTTCACTTTCCTCCTGCGATAACAATCAACTGATCGTTTGTTCGGAGTAAATTAACTTGGAAACAACAGTAGATTTCTTCAAATGGAAACATTATGAATCGGAATTTATTTTGTTAACTGTCAGATGGTATTTGAAGTATACCTTAAGCTATCGGGATCTAGCAGAAATGATGAAAGAACGATGGTTACGTATTTCGCATACGACGATCATGCAATGGGTACATCAGTTCGGACCTGAGATAGACAAACGAATTCGCCTACTTGAAACCGACTAACGATTCTTACAGGGTCGATGAAACTTACATCAAAGTTAAAGGAAAATGGAAGTACCTATACAGGGAAGTTGATTCCGAGGGAAGCTCGATTGATTTCATGCTTTCCGAAAATCGGGATATTCACGCGGGGAAACTCTTTTTCAAGAAGGCGTTATCCTCTCCTCACAATCAATCGCCGCGAGTGATCACACATAATTTTTTTATCATCTATGATTAAGCCTATCGTTTTAATTTTTTGCAACACAACCCCCTTCAACCGCATCTAAACGTTCTCTCCAATTGGATGTTCGATTGGCAGATTTTTTGAGCTCCTCATAGTTTGAAGGTAACTCACTTTTAACTTCTATATGATTCAACAGCTTCAATCTCCTTTTGTTTCTATAATACGTAAGGTTCCTTATTGTACTACTTTCTTACACAATAAACACACATCGTTGTCTAAGCATTTTCATTTTACTTATTTAGTTTTATATATACCCAAACGATATTGACGATAACCAGCACCATGAGGAGGCTATAAACGGTACCAAATGTGGACGGGTGGCCGACAGCTGTTAGGTTTAAGTTGCTCCAGTCGAACTCAACCGCTTTGGTGAGCACAGCGCCGCTGATGGCGCCTGCCAGGAAGTTGTTGAGGTTATACACACCCATGCCGATGCCCGTCCGTTCCTTGGGGAGCGCCGATGAGATGACTTTGGCGAGTGATGCCTGCACGAACGTGAATGGAATATTAACTAACGGCAGGCAAAGTGCAATAACCCAGGGATTTACTCCCGCAAATACGGACAAGCCCAGTAAGCCGACTGCTAGTAACGCGTACGCCACATACAGCATGTACTGGCTCCCCCGCGTATCGACAATCTTACCTCCATACCGCCCGAAGATCGCGGCTAGCATAGCCGCTGGAAACAACACGAATCCGATGGATTGCGGGTCTAGTCCATGAATAGCTTTCAGCATCATCGGCGTGAGCAGAAACACACCGAATACCGCGAAGAAACCGATAAATGCGACGATCAGACCGTTCGAAAAGCCCGATATCCGGAACAAAGAGAGCTGAATAAACGGATTCGGTACGCTGCGGACACGTATAACAAACAGTACCAGCAGGACCATGCTGCCTGCCAAGAACCATCCGTTGAATTGGGTGACGGAAAGCATGAATGTCGCTACGCCGAGGCCAAGCAGTCCTGCACCAATCAAATCCAGCTTCTCTCCCTCTCTTACCTGCTCCTGGGGCAGTGATTTACGGATGAAGGGCAGGACGATTGGAGCCGCCAAGGAAATTAGAAATAAATAATTCCAGTTCAAATGCCCTGTAATAAAACCGCCCACAATCGGTCCGAGTCCAGAAGAGAATGCGATTGTCGAAGCGATAACACCCATGACTTTGCCCCGCTGATCCGTTGGAAAGAACCGTACAGGAATTAGCATGACCAGCGCAGGTACGCAGGAAGCCCCAGCTGCCTGTACCAGCCGTGCTGCCAGCACCATCGCATACGAATCTGAGAGAAATCCTACTGCAGAAGCCGCAGCAAACACAAGAAGTCCTATTGTAATCAGCCGCTTCAACGGATACTTGTCAGCCAATTTACCGAACAACAGTGAGCCTAACGCATACACAATGGAATATCCCGTTACGAGCCAGCTTACAGAAGAAGGCTTTTGCTTGAATTGCCCCGCGATATCTGGTAGGGCTACATTGAACATTGTGGCATTCATTACCGAGAAAAAGAGGACGAAACAAAGAGCCGACACCAATCGGCCACTCACAGCCGCTTCTTCGCTACTTGATATTATTGCTTCTTGCTGTATCATACTCACTCCACTTTCCGTTGTAAAAGTAACCATTGTAACAGGATTGGCGTTTGTAAAAATCGAGCCCCTTCGTATTTACCTTCCCAGTCCCTTCCGGAATGACACGCGGCCACAAGAAGGAGAAGCGATACGTTTTGAGACCCAATTGTTTCATATGGGCAATATCTTCGGGATAACGATTGTAATGGTCGCATGCCACATTACCGGGAATATCCTTCCACACTTTACCGGGCTTTTGAGAGAATGTATCCCATATCGAAGGACCTTTACCGGCATTCCATGCTACTTCTATTTGGTAGGCGCTGGTGGCAACCCACCATTGAAAATGCTGTGGAAAGTGAATATGTTTCATCTCGCCATCTACCTCCTAAAACACTTTCTATCCGTAATGTAGATTAATCCATAGAACCAGTCGTTCCAATACAGAATTTTATAAAAAAGACCAACTGTCGCTAGCAACGGCGTGGAAAGCGGCAACACGAAGATGCTTTCCTGTTTCATACTATCAGAATTCGCTCATGCCTGCTTTCAGAATTCCGTCAATATCTTTAAGTATTAATTTGTTTTACACCGCAATTTAGGTCCGTTCCTACGGCTAAGGATATAAGTTCCATCAGAGGATATATGTTCTTATCCTTCACTTTGGACAAGGACATAAATCATTTAAAGACAAGCACATACTTGTTCAGTGTGTTGGGGATGGCAAAGGCAGAATCCATGTCGTTGATACAGTGGATAGATCAAGATTTGTTCAGCAGCCTCGTAATTATAAGACCCAAAACGTATACTTGATAAAATCCTGTTTCTCAGTTTTTACAAATACTTCTGGAGCTCCTCTTTTACGATCTCGTAACCCTTGACAGTCAAATGAAGGCCGTCATACGAATAATCCTTACGCAATTGTCCTGTCTCATCAATCAACTTTTCAAAGAGGTCGATATAAGTCATTTTGTTGTTTGTCGCTATTTCACGAACGTCATTATTTATCCGTTGGATATCCTCATTGGTACGGTTACCCACCACTGGAAATGGGGTTATATTTACAAATTCACTTCTATTTACCGGGTATATGGATTGAATATATAGTTCTACTTCTGGCAGTGCATGCTTTATGCGTAAACATATTTCCTCGATTCTTAGGACGATCTCTCCTGATTCTTTACCATCCCCCAGGTCGTTCGTTCCAATCAGCAAAAACACTTTTTGCGGCACCAAATCGAATACTTCATCCTTCAGTTTATTTAAAACACCACTAGAAGTATCGCCGTTAATGCCTCTGTTGTATATAGGCTTATCACATTGGAGCATTTCATGAATGGGGAAACCCTCAGTAATGGAATCTCCTACAAACACGACTCCCCCTTTTTTAGCACGTTGATTTAACTCTGTGAAAGAGGCTAGCCGTTGATTTCGGTTAAATTCTAAAAAAGCTTTTGCAATATTAATATTGAATTGGCTTCCCATATTGTTTTCGCTCATCTCAATAACCCCACTTTCATGTGTTCCTTACTTAATTGGTCCATATCTTCTGATTCGTCCATCCCAGAAGGCATCACTTGAAATCAATCCCTAGAGATCGTTATGAGTTGTTTTCAGAAAACACGTGGTTCTCTGATATCCGGTTATAGTACAAAATAAGGAGAACCCTTGATTCGTTCAACTTTTTTAGAATCAAGGGTCTTCCTTTGACTAAAACATGCAGTTGTAGAAAGTCTCACTGCTATTCGTAGTCTTCTACACGCCACTCATCTTTCCAATCCAAGTAAGCCATCTTCCCGTCAAATCGAATTGGCAACCATACATAATTCGCCTCGGATGTATTTTGCTCTAATTTTATTTTATTAAAATCCGGTCGAGGTTCATCTTGTCGATTGGGGTTAAATACACGATCAGTAAAATTACTGACTTCTTCATAACTCACCATTTGCGCTTCATCTGTAATCCAGCGATCCGCCAAAGCAATGTATAAATCCTTCTTTCCCGGGTGCTTGAAAACCGATGAGATCTGAGAACGATATGAGTTGTTTGACCTATCATTGACATGCGGGTTACCAAGGACTTCAAAAGGACCGTGATAGCTTCTGGCACAAGCGACCTCGGATGGATTCGGGTAGTATCCAGTCGTACCCGATGTAATCAGATAGTGTAATCCTCTTCGCTCGAAGTAAGCAGGCGCCTCGCGTACCAGAGGAGGATGGATATTCGGGAAATGGGTGGAATAATTCCCCGTTACATCCGTATAATCCTCGGTAAGGTCGGCGCAAATTAATTCAGAATGAACACGTTCGTAGTAATAATAAGCCTTTCCATCCGGCGCTACGGCCAGATCAAAATCACCAGCACTCATATTTAACGGACGATATTTTGTTTTTACCATCGTATATGGACCAAGCAAATGATCTGCAGTTAATATGGTTAGGGCTTGGGTATGTTCCTTCTCCATTATCTTAAGAAAACAAACATACTTTTCGGTTTTCTTATTGTAAATAATATGCGGTCGATCCATCATGCTGGCAGGATGAAGCGGTGATGTAACGTAGTCTTCGTCCGGCGGAATGATGATTCCTTCATCCTTCCAGTTATAGAGGTCCTTTGAGGAATAACACCGGACTCCCCAGTGCCATATTCCGCTTCCAAGCGTCGTTTTTTCCTTGTTTTCTCCATACCAGTAGAATGTCTCATTTTCATAAAAAACGGATCCGCCGTGCGCGTGAATCCGCTTCTCTTCCGTATCCATCCATAACTGTCCAGGTCTGATAGATTGGTAATTTTGCATTGTACGTACACTCCCCTAGTCACAAAATCTAATTTATTGAGATATCAAAAGTAATAAAAATCAATTGTGACTAACTCAAGGATATGTTGCCAGCATTGAACCGAAAAGATGTTATCCAAATCGCAATGCTTGAACTTCCAAATCACTGACATTGGTAAACAGTAGTCTTACTTCATGTTTGCCAGAAGCACTTGTAAGCGTTGAAGAAATAATCTGCCCGTCACGAACTGTTACACTTCCCATTTCTTTGTGCTCATCATCCAGATAAATCGTAATGTCTCCGCTGCCTTTGGCCACTATTGAAACCTCACTTATGGTCTTATCCCACTGAACATATCGATAAATCGCCTGATCCCCTTCCTGGATTCCCGTTAACACTTCCTGTCCATTGCTTGTAGGAGCAATGTATACACTTCCCGACAATTGGCATGCTCGATACGCCTCGATCGTTTCGTTGATCCCGAACGGCCTACCTGCACCTTGCGAGGTCATCGGCACTTCCTGAATCGTACCGTCCTCATTGAAAGTAATTGGTTCAATGCAAAGCCTGCGCTTTTGCTGCCTATTTTGAGAGCTTCGGTGGTAGAAGACATACCACTGCCCATTCACTTCCTCTATGGAGCCGTGGTTGTTCCAGCTCTGCGGATCGCAGCCGTCATTATCGACAATAACCCCTCTATACTGAAAAGGGCCCAGCGGTGATTTGCTGGTCGCATAGGCTAACGATGTTGGTTTGCCGCGCACCATGCTGGAATATACGATGTAATACGTATCGCCGCGCTTGCGGAGAGAACTGCCCTCATGGAAATAATGTTCTTCTTCCGTTACGAGATTGTGGACGGTCGTTCCTTCCTCGAACTCGACCATATTCTCTTTTAATTTCACACCATGCGCATAGAATTGGCCCCAGTAGAAATAAGCCTGCCCATCATCGTCGATAAAGACGGCCGGATCGATTCCTCCGCATGGCAGTTGAACCGGACTATGAAAAGGCCCCTCCGGCTTATCTGCTACGGCAACGCCTTCACTCGAATCCGACATGCAAAAATATAAATAGTATTTGCCGTTTTTGCTAATTGCGTCTGGTGCAAAGAGCAGGTCTTTCGGAAATTTGGGAATCTCAATCTTTCTATCCTTGGTGTCTCGCTCAATCATTTTTTTAAGGAATGGAGTTGGCTTTGACCAATCTACTCCAGGGTATTTAGGTGCGTTCTCGTCAAAAACCCACGGAACCATGCTTGAATCGTAGGATACGCCATGATCCATCCAGTCGACCATATTGGAAGAGGATAACACCCGATACTCCTTGCTGCAGAAAATATTTTCCTCTTGATCCCAAGAGCCATATACGTACACTCTTCCGTCCGGCATAACATGTGCCTCCGGATCAGGAATGTGCAGATTTGTTGGCAACACCGGATTGCGGCAGTCTTTGAATTCACTCATGTTTATCTCCCTTACGGTTTGTCATTATTTGATACAGAACCCGGCAGATGAATTTCGGCAGTTGTACCGTCCTAGCAGGACGGTACGCAGCCCCTATAATATTCACTGACTACTCTTCGCCCTTAGCAAAACCATTATCGGCTTATTGAACTAATCCCCCAGCGGAACTCAAGACTCCATAACATCATTCCATTTAGCCACAGGAAGATGAATGATCGCGGTCGTGTTCGCCGTAATCGTTTTTTGCAAAGTTAGTTCCTGATTCCTAATGCCACTCCTATTTCATCGAAAAGCTTATTTTTTCAAAGAGAATTTGATTTTGGGTAAGGATCATAATGTGATTTAGATTCAAAATTATGCAAATTCGGCAGGATGATCGGTATCTTCTACAATCGGTTCAGCCTTTGGAGACATTTCCGGGATTGGAAGAACCGCTAAGGCACTAAGAATTCCAGAAAAGGCCAGAATACCAAAAAATAGTTTGAATCCACCGACGCCAATTAATGGATTGGCCAGCGTTGGGACAAATGTACCTGGTAAGTTAGTACCAATGTTCATAATTCCAAAATCCTTAGCGGCATCCTCCTTATTGGGAAGAATCCTTGCAACCAATGCAATATCAACGGCAATGTACGCTCCATAACCTAAACTAAGAACAGCAGTTGCAATAAACACCATATTGATAGAAGAGGCCATAGACATCAATCCAATTCCAATTGCGACAATTACAGCAGCCCCAGCAATAAAAGGCTTTTGTTTCCTAAACTTATCCGATAAAATGCCTCCCAATATACTCGAAAGGGCAAGAGCTACTGTACCTATCACTGAAGTTAATGAAGCTAATGCGATAACTTTATCTTGAGGCACTCCAAACTTTTGCATAAAAAATATCGGTACAAACGATTGTGAAGTATAGGCAACCCCCATTAAAAATCGAGTAAGTACTCCCCATGAGAATGCAGGATACTTTTTGGGGCTAGGATATATCTTTGATAATTTCTCATGCAATGATATTTCTTTATCTTGCTGAGCTTTCTCATACTTTACTGCGCCGTCTTTTACTAAAACACAGGTGATGATAGACATTACAACTGAAATCATTGCGATAACACCGAATTTATAAAACAAAGAGAAGTCATTAAAAACATTCATTAATAACATTCCGATCATAATGGCAATTGGACTAAAAATCCCGATAACACCTGATGCCGTTCCTCGCCGTGATTCTTCGACTTGATCAGGAATCAATGCATTGATAGCTGAGAACGAAAAAGAATAAAATAAAATCGTCAACCCCCACATTAGACAAACCATCGGAACTGTTTTTACCATTCCAACACCGAGAAGGGCAAGAGCACCGAGAAGGGATCCAATCAATACCCAGGTACGCCTTCGTCCAAATGATACAGAAGTTCTATCACTGACATAGCCCCCCAAATATATAGCAAAGATTCCAACCAATGCTCCAACCCCAGATGCAAGACCAAAATTAGCAGTTACGTTTGCAGGATCAATTTCCAAAAATTTAAACGTCAATAGTAATGCAATCGGAATCACAATGGCTACGTAATATCCAAAATATCCAAAACAAATACCTGTAATTAATCGTCCATATGAGGTGGTGACTTTATTTAATACTTGCTTCTCCATAGTTCCCCTTCTTTCCAAATTTCGTTAATTATAAGTTTAGTTTTTAATTCTAGAAGCGCTTTCATTTCTGATCTGAGAAGATTGAAAAATGTAGAAAGTACAAAACGTTACTAACTTGCTATTCTTCTGACAAAGGCATCAATAGGAATACCTCCTCCAGAAAAATATGTGTGACGTATTCAAACATTATAATCGAACTTCGGAAAACGCTTTATAATCAATGATACATGAATCACATCTATATATATATAACATAAGCATTGATCTTTTTTTAACATATTCAAACCAATTCACTTGTGGCATAATATTTATTGAAATGCTTATTCTACAATCATTAGAAAGGGACATACAAAATGGACATAAAAGATTTAATACAATACTTATTTTCTTTGAACGATATCGAACATGAGGCTCTCAAAGATCCAAGAATGCCTAGATTTTTCCCGGAAAAATCCTTTATTAATATTGCTCAGGATGACTCCTTTTTAAAGCCAGATCAAAAAATCGTATTTTTGAAACACCCACGATATATGTTAACCCCTGAACACAAGCATGATTTTCTGGAACTCAATTATGTATATTCCGGAAGCTATGTCCAAACCATTAACGGTAAAAAGGTAACCCTCAAAGAAGGTGAATTCTGCCTACTGGATACTAACGTGGTACACAGCATCGCAGCAGCTGGAGAAGGGGACATCATCATCAATTGTATGATGAGAAAGAACTACTTTGATTCCGATTTATTACGCCGTTTGCAAGGCAATCATCTGATATCTGAATTCATTATTAACACGATTTATAAAAATAAAGAATATAACCAATACATTATTTTTCATTCAAGTGAAAGTGAAAAGATTAAGCATATAATGAATGAAATTCTTTGTGAATATTTTGATCCTGGCATTTGTTCGATTGAGATCATTAATAGTTATGTAATGATACTGTTTTCGGAATTGTTGCGAGTATATAAAGCAACCAATGGAACAAACAAAGCTCTGAGTGTGGAGAAAGTGCTTATCACAGATATATTGCTTTATTTAGAACAAAACTATTCCTCCGTAACCCTTACTTCTGTAGCACAGCATTTTGGTTTTCATCCCAATTATTTAAGTAGACTGCTAAAGAATCATGTAGGCATGTCTTTCATTAAAATAGTTCAAGATCTTAAATTAAACAAAGCCTGCGCCATTTTGGAAAATACTCAAGTTCCCGTTTTAAAAGTAGCTCAGGAGGTAGGAATCTCAAATATGAATACCTTTTATGAATTGTTTCAAAATAGTTTTGGACTAACACCAAGAGAGTATCGATTAAATAAACAAAAAAATGGTTGACTGTGATGAAGTCAAGTAAAGAGGTGCCGGGTGGAACAGCCATTTGGCATCTTAAACAAACAGGCACACCTCACTTTAGCCCAATAAGCTAACGCAAGGTATGCCGAAGTTCTAGGTTATCTTAAGACTCGTTGGAATCCACTTTGTTTGTTTCATTGTAATTCGGAGCTGAAACCTTATTCTTTACGGCCAAAGGGTGAATGAGCTACTACCTTTAAATCAAGCTCATTAATTATAGCCATCACACGATCCATTCTGACCGGAGTTGGCGTCGTTGGAAATGAATAATCCTTTGTAGGATCACCTACAGCACGAAAGAATGGTTCAAACAATCCTGATGCCAATAAACCAATAAACTTAGTATAATGTGCGTCTAATCTGTAAGAATGTAAGGTCCCAGGCGGTACATGGAGAAAATCACCAGGGTAAATTTTCACTTCTTCATCATTAACCCAAAATGTCATTTGTCCCTGTACACAGAAAAAGGTTTCAGTATGATGCTCATGATAATGAACAACAATAGGATCTCCTTTAGGGCCTTCTGTTGTTAGCAGTATATATTCCCCATCTGTATTTTTCTGGGCCGCAAGAAACCCGTTGAGTGAGTCACCACCGATAAACCGATCTCCTTCCCCATTCTCTATTACATACGGAGCAACACAATTAGGAAGGATATTCCCCTCTACCAACCTAGGAGAACTCCAAGTAACTGTTTCTTGAGCGAAAACGATATCTGCAACTTTAGAGGCATCAATCAATTGGCTGGCAGAATACGTTTTCAGTGGCTGGGGTGGTTGTTCAAAATAAGCGTATGGTTCCCCAATGATTTCATAAATTTTCGTGAGATTTCCTTTAACAGTATAAGAGGCAAAACTGTTTCGGTGTCCTGCCATCCGATAAGCGTGAACGGTTCCAGGTGGAATATGGACATAATCACCAGCAGTAAGCAGGTGACATACACCATCTAGTAAAAATTCAATTCTACCTTCCAAAACATAGACAGATTCAAACGTATCCTGGTGATAATGCGGAGGAAACTCTTCCCCTTTTGCACCCGCGATCGTTGCTAGCTCCATTACCTCTCCCGTGCTATTGGAATCTGCGATAATCGTAGCCACCTGACTACCAAAAACATAGCGTCTTCCTTCCCCCCTCCGTAGCAGATATGCCACTTTTTCTTCCGGTAGTTTTGTTCCCAATGTATTTGTAGTCATGCCTATTTCTCCTTTAAGTTTATACTATTAGTTTATTTGTTTTGGAGTAAGGATTTTGCTTTAAGAGATGTTTATACATGCAGTTTAAACGCAATCTCAAGATCATGGATATTACTCTTATCAATATGCACGATGTCACCTAAAGCTTTAGCAGCTAGGATAGATTTGGCGCTGTACTCTGCGACTTCCAAACGGTCAAAAGTAGTCAAAAGGCCTTGTCCTGTAACGACGATACAATTATTATTGATGATCGCTATCGGGGTTGACGGACCAAATACTGCTGCCGTTCCCTCCGGATCATTATACACGGCATCAAAAGGTAGCTTGGGCATCCCGCGTAATAAAATGTAACTCTCCGGAATCGTCCGGGAATCAAATACAGCATCCGTAATAGCGAATGCCATAATATTCGGAGGATGTGCGATGATAATTGAATTCACGTGAGGGTGCTGCCGATAGATTGCTTGATGCAAGAGAACGGACTTGCTTGGTGTTTTTCCTGACTCCGTTTGGCCATCCTTGATTTTCACCAAATCTTTCGGCGTGATATAATTCCGATCTAAACCATAAGGTGTAATCAGGAATCCGGAATCGTTCAGTCGATGCGAAAACGTTCCCTGGGTGCTGGTAAATAATCCTTGATTATAGGCGCGCCGGATAAATCTACATATCTCCCCCCTTGTTTCCCTTTCCTCCGCAGGGCAGGGCTCAGGTTGATTTACGGACAAAACAACGTTCTTTGACCGAACCAACTCATAATCTTCATCCGTCAGAAGAGTCGGTTTTCCGATCCGGGTAGCTTCAATCTCGAGCCGCGCACAGAAATCAAGCGTCTCAAACACTTTAAAAGCTTCATACAAATTCTCAGCACCAACGACCACACCATGGTTTTCCAGCATAACCGTATTAATCCCCGTTGCAAAAACAGAAGCGATATTGTGGCCCAACTGTTCGCTTCCTGGCAGTGCATAGGCCGCCATGCCGATCGGTCCACAAATTTTTCTTTCATTCGGAAGTATTCGAGTGTCCGGAATTCGTCGTACGATACTGAACGACACCAACGCCGGTGGATGTGCGTGGACGATCGCTTTCAAATCAGGTCTGGTTTCATAAATAAGTCGATGAAACGGAAATTCACTGGACGGCTTATGAAAGCCTATAATGGTGCCATCAGCTTTGACTTTAACCATATCTGCTCTGGAGAGCGATCCCTTATCCACACCGGCAGGCGTTATCCAAATATCACCATTATCGTCTTTAATGGAAAGATTGCCTCCAGATGTTGTCGTCATGCCATATTGATAAATTCTCTCCATCATTTGCAGAAGTTGATCAGCTGGATGCAAGTAATCCAGATTCATTTTTATCCCCTCCATTAAATACAGTCCCTAAAGGAATCCGTGTTAAGTTAATATCCGTTATTCTTCTCAGGTTTTTCGTGAGCTTCTGAAATTTTAGCTAAGAGAAGCGCGGAATTTGCATTCAAGCAAGCAGCCACTAGCTCAAATATTTTCATGACTTACTTATGTCATTTAATTTTAAATTGCTTAACCATATCTTTAAGCTCATTAGCGAGGGTTGTTAATGATTCTGCAGAAGCTGTTATTTCAAACATCGATTGCTGCTGCTCCGAGGTAGATGATGAAACCAGTGTGAGCTTTTCAAACGACTGACTTGCAACTTGAAGCAAATCCAGCATGGAGGCAGAAACCTCCTCCGAGCTTGCTGATATCTGTTCAGTTGCAGCGGATACCTCTTGAACTTGGTTGTTTGTATCCTCTATAAGGTGAACGATATGTTCAAACATATCACCCACTTTTTCTATTTGTTCAACCCCATATTTGACTTCCTTCAGTCCATTGTCCATGGAACGGGACGTATCAATAGTGATAGCTTGGATTTCATCAAGAATATATGAAATATGCGCAGTAGCTTCAGAGGATTGTCGGGCTAATTTTTTCACTTCCTCTGCTACGACTGCAAACCCGTGACCGTGTTTGCCTGCTCTTGCTGCCTCAATTCCTGCGTTAAGAGCTAGAATATTTGTTTGACTGGCGATGTTAGCGATAGATTGTACGATCGTATTAATGTCTTTTGAACGACTCTCTAATGTCTTCACCATCTGTGCTGAAGTCACGAAAGATTGACTTATGATTGCAATCTGAGTGACTACACTCATTATTTCCGATTTTCCTTGTACAACTTTTCGGAATATGTGATTTGTATTTTCCGAAGCAGATGAAGAAGATTCTGCGATCCGAAGTATACCGCTCGTAATCTCTTCCAAAGCCTTTGCCGATTGCTCCGAGCCTTCAAGCTGTGCTTTCGATCCTAATGCAACGTTTTGAACAGTTGCAGCGATATATTTAGCCGATTGCGCTGTTTGTTCGGAAATGGCCGTGAGACGCTCAGAAGAGTCAACAGTGACAACAACGGATCTGTCGATTTTGTCGATCATTCCCACAAAAGAATAAAGCATCTCGTTGATGTTACCCTTCATCGTATCTAACTCATCTTTCGATGTAACAGCAAGCCTCTCTGTTAAATCGCCAATTGCGACTTTCTTCATTAAATTTGAAATTTTTATCACTGGACGAAGAATAGATCGCGATACCAGAAGAGTAATGACTCCGATTACTACAGCACAGACCAATAAGAAGAGATAGGAAATATTCCGTGCATTGGAAGCCTCCGTTAAGAGCACTGCAGGATCTCCAGACGCCACAACCACCCAACCCGTTCGCTTAACAGCAGCAAAAGCAGCTAGAACTTCTTTGCCATCATTCTCCGTATAAGCGATATTACCCGCTTCTTGCACCAACACCTCACTGTCGAATAACTCTATCGTATCCCTGTCCGCGAGTTCCTTAACAGATTTTCCGATCAATTCTCGATTGGGATGAGCTAAGTATATCCCTTTTGATGACAACAGATAGGCAGACCCACTGTTACCTACTTGGACAGCATTGATCTCTTTCAGTAATACGGTTACATCAATTTTGGAGGATACTTGGCCTTTATAGACATCATTGTGATCCCATAAAGGAAAGGAGACAAAGATGATATCATGATCATTCTCGTGAATCACATTAATGACATTTGGCTCCTTATTCTGCTTGAGTGTATCCAGCATTTCACTAAGGTCTGCTTCTATTCCATCCGTTCCAAAAGCCATTCCCTTGTCGTTCATAAAGATGTAAGCCAATGTTTCAGGATCTGTTGCTTTCAGAAAGCCTAACACAGGCAATATTTGTTTGGTTTCACCGCTCATAAAAACAGCGTTGCGTTGCTGAATCGTTTCATGAACGGAAGCTATTTTCATATCTAGCCATCGATCTAGACTCTCCGCCTTTGAAAGGGCAACAATATTTTGCTGCTCAATAACCGCATGTTTTAACGCGCTATTGTACAGGCTAGTGACCAGTAGAATTGAAATGAGAACAGGGAGAACTGAAATCGTAAGCAATAACGTTATTAGCTTTGTCCTTAGATTCATATTCCGAAACATGATGAACTCCTTCGCAAGTCTCAGAGATGCATGATTATGATATATCACGTTAGAAGAAACCAATCATCTTTTAGAATGACTTGTAACTACTCAATACGCCAGAGGTTATTGTCATGTCATTCCGGTGAATTCTCTCGATCAGAAGCAATAATCTGATCAGCTGGATGCAAGTACGCAAGATTCATTGGATATCCCACTTAATCATTACGTATATATTGGAACGTGTAACTGCCGCTGCCTACTTGTATACACAAATCCTTCCCACTAGATACAATATGGAAATCCGCATTTCCATTGACTACAGTACCGGACTCTATCACTCGTTCCAACACAGCACCCGGCAGATAGATATCCGCAGTGGTATTAACCGGAACCTGAATACTACAGATTAATTCCTTGCCGTTCCGTTTCCATTCCGAGGATATCGTCCCATAGACGGAATCATACGATGCTTGCGCCCATTCGAGTCCGCAATCCGGGTTGGGGCGAATGACGAAGGACTTATAACCGGGCTTGGTTTGCTTGATGCCGGTAATATGCGTATAGAGCCAGCTTCCGACACAGCCGAAGGCATAGTGGTTCTGGGAAACGGGGAGGACGGTTCCATCCGGCATTATCGCATTCCAGGTTTCCCATATGGTTGTTGCCCCCTTCTCCACCTCGTAGAGCCAGGATGGGCATTCTGTCTGATAAAGCAGCTTGTATGCAATATCCTGGCGGTCATGATCGCAAAGCACGTCCATAAGAAATGGAATAGACATAAATCCGGTATCCAGCTTGTAGCCGTTCTGCTCGATTAGTTGGATGAGATGTTCGAGAACCTCACCTCTCCGGGCATCCGGAACCATCCGATGCTGCAGCGCCAGGACGTAAATCCCTTGTAAATGTACTTTCAGCTTACCGTCATCCTGCAAATATTCGTCGGCAAATGCTTTCCGGATCTTCTCATTCAATTCGCTGTACCGTTCCGCCTCGTCTTCATATCCTATAGCGCCTGCGGCCTTCGCCATCAGATCCGTGGTATAAGCGTAGAAGCAAGTAGCCACTAATTCCTTCGTGAGGATTGCGCTGTTAATCATGTTCACACTTCGGCCGTCCAGACTGATCGTGAGGCTGGGTGTCAACCAATCGCCAAAATGAAAGCCGGTATTCCACAAGTATTGCTGCCTTTGAAGTTTGTCCGCATCTGTGGTGCCCTTAACCTCTTCCGGCATGCTACCGGATGCCGTCCTCTCAATGTAGGCCGTCCATCTCGACATTGACGCATAGCATTCCTCAAGTATGCTTTTGTCTCCATATGCCTGGTATAAGACCCAAGGTACGATTACTGCAGCGTCACCCCAGCCCGCAGAAGAAATGTTCCCACTCTGCTCATCCCGCTCACGATCGCTGCGATGCCATGGCACCGTATTTGGCACTTGTCCGTCTTCCGTTTGTTCAAGTGCTAGGTTACGAAGCCACCTTTTCAGGAATGCCTGCATATCCATATTAAGGGCAGCAGTCGGGGTGAAAACCTGAATATCTCCTGTATAGCCCAGTCTCTCCCGCTGCGGACAATCCGTCGGAATGGAAAGCATATTGCCTCTCTGGCTCCAGACGATGTTCTCCTGCAGCCGATTGATTCTCGGATCAGAGCATTCGAACGAGCCGGTCTGCTTCAAATCCGATGAAAGCACGACCGCCGTAAAAGCTTCCGCCGATACATCGCCAGGATATCCCGTTACCTTCACGTACCGGAACCCATGAAAGGTGAACAGCGGCTCATAAACCTCTTCTTCGCTGCCGCAGAGGATATAAACATCTTTCTGTCCCTTGTGTCTGCCCATGATATTGAAAAGAAAATTCCCCTCTTGATCTAGTGTTTCGGCATGCTCCATTACAATTTCGGTTCCAGCTTCGCCGGTAACCTGCATGCGAACCCGCCCAGCAATAACCTGGCCAAAATCGATGACGGTTTCCCCTTTAGGCGTCTGAAGGACAGACCTGGCAGGCAGCTCCATAACGACGCGTACCGGATCTCCATAGGCAGCTACCAAATTACCGAACCCATAATCGGCTTCACGTACAGGCTGCCAGTCTGAGGCATCGTAGTCAGCCGTGCTGAACCCTCTTTTCTCCAGACGAGCATCGTATTTCTCTCCGATAAAGAGATCCGAGTATTTCCACGGACCTGTTGTGGATAGGAAAGATTCGTCCGAGCCGATCACCTCTCTGCTCCCGTCTTTGTATTCCACCTCCAGCTGTAATAATAATCCCAATTGAGTTCCATATTGGCCGCTGTCGCCCGTTAAACTGACACGTCCTGCATACCATCCTTCCGCGATAACGGCTCCCGCCACATTGACACCTGTTGTAAGAAGGTGAGTAATGTCATACGTCTGGTACTGCAAATACTTCCCATACGAAGTAGCTTCCGGAGCCAGCTCTTGATCACCTACCCGAACGCCATTCACTTCTAGAGCATACACACCGTGAGCGGTGGCATATATCCTTGCACGGCTGATATCCATTCCGACTCGGAACGATTTACGGATGAGCTGCGGCGGGTGCAGGCGATCGATTACAGCAGGATCATGGTTATATTTTCCCATGAACATCTCGAACAACAAGATTTTATCTTCCATCACAACCGGCTCCTGCTCCGGTTCTATCCACTTTGCCGACCAGTCCTCTTCCTGAAGCAGCCCCATTTCCCAACGTGCGCTATCGCTCCATGATGACTCTTGGCCGAACTGATCCCAGACCTTCACTTTCCATACATAGGTCCTGCGGGACTGCAGCTCCTTCCCCTTATAATTCACGTGAATGGATTCATCTGACTTGACTTTCCCCGAATCCCACACGAGATTGGCTTGACTATCCAAATCCGCTTCGTTCTCTGCCACCAGAATCTGATAATCGGCTTGGACGACTCCACGCTTGGAGGAAATGATTTTCCAGCTCAGATTGGGTGCCGGAATATCCATTCCAATCGGATTGGACATAGCCTCAACCTTCAAATCCTTAACATTCAAATGTATACTCATGTTCAATATCACTCCGCTTTTTCAAATTAATAAAGAAGGGCATCAGGGCGCCAAAGGACTTTCCTTTTCCTACATGCCTACAACCGAACGAATGCTTTCTGTTCCACTTTCGCCTTCATTTCAGGAATAAGCGCTTCAGCTACAGCACTTAATATTCCGACTACTGCAAGTATTCCAAAGAAAAGAGGAACCCGCTTAAAGTAAGCAACATATTCGAGAAGGACGACACAATCGAATTGGGCAAATTACCTGTGGTATTCACGATACCGAAGTGTTTAGCCGAATCCACCTTATGCGGAGTAATTCAGAAAGGATACCTCGAGCACTTCGAATACGACTAACACAGTGTTTAAATTAGGGTGTTCAAAGAAACCAGACCAGTAACCTAGGCACATCAAACTTCTGAATCAAGTAAATCGCCGTAACGTTTGGAAAGCGTAAGCGATTCCATTAGGAACCTGGTTATGAATCCCCATGTTCACGCAGGATATTTGTGCGGACTCAGGAAGAACGACAATCAGCATCATTGGAACAAACGTCACCTAAAATCCCATAAAACTATACTGCTGACTAATCTGCCAATGGCATTTGGATTTTCATGGCTGGAACCGATGAGAATTGATTACCTGTCGTAATAGCTCCAATGAACCATTCATACCCAAATCTTGTTGTATTGGAACAGTTAACAACATTAACAAATTCAAATATTTAAACAATAATGTTGTAACCGCTTATATATTTATAATATTCGATTTTTACATAGTTAGAAATAACATAATCACTCAATATTTTATATCATTTTCAAACCTCATCATTTATGTCATAATATAAAAATCGAAACCTTCGAACATTTCGTGAAAGGAAGATGAGTTGATGCGATTTGAAAGGATTGTAGCAATATTTTATATGCGATGAATGATATTGAAGTGGAAGCTTATAAGAACCCAATTGTTCCGCGTATTCACATTGCGCAGTCTTCGCCTGGACAAATTACTGAGAATTCTTTCTTGAAGCCTGAGCAGAGAATCGCATTCATGAAGCATCCCAGATATATGTTAGCTCCTGAGCATAAGCACGATTTTCTAGAAATTAAATATGTCTATGCCGGACATTGCGAACAAACCATTAATGGAAACCAAGTCACCCCTGCAGGAGGGAGAACTCTGTATCCTGGATACCAACGGCCAACGTGATACATTCAATTCAACCGGCTGGCGAGAACGATATCATCATCAACTGCTTGATGAGAAAGAGCTATTTCGATACCGATCTGTTAAGCCGGCTCTCCAGGAACAATCTACTCTCTCAATTTATTATCAACGCAGTTTATAAGAGCAAGGAATATAACCAATTCATTGTGTTTCACTCCGCATCCAATATGCGAATTCGACATGTCATGAACGAGATATTATGCGAATATTTCGATCCGAGTCTTTGTTCCGATGAAATTATTATAGTTATATCGTTATCTTCTTTTCGGAGCTGCTACGCTTATATAACAAGAGCTCTGATGTACAAGAAAGCCCAAATATGCACAAAATTATCGTTACCTATATTTTGCTATTTATAGAACAACATTATCAGACGATAACCTTGCATTCCGTTGCCGATTATTTCAGTTTTCATCCCAACTACTTAAGTCGATTGCTAAAAACACATACCGGCCTATCCTTCCTTCATCAAAATCGTGCAGGACATTAAGGTTAAACGGGCGTGTGCTACACTGGAAAACACGACGTTACCGATCGCGAAAGTCGCTAAGGATGTGGGGTTTACCAATATGAATTCCTTCTACGAGCATTTTCAGAAGCGTTACGGAATAACGCCAAAGGAGTACCGGAGAAACAACAGAATTAGACATAATCGAGTAGGCCCATGCACAATTGCATGGGCCTCTCACAGATCCGGACATGCGGGTGGGGATGAAGTTCAGATCCATCTGCTGATTCATCTGCCTAGTGGCCTCGATCTTGCACAAGAATGATGGAAAAACACTAAATACGCATTCAATCCGATACATTAGACTCAAGTTTTGTTGCTCTTAATTTTAAGTTTTACTATTTCAAAAGCTTCCATTTGATTGTTGGTATCCAATTCTCTAAAGGCACTAATTATCTCTTTTTCTAGAGTCCTAAGTTCAAATTTAGATATTACATGATTTGATATATTTTGACTCTCAGTGTTTAATTACCACTCCATAGAACACCCAAATTTCAGATGTATAGAAACGACAGTTTCTACAGAAGGATTACATTTTCCAGATTCTATATCACTCAAACTCCCCTGTGATACTCCTATTAACTTTGCAAATTCAATTTGATTAAGGTTATGTATTTCCTTAGTCTTCTTACATTTTCCCCAATAACTTTCAAAGAAATCCCTCTAAATCGATACGGATTATGACAGAAATTACTACAGAAAATTTTAAGACGTTTTTTAAAAATATTTTTTAGCCTTTTTTAAATTTCTCCAAAAAAAATCAAACTTATAAAATACGAAAAATCCTGATGTATCAAGGCTTTGAGCCACATCAGGACTGACATAGTTGTGACAAATCAACGTTCCAAATCGATGACAAACTATATTACAAACGGTGACAATCTGAATTACAACTCACAAGAATATTTTCCATTTTGATTTATTCTCCTATCTTTATCAAAATAAACGATTTAAAGCTTAAATGATTTAATCAGCATATTTAATATATGAACGCGCGCTTAAATTTTAGCAGGCCGAATTCGACCTAAACTATTCTCTCTAGCTACTTACTTGAGTTCTTTTTTTGAACCACAGAATGTGCATGTTTCGTTTAAGTACTTGGGCATTTTACAATTCATACATATCTCAGTTGGCTTGTTTCTTGCATCTGGTATTTTCTTTGATTCAGAAATTTGAGTATAAACCGATTTCATAACATCTAAGTATTCTTCTGTGATATCAGCACCATCAATATCAGGGTTCAAATAAATCTTCAATGCAATATATTGTACTTCAGTTTTTTGATCAAGTTTTGGAAAAACATTTCTGTAATTGTAAATGGCTTCTACTGCTTTCTCTTCAGTTAAATTAAACTCGATAACTAGATAATCTTTGACTTTAATTCGAAAGGCTGACATAAATACAAATTCTTCAGGGCTAACATCATCGAATCTCATATAATTCAAACCACCTCTATTCAATTTCAACTAGCCATTTGCGTATTTTCACATTTCCAATACTGCCAAGAGCACGTTTAGCCAGCTGTTTAATAGCCGAAAAGCTTAAGCCGTAATCAGCTAAATCGGCCTTATTCTTTTTAGTGAATATATAGAGCTGGTAAGCTTCTACTTCATTAATCGTAAGGCTCTGCAACTTTAGAACGAGTTCAAGTGGATCGATGTTTGTGATGGGTTCAGCTACAAAGACTTCTTCTATTGGCTGAGGTTCTACATGTTCATGTACTATGTACAATTCTTCTTGAAGGCGATAGTACTCATCCCGGAATAAGTCTCGATCTAGATCATCTTGTTCTAGGCGACTAAGCTGAATTGTATCAGAGACAGTAAGCGCAGTTGAGAGACTGATTCGGTATCCACTATTTACAGCAAAGGAACGGAAGGGTGATGACTTTTCATCCAACACGATGCGATGCGCTGAAAATTGAATTTCATCCTGGAGCGAGTGGACGTAATATAGACTTCGAACATCAAGGGTTAAATCCTTTCTAGCCTTATATCCCATCACTTCATACACGCGGTGATTTGAGTCTTCGGCATCCAACTCGTGAAGCAGGGCATCCCAAACCTCATCTTGTTCGGTTTTAATGGCGAGGTTATATTCAGCCTCCCATAGGTGGATAACCCGATTTTCCATATCATCGGCGAGTTCGCGTTCCTCCACAAACCAAATCACATCCAACCCTTTTTCACGAAAGAATTGATCCCTTTTTGTGAATTGTCTGACCGTTTTTCGATCTCCAATATCATGAACATTTGTAATGATGTTAATAGCGATTTCGCGGCTGCCGGTTTGCAAACAAATATCAGGTACGATTTTCCATTGCTCATCGGCCTTAGCGATATACCCATAATCGACACGCAGTTCTTTTTTAATCTTTTCCTGGCTTTTCAGCTCGTCGTAAATCAAGTCACGTATGACGGAATGCTTTTTGTTTTCTCTTTGGGTTTGTTCGGTATATGTATCATATGATGAAGCAATTGCACAAGAACGGCCCTTCCTATGTGCAAAGTGAACTTCGTTCTTTTCACCAGCGCGGAGTATCATATTTTCATCGCAAAACGGGCAAAATAGGACACTTTTCTCTCCATAGCGCTTTAATTTTTCAAGCGCCTTTCTTTCTCCAATATCTTGATGTTGAACTAGGAAGTTAAAAATCGTTAGATCTTTACCCTCATACTTGGCATATTCCATTCTGGCATCCCCTTATTCTTCAACATCTATTTCAACATGTTTTAGTAGCAGCTGGGCCATTTGAGAAAGTTCTTCACGATCAAATTTGTCCGGTTTGTCGATAAAAGTTGTGAACTCTTCCCCTGTAATCACATTTTTTCGTGTAACAAATATCGTTTTGCCGTCATCAGATAGATCCTGTGTTTCATTCCATCCGCTTTCAATGAACGCTTTTGTCCATTGGTGCATTGCGAGAAGTGCAGCACCGTTTTTCGGTACTCCTAAATAATCACCAATGCTCTGCAAATTGTCAGAGAGCAGCTGAGGGAGGTAAATTCTCATATCGATTTTGGGTGTGGGATTTTCCTTTTTTGGGCGTACCATTCTATCAGTCCTTCTTTTCACGGATTTATAATCCGAATTTACTATAAATCATTTTCAATGTCCAGTACAACCTATGATAGACATTAATCTAATTTTTTTAAAATAAGCGGGACCCGTAGCCTTCGATGCACAGTCAGGAGAAATTTCATGAATTAGTTACGATATGGCAACAAGCTCATTCCCCTCTTCTTCTCCTGCTGCTGCCAACGGACCTCTTGGTCGAGGATGTACAATCAATACCTGTTTTGTGAGTCCATAAATTTCCTGCGGTTTATAAGCCTTTGCAATAGGCCATATTTATCATGAATAATTTTCAGTTCTACTTGGAAGAATTCCGATAAATAGTTCAAATGAGACTTAGTAGTAATTCGAATCCAATGATTCATGCTGCAGTAAACTGTCCTATTGTTGAGGGAGAACAAAACCGATACAATCACTATCCGTTCCGCTATATCCCTCATAAATCAACGAACCCCGAGTAATAAAAAATGGATGTTCACAAAAGTGAACATCCACTAACGAACTCTATTTTCCGCTAATGGACTTTATTTTCTACTAACGATCTTTATTTTCCTAGATCATCAGCAATCTTTATTTTCCTTGATTAATGAAGATCATCATCACACGATTTTTACCTGACTTTTTCGTATGATACATTTATACATCAAGAATAAACCCGCGCAATTTGAACGGGTTTACAGTGTAATCAATTCTGATGTTTAAATTTCACTAATACATTCCGTACTCAATGCACCAGTCGCCCATCCCGGAACCTAACAACCCGCTTTGCCTGCTCCGCAACCTGCCGATCATGCGTAATCACAATAATCGTCCGCCCCTGCTCATTCAACCGCCTGAAAATATCCATGATCTCCGCACCAGTCTTTGAATCCAGCGCCCCCGTAGGCTCATCCGCCAAGATAATCGACGGATCGCCTGCCAACGTTCGCGCAATCGCCACACGTTGCTGCTGCCCACCTGAAAGCTCCGAAGGAAAGTGCTTCCTTCGATCCAGCAAATCAACCGCTTCCAGCGCTTGCAAGACAAGCAGCTCCCGTTGTTTTCTCGTTAATCCACGATAGATCAATGGTAATTCCACGTTTTCATAAGCGTTTAATCTCGGCAACAGGTTGAAGTTTTGGAAGACAAACCCGATCTTTCGATTCCGGATCTCAGCCAATTGTGAGTGTTGCTGACTATTTCGCGAAAAATAAAATGACAAATAACGCTAAACTAAAGAAATACAAAGCATTCCCAACAATCTTTTAGTAATATGCTTCCTCTCCACCTACACGGTTTTGGAGAGGATTTATATGTCCGCCATTATCATTAGCTTCGTCAGTAGAGACTCTTTGCCTGTAGGGTCTCTTCAATTCTCAATTTAGTCGTTTCTTTGTATAAGAATCTAGTCCTCCCATCCTTATAGTGACTTATAATATCCGGCTGTATGTTATGTTCCTCGAGTAAACGATGGAGTCGTTTCTCTCCAATTTTAAATGCTTTAAGTAAATCAGAAAAAAAATATCCCCGCTCATTTAGACTTCTTGTTTTAAGATCAATCAAACATTTATGAAGCATATCGTTTTCAAGATATAAGTCACGAAGTGTCGCCTCAGAGTTTTTACGAACAGGCGTTAGTACACCAGATAATATCAATTGTATAAGTGATAAGATTGATAAGTTAAATATTGTGTACTTAATTAGAGCATCATGAAAACTAATACAATTAGGAGGAATACTCCTAACTAATTGCCCTCTGCACCGTATAACCAGGTTGTTAACGTCATCCAGATTTAACCTTTTTGATTTCCCCGAGTAGTTCAAACTCACTTGAAACAGATTAGCTCGAATGAGACTTTCTATAGAAGCAACATGTATACCAAGGATAAACGCGGCTTCTTTTTTTGTTATCCATCTCTTCTCTTCCTTTAGGTACAAATTGAGGGTAGTCTGATCAATAAAATACTCATTCTTCGTACTCTGATTCATTTGAACCAAGTTGTTCTTCGTTATTCGAAACAATTTCCCGTAAGTAACCCCTTTTTCAATCTTAACCTCCTCGCGGCGAATTACTTTTCGTTTCTGAAGTAACTCCGGCTCCTCCTTAAACACTCCAAAATCTCGTCTAATTACACCTATTTCCAACTTCTGAATGCAGTAAAGATGAAATGCCTCTCTTATTTCAGAGTAACAATCACGTTTTACTAGTTTATCAAAGTTCTGAAATGCGCCGTATCTTTTCATACCATTATTTTTTGCTAAAAATAAATCAAGCACATGAAAAAAATGATTTGGGAACTTCGCATACATCCAGTCGGCATTCGAAAAGGCTATGGCATGTTTCAAACTGTTTTTTGTCCTACTTTTACTATTATGGAATATTTCCAATTTCTCATGACAAAAACCCGTTAAATCAGTTAATCCGTCTAAGAACATGAAGCTGGCGAATATTAATTCTACATAGTCATTGGCTTTCAGTTCAAAAATAGCTGACTTTTCTTTATTAATTAAGCAATTTACAAGCTTTAATTGAGAGTATGAAAAGTTATCACAATGAATCTGTTCTATACTGAACTGATTAAGTCGCGTTAAACAACATTTACAACGCTTCTCAATAAAATCAAAAAGATCTAAGGGCTGACTGCAACTATTGCATCCTTCCTGAAAAAACACGAAATGTTTAGTACACATTCGCAATGGTAAGATACACCACTCTAAGCGATGATAAAAACTTTCCTGAATACATAACGGACAATATTTGAGATTATTTTTTTGTATTAACTTATTGGACCAAGAATGGTTAAGAGCACTTAAAATACGATTAGTATTGTTTAATAAGTTATTTTCCCCAAACAGAATCCATGGGCAAACTTTTAATAAGACTTGTTCCTGAACTTCATTGTTTAGAAGTTGCCCGTAAGTTAGTCCACAATCCCTTAAATAATTTGCATTAGGCATGAAAGAATTTGCTTTAAATAAACGAAATAAAAAACCGGATAAACTTTCATCATTAAAATGTTTTGGACGTCTTGGCAAAAGTGAAATCCAATTCATTAATATCTCTTCCGCTTACGTTCTTTAATTTTCTTTTTAATATTATTTAGTAATTGATAATAGTCCTCTAACTTCTCCGTATTTACTTTATTATGTTGTATTTGAAGTGCAATTTCTAAACAACCATTCTCCAATGTGATTAAAAGATAGTCATCGTTATCTGTATCCACGAAAACCTTTAGCATTCTTGCATTGGATGAAGATAGAAACCATTGATTTCGAACTGCCCAATGACAGGAATAATACTTATCTTTGTATTTAATACCTTCCTGTGTTACTTCTGAGAACGCCGGTATGAACAAGCCAATAATATCATCCTTATATGTCTCCATATGATTCCTCCTATGAATCTATTAATAATAGAGTTTCCATTATTCATAGATTTGATACGTATACATAACATTTTATAAATAATGTTATTTTTACGAACATGTTTTTCTTTTCATATGTTGTCTACACTTTTTATGAGGTGTAGACAATGACAGATCGAGAACAGGTACTACTGGGAAAACGTATTCGAGATTTAAGAAAAGCAAAAGGATACTCTCAAGAATATTTAGCCGAGATTTCCGGTTTTCATTACACTTACATTGGTGGCCTAGAACGTGCACAAAAAAATGTCACACTTGCTAATTTAATTAAAATTGCAAGTGCTCTAGAAGTTGGAGTTTATGACTTGTTTGAATACACCAAAATAAATTCTTTTGTAGATAAAAAATCGTCAGACATCGAAAAAATTATGGAAGCACTAATTAAACTTCCTACTCGAGATGTAAAAAAAATAAAAGATTTTGTGTACAACATGTTTGAAGAAAAAATATAAGCGGTGGCATAATTGCCACCGCTTATATTTTTAAATCATGATTAAATTAAAGTCAGCTACGCGCTGCTTTCCTCTTCCGACATTAGTTCATCAGCCAGAATTTTAGCCATATCGTTATCAGCAAATTCTCCAATTATATTTTTTTGTGCTTCTGCGATGACGGTCCCATCTAATTTCTTCAATACATTAAAGTCATTAAAGTCCTCCTCCATAACTCCAATAATATCAAAAGCTTCCCTTAGTATAGGTTTAATCCATCCAACTAGCCCACCTGTAATTTCATAAAGAAACTCGGGAAAAACACTTCCATCTTGAGTCCAATCCAGAAGCCCTGGAGGCGGTGATAGTTGAACTTCAATATTCTTAATGAATGATTTAAACGCGTCGTCACACTTCTCAAAATGACGTAAAACTGTTTTAGGATAACGTCTAATGTGTTGAGTATTCAAAGTTCTAAGCTCTTCAATAGCAAGGGTCCCAACACATACTAAGCATACATCCGCAGAATTAGCAATATCTTTAATATTCTCCATTACAGCTTTTCGTTGGACAAAAGTTGAGGCTAATAAGTAATCCAACTCATCAATGATGAGCATTTCTACCTTCAGTGCCTTCATCAATTCAAATGCTTGAGTCTTTATTCGATCGACATCTGCATTACGAGGAGGTAAGTTCATAGCCTTAAGAATATTATTATAGAAACCTTTATATGTGAATGGAATAGGCAAGGTCATATAGATTACTGGCTTAATATCAGTTTCCGTATAGTCCTCATCTATCACAGTCCATCCCTTATTCTGTTTCACATATTTTTTTAAAGTCATGGATTTTCCAGCGCCAGACTTCCCTTCAATAAATATATGTATAGGGGAATCATCACTCTCTATACCCGCTCTTTTATTCCTACGATTTTTATCCAACCTTTTCCATATTCTTGTAACCTCATCATGTTCAATGAATAAGTTACTAATTCGAGTTTGAAACTCTTTATGCTCATTGTTTTTCATTAGCACCTAGCCCCCCTCTAAATATAATTGTTAAAAGGATTGCCAACTTATACTAGGGTTATTCTCCGTTACTGCAGCCTTCATGGGAAGTTAAAACAAAAAGAGGCCAATGACCTCTTAACATTAACTTTCTTTACTAATTCGCTGATTATTGTATCTTTCAATTAGACTTTGCTTTTTACTAGGAGCAGCTCTCTTAGTTGGTTCTCCAGCTGGTAAAGCAACTGACAAAGTACCACCTTTATTCAAAATATGTTTCCTCATTGAGCTGTTTTTGTTCACCATTGTTTCAAACCGCTCTTGAATTAGTTTCTTTCCCTCAATGATTTGATCCGTACCAGGTATTTGTCTTTTATTAATTTTCCCTTTCTCAATTAGTATTTTGCGAATTGCTTTGTAGAGATCACGACTCATTCCTTGCACTTGCTCAGCAGGGGGAGATATAGATGGTACTTCAATGTACGATTGATTAATCGTATCCAAAATATAGATGTGGGATATATCACGTACATCAAACTTAATCTTCACATTTTTCTTCATACGAGTATTAACAAAACGACTTGTCTCTGGTGAAGCATATCTTACATTTTCCTCACGAATTCCGTCTTTATCGTATGATTTCATGTCCACTGGTAGCAACTTAATTAAATAGCTTGTCTCTTGATTAGCTGGAATACTTGGAGGGTAACCCATTATATCAACAGCACAATGAAATCGCACAGCGGGGGTTTCTTCTTCAAGTGGTAAGCCCCTATGGGTATCAAAGTGATACACATCAACAAAATAACGAACCAGTAGTTCTCTTAAGTCACTTAGGGTAAGAATAGCTTCTTTTTTAGCTGCTTGACGCTCCTCTGCCCTACTCCCTTTATTATAAAAACCCAACAATTGATCCAAAAACTCATCATTGATTGTTCTAAAAAATCTTTCAATAATTCCTCCATATCTAGGAGTAGCTACAGGTCTGAATCTCACTTCTGCCTGTAATTCATCTTCAATCATACTTTTTACATATGCATTGTTAAACTCTGGACCGTTATCCATATAAATTACAGTTGGAATTCCATGCATCTCCCAATCATTAATTGTTCCATACATTTCTTTCGATCGTTTGAGACAAATCCCATTGTAAATTGCACACATAACTTTATGGCCAGATGGATTTTGAAAAGAAAGGTCAAATCCCCAAATCATCCTGGTATACACATCAATAGCAAGAGTTAGCCATGGCTCCCCAAGATCACTACCAGTTGTCTCATCAATCAGTTTTATTGGGAGTTTAACATGATCAATCTCAATAACATTAAGTGGGCATTTGGCAAAATAACCTGAAACTCTTTGTGTTATTGGATCATGATATTCTGCTTCCATAATCCCTTTCGTTAACCTATCATAAATTTGTACATTAATCCTTTTAACCATTTTATAGACAGTATCGTAAAGTAGCGGCTCTAAATTCTTAGAAGAACACAGAATCTCCAAATCAGAATGTAGATGAGTGATCTTCCTTCTTTTTTTTGATAGGAATCGCTTGATTCCTTGCTCGATTAGTGGAACATATTCTTCATTTTCAACTCTGCAGTAAATTGTATCTAAGATGATTTCATCCTTTTTCGGATGAAGAATTTGGATAGCTTTTTCATCTTCCCTAGAATGAGAATTATAATAGGCTTTTGAGATGAGGCCTTCAACTCCGAAGTTTTCCCTGTTGTTTTCAGATTCATAGTAATCTTGTAGATACCTCTCCAATTGCCTTGGAGATATTTTCTTTTCTCCACTCTCCTTTGATTTCTTTGACACTCGTTCTAAAAGTTCTTTTTTTGTTAACTTGGCTATGGTTTTATTACCATTCAGATATCCTTTATATATTTCATTAAAGGAATTTAAAGCGTACAAATCCCCTTGTTTAGCCTTATCGTAAAGAAGTATCGGCTTTATTAAATTGAGCCGCAGAATAGTCTTCTTTTTTCTATCTGGAATTAAGGTATCTAACATGAAAGTTACTTTTTTTTCAACTTTAGATTCATTTTTAGCTGATCTCTTCATGACTTCATCTGGGCCTATGAATGTAGAATCCTCTAGTAAGGAAATGTAGCTTATCTCCCTTATTTTTTTATCTCCATCTTCCCTATAATACAAAATATTAGGTGCTTGGATATCTTGAACGAAGAATTTAACACCATTTAAATAGAATTCGTCATCTATTGCTAAAGGATTATGTAACTTCATTTGCAGCTACTCCCTCTCAAATAGTAAATTAATGTCATCGAAAATTGTTCCAAACGAAACTTCACTTGTGTGGTCAATTTTTTTATTTATATTTGTCATCAAAATACCTGTTGCAATTAGATGAAATATCAGCGGCAGCACATGGCGATAGTCCACTTTGGGTTCAAAACTTTTTGCCAAGCGTATCACTTCAACTTTATGAAGGTATTCTACCCTGCGTTTAACTTCTGGAATCAAATTAGTAAAATACTCTCTTGGTCGCAAGTAATTCACTAGCCACAATATATTATCCTTTATGATTTCTGGTATTGTTACCTTTGGATTTACCAAACTATATTCCCAACCCTGTTCTCTAGCATAATTCTCACAAATGGTATATAGAATGGGGTCCTGCTCAACCTTACTGTTTCCACCTTTTATTTGAAATAGGATAGGTCTTGAACCATCTCTGAAAGTTAGAGCATCTGGTACATGTACTTCTTCTTTCAATATGTACTCTTTAGTTAGTCTCTTTTTTGAAACATTGACTGGCTGCTCATAGTAACGAATTGTTAACCGATCGAGCTCAAGTAAGTAATAAAAAAGGCACTCACCCCAAAATGATTCATATTGAACCCCTCGCTTCATTTTGTGACTGTAAATACTCCCTATTAGATGCTCGAATTCTCGGCTGCCTTTATTCGTGACATTTCGTTTCCGCGAGTATAATTTATCCTCATTGCTCCAATCTTTTTTAGTACTCCAGTTGTAGTCCATTTACCATCCTCCTGAAAAGTGACAGAATATGTTCCAGATATGAATACTTTTCAGTATTACCCATTCTTTTGTGGATAAACGCAAAGAATTTACTGCTAAAATAAACTAGATTGACCTGGTTTACTAGAGCATCTAAGTTATGGAAAATTAATGATTAATAAGAAATATATTAAATGAGAAATTGGGGTCATTGATGATACACTCAAAAAACCTCCCCAGTGTGAGCATAGAGAAGCCCAACTGACGAGGATTGAGAATGATGTCGCGCGTCTACTTCTCTTCCCAGTACATTTGCTGAATGGAATTGAAGCGAAGTGAAATGACTCGCTTGTCATTAGTCCGTTATTCTTTACACTGTAAATCACAATGGACGACTAAATGTGGTAAATCTGTACCTCACTTTAATAAGGTTTCCGTAAAGGTTTATACTCAGGCGGTTGGTAAATTACAAGTGCAGAATATAATTCGTGATTATGCGTTTCATCAGCAGCAAATGCGCAGTTAAATTTAATATCAACTAATTTTGCTCCTTCATTTTCTAATGAAACCAAAAAATCATTGATGTCTTTTTCGAGTTCACTTTCTTTAAATTCAGCTAGGATTTTAACCTTTGTTCCCATTACTGCCCACCTCCATGATTAATAACTAATATATACACAATAAAAAAAAGCTTATTCCATTAGGAACAAGCTGGTATGCATAAAAAATATTGTTACAACCTTACTTCTTACAACTTCTCATTCAACCAATTTGCCAAAGCATTTCTAATAATCTGTTTCGCTTCTGACAATTCCATAGGAGATGCTGGCGGTTCATCTTCACTATATCCATGTCTTGAAAGGTCACCGATTACTGGACTATTCGCAGTACGACTAAAGAGCTTCTTTTTACTTTTCGACGCCCAACCCTTATCCGCTATACTTACTCCGAGATCACCTTCAATAACTTCAAGAATGCGATATAAATTCACCCAATTATCCATTCCATTGTTCAATAACCTGATTACTTTATTTACGTTCTCATCTATATGAGAGAGTCTTACCTATTTTTCTTGTAGTGATAATCCCACGTGTTCCTCACTTGGAACTTCTTCACCATCTCTAACAACAACCCCGTTAGCGGTTAAATAACTTCTACCTATTAATTGAGCTGTTCCAAAAATTGTAGCCCCTCGCTTACCACCATCTTCACCAATTCTAACGACGGTATCGATAGCTATACTATTATAAAAGCTGATTGTGAAATTACCGATACCATTTAACTTTTCAATTATTTCATTGGCTTTTCGAAATACATCATGGGCATTAGTTAATTCGGAGAAAGTGTTTGATTTTAAAATAAACTGATTTTCTTCTCCTTCTTCTAATTGGATACAAGCATCTTCTGAATTAAAAACTTCTGCTAGTGAATAAGTTCAAAACTTTTTCCCTTTACTCTTACATACCAGTCCATTTTAGACCTCCAAATTGGTTAACTCGCCCAATTAGTTACGTCATTCTATTCCATAAAAAAACAACCTACTTAAAGAGGGAGATAAATGATGTTCTCAGAATCAAGAATAAGGCCGTAGCACCCATTTAAGGAAGTCAAGAACTTCCTCTTATCCATTCATTCTTTGTTTAGTGTGTACTCGAATTAACCCGCGCTCATTTTTATATGAAGAAATCAAATCTTTTTGGGATAAAGTCTCTACTAATTTTTGCGTTAATTCATTTGCATCAAGTAAAGGCCTTTTTCTTTCTGTAATTTCTGAGTATGGAGAACCGAGTTTCGTTAAATTTATCATTATCTCTTCATTATCCATATCATTAATTTGACTTAACATTAAGCGTAGTTTGGATTCTATAGAGATTTGAGTCTCCATTAAATAAGTAAGGAATTCGGTATTTATTTCTATTCCATTCTCTTGTATAATTTTGGTAATAATCTCTGCCGACTCTAATCCAGTTGGGAGATCACTAACACTTAAGCTTTGGACAATCTTCCACTTTTGGTCTGCATTAAAAAATCTTGAACGTAATAACATAACAACTTCTTCAGGGGTAAGATTATAGTCACTTAGTTGTTCCATAAATTTCCGCGGTTCTTTCTCAATTAGTAGAATCTGCAAATCTTGATTGGAGTTCAATTGTTTTAATTCCGAATAATTTTCCGGTGATATAGCCAAAATTCTGTTGTTTATCAAGGATTGAATTCTTTGAATTGGTAATTCATTTAGCGGATAGTGGATAAATCTATGCAAGCTTTTTGAGATAATGTTAAAAGATTCATAACTAATATTTCTAGAATTAATAATCATCTCGGATATATCTTTTAGTTCTTTGCCTGAAGTACTTTCTAAGTTGGTCAATTTAGTTTTTGATAATTCCTCACAGTTATTAGTCTGATTTAAATAGACTATTGCCGCGTCATCGAGTTTGTACTTTTCAAGGTATCTAATAAGATTTTCCCACGTTGGTAACATTCTATTGTTCATGAGCAAAACTGACCAAAGTTCAGTTTCCTCAATTAAAATTAGATCTGTTATCATCATCTCTTGTTTTTGTACTATTCCTTGCTTTAACTCAAAAGTAATTCCGCTATTATTCAGTAGGATCATTAATGCAGTTTCATCCTCATAGATAATTATCTGTGCCAAATAAACATGTGAAATATATTGATTAATGTTTTCCTCTACATAGTCAATAAGTTCAGTACAATTTGATTTCAAGATACTATCGTAATTATGATGAGCTGTTTCTGTTGGTAGATTTCCAAAGATTCTCAGCATTAACTCAATGTTCTGCCTATTGATTTCATAATGGTTATTTAAATAAATATGTTTTAACACTTTATTATTTGCTGTAGAACTTGAAATAACTTTAAATTTAATTTGCAGAGAAGAAATAATTTCGTTAACTTTTTCATGCTTTGATTCATCTAATAACAAATCTAAAAAGTTATCCTTGTTTACTATGTAATTTAGTAATACATTATCAATGTTCAGTAGTTGTATGTCTCCTATAGAACCATAATATAAAATATCTAACAAATAATCTTCCTTTTTTGCCTCTGGATACATTGACTTAAGATCGACGAACTTCCAAATTCCAGTCCATTCTTTGCATAGTTCTTCTATAAACTTCTCCTTATGTATTGTGCTCTTTCTGAATATGTCAACAAATTGAGTCGAGCTCTCTGTTTCGTCGGACAGCTGTGCCATTATCAACTTAAGAAACAGCGTATACTCACTTGCAGTGTTGATAATAAAGTTTAGAAGATTGATGTTTAGTATCTCTGGTCTCTTAAAATCGTTCGCATATAGTCTCTCAATTACTTGTTGTACCTTATTCAAATTATAGTTGGATGGCAAACTTTCTTGATTTTTCACACTCATAATAAACCGCATATCTTCAATTGATAGGCTACCTGGATAAAAATAAGTTATATATTGATGGTAAGTTTCATCAATATGACCATTTCTTAGTAAAAATACTAGCAATTTTTCGCTAGCGATATCCTCCGTGAAGATATCATCAAATGGACTCTGTTGAATTATGTCAATCATAGACCATAACTTTACTTCTTCTCTCAATTCCTTTAGCTGCTGCAATTCAACTTTTAAAACATTTAATCGATTTTCAATTTTATTCGTTATAGCTTCTTGACGCAAATAAAAGTTTTCTCTTGTATTGAATACAGTTAACATTTCTTCTTTTGAATAATTACTCGTATTCCCGTTTCGAGATACTCTTATATTTCTAGCCGATTCAATATTATTAAACAACGTGGATCCGTGACTAGCGTTGTTGTAATTTGAATTGTCCATATAAACTGTAACATTGTTGTGATAACCGAATATAGCGATTGCATAAGCAGTTGTTAATTCTTCAATTGAATTTAAGCTCTCATGTTCAACCCGAATGATTTTTAACTCGACAACTTCAATATCGTTATTTATGGCATTTATCCGCTTTTGAATAAGTTCATTTTTCTTCTCAAAAATGTTATAAACCATCCCCTCGTTAAACTGTAATTTTGCAAAGTCTGAGGGATAGATATTTTTATAGACAATCATGGCAAGTAAAGTATTAGGAATTAAATTAATACTCCCCAAGTTACTTTTATATAGGACGAATTCATTGAATATATTTTTTAACAATCTCATATCATCAATAAAAATTGTTATATCACTTATAAAACTTTCTGTAATCCCAAGTCCAATGTTCTCGTTCTCTAATTTCTTCTTCAAAACTTCACCGGAATTAGAAGAATTTATTATTGGTACTACTGGTAAAATAAAATCAAAAAACTTAGTTCTATTCCTGCTAGTTTCTAACTTATCTTTCTCACCAAACATGTCATCTTTAATAGCATATATAAAAGTTACTTTTCTCCTTATCTTCTCAGAATTATTAATTAGTGCATTGAGTTCACGCAAGTTTTCGAATATCTCTAAATTTTTAAATCGATCTAAATCTTCAAAATACACTACATTATATTTAGTGGCTTCAAAAAAGTATAAAATCTCATCAATATATTTGGAAAAGACTGATTTTTCAGCCATTACTTCTAAAGTTGTATTCTTAAGAGTAATTTTACTCAACCTCAAATTTTTATATATCATTTTATAACTACGGTACAAAAAAACTAATAAAAAAGTTATTGAGTATGCCACAATAATACTTTTATACAACCCCTGATTAGTAACTTCAACAACAAAAAACGTATTACTTAATAAATTTTTTAAAAATCCTGTTTTAAATAATTCAATCATACAAAATAGGAACAATGAAGAAGTAAACAGCCAATAAAAGAACGATACATCCTTTACATTATTGATTCTTTTGAAACGAGAAAAGGGTATTTTTTCATCCTTTACTTTGTAGAACATTTGTTGCAAAATACTTTTTTCTAAGGTATCAACTGCCTCATTATCAGATCTTTCTGCTTGCGTTGTTAATAAAGAAATATTCAAAAAATCATACCTATTAGAATTTTTCTTTTCAAAGGTTTTTAATAAACTACTTTTACCTGAACCATAAGGACCTGATAATGCAACATTTTTAATTTCTTTATTTTGTAGAGACCAATCTAATGCTTTGGAGTAGTTTCCTTCGGGATCAACATTATCGCTTGGTACCAAGGATTCATATATGTTATTGCTTGTATTGTTTTTGGATGTAACAAATATATGCACCTTTTCTACCATTTTAATTATTAAGATCAGGAAGTTCCCTATATGGAACAGTAATTTCGCTTTCATCGCGCACCTCATTAAATACTTTTTCGACTGCAATAAAACATTCTTACTAAATATCTATAAATTGGTCGTGTGTTTATGAAAGAAATTCAAATTTACCACCAACCTAAACCAGTGTATTCTCAGATAAGCCATATGTGTATTTATTCGCTATATATCGACAAATTCCTTTTATTGGAATCGATTGCTAAAGCAGCATGCTCCCCACTCAGAATGGTGATGGAGCAACTTAAAATGAAAAAGTGACATTCTATATTCAATTTTTATAAACCATTCCCTCTCATTAACTACTGAGATTTTAACAGTCAATAAAGCCATGATAATTCGAATAAAAAATAAAAAAAGCCCATACCATAAAGGTACGAGCCAACGTCATTTATGTTCAAGCTCAACGACATTTCATATTCCAATCACCGACATTTCAAGTTACAACTCACAAAAAAAAACCAGGGCACCCCGCCCTGGCTCTTACCTACGAACATCTGCTGTAGCCGCAGTTGACGCAATTCTTACACCCTTCGCTGTTCACTAGCGAAGCGGAACCGCACGACGGGCACAGGTCCTTAGACGCGACAGTCGTCGCGCTCGGAGCTGCGTGCCCGTGAGAACTAGCCGCGGCTGCCGCCGGCGCTGCCTCAAGCACCTCACTCGTCGCGGTCACGTAGTTCCGCGCGTCGTCTGGCTCGCTCATCACTTCGTCGTGCTGCTCGAGCGCTTTGGCAACCGCGTCCGCGATCGACTCGACGCGGTTGTTGCCGAAACCAATGGCGCCAGAGCCGCCAATGCCTTTCAAGTGCTTCACGAGCAGCTTCACTTTGTCACCGTGATCGCCATACCGCAAGAACAAGGAGCATACGCGGCCGAGTGCTTCGGACATCGCGAACACGTCAGATCCCGCTTTTCCTACGTTAAGGAAAATCTCGCTCGGTGTTCCGTTCATATCATTAATGGTGATATACGCCATACCGAATGGGGTATTCACTTTATAGGTAGCGCCACGCAGAATTTGCGGACGGCGCTTGTATTGTTTATCAAAGACTTGCTCAGTCTTAGCATCCACGTTCACTGCGAGCTTGCCAGACAAGTGAGATAAGCTCTCTGTTTCCGCAACAGCCTCCGCCGCGACAGCTACTGGAGCAACTTCAGGCTGTACCTCTTTTACCTCCGGCTTCTCATCCTTCTTATCTGAACTCGTGCTCAATACTTGTACATCACGACTGCCATCGCGATAGATCGTCACACCTTTACAACCCAGATCATAGGCCAATTCATAGAGTCGTTTGGTTTCTTCAACCGTGAAGTCGGCTGGACAATTAGCTGTCTTCGAAATCGAGCTATCCACCCACGTTTGTATCGCAGCTTGTGCACGAATATGATCTTCAGCGGATAAGCTCATGGAAGTAACGAAGTAATCCGGTAAATCTTGATCTGGATTCGCATCCTTCCAATTCTGCGCAATCGGCACATACTGTTTATCGAAGCCTAGACGGCTCTGACGATAGTATTCGAAGGCGAAGTAAGGCTCGATTCCCGTAGAAGTACCAACCATCGTACCCGTACTTCCCGTTGGCGCTTGGGTAATAACGGTAACGTTACGCATCCCATGCTGACGAATCGCTTCACCAACCTCTGGATAGACGCTGGTCATCTTCTTCATAAAGCCGCTCTCCATAAACTTATCTTCGATGAAGGCTTGGAAGGATCCTTTCTCACCAGCAATCTCAGCTGAAGCCAAGTAAGCTTCTTTCGCCATGAAGCCATAAATCTTGTCCAAGAACACCAACGATTCCGGGCTGCCGTAGCGAATTTTCAAAAGGATCATAAGCTCGGCCAGACCCATTGTTCCTAGTCCTACACGACGTTCATTATGCTGATTCGCACGATTTTCTTCAAAATGATATGGCGTTTTATCAATGACATTATCAAGGAAACGCGTCGAATAGCGCACGACTGTAGCTAATTCTTCCCAATCAACATCATGGTTCTCCGCATCATAGAACTTAGAAAGATTAATCGCAGACAAGTTACAAACGCCCCAAGCCGGAAGCCCCTGCTCCCCACATGGATTCGTACAAATAATCGGGTTAAAGTACCAACTGTTGGACATTTGATTGTAATATTCCAAGAATACAACGCCTGGCTCCGCCGATTTCCAAGCCGACTCAATAATGGAATGCCAAACATCCCGCGCACGAACAGTGCGATAAGGCTTAACAGCCTTGCCTAGCTTTTTCCATGCATCTAAATTGCCGTCCCACAATTCATTGTACTCAGGATCGGTCGTATCAGGGAAAACAAGTTCCCACTCCAAATCTTCCTTCACAGCTTTCATAAAGCCGTTGCTAACGCACACGGACAAGTTCGCGTTCGTAATTTGCCCCATGGTAGACTTCACCGTAATGAAATCCTCCAAATCCGGATGCCAATCATTGATCATGAGCATCAACGCCCCGCGACGACTCCCACCTTGCTCGATCAGTCCCGTTGTGTAGCTAAAAAGTCCGCCCCATGAAACAGCACCGCTTGAAGAACCGTTAACTCCCTTCACAACAGAGCGTCTTGGACGAAGGGAAGACAAGTTGATCCCAACGCCACCGCCGCGTGACATAATCTCAGTCATTTCGGTCAGTGTACTCATTATTCCACCACGACTATCTTTGGGCGAAGGAATAACGTAGCAGTTAAATAGCGTTAATTCATCACTTGCATCCGCGCCAGCTGCAATACGTCCCCCTGGTACAAGCTTCCAATCGTTCAGAATGTATTTGAATTTCTCCGTCCATTCTTGACGCTTTTCCGCTGTCTTCTCTACAGATGCCATAGCACCTGCCAAGCGGTCCCACATTTCTTCCGGTGTTTTCTCCATATTTAAAGTAAGTTTCTCAACGGCAGATTCAACGGTTTCCCCACTGCGCGTTCGAACCTTCACGATATTTCCTTCACGACTAATAATTTCGCCAACCTCTTTGGCTGGGAATTTCGGATCATCTTTTGTCAGGACAAGGACCGTGTCTCCTACCTTTGCATGACTCGTGTCCGCATTCTTCAACGCGTATCGATCCAAAAATATTTTCTCACTTAGTCCCGTAAGCTTCTTGCTCTCATAAACATTCCCCATGCCTTAAGCCTCCCAATAGACTGCATATTCAGCTGCAATTAAGATAGTAGCTACAAGAGTTTGTAGCCAATAATTCTCAATATATGGTATTGCCAACTTATTATACTACACAACATATGGTTGAGCCATTGGCAAAAGAACCAAATTCACTCTATCCGCAGATTTACTAGCTTTGACGCATCTCTCTTCCTTTGATAACCTATAAGTAGGATACCACATCAGAGTATTTTTTAGAACATATGTTCCATAAAATATTTTTATTAGGAGCGCATCGACATGTATTTTTATAAAAATGATTTCGTACATAAAAAAGACATTCAGATTTCACCTGATGATCGCGGCTATTATTTCGGTGACGGCATTTACGAAGTATTTCGCGTTTACAATGGACACATTTATGAGGGCGCGGCCCATATGGAAAGGCTCGAACGTACAGCGAGCGAAGTACGCTTACAATTACCGTACAACAATGATGAAATCATTGACATTCTGGGAAAGCTCATTCAGCAAAATGAACTCATCGAAGGCACGGTTTATTTGCAAATCACCCGTGGAGAGGCGCCTCGCGCGCATCCTTTCCCCGCCAAGGCTGAACCAATTCTCCTAGCGTACTGCTCCGAAGTGAAGCGCCCACTAGCCACGATCCAGAACGGAATCAAAGCGATCACTCAACCCGATATTCGTTGGCTACGATGCGATCTCAAGACCCTAAATTTGCTCCCAAATGTGCTCGCAAAACAAGCTGCTCTTGATCATGGTGTGCAAGAAGTCGTTCTGCATCGCGAAGGCACGGTAACAGAGTGCAGCGCATCGAATGTGATGATGGTCAAAGATAAGATCCTGTATACGCATCCAGCGAATCATCTGATTCTGCATGGCATTACACGTGCTGTCGTGTTACGTTTGGCACAAGCACTCGAAATCACCGTCAAAGAAGAAGCTTTCAGCACGGAGCAGCTCTTGCAAGCGGACGAAGCCTTTATCACAGGTACGACAGTGGAAATCACACCAATTCTACAAATCGACGGACAAGCAATCGGAACAGGTATACCTGGGACGATCACCCAGCAGCTCCAAGCTGAATTCGAAAGGACCTTTCTCAACTAGAGGGATCACACTACCAAACTTTCAATTTCAAATGGGCAGCCACAGTCATCTAACATGGCTTCTAGGATGCCCTCTTTCTAGCCCACAGCTATTGCCGACACATGTTTACAAAAAACACACAAATGTGGATAAAACAATTGACGGAAACCCAAGAGCCAATTAAACTATGGTTAATTATATAAGACCTTGGATATTCCGCACCCACACACTTTGCCAAGCAAAAGCGTTAACGTGGTGGGCGGGCAATGCGTCCAAGCAACAACTAGGATTCACGAGAGGGGTATTAAATTTGAAAAAGAAAGCACTCGTATCATTCGTATTATCAGCAGCACTTATGGTCGTAGCAGGTTGTGGTCAGAAGGCTGATCCAACTCCTGCGGCAGGCGGTACAGCTTCAGCAACTCCGGCAGCTACGGCAGCCGCAGCAAAGACTTACAAGATCGCCATTTCGCAAATTGTAGAACATCCGTCTTTGGATGCCACACGTCAAGGCTTTTTGGCAGCGCTAAAAGATGCTGGTATCGTTGAAGGTACGAACTTAAAGATTGATTACAACAACGCACAAGGCGATCAGCCCAACAACTTATCCATCGCCCAAAAAATAGCTTCCGCTGACAACGATCTCGTGCTTGGAATTGCAACCCCATCCGCACAAGCCATCGTACAGCAAGTGAAGAAGGCTCCGATTCTTTTCGCAGCTGTTACTGACCCGCTTGCAGCCAAAATCGTGAGTAATTTGGACAAGCCAGGTGGTAACGTATCCGGAGCTTCGGACACGAATCCAATGGCCGTTGCCCAATTAATGGATTTCGTTGCTGCAAACATGCCAAAGGTAAAGACAGTTGGCCTTGTCATCAATGAAGGCGAACCAAATGCTGTTATTATGGCCAAAAATGCCGAAGAATCTTTATCCAAACATGGCATTAAGCTCGTTAAAGCACCTATAACGAATACGTCTGAAGTGAAACAAGCTGCCCAATCCCTTGTTGGCCGAGCAGATGCTTTCTTGATTACGCTTGATAACACAGTTGTTAGCGGTGTGGATGGGATCATTCAAGTCGCAAACGAAAAGAAAATCCCTTTCTTCTCCAGTGATCGCGATACCGTGGAAAAAGGAGCTTTCGCAACGGTTGGCTTCAAATACTATGATCACGGCTACCAAGTCGGCCAAATGGCTGTCGATATTCTCAAGAATGGTAAAAAACCAGCGGATATGAAAGTAACCGTGCCTGACAAAATGGATCTAATCCTCAACCTGAAAGCTGCCAATGCACAAGGCATCGAAGTAACGGATGCGATGAAAGCTGCTGTAAAGGATAAAGAGAAAAACATCATTCAGTAACAATGAAAGACACAAAAAGGGGTGAACGTCACTTTCGTTCGCCTCTTTTTTTCAAAGTAAGGAGGAAAATAATGATGATGGATTCAATCAGTGGTGCCATCGAGCTAGGTCTTCTCTATGCGTTGATGGCGCTAGGTGTTTATATTACGTTTCGTATTCTCGATTTCCCCGATTTAACGGTCGATGGAAGCTTTACAACAGGCGGTGCCATTGCAGCGATTCTGATTGCTCATGGCTACTCGCCATGGCTAGCTTGTTTAGCCGCTTTTGCAGGTGGGCTTGTGGCTGGAGCTTGTACGGGACTGCTTCATACGAAGGGAAAAATTAATGGGCTTCTGTCAGGGATACTCATGATGATTGCCCTGTATTCGATTAATATGCGCATCATGGGCAAACCGAACATTTCGCTTCTCGGAGCAGATACTTTGTTCACCTCGATGTCGCCAATTGTGGTCGTGCTCATTATTGTGATTGTATTCAAATTACTGCTCGATGCGTTCCTTCATACCGATCTTGGGCTTTCCCTGCGAGCGACAGGGGACAATGCACGAATGATTCGCAGTTTTGGTGCAAATACAGACAAAACAACCATACTAGGCTTGAGCTTATCGAATGGGTTAGTGGCGCTATCTGGCGCACTCATCGCGCAGCAATCGGGCTTCACAGACATCTCGATGGGCATCGGGATGATCGTCGTTGGACTAGCTTCCGTTATTATTGGGGAAGCCATTTTTGGTGCTCGGTCGGTTTTCCAAGCAACCTTGGCTGCTGTACTCGGTTCGATCGTATACCGGATTGTTGTCGCATTGGCGCTCAGAGTCGAGTGGCTCAAAGCATCCGACTTGAAGTTAATTACCGCGATCATCGTGATTATCGCGCTCGTTCTACCTTCGGTGCAGCGAGCGATTAAGCAAAAAGCGACCGCGAAGCGACGTTCGGCTGAGCTCATCGCTCGCGCGATGCAAATGAACAATGGAGGTGAGCGATAATGCTGCAGCTCTCGCATGTTTCCAAGCTTTTTAACCCCGCTTCTGCGGATGAGAAAATCGCACTTATCGGCATTAACTTAAACCTGAAGCCCGGCGACTTCGTCACGGTCATTGGCAGTAACGGCGCCGGTAAATCGACGCTGATGAACATCATTTCTGGCGTTATGACGCCGGATGCGGGCGAAGTGCGTATCGGCGGCGAAGTTATCCACCACCTGCCGGAATACGAGCGCAGCCGCTGGATCGGCCGCGTCTTTCAAGACCCCATGGCGGGGACCGCTCCTCGAATGACCATCGAGGAGAATCTCGCCATGGCTTATGCCCGCGGCAAGAAGCGCGGGCTGAGCTTTGGCGTCACCGCGCGTAAGCGCGCGCTGTTCCTAGAACAGCTGCAGCGCCTGGGCATCGGCCTGGAGGGACGTCTTCGCGCGAAAGTTGGTATGCTCTCCGGTGGAGAGCGTCAAGCCCTCAGCTTGCTAATGGCAACGTTCACCAAGCCGCAGATTCTGCTGCTTGATGAGCATACCGCCGCCTTGGATCCCGCGCGTGCTGAACTCATCACACGATTGACCGAGGAAATCGTACGTGAAATGAAGCTGACCACGCTCATGGTCACGCACAATATGGAACAAGCGATTCGTCTAGGCAATCGCCTGATCATGATGGATAAAGGCCGCATCATTCTGGATGTGAGTGAGGAACGGAAGAAAGACCTCACAGTGGAACAGTTGCTCGGTGAGTTTGAGCACATCAGCGGCAACAAGCTATCGGATGACCGTGTGGTGCTTGGTTAAACAACATCCGGTACAATCTTTTAAACAAACACAAAGGGCAGCCCCAAGCCATCTTTCACGGCTTCCTGGACTGCCCTCTTTCTTTATAATACGTGGTCAATGTTACTATATTAATTTTTTTGATTAACGACGCAAATTCCACTCATCCGTTCCATATTTCTCATGGACAAGACGCTCCGTAAGTTCAATCTCATAGTCCGTCAACGATGCCTCCACGAGTTCAACGCCAAGCCCTCTTGCGATTTCGCGTCGAAACGCTTCCTCAACCTCAACCAGCGTTACTTCCTTTTTCCCTTGTGCGCGCAGCAATTCATTAATCGCCACAGCTTTCTTCAAGAAGCTCTGTTTCATCCGATCCGCTACCTTCTCATTGGAAAAGCGCAGCATCCGAAATAACTGATCCGTATCCATATCGAGCAGGATGGAGCCGTGCTGCAGCACGACGTTTTTCTGCCGAACCTGTGCGCTGCCTGCCACTTTGCGCCCTTCCACCACCAGCTCGTACCACGAAGGCGAATCGAAGCAAGCCGCAGAACCAGCGGATGCATATTTCTCCTTCTCTTCGTCACTAGCTAGCTGCACCATTTCCGCTTCAAGACCAAGTGCACGAAAACCTTGCAATAGCCCCTCACTCAGCACGCGATAAGCTTCCGTCACATTACGCGGAATGCCTGGATAATCTTCTGCCACAATGATGCTGTACGTCAGTTCTTTATCATGAAGAACGGCTCTTCCGCCCGTTGGACGTCTAACAAAGCCGATCCCCTCGTTCGCGACAGCTTCCTGATCCACTTCTGCTGCCTTTTGAAAATAACCAATCGATAAGGTGGCTGGATTCCATCCATAGAAACGCACCGTCGGAGGAACTTTGCCTTCACTATGAGCGGTTAGAATCGCTTCATCCAAAGCCATATTTTCAGCAGGAGAACGATCTCCTGTATGTATAAATCGCCATGCTGTCATCTCAATTCGTCATCCTTTCCTAAACCGCGATACCTTTTCCCCAAAATCAACTTCTATCATATCATACTCCGCCCACTCGTTACGACCTCAGAGCTCTACCGTGCAGTAAAACTCTTACATGGGAAAAGTTATGAAAGATTCTACTCTGGACATACTAACATGTATTCGACGTTTGCGAGGGTTGGAGCACAATCAGAACGTTTAGGAGGGCACAGCCATGCGTCAACATGATCAGCAAGAGAACATTCGCCCCATTCATAAACAGCTGGATATGCATTTTGAGAGGGACTGGTTTACCGAGCTGGACAATCGTGTACGTGGAGGAGGTCCTTGGGACGACTGGACCTTATACCAGCTTGCCTACGAATCGGAAGAGTCGGGGCTTATTTCTACGTTTGATGATATGCAATGCCTCGCACATCTTGGGACACTTGAGCCTATGGCGCATCAGATTGATACAGCGAAGCGAGTTCTAAATGAGATGCGTGGACGTGCCATTTTGGCCGATGAAGTTGGACTTGGGAAAACGATTGAAGCCGGTTTAATTTTAAAAGAATACATGATCCGCGGACTTGTCCGCAAAACACTCATCCTTGTACCCGCTTCCCTTGTGCTGCAATGGGTTCGGGAATTGAATACCAAATTCGGCATCCCTGCCGTTGCGCATAAAAAGGCCTACATGTGGCAGCAAGCTGACATTATCGTAGCCTCGATGGACACGGCCAAAAGAGATCCGCATCGCGACATTGTGATGGGACTTGAATACGATATGCTCATCGTCGATGAAGCGCACAAGCTCAAGAACAAAAAAACGACCAACTACACCTTCGTCAACGAGCTGCGCAAAAAATACTGCTTACTCCTCACAGCTACGCCTGTGCAGAACGATCTCAAAGAGCTCTACAACCTGATTACCTTGCTGAAGCCAGGCCAGCTTGGCGGTCAGAACAGCTTCAAGAGCAACTTTGTTGTTGGCAAGCGTACACCGAAGAATGAAATTCAACTGCAGCAGGAGCTCTCCAAAGTGATGATCCGTAACCGTCGCGGAGACGGGGGTGTTCATTATACGAAGCGGATTGTGCGAAATATTCCCCTCACGCTTTCGGATGATGAGCAAGCGCTCTATGATGGGGTTACGAATTTTGTGCGAACTCGCTATTCCGAGAGTGGCGGCGATCTCAGCTCCATGCTTTCTATGATTACTCTCCAGCGCGAGGTATGCAGCTCACGGGACGCTGTGTTCATTACGTTGGTGAATTTATTTAAAAAGACAGCCGAAGACTCGCCAGTACGGCCCAAAATATGGGAGCTCGTCGAGCTTATTCGCAGCATCAAGTCGAATAGCAAAGCGGAAACCACCATGAGGCTCATTCAAGACATCAACGATAAAGTGATTATTTTCACCGAGTATCGGGCTTCCCAAGAATATTTATTGAACTACCTCAAAGAACGTAAGATAACCGCCGTCCCCTATCGCGGAGGCATGAATCGCGGCAAAAAAGATTGGATGATGGATCTTTTCCGCAATCGCGTTCAAGTGCTTATTGCAACCGAGGCGGGTGGCGAAGGGATTAATCTCCAATTTTGCCACAACATGATCAACTTCGATCTTCCGTGGAACCCTATGCGCGTGGAACAACGGATCGGCCGTGTTCATCGCCTCGGGCAAACGCATGATGTCAACATTTACAACTTATCCACAAGGAATACCATTGAAGAACATATCCTCTCGTTATTGCATGAGAAAATCAATATGTTCGAATTGGTCATCGGGCAGTTAGATACGATTTTGGAGAAAATCGAGAAACGAGGCTCGCTCGAAACGTCCCTTTTCCGCATGGTCATGGAAGCAGGTTCTGGCGAAGACATTCGCCGCAAAATCGACGAGCTCGGACATTCCTTCAGCGAAGTGAAGCAAGAAATCGAACAAAATCCGCAGTATGGCGCACAGTTTCAGGGTATCCTTGATGCGGTAGGCGGATCGCATAGTGTGGAGGTAAGACCATGAATAAACGAAACATTCACACGTTCGTCATGCGTTTTCTCGAAGCCTATGACTGTACGATTCTGGAGAAAACGCCAGCCTATGTCACGGCTAAGCTCTCCCCCGAAGCCGATCGAGAAATGACAGGTCGTCCATACTATTGGAGCTTTATAGAGCGTACCGGGACGGCTGCTGAGACGATGACCTATAAATTCATTTTCGACCCCGAGCAAATGAAGCTGGAAGCGAAGCACAAAGCGGCCGTTACAGCTGTCAAAAGTCCTGCCACCACGGGCTACGGACCAGGGGGTGCCCAGCCTACCAACCAGCCTGATGGGGCGTCGGATAGCATTCTCGGCCGCTATTTCGGCTTTGTTCCGACGACGATCACTACGCGAGTTCCGCAAGATGAAGTCACCTTCGGCAGCCGACGACTTGACCAGATCTTTGGCATCGTGCGCGAACGAGGACGGTTCATCCATTTATTCGAAGAGCCCTTCCCGACGGGGGCGACGTTTCATGCTTCCCTCGTCTATAATACGTGGCTCTGTGTGAACTACAAGGTTGAGCTTCTCTGTGATCGTAAGCGAACAGAAATTCATTCCCTTGCGATTCAGCTTAATAGCGGGGAAATTCGCGAACATTTTCATAAGCATATGTTAACGAAAAGTCTCTCTCCGAAGCTTCCTGCGAATAGTCACATTTTACCAGACACGATTTCTATACCGAAGGCGATCAACGCCCTTGAGATGACGTTAGAGCGCAAAATTAGTACCTACGACCATCGATGGGCTGATGAAGCGAACGCACAGCACCGCAGTGAAATCGATCGTGTGGAAGGCTATTACAACGCTCTTTTACTCGCAGCAGAACCCGACAAAAGAGACGAAATCGAAATTCAATGTCGGAATCGACTGGAAGAAATCGATTGGCAGCATAAACCGCGGATCGCCGTTTCTGTCATTAATGGCGGTTTGTTTCATTTAAATGCGAGTCGATTATCATCCAGAAACTGACGCAAGTCGCTAAAACTTCGCAAATAACACGCAACAGGTTCTAACATTCTTTTTAAAGCATACGCATTACAATAGTCACATACACTAGTAGGTTAGCGAGAGGCAGGTGAACGAAGATGAAGCCGTGGACCACTTGGACAGCCACTTGTTTAATCTTGTGCAGTATTGGCTTCATGCCCTTACACACCTCAGCAGTTGACAACTTAGTAGGGACAAGCCTTACCCACGTTCAAGAACCAAATAAAGCAGCATCCCCCGCTCCTGAGTTAACTAGCAAAAATTCTTTCGGTTCAACGATCAAAACGTGGCAATCCACACTGGCGAAGGAAAAAGGCTTTGAAGATTGGCAGCAAGCGAAATGGAACAGCTATCCGCTCGGTCCTGGCACACATGGATGGGTGATCATCCTATCGGATCAGGGGCAAGAGGTCGGCTATATGATTGTTCATGCCACAGAAAGCGGCGGTTACCGTTTGACCGAATATGGGACAGGCAAATCCCCGCTATTCAGCTTGGGCACGTTGTATCGCTCTTTGATACAACAGGAACTCATTCCTTCTACTACCTTATACGACGATTTTGTGCAAAATGAAACGATCATTGAAGACCGCTTATATATGAATACCCTTACTTCGGTTTGGAAAATAAAACTCGCTGACGACACCTATTATCTCGATGCCAAATCGGGGGAATTGCTTCCCCTCACAGAGGATCCGACGCCACGAATCACAAATGATCTGGTGATGGCAACGGATTTATCACAGGGCTCTCAAACCTTTATACGTCCAGCGTTCGATCCGTATGAGCGACTTCCATGGATTGAAGAAACACCGCTGCCTGTTACATCGTTGCCTGAGCTTCAGGTTGCGCTGGAGCAGCAAGGCAATCTCACCTATGTCATTGAGCTCTATAACGGCCTGGTCACCATGCCTTTAGCTGTTCTAGGTTATCAACAATGGCTACATGGGGATAACTATCTTGTCTTGGAACATGAAGGCCCTCGTTATGTGCTATTAGACGCCTCTCTCGGGCAAGGGGAGATTTATCCTTAAGGAAAGGGAACCAGGATGCACTATTTGCAGCTAAACGCTCAAAAAATACATCAAAGGGGAACGTTAGTGCCTTATTTAACCGAAAAATGCAATAAAACACGAAAATCGGATAAATAGCGTATCCTCGTTCCCCTTCTCGCCAAAAACCGCCGATTTCATCAAAATAACGCACTTACGTTCCCTTTCGACACGGCTCGGCCGTCGTCTGTCATTCAAAAAAGTGGCTGACCCTCAAGTAGAAGAATCTACTTCTGGGTCAGCCACTTTTTCTTTGCTACTGTATTGGTACTCAAGGATGCCTCATTTTCTCGATTTCGTCCGCCCGAACAACATCCGCGCTGCTAATGGCAGCATCCCGAACCAGCGGGTTTGCCAACCCTCACGCTGTTCTTTAATAGACGCTTTGGCCTGTTGTCGAACTTCCTTCGGCGTGTCGATATAAGTGACAACTTGCTGTGTTATGTACTTCACTAGATCATCGCTCTTTGCCATACGTCCACCTGCCTTTTTACCCTTATTCTAACCAGAGAAATTAGGCTTTAAACTTCGTAAAGACAGGTGGCTAACTGCTTAAACATTGCCCTTCATCCTGGCCTTCCGCCACTCTCCGCAATAATTTTATCAGCGAAAGATTTGATCGTACCGCAGCCTAACAGCATTGGCTTATTATCGCACTGCAACAACAAGGTCTGTGCATTCGTATCCCAGGCATATTGAAAGCCAACATTCATGCTGACTACTGAAATATTAAATTTGCCTGATGCGGTGTTAGGTATGGCAAAACCCTGCCTCCTGCCCACTTGTTGTAATGCTCTGAATACCGAAGGCGAAATCCCTCTATACATCCACGTGCTACAAGTTGCCATAGGTCTTCTCACCTCTTTCAATTAGGATCATTAAATTGTATGAGGCATGAGCTGAAATCGTGCTAATTTCCATAAAAAGCGTTTGTTCTGTTCACGACATCCACTTCTAATCACGTTGACCAAGCATATGCTAGACTAACTAGAGAGAGAAAGAGGTGTTGGTTTGAATGTGGGAACTAATGCTACAAACAGAGCAGTATGATATTTATATGGATGAAGCTAATCTTAAGCTTGAGCTACAAGTAAAAAACGATGAAACGAATGGAATAGTCACTATCCGAATGAACCACGCTGATCTCACTCAATTACTCCATACTCTTCTGGAAATCAATCGAAGCTTTCGAGGAGATATTCCTTTTTTTCATACGAAACAGCTGCCAAGCAAGCCCTAGCCTGCTCGCAAAAAAGCACGATGAACTCCCCCACATACTCGTGGTTCGGAGCCATCGTGCTTTTTTATTGTAGACCGCATAATTAGTTTCTGTTAATTCCCGCAATCGAAGCGATGAAGCGCAAAATGTATAGGAATAAGTTAATAAAATCAAGGTAAATATTCAATGCAGCGAGCGGAACTGCTTCCGATGCGACACCGTTGCGATACTGCGCGACATCATACAGGACCCAACCGCTGAAGATGAGAATCCCGATCATCGACCATACCAAATTCATCATGGAACCGAAATGTAGGAACAAGTCTAGCACACTCATCAGCACAAGCCCAATCGTTCCTGCAAACAAGAAACCGCCTAGGAAGCTAAAATCGCTTTGGGAACGGTGTGCGTAGAAGGCCAATGAACCGAAAATCGCTGCCGTTGCAAAAAACGCACCCGAAACTACATTAGCCCCAAGCATTCCGCCGTAAGCCATGATGACAGGATATAGCGTTACGCCAGAAATCGCTGTAAACGCGTAGAGAAATCCGTAGCCGATATGTTTGCCGCGAATTCGAATGACGATAGCGGCTACCAGCATGACGACCTCTGCAATGATGAAGAGCATAATCATGGATTCTGGTACAACCATCGCTCCAATCAAAGTTCCAAGGAATGAAACCAAGAGGGATATGGCAAACGTTTGAAGCACATGAGCAAAGCTGCCGGATTGTGATATCGTAACTGTTCTATCCATGAAAATTCAGCTCCTTTAGTTAAAAGAAATTGTACAATCTATCCTATGTATTATACTTGTATTTCATGAAAATCGCTACAGGGCAGCGGTTTGACAAAGAAACACCCTATTCTGAGAGGTTAGAATAGGGTGTTTCAAGGATGCGATCAAGAGGACTCGAACCTCCACGGGGGTAAGCCCACACGGACCTGAACCGTGCGCGTCTGCCAATTCCGCCATGATCGCGTTACAAAAAATAATATACCATGTGACTCGAAAGCTCGTCAATGAAACTTTTGCACGTGTGTATAATTCCCCTGCTCGTTCCTAACTCTAATCTCAAAGGAGGCATGACCTATGAATAAGAAAGAAATCGAAGAGCTGGAGCCGAAATACACCGGTAATCAGCGGCATCTAACCGAAGGTGAAGCACAGGCGATCGTTCATGATCCGAACTACAAAAGTGAGGATGAAGATATCTCTGACATCGACGCGTTATCTGTGGGACTGGCTTACGGGGTATTCCGTAAGACGTAAAGTTGACCTCTCGCCCTTGGGGGCGGGAGTTTTTTTGGTATGGGGTTGAATTGATGCTGAGACTACCGTTTTTACAGGCTCAGTTAACATTCGCTGCAGTTTTTGCTTCCCCCAACAAAAAAACGCCCCGCTCATCCTTTCGAATGTGCAGCGCGTTTGCTCATTTCAAGTTCATACTGCTGTCCAGAAGCCATAATGGCTTCATAAACCGTTCTGCCTATCAGGTAACCGAGTGTTGTCGCTGTACCTGCGTAGCGATACGTCGTTCCTCTGTCAGTTGCGGCAATCAACACCGCATCTGTCGACGTTCCTGTGGCTATCTGACCATCAATTCTAATGTTCAACGCTTGGAGCGCGGCAGCTTTGGCTTCAGTTGCGGTAATGACCGCATTGACCATAGCGGCGTCCGTTAAAGTCCCCTCAATGACAACGATCGTGTTGATCGTTCCAGGGTAAAGCGAGGTTGCTGGCAGAAAAGCACCTGCTCGCGCTTTATTCCCCAACCCGACAGTCACCCAAGCGGCAACACGAAGCGATTCCTCCGCATTTACCCCGCCTTCAGGCTGCTCTCTGTTCTCGGCTTCCGGCGGACAAGCTAACTCGCGATAACCAACATCCTTCACCCATGCCGCGGTAAGCATGCCGGCTGTATCTTGAGGATCCAATCCTTCCCGAGCAATGAAAGCCTCCATCTCCACCAATGGGTCAACTTCATTATATGTCTTGTCCACTTGTCGATTCATCAAAATCCGATGATGACCAAATCCGCTACCCCAAGGGGAAGAGTTAAGTGTTCGCAGTGGGTTTTTGCTTGAAATCTGCAGATACTGTCCTTGTCGTGACGGCACCAGCTTCATCCAAACACCTGCAATTAAGCTGCCTGCGGATGCGCCCTTACTCTGCATCATCGGATAGATCATCCGGCGCTATCGTTTCCTGAGGCAGCATGAACGCTGGCGGCCTTTCACTTTCATAAGGTTGGTACACGTACCCGCGAGCAAGCTTGACCACTCTACGGTTTTTTTTGCGAATGAGTACCGTCTCATCATCCCAAGCAACGACAATACCTCGCACATCGTTGGCAGGACTTACATCTCTAATGACACGCAGCAGTGTACTATCTACGCGATATTGATCCAATTGTTCTTCCGAAATCATCTATATAGCACCTCCATCATTTCTCAGGAAAAATAATTTTACTACCTAAGCATACACCAATTCGCGATTCGGTGAAACTTTACATAAATCCGCTTCGCTTCGGATAACTTAACGAGGACGAGACAAGCGACAAGGCAAAGGCAACCACATGCCTACCGTAAGGGAGGACATCACATTGGAGAAAAGAACGTACTACGTCAATGTAGGCACGGGAGAAGTACTGGAAGACAGCACAGCACTTGATTATGAATTTGAAATATCCGCAACAGAAGATGACATCGCCAAGCTGCAGGAGCTGTTTGAAGAAACCGACAATTCTTCACAAGGCAGCTATGCGACCTCCTGGCTCCCTTGGAAAGTATACTACTCAAATGAAACGAATCAGGAGTATGATTATTACTTAACAGAAGTATACCGGACGCTGCACAGATTAGGATCCGAACAGACGAAAAGACATATCGAAACCATGAACGTCTTAGAAAATGGCATTTAATTAAATTTAAAAAGGCCAAGAATCCATTTGGAATTCATTGGCCTTTTTGGTTATATGGGATTTATTAGCTTACATGCTCTTTCGAATCATTCGTTTCAAACCAGAAATCAAGGACTTTGCTTGACATCACACGTTTCTTAATATAATCCGCTTGTGCAACAGAGAACTGCTGCTCCCACTCGATCGTTAGCTCCGTACAAAGCTTCACGATAGTTAACAACTCGGACCAGGCTACATAGCGCTTATACCAGAAAAATTGAGGGTGTTCAATCATATACGGATACAGATCATCAAACTCTGTATGTTTACAATCAAGCGCACGTTCAAAGTGAGTCTTTGCTTCCCCAAGCTTTGTCATAAAATAGTCAATGGAACCATTTTCGATACCCATAGATGTCAGCCTCCTCTCTTACCTTGTAATCATTATAAAGGATAAATCGGATTCAGGGAAGTCATTGACTCCATGTAAAATCAGTCAAAAGTGATCTGCCCATTCGCAAGTGAGGCAATACGCGCCAGTGACTCCACACGAATACCGCGTTCGCGGATGGATTTACCGCCATTTTGAAAAGATTTCTCTACAACAATACCGACACCTACAAGCTCTGCTTCTGCTTTTTCCACAATACGGATTAAGCCGCGGGCTGCATCACCATTGGCAATGAAATCATCAATCAGTAAGATACGTTCCCCTTTGCTAAGCAAATGCGAGGACACCATAATATCGGTAACAATCCCTTTGGTAAAGGATGGCACACGTTCGCTATACGTATCTTGATCCATCGTCAACGTCTTCTTACGACGTGCGAATACCATGGGAACACCAAGCTGTAAGGCTGTCGTATACGCAATAGGAATACCGGAAGATTCCACTGTTAACACTTTGTCTGGCTTCGTTTCTCTAAACAATCTTGCAAATTCTTTCCCCATCTCCATAATGAGAACAGGATCTACCTGGTGATTCAAAATAACATCAAGTTTCAGTACTTGATCTGAAGCAACGACGCCGACCTCTAAGATCCGCTGTTTTAATAACTCCATGAAATCGGCCCCCTATAGCTGTTCTATTATGAGTAAGTTACCATATTGCTCCTGCCTGTTTCAAGTCCATTTAGAAAATAACAAAAACACTGAAACTTTTTGGGCGTCTGAAGTGTCTATATATAGAGAAGAATTTCAATCAACTGGAATTCGTTCTAGAATTGCTCACATTTGGGCATGAAGATGCATTGAAAACATTTGATAAAACAGTATCATTAATCTTACTTATATTTTTTACTTCAATTACTCCTCGGAGGAAAGGAAAGATGGCAATGAACAACCTGATTAGACCCCTCCTCGTAGGCTGCTTGCCTGTTGCAATTGCATCATTCTTGGTAGCTGGATGCCAAGAATCATCTGCTCCTGCTCCAAAGGCTACTATAAACGTAACAACGTATACACCAAACCAGGTCCAGCAGGAGCCTGCGCCTTCCATCGTAGTTGCGGTACCAACACCTACACCTGCGGTAGATGATAGCACGAAACATGAAGCACAAGTCGCCGGTATTACCAAAGTGGATCAAGGTGATCTTGCACCATCGCAAGCCTTCACAAGTCCGAAGCCAACCGCTAAACCGAAGGTTAAAGCTGAGGATGCGTACCGACAAGAGAAGCCGACCCTGATGGGATTAAAGCTTGGAACAGCGAAAGCCGCAGTACTCGAACGTTTTGGCAAAGTGAAGAAACAGTTCGTTATGGAAGAAGACAACATTGAGGTCTACGATTTCACCGATTTCTCGGTTGGTTTCAATAGCAAAGGAACGCTGGAATTCGTAGATGTACACTCCGTTGACATTGACCCAGGCCTGCACGGTTTACGTTTGGGCCAGAGCGTACAAGATGCGATCAACATCCTTGGAAAGCCAGATGCCAACTCAACGTACGTGCTTTCCTATAAAGCACAGGGCACCTTGCTCAAGCTCGACATTGATCCTCATGACAATACGATTCAATCGATTAAGCTTTTTGCAAATTCCTAATAAGCATGCCAGTACGTCATAACAAACAGAAGACCATGAATTCACCCGTAAAGGTTGAATCTCATGGTCTTTTTTTGGGTTTTCGCTTCAACACAACAATGTGGTGTTTCCGAAACCGAAGGTAGACAAGCACGCCTATTGCAGCAAGTATGACCAGTACGAATAAGGAAACCCCGAGATAGGCATGGATCAAATGAAACAAGCCTTCCAGATTACTGCCGATAAATCGACCTAGTGTCAAGAACGTCGCGCACCACAGCAGTGCGCCAGTACCTGCATACAGGATATATTTATAGAATTTCACGCCGCTAACGCCTGACAAATAGCATGTAAAATGACGAACACCAGGAACAAAATAGCCAAAAAATACCGTCCACAAACCGTATTTCTTAAACCAACCCTCCGCCCGTTCAATTCGGCTAGGGGTCAGCTTAACCCATTTGCCATAACGCGTAAGGAAAGGCTTACCTACACGGTGACCGATCAGATAACTAATCGTCATGCCCGTCATTGTGCCTGCATACGTAACGAGTAAGGTCGTGCCGAATTCGAAAGGACCTCCAGCTACGGTCAAGGAGCCGACGAAAGTCATCAAAGTTTCGTCTGGGAGAGGTAGGCCTAAGAGACCCGCAGACATCAATAAATAGAGCGCGATATAGCCAAATTGACCAATAAAATCAAACAAAGCTTCCTTCACAAATCAACACACTCCCGTGCTTTTCTTCCTCTGCCAGATCCACGCAGACAGGCATCCACAATGGCTTGCCCCAAGTTCCAGTCATGCATGCTTGTTCACAAACATACCTTGTACTATATCAAACGAAAGAAAGCGAGGCAATATATGCGAAATGGTGCACAGATTGTCCGTGTCGCCTTCACCTACATCGGAACCGTCGTTGGGGCTGGTTTTGCATCCGGGCAGGAAATCCTTCAATTTTTCACTCGCTATGGCTCGCTAGCTTCACTAACGATCGCCTTATCAACGTTGTTCTTCATATGGATAGGCATTCAACTTATGCTTATGGCACATGAGCTGAAGGCAACCTCCTATGAGGATTTGAATAAAGAGCTTTTTGGGGATAAAATCGGAAAATGGATCAGCTTATTTATGATGGTCGTACTCTTTGGTATTACGACTGTCATGTTAGCGGGTGCAGGCACTGTTTTTGAAGAACAGCTCCATCTCTCGTACACGACAGGCCTTGTGGTCACACTGGTGCTTTCTTATGTCATTTTGACACGCGGGATCAAAGCTATTATGACCGTTAACTCCATCGTTGTTCCGATTATGCTGATTTTCAGCGTCGTCATCGTCGTCTACACCTGGCATTCGCCAGCGTCTGGCAATTGGCTGCGCATCACAAGCGATGATAACCTTGTTCAAATCTGGTTTGCACCATTTCTCTATACAGCGTTTAACTTGGCAATGGCTCAAGCGGTGCTAGTTCCTATGGGTGGAGCGATTCGCGATCGTTCTGTGCTCTATTGGGGGGGATTACTTGGAGGTGCAGGCATCGGACTGCTTCTGTTTGCTGCACATTATGCCCTATCAGCACAAATGCCAGGTATCTCTCAATTTGAAATTCCCATGGGGAATATCATGACCAAACTAGGCTATCTCCCACAAGTTGCTTATTTGCTCGTCATTTATGGTGAAATTTTCACCACTTTTATCGGCGATGCCTACGGGTTATCCATGCAGCTCCAGCAACGAATCAAGCTTCCTCCGAAAGTGCTCCTGATCTCCATCTTACTTCTCAGCTATGCCATCAGTCACATTGGCTTTAAAACATTGCTATCCGCTTTATATCCGTTATTTGGCGTGATTAGTGTCGTTTGGCTCGTGTTGATGATTTGGCGTAATCGCAGAAGTACGCTGTAGTGTATCGGTGGGTAAAAAACTGAGAACGACAATCAATCGGATGAACAACAGCAGCATGCCCATGACAGACATAATAATACCCGTAAGCAAATAAGCCCAATGAAAATTGGCAATTTCCGTATGATCTCGTCCAACTGCCACAAGCTCTGCAAGCATTAGTAAAAGTCCAATAATAAATAAGCCAACGACGGAATAATCGATGATCGTCCATCTGGAGAAATACGTAACCGCAATCTAGGCCTGACTGACGGCCCTTGGTGATGCAGCTTGCTGCCTCCAGAGTTGGTGTACCGTCCATGCTGTATAGATACCGGCTCCTGTCACAAATAGACCGACGACCGCACCCACTATAGCTAAAAACAAGTTCATTCTAGTACCCTCCCTTCGTTTTTCTGTAGCTAGCGCTGACGCAAACCATAGATGAGTAGTAACGTACAGCCAAAGCTAATGACAGGAATTGTATACAGCAGAGGCATTAACAACACCTGGGGAAGCTTCATTGCTGGAAACCACATCAGCTTTAGTCGCTTCCTTTCGGTTGCTCCGTCGTCCGAATCTCCCCTGTGCGCTCGAAGAGCGTCCGTCGCTCCCTCATTCCACTGGATCTTTCCTTTTTTCCATCCAACCTGATAGGAGATTTCCCGGTGATCTTTCTTCTTCTCGTTTCCTGACTCCACATTAACTGCCTCCCGTCCCGTTACTGCTATAGGTGAATATAAAGGTGTCCAGGAATCACTCTCGCCGCCGCATCACGTACATGTCCATGACAAGTAAATAGAAGCACCTGGTGACGCGTACTTAAATCCGAAAGAACGCGCAAACAGCTTTCCATCCGTTCCTCATCGAAATTCACCAGAATATCATCCAACACCAAGGGTAAAATCGCCTTCCCTGCATACTCCTCTACAAGTGCAAAACGCATGGCTAAGTAGAGCTGCTCGGCTGTTCCACGACTCAGTTGATTCGTATCGACCGTTTGTCCGTTCGCTCTTACAGCAAGTAATCGCTGCTCGCCAAATGGTGCTTTGACGGCCACGAATGACCCATTCGTCATCTCTGCAAAATACGTCGAAGCACGAAGCAGGACGCCAGGCTGACGCTCCTGTTCATAGATATCACGCGCTTTTTTCAACAGAAGAGCCGCAAACGAAGCCACGGCATACTGATTCACTTGCTGAGAAAGCGTCGTACGAATCGATTCCGCCTGCAAGCGTTGATTCGCCGCTTCCGCCCCCTGCTCCAGCTTCTCGATTTGGCCCGTAAGCTTCCCAATGACTTCTCTTAATTCATTCGACTGCGCGATTGAGTTCGCTAACTTGTCTTGAACAGAGGATGCTAGCAAGGCAAGATCTTCTTCCCCCTGCGATTCCAACAGCTCCATAAAGCTCGCCATGAGGGAGCGGCTCAACAACGATTCCAGAGAAGATTCCAACACATGTCCTTCGTCAGTAAGCTTTTTACGCTCCATCTGTTCCCGTTCCAAAATCCGCAGCTGTTCACGGTCTACGGCAGCCGCTTCCTCTAGAAGCTGTTGAAGACGAGCCTGTGCCCTCTCCTGATGTTGCTCGACTAGCACGAGCGCTTGCTCCGCTTCTGTAAGCAATTGCCCGTTTTTCTTTTGGTCTTCGAGGAGTCCAAGTTGTCGATGCTCTGCCTCTTTCCAGCGTTTCAACGCGAACAAATAATCGTGGTAGGAAGGTGGCAAATTAAGTAACCCACTTATCGTTTGTTCAAATGTATGGACGTTTCCGTTAAACATGTCTAACTTGGATGCCATTTTGTGAAGCTGACGCAACCCCTCTTGTGCCTGCTCAATGACCTGAATCGTTTCTAAGAGCGCGTCTGTCGATAAATGTACGCCTAACCCTAAGTCTTGCAGCCATTCTTTCCATGCGGCTTGAAGCTGATTCGTCTCCGATTGAACTTCCTCCGCATATCGACTGCGCTTCTCATACTGCTGCTCAAGAGTCCGCAAATTTTCTCGAGCATCTTTCCATTTCTCGAGTTTACGAAGCTGCTCACTATACTGCTGCTTACTCTTTTCAGCTTCACGAAACCATGCATCAAGATGAGGCTGAAGCGCTTGAAGAGACACAGTAGGAAATGGGAATGACTCAACGCTTGCAAATTCTGTAGCAGCAGCGGCTTCTTGATGGCTTGCTTGATGCTGCAGCTGCAGCTGAAAATTACGAATCTGATCCTGTAAACGGCGTTCAAGCTGCTGAAGTTCTTGCTCCAAGCGATGATCTTGAGCAATCGCAGGGGGCATAATACGTGACGCTCTGCCGCCGGCATCAGCCTGACGACCCGAAAACCTAATATAACAAGCCGAAGCTGCGAAAATGAAGAAAGCGCATAAGGCCGCTATCCAATTGTTTTGCCAGCCAAAAATTAACGGTATAATAAGAGCTAGCAGACCTGCGACCATCATCATGCGTTGACGCGATTTACGAGCATTTGCTTTACCTGCCTTGGCTGCTTCTTCGAGCCCTTGAAGGAACTGTTGCTGCTCCGCAAGACGTTCTTGCTGATGTGCTAGTTGACTTCCTATGAGTTGCCACCGTGCATAGTCAGAAGCAAGCTTCTGTAGAATGGAAATTGGGTCAGAGCCAGCGCTCACCATGCCCCCTTGTAAGCCCCTGCTTGCTACTGCCAAATTAGCTACAAGCTCTTGTCCGCGCGTTATCTGCCCCTGTAAGCTTTCCAGCTCGGTCTGAATTCGCAGCTCATTTTCCATTCTATTACGGAAATTTTCTTTATAGATACGCACTTGTTCACGAAGCGAAATCGTGACCGCAAACGCGGTGACATCGGTTTCGTCCCATTGCACATCCAGATTGGATAACAGCCTGTCTATATGTGTACGTTGGTGCGCAAGTTCGACCTGAAGCTGCTCAATCTGGCGTTTGTGCTCCTCGTAGCTAGCGGCTTGTTCGAGCCAGTGGTTCAGTTCGACTTGATGCGCGAGCACCCCTGGTTCCAGCGGGAGCGCAGCTAGGTCGCTGCGCAAGCTCTGCAGCCGCAGCTGCAGCTTGTCGCGCTCCGCTTGCAGGCGCTCCTGCTCGGCCTCGAGCGCCTCAAGTCTTGCCGTGGCCTGCTCCGGGAAGCCCGGCCTCGCCGGCAGTCCCTCCAGCTCGCGGCCGATCTGCCGCAAGCGGAGCCATCCGCTGCGCGCCTTGCCGGCCAGCCCGAGCCGGTGCAGCTCCGCGCGCAGCGCCTCCTGCTGCCCCTCCAGGACAGCAGCGCGCGCCTCCGCGGCACGTCGCTCATCCTGCAGCCGATCGTAGTCGGCTGCTCCGTCACGGCTGCGGCGCAGCGACTGCTCCAGACCCTCGAGCTCCTTCAGGAGACGGTTCATCTCCTGATTGCGTCCACGGGGTCTGTACAGGCCGTCGGCCTGCGCCGTCAGCTTGCGCTCGGCCTCCATGATGGCCGAGCCGCTTACTCCGAGCCCAGCGCTATACAGATAGCCGCTGAGCTCGTCTGTCTGCAGGGTGCGAAGCTCTTGCAGCTCGGTTAAACCAAAAGCGAACAAGCTGCGATAGAGGTCGGCCGATAGGCCGCCTAGCAGCGTGTTCAGCAGCTCTTCGCCGCCGGTGGTACCATCGCCGAGCGTGACCTTCACGAGCCCCGCAGAGGCTCGTTTGCCGCCTGCGGCGGGCGCGTCGTAGCGTTCGACGCGGATGCGTTGACCATGCTCATCGAGCAGGGTTAGGACGCCCCCATGGGCGCCGCCGCCCAGCGGCTCGTAGCGCTCCGAGCGACTCGCTCGCGTCGGAAAGCCGAAGAGCACCGCGCGGACGAAGCCCATGAGCGTGCTCTTGCCCGCTTCGTTGGCGCCATAGAAGACGACCAACTGGCTATCCGTCTGCAGCTTGCGATCTCGTAAGCTGCCAAAACCATCGACTTGGATGTCTATGATTCTCATCCTGGCCACCCCCCATCCGCGCTAAGCAGATCTGCAGCTAATACTTCTGCCGCTCGCAGCCATTCGCGCAATTGCTCTGGCGTTGCCGCAGATGGATTCCCTGCAGATTGTGGCAACCCTTGCAGCGCAGCAAGCGCCTCGCCTGCGAAGCTTCCAAGCAATTGCTCATCACTTTGCAATGCAGCTGCATACCTTAACAGATCCCCAAGAAAGCTCTTCTCTTCCAAAACTGCTGTCAAATCAAGCTCGCTAGCCGTGCGATCTTCGATTGACTCCATCCACACGAAGCAGCCCCGCTCCACTTCTTCCTCTCGCAGCTCATCCATCAAATCTTGCAAGGCACGTCCCTTACGCAGCCGTTCATGAATCTCGCTACGCCCTTCCAAGACGATGCGCACAATCCCATCCCGACCATCTGCCTCACGGCGAAGACGATCCAAAAGCTCACCCAAGCGATCTTTCAATCCCTGCTCGGATTGGATTGTAACGACTGAAAGTTTTTCCTGAAACCAGCGGACAGTGTCTAGTGCGTGAAAAGTAAGTTCAGCAAGACCATACTCATCCATGTCTACCAGATAACACCCTCGTGGTCCCGTTTCGCGAATACTTCGACCTTGGATGTTTCCTGGGTACACAATGGCTGGCTGTTGGTTCAAAATATTTCTTGTATGTACATGGCCGAGTGCCCAGTAATGCATACCCGTGTCCACTAAATCCTGTTTGCTGCAGGGCGCATAGTTATCGTGATGGGGATCTCCATCGACATTCGTATGCAACAGTCCGATCTGGCACACCTGCGCTTGTCCCTTTTTAAATTTCAAAGCCAGGTTTTCGGTTACCGCCGAGCTCCGGTATGAAATTCCATGAATCTCAGCGATCATGCCGCGATCTTGCTTCACAACCTGATAGGTCTCCACGTGCTCAGACGCAAAAAAATGAACGTCTGCCGGCCAAACCAGCTTTGCGGCACGTCCATCCTCAGGGTCATGATTACCATGTATGATATAAGCAGGAATGCCTTCAGAGGCTAATTGTTCCATTGCTTTTTGAAAGCGAATTTGCGCTCGCAGCGAACGATCGGAAACATCGTAGACGTCTCCGCTTACCAGCACAAAATCTACTTGTTCTTTGATTGCGAGCGCCACAAGCTCCTTCAGCGCCTCGAACGTCGATTCTCGAACTCGCTCGCGAACCCGCTCAGGAAGCGCCGACATGCCTTTAAATGGGCTATCTAAGTGCAAATCGGCCGCATGTATAAACCGTAGTCTTTTCATGGCTCTAGCGCCTTCCTTAGTTACTTTATTCCTGATGATCTACGTCCTCTGGATCCGTCTGTTCCGTCACTTGATAGCGTTCATACACGCTTTTCAATTGACGAAGCACACGATTCAACGAGTAGGTCTTTTTCGCTTTTTCCCATGCCGCTCGCGCCAAATTATAGCGGAAACTTGGATCTATGACAACTTTCTCTAGTGCATGACTTAGTGCCATAGCATCCCCAACAGGTACCAATAGGCCGTTGTGACCATGTTCGATTTGTTCAGCAATCCCACCGACATTCGTACCGATCAAAGCTAACCAGCACAGCGCTGCCTCAGCAAATACGGATCCAAAGGCCTCTGCACGAGACGGCAGCACGAACACATCGAAGAAAGGCATGAATTCTTCGGGATGGAGCATATACCCGTAAAAAATGGTATCTTCATAAATATTTTGCTCGATCGCCAATTTCTCCAGCTCTTCACGGCTTGGTCCATCGCCAATGATATGCAGAACAAAGGGATGGCCGCGCTTCTTCAGCTCGCCGCAGGCGATAAGCAGCGTATCCAATCCTTTGGCAGGTACTAACCGACAGACAGTTATGAATTGCGTAACTTGATTCTCATGTGAGATCGGACGGAATCGTTTCTCATCAAAGCCGTTCGGAATAACGCCAATGCGTTCACTATCCTGAACATATTCAGCCATGTACTGTTTAAACGAATTAGATACAGTGATAATCTGATCTACCTTGGCTTCCAGTTCCCCATAAATCTGGGTAAGAAATTGATGCTCTACCCCATTTTCAGCAATGCGTCCATTAAGAATGAGCTCTCGTTCAAAGCTGGAGTGAATAGTCAAAATGACCGGTGTTTCCGGATAAATTTGTTTCATAACCAGTGCAGCTATTGGATGATGGGCATGTATAATATCAAATTTCTTAGAAATTCTTAGCTTCGTCCACCATACATAATCTTTATAGGTTTGAATGTATTTATCGATAATCGGGTTTCCGGCATACTTCCGCCAATCGAAAGTAGCGAATGTTACTTCTTCGGTCCCCTTGCCGCGAATCCGCTTAGGCAGCGAAAACAGTTCCATTTCCCAACCTTTTTTATTAAATCGGTCCAAAATATAGGGAACCATGGATGACACCCCGCCCGGTTGTTCCGGGGGGAAAAACAATGCTTGCAATATGTTCATTGCATGAGCCCCTCTCCCAAATCCTTGAGCTTACCTTCTTATTGTAACTTGTGTACGACGAATAGAAAAGAGAACACGACCTTAACAGCACAAATGTTCTATCCCTCTTCCTCATTTTCCTTTATAATAGACTCTAACTATGTCGAAAAATAAGTCTTCTTGGAGGAACACATGAACGTCATGGATCTGCTTTTCGGTGAATTAGCCTCATTTTTATCTCATGCCATCATCGTTGTGATGGTTGCTCTTATGTTCGTTATTTCACTTCGTTTATTCCTTGACCGCCGCAAAAAAGGGTATATGTCGATGACGATATCGCTGATTTTTGTAGGCATTCAATTTGTGCTTCAATTATATTTTACGCTGAACAACATCAATACAAGCTTCACTGATTATACGCAGCACATGCTCAAAATTATTTCTTTTGTTCTTATAAATATGGGAATTTATCAATTATATAATCGCACGAACCGGAAGCAGTACATATTTTTCTATGGCTTAATCGTAATGGGGTTGGTCGTATCTTTGCTTCATTTCATTGTGCCTAACCTGTATAACGGGACCGAACAACAGGTTCGACTGCTGCAGGATATTGGCCTAGAGCTCTATGTATTTGTGCTCATCTTTCTATGTTTCTATATGATTCCTCCATACATTGGTCAACAAATGAAATACCAACTGGCTTTGACGATTTACTTTTTCTTTCAGTCGGTACAACTAATGAATACCTATATGTATAATAACGAGCAGCCAGTGCTTAGCTTCGCTGGTAATTTATTGCCCATCATTTTTTATTTTCTCTTATTTATGATCCTCTTTGAACGCGTAGTCGAGCTCATGCAGGCCATATATAATTCATCGATTACAGACGGACTAACTCGTCTCTATAATCGCAAATTTTTCTACAATCGCGTGACGCAGCACGTGCAGCGCCATTTGCCTGTTTATATTTTATTCAGCGATATCGATAACTTCAAGAAGTTAAACGATACACAAGGACATCAAATGGGGGACAATGTTCTCAAGCAGGTTGCTCAAATTATGAAGGATGAAGCGGAAGAATGCGGGATTGCCGGGCGATATGGAGGCGAGGAGATGGTCATCATGGTTTCCGATCCCCGTGTGAAAATGGACGCCTTCGCAGAGCGAATCCGCAGCCGAATTGAGAAAGAAACGATTGTAACAGCCAGCATCGGTTATAGCAAATACAAAAATGGTTTAAGCGCTGAAGAGCTCATTAAGCAAGCGGATGAAGCGATGTATCGTGCCAAAACAACAGGAAAGAACAAGGTTGTGAAGTTCGCCTAACTTACTCCGCCAATCCGTACCGCACCTGGAGGTAAGTAACTCACTTGCTTTTCAGTTCTTATTTCTTACCGCTCCATGCCTTATAATAGAAATGTATAGTGCGTTACCGTACACATTTCATGTTAGAGCAGGAGGCAATGCAGCATGCAATCTCGTAAACTCGGAAATAGCGGTCTCAAAGTTAGTGAAATTAGTCTAGGCAGTTGGCTCACCTACGGCGGTTATGTCGGTGAAGATCCTGCTGTACGTTCCATTGAACAAGCTTACGACTTAGGTATTAACTTTTTCGATACAGCCAATGTGTATGAACGCGGTGAAGCCGAGCAGGTCATGGGCAAAGTACTATCCGCTTATCCTCGGGACTCCTACGTTCTAGCTACGAAAGTATTTGGTAAAATGGGAGAAGGACCCAACGATCGCGGACTTTCCCGTAAGCATATTAAAGAGCAGGCTGAAGCTAGTCTAAGGCGTCTAAATGCGGACTATATTGACATTTACTACTGTCACCGTTTTGACACTGAAACGCCGCTTGAAGAGACATTGCGTGCTTTGGATGATTTGGTTACCCAAGGCAAAGTGCTTTACATAGGCGTAAGCGAATGGACCCCGGCTCAAATTGTGGATGCTTATGCAATTGCGGATAAGTTACTGTTAGATAAGCTGATCGTGAATCAGCCTGTGTATAATTTGTTCAATCGTTACATTGAAAAAGACATCATCCCGCTCGGCGAAGCAAAAGGCTTCGGCCAAGTCGTATTCTCGCCCCTTGCACAGGGACTTCTAACAGGCAAATACCGTGCAGGGCAGCCTATCGCTGCCGATAGTCGAGCAAGCAGCAAGAACTGGGATGAAAAGCAGCTGGGCGAGGCTTCGCTACATAAAGTAGCTCAATTATCCAGCATCGCGGATGAATTAGGCATCAAAGTATCCCAGTTGGCGATCGCGTGGATCCTACGACAAAACAACGTCGCAAGTGCCCTTGTCGGTGCTAGCCGACCGGAGCAAGTCGTTGAGAATTGTAACGCAAGCGGCATTCGCTTGACCGATGACGTGCTCAGCAGCATTGAGGCTATTCTGCAAGGGTAATAACTAAATCCTGGCGTAAAAAAAGAGGAGCAACACTGCTCCTCACCTCTACTCTTCCTTATTCATTTCCTTCCAAATAATGCTCCTTACAGAACGCTTCTACTACCGCTACTTCATCATCTTCCAGATCGAAATCCAGATAAAGCTCCGTCGTTTTCTCATATAGCTCATATTTCATAAGTGCTGACGTTTCTTCGGTCACATTGTAAATCGCTCTGATATATAAGCCACTCTCGGAATAGAGTTCATCATCTTCCTCAACCTCAATATCAATCAGAAATTCATAGCGTTGCCCCTGCAAAATCCCAAAAGGATCCCTGACTAATTCCACTGTATAACTCGTAATCGTAAACATCGTACCGCCCCTTTCTCTTCTGCACCTGTTAGTATACCTGAAATATGCACAAAAGAAAAAAAAGCATCTCTTAATCACGCTGTGAGTTACCCGAATTGGCCTGCTCTATAGGTTACAAACCAGGCCAAGAAGCAAAAAAAGCAGCATTCCTGTTTGAGGAATACTGCTTTTCTCATTCATCTTGTTTGATGGCCACCTTGTCAGGTTGATCAGGCACTTTTTTCGCCCGTGACCAGTTCTTCGGGTTGAGATAGCTTCTATATTTCTTTGCGACTTCTTTGCCTAATAGAATGCCGCCCGTCCAGAAAGTAACTTCACTAAATATGAGCAGTCCCGCAATCCATCTGGCCATCCCGCCACCAGAATGTACGAAAACTGGAATGATAAAAGCACTCAAAAATGCGATCGTGGATAGGATTAACAAGCTGATTCCAAGCTTTTTGGCCACGTAATCTCCCCCTATGTTTCAAATAATACTTGCCCCGTTTGTGATAAATCATAGCCTTGGATAGGTCGTAGTTCGTGTTGGAAGGCCACCGACTGGAGCACCTGCTTTACCCCCTCGATCCAAGCGAGGTTTCCAGGTTTCTTGAGCATAACCAGATCGACACGCTCTTGAATCTGCGGTATAAAATCTACGCCGCCTACCATAAAGGCCGCCTTCTCAATGCCAACGCCATAATCGGCTTCTCCAAGTGCAACTTTGCCCGCGACGCCCATATGGTTGGATTCTTCCTGATCGTAACCTTGGATGCTTAGAGTAGGAATGTTGTGAAGTCGGAGCTGCTCATCTAAAAGAACGCGAGCTCCCGAGCCCTTCTCACGATTGGCAAGCTGCAGATCTGGCTGGCTAAGATCAGCCCAGCTATGAAGCCCCTTGGGGTTACCTTTTTGAACATAGAATCCCGCTGAGCGAGAGACAAGATTAATGACAACATAAGAGGATCCGATCAGTAATTTGCGTATATAGGGAATGTTATACTCACCCGTGTCTCCGTCCAGTAAATGTGCATTGACAATGTCTGCTTCCCCTTTGTACATGGCAATAAGGCTATCCAAACTTCCTACATAGGAGCGGAGTGGTCTGATCTGTGGTGCTTTTTTCTCGATATGTTTCGCTAAAATATCCAAACTAACATCCTGCCCGGTAATCACGAGCGATTGTTGGGAAACGGTGTTTGTTGTGACAAGTTGTTTTGGCACCGCTTCTATTGGCTCGGTCTTGATCGCATGCCCTCTTCCGCTTTTGGCTCGTGCTTTATACGCCTCAAGATCAGCCGCGTCGACACGCATTTGCTTGCCAACTCGATACGCAGGGAGATCCCCTTTTTTGATCAAGTCGTAGACCGTTAGCTTAGAGATTTTCAAAAGCTTGGAGATGTCTTCCGTTGTATAGGATATGTCCGTTGTCATCATTTTCCTCCATGGGTCGATGTGTTCTTCTATCATAAGCGCAAGTTCTGTGTAATTCAAACTTTAGTTATTTACGAAAAGACGTCGATCAACCGTCTAGTGTTGAGCTAACCATTTCTGCTGCTGCAAGCTTGACTGATGCCATGAAATACACACAAAAAGCCACCTTTTCCATAACGGAAAAAGTGGCTTTTCACTTACCATTGCGCTATTCAACATCCGCCGCACAGCGAAAACCGATGTTGCCCGTGGAGCTGTCCGGCGTATTTTGACTGCGAGCTGCGACGCGATACCGATTGCAGTACGAACGGTGGCACAAGTACGAGCCGCCGCGAAGGACGCGCGTGTCTCCGGATGGAGGGCCAACAGGATTGTCCCTTTTACCCTTTAGATGGAAGTTCGGGCTGAACCAATCCGAGCACCACTCCCATACGTTGCCTGCCACGTTATATAACCCGTACGCGTTCGGCTCGAACGCTTTGACTGGCGCTGTGCCTGCGTAGCCATCGCTTTGGTTGTTTTTGTACGGAAACTTCCCTTGCCAAATGTTACACATGTGTTTTCCGCCTGGCTTAAGCTCGTCTCCCCAAGGATAGCGCTTCTGGGCTAGTCCGCCACGCGCAGCGAACTCCCACTCGGCTTCTGTCGGAAGACGTTTGCCTGCCCATTTGCAATAGGCCATCGCATCTGCCCACGACACATGGATGACCGGATGGTCCCAGCGGTCTCCGACATGCGAATCTGGACCTTCTGGATGCAGCCAATCGGCCCCCTCAACCACCCACCACCACGGAGTTTGCTGCACCGTATTCTGCACACGCTCCGCCGTCGTTTTAGACACAAACAAATGAAAAACAAACGACCAGCCAAATGACTCAGCCTCCGTTTTGTAGCTCGTTGCGTCAACAAATTGCTTAAAATCAGCATTCGTTACCGTACAAGGGTCTATGTAGAAGGGTTTTAAGGATATTTCACGAACTGGCCCTTCCCCATCAGCTGCAAAGCCTTCGCGGTCATCTGTTCCCATGAGGAATTTCCCACCGGGAATCAGCACCATACCTTCTTTGCCTATCGGACTTGCCGCTACAGGTATCTCAACCGAAACCGAGACGTCTGGTTGGATAGATGGCTGCTCGGATGACGCGCGGCTCGCGGAACAACAGGTTGGTTTATTCGTTTCCATAACGGACGTCCTCTCACGTTGGTTCTCTCATATTGCTTGCTATTAACTAAATATAGCAATTCCTATTAGTGCCGACAACACGATCGTTGTAAGCGGATGCCATTTGTACTTATGTACAACGAGAAACACACCAGCGGCAATTAGAACGGTGAATAACGCCTGCCACGTAAATAAGTTTTGCATTCGATCCGAAAAGCCAAAATGAATAGCCGCGTAAACGATTAATCCCGCTACAATCGGTCTCAAACCATAAAAAGTCGTGTGTACCGCTCTGCTTTGAACTATTTTATAGAAAAAAGAAGAAATAATAAGCACAATGACAAGCGACGGCAACACCATCCCAATCGTTGAAATAACTGCACCAAGAATCCCATCGGCCCTATAGCCAACTAGGGTTGCTGTATTCGTTGCAATCGGTCCTGGAGCCATCCCCGCCACAGCCACACTCTGCGCAAAATGCTCTGTCGACATCCATTCATGCTGTTGGGCTTCATGCTGGATGATAGGAATCATGGCATAGCCACCACCGAATGACATGAACCCGATTTTCAAAAACGTAATAAAGAGCTCCCACAACATCTACATCCCCACCTTTCTCAAATACCATCCGCGATATAGTAATCATAGTAGGTGTAGCCATTGTACGACGTGTGAACAGGTTCTTTGCCTTTTTCCAGGCTAACTTTGAACCCAAACGTTTCTTTCACTTTGACAAAAACAAAACCGATAAACAGACCAATCAGAATCATAAACAGTGGATGAATAGGAAGAAATAACAGAATCGCTACAGTTCCTACTGCAGTTATTAAGGTTGTTTTATCAAAAATAGCCTTTCGAGCCATATTGTAAGCCGCCAACACGATGAGACCGATAATTGCACCATGAATGCCTTTGAATGCGGCCACGACTTTCGGGTCAGACTGCATGAACATCAGAAACATGCTAAGCACTAATGCAATTATGAAAGTTGGTAGGGCAATGCCGATGACGGCAGCTGCTGCACCAGGTATGCCTGCCAATCGATAGCCGATAAAGGCAGATGCATTTACGCCGATGCCGCCAGGGGCTGAGCCCGCGATCGCTACAATATCGGATACCTCATCTTCTGCGATCCATGATCGCTTTTCTACCACTTCCCTCTCAATGACGGGAATCATCGCATATCCCCCGCCAAACGTAGAAGGTCCGATCTTGAGAAACGTCCAGAATATATCCAAACAAAGATGTAGTTGATGATTTCGCATATGGATTCCTCCTCTTGCCCATTTGTATGGTCTCTCAATTATACTTCACTTAACTTCAAAATGGAATAAACAATTTCGAATATAGGGTGATTTTGAAAATCAACCTCCGATAAACGCTATAAATTAATTCCTTTAATCCGATCGTTACACTTAATTTAATTCAAATTGATATTAAGAAACGAAAACAGGAGCGCGATATGGCGTATTTTGCTCGCAACCAGGCGAGCTTTAGCTCGATTTCCGCACAAAAAAACCAAGCGATGGACATCCATCACTTGGCTATCTTGAAAAATCCCGCTCTAGCCACATGACTAGAGCGGGATTTCCCATGCTTAAGCTGCTTGTTTATGAAAAACGAAGTTGGCCGCTTCCATCCGAAGGACGATGTCCAGCGCAGATATTTGCTCGTATGCCGCGAGCAGTTTCTCATGCTTTGGACATCTTAGGCTAAAGATCAAGTGCATCACGGGGATATTCCCCTCAATCCCTGATCTCTGCGAAGATACGCTTACTGGCACCATCTTGAGATGAATCACCTGGATCCCTTGCTCCCCAAAACGAGAGGTAACTGAGCTGAGAAATCCGGGATGTTCATTGATCATAATTTCTACTTCGTGCGTTCGGCGGTGTCTGAGGATATGCTTCTCCAGCTTATTCAAGACATAGAGGCTGATGAGTACTAAACAGGTACACACTAGCGCTCCAGTAATAAAGCCTGCACCAACACTTAAACCAATAGCCGCGACTAGCCACACGGAAGCGGCGGTCGTCAATCCTTTAATCACAGAGCCGTTTCGTAATATGGCACCTGCACCTAGAAAACCAATGCCGCTCACAACCTGTGCAGCCAAGCGAGAGGGATCAATACGGACGTTGGCTTCATTCACAAAATCTGAGAATCCATACTCCGACAGCAGCATAATGGTCGCCGAGCCTAAGCAAACTAGGATATGTGTTCGAAAGCCTGCCGCGTGATTGTTCCATTCCCGTTCAAGACCGATTAAACCACCCAGAACGACCGCCAGTACCATTCGGATGATTAAATCCAAATGACTGATTTGCCACACACTGCTGCTGGCAGCTGTCATCGCATAACCTCAATCGAATTGGTCAACCATTGGTTCAACTTTACAACCTCCGAACCTGCTAGCATCATAATGCCAACACCATGGTTGTCATTGGTGACGGTGAGCAGATCCTTTTTATAATAATCTGCAGTAAACGCATATCTCGAGCCACTGCATACGCCATGTACGTTGCCCTGAGCATCAATGGCGATTCGGGTCAGACCGTCCCACGCCTTCAAAGCCGCTTCAATGAAACGCTGCGGTTCCTTGAGCCAGCCAAAACGTACGCCTCGCGCAAAGGCATAGGAGAACATCGCTGTACATGAAGCTTCCTCATACGCATCCCGATCGTTTAACACCTGATGCCAAAGGCCGCTTTCCGCTTGAAGATCCGCATAACCCCCGCACAGTTCGTTAAAGAAATCGACAAGCGCCGGTCGTGCTTCATGTGAAGTAGGCAGCGCCTCTAATACTTCCGTTAATGAAAAGAGTGTCCAACCATTTCCGCGCCCCCAAGGGATTCCCGTCGGCATGCCGTATTTAAAATCAAACACGTGCGACATGATGCGTTCTTCCGGCATATACAAGTACTTGCGAAACAGCAGAAATTGTTTCGCCGCTTCATCAAGCGCTTCACTCCGGCCCGTTATCCGAGCATAGCGGCACAAGAATGGTGTACTCATATAGAGGTCATCGGCCCACATCGTATTCGCTGAATATTCATCCTCACATATGCGATAAAAGGCTCCGTCTTCCTTTCGTTCCAGGCTGTACAGGATGAAGTCAGCGATTCGATCCGCAATGACCATGAATCCCTCATCGCTATCTTCCTGATAAGCCTCCAGCATCGCGGAGCCAAAGGAGCCGCAATTATCGAGCATTTTCATCATAACCAATTGTTGATTGATGGCTGGGAACCCATACTGCTCACGATCCCATAGTGAATACGCGAACATATCGGTACAGCTCTGAACATGATCCAGCGCATATTGGGTAATATCAGATCGCTCCAATAAGCGGCCAGTTTGCAGCAGCCCATAAATCGTAACGCCGAGCGGGTAATCCCAACGTGCATAATTCGTAACATTGCCAACGGTCCACTTATTGCTCAGCATGGCATTCTCATAATAAGGGCGGATCCATGTATCAGGACGATCCAAGCGCCAATAGGTCTTCTCATCGAATCTAGCATCCATTGTATAAACGCGATCCGTCCGCACCAAGTCCTCGTAGGCTAAAGAAACGTTGGCATCCAGAGGGCCTAGGTACAACCAAGACTCTGCAGAGCCATGAACCTGATGTGGTGAGCAGAGGGAAACAACCGCTTCATCTATAGAAGCCTCCAGCGTGAACCCCCAAGTACTATTTCCACAAACACTCCGAATGAGTAGATTGTGTTTACCATAAGTAAGCGGCACCTCCACCTGAAAGCTGCCTTCCTCCGCAAGCTCCAGCACTTGCTTGCCTTCCAACCAAACGGTTAGCGCACCTGCTGCATACCCCTTTAATAGACAGGTTGCTTGGCCTGGTCTTACGTTGTTCAGATTCGTCCATGCATACGCATGTTTACCAGGTTGTCTGCCAAATAATCGCTCGCTAACAGGCTTCGAGAGCTCTTTCTCGTTCCACTCAGAGGTTGGCAGCCAACGCAAGCCATTATTCGCCTCCGAAGACATAGCATCAGGCAAAGAACGCCCCTCGAAAATATCTGTGTCAACTGGCGCGGAAAACACCCAACCCGCTTGTCCTTGACGTTCTGCAAACGGCGCAAGCACATTCAGAATTCGCACCTTGGCTTCATCGGAACCGAATAAACAGCCGAAACCAGCGGCGGTATGTTTGGCCTTGATGAAGAGACGATTCCAGCCTTTTACGAAGTTCACATTTAGTTTTACAGTGGCATCCGGCTTGATCTCGTCAATCACATTGGAACGGTACGTCAGCTCATCGTTGAAATAAAACTGGATCGGCCCCAAACAGCTCAGCAATACATCCAGATTACGTTCGCCATCACTCCAAACTAAAGCATACGCATAAGAAAATTGGCCAGGCTTTGCCTCAGGAAATCTGCGGCCCAAGTCAAGATCAAACATGCCTTTTTCATTTTGCATAATACCTGCTCGGCTAAAAGCTCGGAACGCGAAAGGAACAGGTGGATTAGCACCAATATAGCGATCAGCAAGCACCTTCAACGTTCGTTTATCGTCATTCCCTAAACGGGCTTGTATACTTACTTGTTCATTAAAATAGATCGTCATAACGAACTTCCTTTCTACAGTAGACGGATCTTGAATGTCCGATCATAAGGTGTAACCAAGTTGACGTGGACATATTGGCATCCGGATGGATGCTGATCTTCACGAACGATAGGCAGGATATGCTCGTAGGCACCGGATGAAATTTCAATCACATCCCCGTCTGCCTCGTACTTTATTGCACCGCTCCTGAGGAAGTACTTGCCTTCTTCTCCTGCGAGCAAATCATCGCCATGAATCGTCCCTTCGTTTCCAAAAATGAAAGTTAATTGTGTGAAGACATCTTCACGCTCGTCAGAAGACACACGGATCGTCCATTCGGAATCTCCTGAGGATATTTCCGCTTGCAGCTCAAGCTTTTGCAGATGGGTCATTGGCCGATGCTGATGCGGAAGCAAATACCATGGGCTGAGTGTCGAGCCCTCCGCTCCTGCAGGCAACAAATGACGCGGGATCGGACCGTTGTATCCTTTTTCCAGCACAGTGTCAAGCTTATAAACGCCTTCGTTCGCAGTCAGATTCGTGAACTTCACAATGCCGGGCGAGAACGAAGTCGCCAATTTAATACCGAGCAGCCTAGCCTTGCCATGACGAAGTGAGAAGAAAGACGGCGTTTGGGGCATGATCGTCACACTTTGGTCCAGCTCACGAATACGAACCACGGGAGCTCCGAAAGTTAGATGCATGGAGCTGTGTTCAATTTTCATGTTGTGGCCAACTTCACCGATTTGTTGCAAATGCTCCTTCATCGGATGCTGCGCATTCAGTACTTTCACATAACGATCAAGCAGCGGTGCTCGTTCCAACTGAGAAATATCCGCTTCCGGGTACACGAGAATATTCATCAGAGGGTGGTTGTTCACACCTTCATTAAAGCCTGTGATAACGGATCCCGCATAATCCGCCATTGCAGCAAAAATAGGATCCTTATCATGCGCCGCCATTAAGCGGTAAATCGGAAAGTAATTCGCCATAGTAAATGTCTGACCAAAATCTTGACGTCCGGAGTAATCCGTTACCACTTCGCCTGACGGGTGGATCAAGTACATCATCATACGTAGATTACGGCGCACACATTCTATTAATTCAGGACGGTTCATCAAACGTCCCGTATGATACAGCGCAATGTCGCTAACCGCGTTGTAAATCCCGTTGCTGCGCTCCGTCCATTCACCATCCTCGGTGATATCCAATCCTTCTGCCAGCCAGTCTTCCGCTCTTGCCAAAAGCTCGGGCAGCGGAAAAATTTCATACAACAAGGAAAGAGCAGCGGTAATGACCCAACGATGATTCGGCGTGTGACAACCGCCAGTCAGCATGGCTGGTATGGTTCGTTCTAGGAAGAGCTTCAACTTGGCTACGACAGGAGTCAGTTCTGCCCAATCATGCCTGTTAAGCAGCTGGTACATCTGTGTTACGCCACCTACCACGAAAGCGGTATCCGGTGGAGAATTATAATTCGTTGACCCCAGTGAAACGGTACCGTCCGCATGCTGTCTGTTCAGCATGAACGCGACCGCTTTATCCAAGGCGTTCAATAGAAAGCTATCATGATAGTAACGTGAATCCGGATTCACCAAGGCAGACGCCCATCCAGCTATCATACGCGGTGTACTCATATGACTAGCGCGAGCAATGCCCGACTCATCCAGGATGCCACCGTAATATTTGGATTGGGGATCCAGGATCTGCTGCAGAAGAGTCGCTTCCGTTAATTCATCATTCAGGGAGACTAACCGACTATAGACATCGTTCATTTCGTCACCTTACCCTTTCATAGCTGCAATTTTACTGGTGATGAGGTTGTGACTTTCATGAATCGCACCCGGCTCACATACGGCTTTCAATTCATATACTTTGACTTTGGCATAGTCGATGGCTTCGAGGAAATGATCAAAATAGTGCATATCCTTACTGTGTACATAAGGGCACCAATGATCAGACAGTTCAAGTGTTTCATGGATGTGTACGCCATAGATATATTTCTTTACTTCTTGCAGCTCTTTGAGATTATCGTACAAGCCCATTCTGTCCATCATCATCGCGTGGCCAATATCGTACCATAAGTACACGGGACTGCCAGCTAGGTTATCACAGATGGTTTTGGCTTCCATTAAGGAAGGCATCTGATAGGATCTGGAGCGAGTTTCAATTCCGACAGCGACATTCCAACCTTTTTTTGCAGCATGCTCGCTGACAATCTCCAGGCTTTCTTGAATCCGTTTCGTGTATAGTGGACTCAACCGATCACGTCGTTCAAGCATGACACTCCACAGCTGTTGATACTTAGTTGAATCTTTCCCGTGATCTCTATAGAGCTTCTTTAAATCTAAATCGATGTTATAGTCAAAAGGGACTTCACCCGGATGAACGACCACGGCTTTGGCGCCATAGCGATTGGCATATTCCATGGATCGAATAAGCAGTTCAACGGATCGCTTACGCTTCTCTTCATCATCGAAGCCCAGCATGACGGAATCCGTATCATAATCTTTATCATTGATGAAGGGGAAGACGTTATGCACGCTTGAGACACAAATTTCACCTTTCTCTATCATGGGTTCAATTGTTGTCATCATCTCTTCAGTTACATTATAGTTGAGCTCGACATTTCGAAAACCCAGCTCCTTAATTTCCTCAATCATGCCTCGTCCTACCGAATGCTTCTTGATGTTCCAACAAGTTGAAAAGGAATATTCCCCTTTATCGATCATGTCTCTTCCTCCTATATGCTCTTCAGTTATTAAAAGAAAGGTCAGAATTCCCTAACTTCTATGAAGGGGATACTCTGGCCTTTCCATGGGGGACATCTTTATTCTGAAAGGTCACTCAGCTTCACAGCAGCACCAGAACGTGCTGACAAGGTGGATGCTTCCATCAAACGCGTCAAATCAAGTGCGAGCTCAATGTTCTCTTTCGCCTTCGTTCCATTCTGAATGTGGGATACCCATTGCTCAAAAGCAGACGGCAGCTTAGGTAAATCTGTCACCACTTGCCAGCCTGTTACGGCTTCCCCTGTCATTTGGGAGCTGCGAATGCGTAATTTATCATCGGTTCGGGAATACATAAGATTACCCTCTGTTCCCTGGATCTCCAGGTCGAATTGTGAATAGCTATTGACGAAGCCAGCTTCGACAATACCTAGCGCACCACTAGGATAACGTAACGTGGCTACAGCGCTATCCTCAACTTCACGATCAGTGATATAACCGAAGCTAGCACTTACGCTTTCAGGTAAGCCTAGAAACAAGCGAGTTAGGTACATCGGATGACAGCCTAGATCCATCAGGGCTCCGCCGCCGGTTTGCTCTAAGTTAAAGAAATGGGAGGGGAGTGCGCCATCTGGATTTTTCTCCGTTCGCAAAGCACCGTTATGAGCAAGCCTGATGCGAACGGTTGTTAAGGTGCCCAACAGTCCATCGCGAATGAGGTTTAGCGCCGATTGTGTAAAGCCCATATACAGCCGCGGTAAGGATACGGTTAGCTTGACTCCCGTTTCCTCAACAACAGCAAGGATTTCATTACATTCTTTCGTGGTGGTTGCCACGACTTTTTCGGTGAAAATATGTTTACCCGCTCTAGCGGCTGCAGTAATCACCTCATGATGCCTATTGGTTGGCGTAACCACGATAACGCCGTCTATTTCGGGATTACTCAACAGTTCTTCCAAATTCCCGTAAAAGGTAACACCGTATTCCTCTGCCTTTTGCTGTCCTCGTTCCTGGATTTCATCCCAAACAGCGACGATTTCGGTATCCGGGTGTTCAACTGCCATACGTGCGTAATCTTTGGCATGGACGTGCCAAAAGCTTAACATCGCTACTCTAATCATGGTTCCACTGCCTCTTTTCCGATGATTTAGTCAAAATAGACAGCTTTCCCAGTTCTATTCGATTCATAGATCGCTTCGAGAATCTCGGAAACAACACAGGATTGTTCTGGGGTTACGACAGGCTCTGTATCATTGATAATGGCATTGATCCATAAACGAATTTCTTTATCCTGCATCGTTTCTTTCTTACCTTCGTAGAAATCCGCGCCTTTCGCTTCGAACTGCATTTGGTTCACATAGAGGCGGCTATGCTTTTCGCCATTAATGCGCAAGCCATCCTGCATATCCGCGCCACCTTCAGTCCCGCAAAGTGTCGTTTTCGCTTCCTTCGTATCTAGTGTATTGAGCGCCCAGCTCGCTTCCACCATAATCGTTGCGCCATTCTTCATAACGATCATAGCAAATGCTGAATCTTCAACTTTGAATTTCTCCGGATCCCATGGTCCCCAAGAATTAGCGGCATTTTCTTTGCGTGACAGTTTATGATAAGCGGTGCCAAGCACCACCTTAGGTTCGTAGTTATTCATTAACCAAAGCGTTAAATCGAGGGCATGCGTACCAATATCGATCAGCGGCCCGCCGCCTTGTTTCTCTTCATCTAGGAAAACTCCCCATGTTGGGACCCCACGTCTGCGAACAGCATGCGCTTTAGCAAAATAAATTTCGCCCAAATCACCATCTTCAATAACTCGTTTCAGATGTTGGCTGTCAGCGCGGAAACGGTTGTTGTAGCCAATCGTTAGTTTCTTACCTGTACGTTTAGCAGTTTCCACCATACGGCGGGCATCTGCCGCTGTTTTCGCCATCGGTTTTTCACACATCACATGCTTACCTGCTTCCAAAGCAGCAATCGAGATTTCGGCATGTGTATCATTTGGTGTACAAATGTGTACAACATCAATCGTAGGATCTGCGAGCAATTCGCGGTAATCGTCGTATACTTTGGCACCCGGTGCGCCAAATTTCTCAGCTGCCTTCTGTGCACTTTCAGGGAATATGTCAAAAAATCCAGTGATTTCTGCTTGTTCAACTTTACTCAAGCTAGGCAAATGTTTCCCCGTTGCAATACCGCCACATCCAATGATGGCTACTTTAACCTTGTTCATAGTGGTTCCTCCCATGCTGTAACCCTTAAATCTGATAATCAAAGAAGATGCTGGACAACGATGAGATACCTGAGTGGTCAGGCATCCCTAATCGTTATCCAGCTCCTTCATCAAGAATGAATTATTTTACTGTTTCCATTTGTTGTTTCGCAATTGCCATTACATCTTTGGCAAGGAACGCTTTATCTTTATTTTCTGAGTACCATTTGTTCATGAAATCTTCGAGTTGCTGACCGCCAGCTTTCGTCCAAGCCGCTTTTGCATCTTGAATAGCTTGATCTGCTGAGTATTTGGAACCACTTAGAATCGCCTTAACGAAGAGGTCGCCTTTTTCTTTCAGAATCGTTGTGTTAATCACTTGAAGATCTGCGTTATACACCGGCATATGATCGCCAATCGCGATACCAGGGTATTCTCTTGTCGGGTCGAAGTACAATTTTTGAACTTCTTTATACATATCATAAGCTTTCTTTTGTGCAGGAATTTCAGTATTTACGCCGCTCAAGACGAAGCTGCATTTATCCTGTCCGAGAGAGTAAAACATATCATAATCTCCCGCATAGCCTACTTCATTTTTATTCTTAGCTACATCAATTGGTTGCGGACAACCATTAGGACCTTTCTTCCAGTGCACGCCTTCATCACCATTGAAAATCTTACTAGCCGTTTCTGGCTTCATCATGAAGTCAAGATAGCGACCAACAGCCTCTGGATCTTTGGCTTTTGCATTTACAACCGTTGTCATTTGAACTGGGTTATCAATGGCACCGGTAAATGTCCCTAACGGTGATTTCGGATAGCCTAATGGTGCGATTTCTGCTGTTGGCACATTTTTCTGTAAAGTAGCCATGTCATTCAAAACAAATTCATTCCAGCCGCCAGTAAACTTAACGTAGATACCGACCTTACCATTTAGGAAGTCCTGCTTCGCTTTCGCGCCGTCTTTATCATTGATGTAGTCTTTGTCGATAATGCCATCTTCGTATAGCTTTTTCTTGAAAGTAAGGGAGGCAAGCTCTTTGTCCCACGCACGAACTACTTTGCCGTCCTTAATATCCCAAGCCAATAGGCTGGCGGATGAACTCTCACCAAACATTTCATTGATCGCTTGTTCCGAATATGTGCTCATGTTCAGACCATACGTATCTTTCTTACCATTACCATCCGGATCTTGGTCAGCAAACGCTTTCGCTACAGCATATAATTCATCCGTTGTTGTCGGCATGGCCAAATTCAGCTTTTTCAACCAATCGGAACGAATCAGTAGAATATGAGCGGGTACAGCTTCTTTTACTTTTCCAATTTCATAAACTTTGCCGTCAGGCTTTGTTCCAGCTTTTTTCAGCTGAGGATACTTGTCTAGCAGCTTTTGATATTCAGGCATATATTTCAGAATATTATCAATCGGCATCAGCTGCTTTTGATCATACAAGGAGCCACGAAACGGCGTGCTATATTCATTGATGATATCTGGTGCTGAGCCGGATGCGAATAGGACATTTAATTTCTTCACAGAGTCGCTTCGCAGGACTGGGACGAATTTCACATTCTCAGGACCATTTTGGTTAATGTACTTGGTCCAGCGATTTTCTTCATAAGTTCCTTCTGCAGCAGGCACTCCGCCACGATCATACATGGTTGACGTCACATCTCCACGTTTGACTACTGCTTTTTCACCTGAACTAGTTGTTGCTGGTGTTGTTGTTGTTTCTTTCTTGTCATTGCTGCAACCAACTAACGTTGCTCCTAGCGCTACAACCCCAACTGTCATCCCAAGCCATAGTTTCTTATTTGTCATGTTCATTTCCCCCTGCAAAATTTTATTATAACGTTTTGTTAAACGGGAATACCGATTTGATCAACCCTTGACGGATCCAAGCATGACACCCTTGACAAAATACTTTTGCAAGAAAGGATAAACAACTAACATGGGCACAACCATTATAACAACGCCTACAGCTTTAACCATTTCCGTAGCGACCTGTGCCTGCTCCTCCACATTAAGTGAAGGTGAATTCAACAGATCATTCTTTTGCAGCATCCCTTGGACGACGACGGTTAAATTCATCAAATCGCTCTTATTGATGTACATAAGCACGTTCATAAACGAATTCCAGAAGCCAATTCCATAGAACAGAGCAAGTGTAGCCAACATAGGCAGCGATAGTGGAAGAATGATACGAATGAGAAGTGAGGTATCGCTACAGCCGTCTATACGGGCTGCTTCTTGCACCTCATAAGGAATATTCTCAAAATAACTTTTCATCAGCAGCATATTGTACGTACTAATGAATCCGGAAAGCCATAATGCCCAATAGGAGTCGATGAGATGCATACTCTTAATAACGAGATAAGTGGGAATTAATCCACCTGAGAACAGCATTGTGAACACCATACCCAGAACAAGATAACGTCGACCAATCAGATACGATCTGGACAACGGATATGCTGCTAATATGGTACCTAATAAACTAAATGCCACTCCCACAAGCGTAATGATCACACTATTTTTAAAGGCGCTAAACGCGGGACTAGCAACAAAGAATATTTTGTAAGCCGTGAATTCCAACCCTACCGGCCAAAAGAAGACATGCCCTGAATCTACAGCTGAACGTTCACTTAGCGATAGCGCTACGATATGGATAAACGGTAGAATACAAGTTAAGGCTATTAATCCGAGTACGATATAGTTGATGGTATAAAAGATGTTTTCACCCCTGGTCGCTTTCATGCAACCCCTCCTCTCCAATGCTGCCTTACATGATGCTTAAGCTCTAGAATAATGCTTGGTCAAACTTTTTAGCGATACGGTTAGCAATCAGCACGAGACTACAACTTATGATGGATTCAAAGAATCCCATGGCCGTTGTTAGACTAAACTGTGAACTCCCTAGGCCTATTTTATAGATGTAAGTACTAATAACTTCCGACACGTCAGAAACCCCGGCGTTCTGCAAGTTGTATACTTGATCAAAACCAACCTCCATAATTTTACCCATTGCTAAGATAAGTAATAAAATAATGGTGTGTCGAATACCCGGAATCGTGACATGCCACATTTGCCGCCATTTCGCAGCCCCATCCATCGCAGCAGATTCATACAGAGAAGGATCAATGGTCGTTAGTGCTGCTAAATAAATAATCGTACTGAATCCCATTTCCTTCCAAATGCCGGAACCAATAAAAATAGCTAACCAAGATTTGGACTCGTAGAGAAAGTTCATCGGTGCAATATTGAACAACTTAAGCACCTTATTAATTGAACCATAATCCGTTGCGAATAAAGATAACACGATCCCGGAAACTATAACCCAAGAGAAGAAATGCGGTAAGTAGATGATGGTTTGTACCCATTTTTTAAACCAAGATCTTCTAACCTCATTTAGTAAAATAGCTAGAAATATGGGCATCGGGAATCCGAATATTAAGCTTAGAAAACTCAACCAAAACGTATTCCAAATAATTTGCAGTGTATTCGAGCTAGAAAACAAAAGTTTAAAATTCTTCAGTCCCACCCAGGGGCTGTGCAATATCCCGTCAGAGAAATTGTAGTTTTTGAAAGCGATAACAAGTCCACCCATAGGCCAGTATTTGAACAGAATATAGTAAGCGATAACAGGGACTAGCATGAGAAACAAAGGAATGTTTTGCTTCAACCTACGTCGTCGTTTTAGCTGCAAGGCTTTTCGTTCACTGATGGCATAGTCGATGATAGGAGTTTCAATAGTATTTCCATTCATGTATGCTTCACTCCCTTACTTCAATCTTTATAAATCTATAATAAAAGTTTTCAGGTAAAAAACCCTTAAAATATTATAGAAGAAACTATAAATTCATTGGGTCATTTCTAGCGGATTTTCTATAAAAAAACTGCTTCCCCCTAAGGGAAAGCAGTCTTCACTTCCTATGAACATCACTTCGCCGGAGAGGCTGTAGAATGCCTGATAATTAATTCCGGCGGCATGACAACGCGCTGTATGGCCTGTGATTTCTTCTTCAGCTCGAGAATCAGCAGATCGACGACTTTCTTGCCCATGGGCTCTATCGGCTGCGCAATTGTCGTTAGCGGTGGATCCGTTACTGAAGCAAGGATCGTATTATCAAATCCAATGACAGAGATGTCTTCAGGAACACGCAACTTTAATTGTTTAGCAGCTTGTAAGGCGCCAATGGCGAGCATATCATTACAGCAGAAAAGTGCGGTTGGCCTTTCGGCTGCGGGTTTCTCCAGGAGTTCAATTGCCTCACGTTTTCCATCTTCTACGGTGTAACGACAGTTACGCACTCGCTCTTCAGAGAGCTTAATACCCGCTTCCTCCAAGGTGGTTATGAATCCTTTTACCCGCTCACGACTACTGGAAACTTTGGCGTGTTCTGCAAGAACTGCCATTCGTGTATGGCCTAGCTCCAACAGATGCTTAGCTGATAACGTGCCGCCAACAAAATCGTCAACAACGACGGTGTGCACAGCTAAATCTGGCATCTCCCTAGCAATCATGACAACTGGAATAGCTCGTTCCATGAGCGGTGTAAGCATATCCTTATTATCCATCCCGGTGCCGATAATCATACCGTCAACGCTTTTTTGCTGAAGTAAGGACAAATATCGCTCTACGCGTTCGTCCTTATTATCCGTGCTGCATATGACAAGACTGTAGCCCAAATTATGGCCTTGATCCTCAACTGCTCTAGCTATTTCTGCAAAAAAAGGATTTGAAATATCAGGGACCAGCAGGCCTAGTGTATATGTCTTTTTACCTGTAAGTGCCGAAGCGATAACACTGGGCTGATAGTTCAGCTTTTCCATCACTTTCATAATTTCAGTGCGCCGTTCTTCGCTAATTTTGCCCTTTCCGTTCATGACCTGCGAAACCGCTGCAATGGATACACCGGCCTCTCGGGCCACATCGTAAATGGTTGCCTTCATCCTACTACCCCATTTTTCTTGAAGAATACATTTATTCCCCATTATGACGGGGCTTTTGGAAACTTGCAACCGCTCTACGATTCGCTTGGTTTGGTCATGATCCAAGCATGATCAGGGTCATTGTGGAATTTCCATGTCCGGGTAGGCCCTGCCATGACATTCAAATAATATACATCATAGCCAGGAGGCGCAGAAACGGGATGATAGCCGCGCGGAACAAGCACAGCTTCTCCGTTTTTGACAATGAGCGTCTCATCCAGAGAACGATCATCCGTGTAAACCCGTTGAATCGCAAAGCCGTGCTCAGGTTGAATATTGAAATAATAAGTTTCTTCCAATAATGATTCCTCAGGCAATTGGTCACGATCATGCTTGTGCGGAGGGTAGCTGGACCAGTGTCCATTCGGTGTAAACACTTCGACAACAAGCAAACTATCCGCTGGCTCGCTCTCAGGTAAAATATTATGAATATAACGCTCAATATTGCCATAACCGCGCGTTTCTACGCCTACTTGCCCAGGAGCAATCAAGCGTGAACGATGGTTCCCCGCGCCAGGGGCTGAGCAAACAGCCAACTTCAGGGACGTTAAAGCGGTCACTTCATAGCTATCGTTATTCGTCACATAGACAGAATAAGGAGGAATTTGCTCAAACACGCTCATCCGCTCGCCAATATGAAGCCATTGCTCTTCCTTCGTATGAACGTTAGCTTTCCCGCTCAACAGCACGAGGCAAACTTCCTGATCAGCGGTTTCGCGTTTCAGGGTTTGTCCTTCCTCGAGTTGTACAACTTCGAAGCCAACATACTGCCATCCGGCCGATTCCGGTGTGACTTGTAAGATGCTCCCTTCCTCACTCGGAGAAGTTGCAGGTGTTACAATCAAATTGGACATCGTAACGTCTCCCTCTCTCATTAAACTGTTGAAGTTTGTTTGAGCAATTCCAGCGCCTCGCTCACTTTCACCGGGCGTCCTAAGCGAGAAGACAGCTTCGCGGCTAACGCGATCCGCTCTGCTTGAACACCGTCATCGCCGTTGACAGGTACAATTTTATCGTTCAAAATCGCATCGATGAACATTTGCGTTTCTTCTACATATGCAGCTTGGTAGCGCTCAAGGAAGAAATGCAATGGCTTATCGCTCACGATCGCGTCTGCCGTTGCGATGACTGCCGTGTTGGGATGATCGTTCGCAACCGTAACACTGCCTTTAGAGCCGAATACCTCGACACGTTGATCATAGCCATATACAGCTTGACGACTGTTATCAATAACACCAAGTGCGCCATTCGCAAAACGAAGCGTAACAACTGCTGTATCTACGTCGCCATGCTCTGCAAAAGCCGGGTTAATGAGGACATTCCCCGCAGCATAAACTTCCTCAACCTCGCTGCCAGATACGAATCGAGCCATATCAAAATCATGAATCATCATATCCATGAAGATCCCGCCAGAAACTTTGATGTAATCCTCATGAGGCGGATTAGGGTCGCGAGAAGTGATTTTAATAATGTGAGGATCGCCGATCCCGCCGCCTTGCACCACTTCTTGAACACGCTTGAAGTTATGGTCAAATCTGCGATTAAAGCCAATTTGCAGCTTCACGCCTGCTTTTTTAACTTCAGCAATCGCCTCTTCGGTTTTCGTGATATCCATAGAGATCGGTTTTTCACAGAAAATATGTTTACCAGCACGCGCTGCTTGTTGAATCAACGGGACATGCGTATCTGTGGATGAACAAATAAAAATGGCATCAATATCTGGATGAGAAATAAGTTCGTTGCTATCCTTTGTCACGATGGCGATGTTACGTGCTGCTGCCCATGCTTCCAGCTCAGGCCCTGCAAACAAATCACTCACCGCGATAATTTCAACTTGAGGTGTCCGAAGTAAATTGTCCGCGTGGATCTTACCAATTCGGCCTGCACCGATAATTCCGATTCTGATCTTTTTCATCCTACATTCCCTCCCGCTTTACCTGCACTGCCGAATAATTGAATTTTGGCCCTCACCGATGCGATGATGGCTTCCCGCGCTGGAATTAAGTAATTCCTAGGATCATAAGCCTCAGGATGCTCATTCAAAAATGTGCGAATCGCAGCTGTGCAAGCGATTTGATTATCTGTATTCACATTAATTTTGGCTGTGCCGCAAGCAATGGCTTGACGAATTTCATCGTCTGGAAGACCGCTTCCGCCATGAAGTACAAGCGGCAGACCTGTCAGATCTCTAATTTCAGCCATCCGTTCAAAACCAAGCTTAGGCTGTCCGCGATACGGACCGTGTACCGATCCGAGCGCAGGTGCTAAACAATCGATGCCTGTTTCCTTGACCAATTGCACACAATCCTCAGCAACCGCGTACATACCTTCCGCTTCATCCACGACCAGATCATCTTCACGTCCGGTAATCCGACCAAGCTCCGACTCCACGGTAACACCGAGTACATGCGCTGCTTGCGTCACTTGACGCGTAACTTCGATATTGTGCGCAAGAGAGTGATGCGAAGCATCGATCATGACGGAGGTAAATCCGGCATGCATCGCTTTGATACACAAGTCATAGGAACTGCCGTGATCCAAATGAAGCGCGACTGGCACGGTAATGCCATAGTGCTCAATCAATGCTTTGACCATGCCCACGATGCAAGGAAGCCCACCCATATAGGGGATGTAAGCTTCACTAACCCCAAGAATCACAGGTGCTTGTTCTAGTTGGGCAGCTTGTAAGATCGCCTGCGTAAATTCGAGATTATTCAAATTAAACTGACCAACTGCATACTTGCCATCTAAGGCTTGCTGCAGCATATTTTTCATCGAGACGAGTGCCATGATGTTCTCCCCTTTCTGGCGGAAACTCGCTGTTACCAGCGAGCCGTGACCATCTTTTTACGTGTATAGAATTCCACGCCATCCGTACCGTTGGCATGCAAATCGCCGTAGAATGATTTTTTCCAGCCAGAGAACGGGAAGAAAGCCATCGGCGCAGGTACACCAAGATTTATGCCAAGCATCCCGGCATCAATGGTTTCGCGGAATTGACGTACGTTGCTGCCATCTTGGGTAAACAGGCATGCCCCATTCGCAAATTCGGAACGATTGGAAAGCTCGATCGCTTCCTCCAGTGTTGCAACGCGAACAATGGAAAGGACAGGAGCAAAAATTTCATCTTCCCAAATTTTCATCTCGCATTGCACTTGATCGAAAATCGTCGGCCCTACGAAGTAGCCCGCTTCACCCGTCGCAGCGTCTTTACGACCATCGCGGACCATAATCGCGCCTTCTTTTTCTCCGATCTCAATATATTTCAACGTACGTTCCTTATGCCCGCCACGAATGACTGGACCTAAGAACACGCCTTTATCATTTCCGTTGCCAATCGTAATGTTATCCGCCGCTTCAAGCAGCTTGCTTACGAGCGTATCCGCTACATCACCTACCGCTACCACGACGGAGCATGCCATACAGCGCTCACCTGCTGAACCGAAAGCAGCGTTCGTGATTTCCTTCACCGCAACAGACAAATTCGCATCTGGCATTACGATAGAGTGATTTTTCGCGCCTGCAAGTGCTTGAACGCGTTTCCCGTTGGCAGCAGCTGTTTTATACACATACTCAGCCACCGGCTGGGAGCCAACGAATGAAATGGCTTTAATATCTTTATGTTCGAGAAGGCCATTGACCACGTCATGTGCCCCATGAACGATGTTAAGCACACCAGCTGGTAATCCAGCTTCATGGAATAGCTCCGCCAATCGGTTCGCCAAAAACGGCGTACGTTCCGATGGCTTCAATACGAATGTATTGCCACAGGCAATCGCGAGCGGGAACATCCAGCAGGGAACCATCATCGGGAAGTTAAATGGTGTGATTCCACCGATAACACCAATCGGATAACGGTACATACCGGATTCAATATTAGAAGCAATATCCGGAAGCTGTTTGCCCATCATAAGGGAAGGTGCGCCAGCGGCGAACTCAACACATTCGATGCCGCGAAGCACTTCACCATAAGCTTCGGAGTAACTTTTGCCGTTTTCTTTCGTAACGATCCTTGCAAGCTCTTCCCAATGATCAACGAGGAGTTGTTGGTATTTGAATAATACGCGTGCTCTCTTCGGTACAGGTGTGCGGCTCCATGATTGAAAGGCTTCTTGCGAATTACGAACCGCTTGATCTACTTCTTCTTTTGTCGAAATTGGAATATAAGCTAGAATCTCTTCTGTTGCAGGATTATAAACAGGATCCGTTTGTGTAGAGGTTGATGCGACCCATTCGCCGCCAATCCAGTTTTTCAATGTATGTGTCATATCGTTAACGCTCCTTTTGGTTTCATAGTATTAAGAGGCTGTAATTTCTCCGCGATTGCAACGTTCGATGTAATCATCCACTTGGTCAGCAGTTGGCATGGCATCCGAGCAACTATGGCTTGAAATGACAATACAAGCAGCCGCGCTTCCGTATTCCATGCTTTTCTCCAGCGTCCAACCTTGCATAACGCCATAGATAAAGCCTGCTGCATAAGAATCACCGGCTCCAAATGTCTTAACTACCTTCGCTGGGAAGCTCTTCGCGCGATGACCAACACCATCAGGTGTATATGCGATAGAGCCTTCTTTCCCGTGCTTGATAATGACAATCTTGGCTGAGTAGTCGAACCATTTGGCAGCTGTGATATGATCATCCTTTTCCGGATTGTGTTCGAACTTCTCCATCATATCGAACTCTTCACGCGTACCGAGAATGATATCGCATTTCTCAGCAGCCAAGTTATAATATACAGCCGTCTCTTCCGGCGATGTCCATGTGTAAGGACGGTAATCTAGATCAAATACGATAACAGCTCCGTGTTTCTTAGCATAATTCAGCGCTTGAAACACCGCTTCGCGTGAAGGACTCTGAGCTAGCGCCGTTCCGGAAATCAACAATACTTTCGCACCAGCAATCAGGGATTCCTGAACCTCATCTGGCGTTAACTTCAAATCAGCAACGTTATCGCGGTACATCAAGATGCTGCAATCTGTCGGGCTTTTGATCTCGGTAAAAGCTAACCCAGTCACAGCGCCGGTACGATCTGTTACCACATTGCTTGTGTCAATCGCATTGCGCTGCAAGTAGTCAGCAATGAAACGGCCCATTTGATCATTGGCAATTTTGCCGATAAAGGCTGTCTTCATCCCTAATCTGGACATGCCGATCGTAATGTTTGCTGGCGATCCGCCAACATACTTCGTGAATGTCATCGTCTCTTCCATTGGGCGATGAATTTCGTTTGCGTTCAAATCAATACATAATCTGCCGATGGCTACAAAATCTAGCGCTTTCGCTTCTGGGAAAGTCACATAGGTCATGGTTGGATTACCTACTTTCTTTGATTAATAACGAATGTATATAATTCAGTGCGTTTTTCGCGTATTCATACGGATTGTGTGCAGCCGGGTCTTGCTCGCCTTCGAGCATCGCCCACCCTGTATATTCTCGAGCCAATAACTCCTTGTAAATAGGAGCAAAATCAAGGCATCCATCCCCTGGAACCGTAAACACACCTTTGCGGATACAGGTTACAAAATCAACCTGCTCGGCGCGCGCTTCATCTAGCACGGCTTGACGAATATCTTTCAAATGAATATAAGCGATTCGGTTGTAATGTTTGCGCAGTACGGTCAACGGATCGCCACCGCCATAGTAGGTGTGTCCTGTATCAAAAAGCAGATAAACCAAGGACGGATCGGTCAGCTCCATTAATTTATCGATTTCTTCCGGTGATTCAACAACTGTTCCACCGTGGTGATGATAGGTCAGCTTCAGACCATATTCTTGCGCAATCGCTCCAGCTCGGTTCAGCCCTTCAGCCAAGCTCTGCCAGCCTGCTTCGTCGAGGCGAAGCACTTCTTTCTCGTTCGGAGTACGACGCGGGTCAAAATGGAGCGAACCCCCGACTTCCGCTGTAGAAATTACCGTGCTGCCCATTTCCTTAAGGAATTGTGCATGCTTGCGGTATGCTTCCAGCTCTTGTTCTCTATAAGTTGGGTCCGAGAAGAGGACCGATTTCCATTGCGATACGAGGCTGATGCCACGCGCGGATAGCTCTTTCTTTAGCACCTCAATATCAGCCGGATATTTTCGGCCCATCTCGGTGCCAGTCAATTCTAGTCGCTGTATATCATCTACGATTTGCTCAAACGTGGTATCAGCGCCATGTTCCTTGACGTCTTCACCCACCCAATTAATCGGATGAATGCCTAGCTTAAACGGTAGTTCTTTCATCGTTAGGTCACCTCTTATCGTTAAATGGGCTTAGCCGCTTGGATATTTTTCTTCATTTCTTCATGAGCTGCGACCACTTTCGCACTCTCAGAAACCTCCGGTACGCCAACCTGCCACCAAGACTCATAGCCACCCGTGTTCGTTCCAGGCACGACAGGAATTTCAATTAGGGTAGTCACTGTTTCTTTTTTTGCTTGAAGTAATGCCGCCTTGAGCTCATCAGGATTGCTTGCTTTATAAGCCTTCGCGCCCAAGCTGCGAGCATGTGCTGTGAAGTCAATCGGCATGTAGCCTCCTGTCAGCTTACGTGTACTCTCATCACGATAACGGAATTCATTTCCGAAGCCATCGCTTCCTTGACTGCGCTGCAGATTATGAATGCACTGGAAGCCATGATTATCGAACAGCAAGATCGTGAATTTCTGACCCTCTTGTAAACTGGTTACCATTTCCGAATGCAGCATCAAGTAACTTCCGTCCCCGACTATCGCATAGACCTCGCGATTCGGTTCTGCTAATGCTGCCCCGAAAGCACCACTCACTTCATATCCCATACAAGAGAAGCCATACTCCATATGGTACGTTTTGGGCTCCGTTGATCTCCATAAGCGGTGTAAATCGCCGGGAAGACTTCCCGCTGCGCAAACGACAACAGAGGAGGGATCAATCGTTTCATTGATAACACCTAACGCACGTGTTTGAGCAAAACCTTCCGCACACTCCGCTTGATATAAGCGGTCTACTTCAAGATCCCACTCGGCTTTCAAAGTGGTTAGATACCCCTCTTCGTAGCTGCTAGCATACTGATGGGATCGCAATGATTCGCCGAGCAAGCTTAGTGCTTCCTTCGCATCAGCTGTAATGGAGATGCCGCCTAATTTCGAAGAATCAAAGCCGCTGATATTGATATTAACGAATTGCACATCGTCATTAGCGAACGCCGATTTAGAAGCTGTGGTAAAGTCGGAATAGCGAGTTCCTACCCCGATAATCAGGTCCGCCTGTTTCGCCAGCTTATTTGCTGCGAGTGTTCCTGTTACGCCAATCGCGCCAACATTGAGCGGATGATTCCATTCCAGAGCGCTTTTCCCTGCCTGCGTTTCTGCTACAGGAATACCGAACGATGCTGCAAATTCCTTCAGTTCTTTCGTCGCTTCCGCATAAAGTACACCGCCGCCTGCAATAATTAACGGGCGCTTCTTGCCGAGGATTAACGCCGTAGCTCGATGAATAGCTTCCTTTGTAGGTTGGCGCCGATCGATATAGTGAATCATCTTATCGAAAAAGGCTTCCGGATAATCGTAAGCTTCAGCTTGCACATCTTGAGGAAGAGCTAACGTCACTGCTCCTGTCTCAGCAGGATCTGTTAGTACCCGCATCGCCTGGGTAACTGCACTCATCAACTGTTCAGGGCGAACAATCCGGTCCCAGTATTTACTCACTGTTTTGAAAGGGTCCGTAGCTGATACTGTGTAATCGCTCGCGATCTCGAGCTGCTGCAGTACAGGGTCAGGCTGTCGTGAGGCAAAATTATCTCCCGGCAGAAGTAGAACTGGAATACGGTTGACCGTCGCAGTTGCTGCTGCCGTTACCATATTCAGTGCACCAGGTCCAATTGAGGTTGTGCACGCATATATTTGTTGACGGTTCTTTTGCTTCGCGAAAGCGGTTGCGGCATGGACCATACCCTGCTCGTTCTTGCCTTGTATGTAAGTAAGGTCACCCGCACTGCGCTCCAACGCCTCCCCGATTCCCGTAACATTGCCATGGCCGAATATCCCCATGACACCTCGAACAAATTTAGTCTCTTGTCCATCCACGGAAATGTATTGTTGGTCTAGAAATCGCAAAAGTGCTTGTGCCATTGTAAGTCGAATTGTACGCATGATAATCTCCCTTCGCTCAAAGGTTAAGCGCTTAATCCTTGAAAGTTAAACACTTAACCAGTTGGGTTAAGCGCTTAATCCGATAATACAACATATTTATTTCAATCGCAATGTCTTTTTTTTACATTGCATTTAACACATGCTTGGCACTATGGCGAAGTCTTGCCGCTTCTATATTCTTTGGGTGACATCTGGAATTGCTGTTTGAATACATTCGTAAAATAATTGGGCTCATCAAACCCAATAGCAGTCGCAATTTCAAATATTTTCATATCCGTATTCCGAAGCAGTAAAGCTGCCTTATCCATACGGACACGGGTGACGAAGCGTGTGAAGCTTTCACCTGTAGTCTTCTTGAAAACGACACTGAAATAGCTCGGATTTAAATGAATATGAGTCGCGACATCCGTCAAGCGGCATTCCTCATTATAATGTTCCTCGATGTATTTGATAGCTCTTTCGATCACATTATCACTTTTGGAAGCCTGCCACTGATTAAATTGGAGCAAGAAGTGCTTCACTTGCTCGGCAGCCCAGTCAAGTACCTCTGTAGAGGTCCAATGACTCTGTGGCATTTCATTCGGAATCCTGGCTAGCGCATGGTTGTCCTCAGGATCAAATTGCTTCTGTATCGTTCCATGTAAGGCAATCGAAAGTGACAACGCTCCAATTCTCATTTCCTCTGGCGACGTACGGCCTAGCTCCGCGAGTACACGATTCAATAGAACCTGAAGGCTGTCCTCTTGACCGACAAGGATCGCCGACATAAGCCCAACTTCCATTTCTCTGACCTTTGCCTGATTCAGAGAAAGCATTAATCCAGATCCAGCCTCACTGCCGCTCACTGCAGGGATTCCAATCGGATCGGAAACGGTACCTTTCGTTAGCAGATATAGTTCCGCCAGCTCATGAGCAGAAGGTGCAAGACCCATGGAAACCATACCCGTACGAATTTTCAAATATTCCAATGAGGCAGAAGGAATCGCATCCTTCAGACTCTCTTCGACTTGATGTAATTCTGTTACAAGTAGAAAGGTGTCATGCTCCACTAATAGGAGTCGCGCTTCCAGTCCCGCTCCCTTCACCAGCTCTTCGACAATATTGGAGAAGGCAAACTGAAGCAAACTTATGTCTCTTTTTCCATTCGCTCTATTCGCTAAATCTTCATTATTCAGGTGCAACAGCCACAATTCCTTACCGGCTAGAGCTTCGTTCAATGCCGTAATCGTGCTCATCTCATACGGCAGGTCTAACAAAACAGCTCGTAGCTCTAGATCTTGTTGCAGCTGCAATTGCAATTGCTCTTTCTGCTGCTGCGCATACTTATCATAAAACCGCTCGGATGCTTTATTCATAATCTGACGTACGTCATCTTCTGTGCATGGCTTAATCAGAATATCCAGCGCACCAAGCCGTACAGCTGCTTGTGCATATTCGAAATTCTTGTATCCGGTCAAAATGATAACAATCATATCGGGGTAACTCTTTCGTAAATGACCTACAAATTCGAGTCCATCCATGATGGGCATACGAATATCCGTAAGAACCAAATCAGGCTTAAGCTCAGATAGCATCGCCAAAGCATCCTGCCCATTGCCGGCCTCGCCGACCACTTGCCAGCCCAGATCGCCACCTTGCAGCATCTTTATTAGCCCTTTTCGGAAATTCAGCTGATCTTCCACAATCAATACTCTTCCGCTTCTCATCCTACTGATCTCCTTTCTTGTTATTCGTACGAAGAGGTAAAATAAGACGCATCGTGGTACCACTCCCCAACAGGCTTGTGATTTCCATGCGGAACGGCTTACCATACACCAGTTCGATCCTTCTCACAACACTCCGAACGCCTAGACTTTCTCGACCATCTATCCGTTGTGGCAATGATGAACCCTCGACACCCAGGTTTTGGGAAATAGCCTGCTCATCCATACCACAACCATTATCTGTGACATCGATCTCTAGAAAGCCATCGCGGCTGCTTGCTTTGATTAACAACACTTTATGTGACACCATATTGCGAAAAGCATGCATAAACACATTTTCAACCAGCGGTTGAAGAAGTGAGCGCATCACCTGAACGTTCATAACGTCCTCGTCCACTTGAATGATCGTCTCCAAATCGGTTTCAAACAGCTCTTTCTGTATTTTCAAATAGTTTCGAATCTGCTGGAATTCTTCTTTCACGGTGGTAAGCGTTCGCACTGGCATCAACGAATACTTGAGCATTTCGGATATGGCCGCGATCAATGCCGCCGTTTCAGTTTCATCTTGTAAATACAGTTTCCAATAGATTTCATTAAACATGTTGTGCAGAAAATGAGGATTCAGCTGGGCCTGAAGCGCCTTAAGCTCAGCTTCTTTCTCACTTAACTGCGTCATATATACTTCCTTGATCAGTCTTCCAACCTGTTCAGCCATCGCGTTAAAGCTCTCACCAATATAGGCTAATTCATCATGGGTACGAATTTCGATACGTGCATCAAAATCACCCGACCTCACCTTACGCAGTCCAAGTAATAAATCCTTGAGCGGCCGGAGCAAATTTCCTGTGGAAAGTACGATCAGTACACTTGCAAGTAAAATGCTAATCAAACCAGAGTAAACGATCATCTTGAATAAATCTCGACTCCTCGATTGAATCTCTGTTAGCGATGTTCCACTTACTAGCTTGAAGTTAGTCACTTCTGACTGACCCTGCACATATAAATGATGCTCCATTAGCTGTGTTTGGTTCATTTTTCGAAGCAGCTCTAATTGATCTAAATCAACTGGCGAATTCGTAAATAATAGCTCGTTATTCTTATTAAACAGATAAACCTGGCCCTGCCCTGCCTTCGTCAGCTCCTTCAGAGAGCCTGAGAAGAAGGATTCGTCAAAAGCCATCACAAGCACACCATAGGTAGTCAAATTACTATTTTTCATCCACCGGGCGACAATGATCGTATTTCTAAACCCGCTGGGTTCAACGGAGGATGGCAATGGCATGCTAATCCAAACGAGATCGCCAGATGTGTCGCTAATTTTGGAGCGAATCGCTTTGAATACGTTCTCATCAGGAACATTAATCGCCGAGGTCGTATAGCTGAAATACGAAGGGTTCCCCTTTAAGTCGTATAGGTACATCCCTGTGATATAGGGCGCATCCGATTTGATCTGATAAATCTGATCTTCGATTTGCTTTTTATCAAAGTAACGATTGAATGCATTGGAGTCTGCACTCAAATTAATACGTGAAATTACCTGTTCGATAGCTGGATTAAACACAACCGTTTGCGATACACGAACAACCTCTTGGACTTTGAGGTCCAGCTTCGCCAGCGCCTCTTCGTTCGTACTGGAAAACTGCTTACTGATCTCTTCTTCAAACAGCGTTAGGTTATAGCGATACGTTAAATAGCCTGTCAAACAGAACGCTAACAGAATAATGATAGAGATACTGAGAATCAGTTTTACCCTGAAGCTGCGATTAAACCCTACTATACTACGAATCCAGGACATCATCTCATTTCCCCTTTTGTTTATTATTGACCGATCCTGTGACGATATTATAACAACATTATACGTATTTCCGCTATCCCACTGCTCTAAAGTAACTATTTTGCTTGATCCTACTGAAAAAATAATAAGGATAGCCCCATAATAATCATGGGGACTATCCTTTTCCTACATAGTGGATCATGATGGATCCTGTCACATTTGCTTTACAACTATCACATGGCATCCAAAATAATGCCGGCCGTTTCCTCAATTGCTTTTTCCGTAACGTCGATCACGATACATCCAAGCTGCTTATACAAGTCATACGCATATTCTAGCTCTTCCGCGACTCTTTCAATTGCCGAATATTTAGCGCCGAATGGCAGCCCTACTGCTTTCAGCCGTTCCGTACGGATCTTAACGAGCTGAGCTGGGCTCATCGTCAAGCCGATCAATTTGCTTTTGTTAACTGTAAATAATTCTTTCGGCGGTTTGACTTCGGGCACCAACGGATAATTGGCCACTTTATACCCTTTGTGTGCGAGATAAATACTTAACGGTGTTTTCGATGTCCTTGATATACCCAGAAGAACAATATCTGCTTGTTTTAAAGCACTTGTATCTTTGCCGTCATCGCATTTTACTGCAAATTCAATGGCTTCGACCCGCTTATAATAATCTTCATCCATCTGATGCAGCAAGCCAGCTTGCCTTTTAGGAGAATCATTGAAGTTATCAATGAAGGCTTGCATGACAGGACCAAGGACGTCTATGCTTGTCACATTTAAGCGAATCGCTTCTTGACGCATCATCTCTCTTAATTCGGGAAGTACAAGCGTATAGACGACAAAACTACCAAGCTTGGAAGCTTCCTCCATCATCATTCGGATTTCTTCTTCTGTACGCATCGTACCAAAACGTCTTACATGAACTTGACTTGCGTTAAACTGACGAATTGTCGCTTGAACAACAGCGTCTGCCGTTTCTCCTACCGAGTCTGAACAAACGAAAATGGTATGGACTTTCTCCTCCACCCGTGAATTCCTCCTAATTTGCATTAAATGGCTTGGGCTACCTTACCTTCTTCAGGAACACCATGTAGGATAAACGCTTGTGCTGCGGCGATCCGAGCCAAAGGAATTCGGTAAGGGGAGCAGCTAACATAATCCAATCCGGTCAAGTGGCAAAAGAAAATCGACTCTTTATCTCCGCCATGTTCCCCGCAAATCCCCGTTTTAAGCGATGGCTTAACGATTCGTGCTGTATTCACCGCTATGTCTATCAATTGTCCTACTCCTTCCGTGTCGAGCACCTGAAACGGATTATGAGGCAGAAGCTTCTGATCGACATAATGGGTAAGAAATTTCCCTTCCGCATCGTCACGGCTGTATCCGAACGTCATTTGCGTTAAGTCATTCGTGCCAAAGGAGAAGAAATCAGCATGAGCCACGATCTGGCGCGCAGTGAGTGCGGCACGTGGTACTTCGATCATGGTGCCAACCTTGTAAGGACAATCTCGAAGTTTGTCTTTCCCCAATACCTGCTGCGCAACGAACTCAACAAGCTCTCTCAAGATTTTCAGCTCATTGGCATGGCCAACGAGTGGAATCATGATTTCCGGAAGCACTTGGATACCCCTGTCGATACAGCGTGAAGCTGCGCGGAAGATAGCCTCAATCTGCATATCATATATTTCCGGAAATACGATCCCCAGTCTGCAGCCCCGTTGTCCTAGCATTGGATTCGTTTCGTGGAGAGCTTGCACTTTGCGCAGAAGGTTCGTGACCTCTTCTCTCTCGTCGTCTGAACCCTCTTTCTCATAAGTCAGCTGAGCATGTCTCTTTTGGAGCTCTTCCAGGTTGGGTAGAAACTCATGAAGAGGAGGATCGAGCAATCGGATCGTTACCGGGAGGCCGTCCATTTCCTCGAACATGCCTTCAAAATCGGACTGTTGCATAGGAAGCAGCTGGGTAAGAGCCTTCAAACGTTCCTCCTTATCTTCCGCCAAAATCATTCGTTGAACGACAGGCAGACGTGTGGGTGAGAAAAACATATGCTCCGTTCGGCATAAGCCGATCCCTTCTGCTCCTAATTCTCTCGCAATTCTCGCATCATGCGGATTATCGGCATTCGCGAACACTTTCAGCGTGCGAATCTCATCCGCCCACTTCAGCATTACGAGAAGTTCATCCGTCATCCTAGCTTCTTGTAGTGGCATAACCCCCAGAATGACGCGCCCCGTTGCTCCGTCCAGTGTAATCCAATCGCCTTCTTCCAAACTCCTGCTTCCAGCCAACATCCGCTTCTCGTCCAGCACGATTCGGATTTCTTCACAGCCGCATACGCAGGGTTTGCCCATTCCCCTTGCCACAACAGCGGCATGGCTCGTCATCCCGCCTCGGCTTGTGAGCACACCTTCCGAAGCGATCACGCCATGAATATCTTCCGGTGTCGTTTCGGTTCTAGCAAGAATCACCGTCTTGCCGGCACGGCACCATTCTGCTGCCGTATCAGCGTCAAATACCAACTGACCAACCGCTGCGCCCGGTGAAGCCGGAAGACCTTTTGCCAACACATCTTTTATGGCTTCTTCATCGATCCCGCGATGCAAAAGCTGATCCAGATGTGACACTTCGATGCGGTCCACTGCCTCCCGTTTCGTCAATACACCTTCATGGACCAAATCGACTGCAATCTTGAGCGCAGCTTGAGCGTTTCGTTTACCGTTTCGTGTTTGCAACAGGTAAAGCTTGTTATTTTCCACCGTAAATTCGATGTCTTGCATATCTTTATAGTGCTTCTCAAGCTGTTTGGATGCCCTAAATAACTGTTCATAAATTGCGGGCATTTCGTTTTGCAGCGCAGCAATCGCTAGCGGCGTTCGTATACCAGCTACCACATCTTCCCCTTGTGCATTGATCAGGTATTCACCAAAAAACGTATTTTCCCCCGTGGATGGATTTCGCGTGAAGACAACGCCTGTGCCGCAATTGTCACCCATATTCCCAAATACCATGCTCTGCACATTGACCGCTGTCCCTTGCTCATCCGGAATTCGATTGATTTTGCGGTAAATCTGCGCTCTTTGGTTGTTCCAGGACTTGAATACAGCTTCAATGGCCATGCGCAATTGCTCGTACACATGCTGAGGGAAATCCATGCCTGTTTTCGCCAGAATACACTTTTTGTAATCTACGATTAGAGCCTTCCAACCTTCAGCCGTTACATCTTGATCGCTATCCACGCCCGCTTTCTCTTTCAAACGGTGCAGCAGCTGCTCGAAATGGTACGATTCTATGCCCAGCACTACGTTTCCAAACATCTGCATTAGACGGCGGTAGCAATCGTATGCAAACTTTTCATTCCTTGTAAGCGTCGCCAATCCTTGAACAGTTACATCATTGAGACCGAGATTCAATATGGTATCCATCATCCCCGGCATCGAGCTTACAGAACCTGAGCGTACGGACACAAGCAGCGGATTGCTCCCATCTCCGAACTTTTGTCCCTTCTGTTTTTCTAGCTGCCCAAGAGCTGCTCCGACTTGTTCAAGCAGTTCTTCTGAGATCCGGTTGCCAATTTTAAAGAAATCTAAACAAGCCGATGTTGTAATCGTGAAGCCCGGAGGAACGGGGAGACCTGCCCGTGTCATCTCTGCGAGATTGGCACCTTTTCCACCAAGTAAAGCTTTCATTGAAGCATTTCCCTCTTGAAAGGGTACCACTTGTTTCTGGGTCATCATTTGTTTGCCTCCTTATTCTTTTCCATACATTTGATTGAATTGCACACAACATAAAATTTTTTATATCCGTCCGTTGGTAACGTTGCAATCACTTCATTACACGATTTACAAATGATGACACCAAGATCATTCGGGTGAATGGCTACCAATGTTACATGGTTTGTATTAGACATCTCGCTCCCCCCTCTAGTTGCGTGCTCTCCGCACGAGAAATATAAGAGACTAAATCAATGACTCGATTTGCATAACCCCACTCATTGTCATACCAAGCGAGCAGCTTGATTTGGTTATCCTGCGTCATAATGCTAAGACCGTCAATGATGGCGGACTTCTCATTGCCAATATAATCCGCAGAAACAAGCGGCAATTCATTGTAGTCTACGAATCTTCCAATTTGTCCAGCAATCGCCTGTTTGATGGCAAATTTCACTTCGTCGATTTTCACTTTACGGTCGACAACGACTTGTAGATCCAGCAGTGAAACGTCCTGCGTCGGCACACGTACGGAGACGCCTTGAATATGGGATGCAAGATGAGGAATAACATCAATAAGTGCCTTGCCCACCCCAGTAGAAGTCGGAATAATAGAATTCGTGCACGCCCTAGCACGGCGAAGATCTTTATGCGGGTTGTCCATATGGTTTTGATCATTCGTGTATGCATGGACCGTTGTCATCCACCCCATCTTGACTTGAAAAGCTTCATCCAGAATACGGAGTATAGGTGCGATACAGTTGGTCGTACAAGAGGCTGCGGATACTAAACGATGCTGCTTTGGATCATACCGGGCTTCATTCACTCCCATGACAACAGTCAGATCCATGTCCGTACCCGGTGCAGTAATCAGAACCTTCTTGGCTCCCCCAAATAAGTGTCGTTCAGCTCCTTGCCGATGATTGAACTTTCCGGTTGCATCTACGACTAACTCGGCACCATAATCCTCCCAAGGTAGTAAATCTGGTTCTCTTTCACAGATGACAGGTATCCGCTGTCCATTAATCCGAATTAGGTTGTCATGTAATACTTCGATGTTAGCGTCCCAAGTGCCATGAACCGAATCATATTTCAACAAATGGGCCAAAACATGAATGGGACTTGTTGAGTTGATCACTTTCACTTCGAAATCCTGCTGACTATGGGTCAATGCTTTTCTTAAACACAACCTACCAATTCTTCCTGTACCACTTATACCAACTCTCATCTCCATCCCCCAACCCTCATTTAGTATGTCATAAATGTATCATAAGGATAAATAATACACAATATATATTCGCACATTGTAACAAAATAGACACTTCATCTACTAAAAGACTAATATTATTATATATATGACGTCATATATAACAAAAAAACCAGTCAGCAAAAAAACATTGCTTTACTGGTTTTCTAACAAATTACTAGGCATCTTCTATAGTTTTTTCTTTTACTTGCTATAACAACTAATCGTTGTGAAACACTTCCTCCATCGACGCCCACCACTCGCCATCTCGCCGCGTTTCCAGCGGTTCCTGGCAATGTTCGTCAACATATTCAAAATAGCTTAATAGGTAACCGTCATTGAATGTTATAGAAACTTGCCGCCGTTCCACCTAGAATAGCTGATCTGTCTTGTTCCGAATCCAGGGGTAAGCAACTTTTTCCAGATTCCAAACATGTTGATGAGCGTCTATTTTTCACCATGCTAACCCCCTGTTTATTGGTATGGAAACCTTATCTAATCCGATATTCTGCAAAATATTTAGGAAGAATCGTCGTGGAAGCGCCAGGCATTTGAGGCAGTACATAATGACCATTAATCACCGTAGCCGGCTCTTCAAAAATATGACGAATCCATGGAATGTACTCAAGCATAATAGCGCCTGGCGTAGATGCTACAAGGTGTTGGTGAATTTGACCCATATCGCCTACGTGCGGGCAGATTGGCACATCATAGGAAGCAGCGAGGCCTGCCACTTGCAGCCATTCCGTAATACCGCCGACACGCGTTACGTCAACTTGGCAATACTCGATTGCGCCTTGGTGAATATAGTCTCTGAAAGCGTATTTGTTATACACATGCTCGCCTAAAGCAATCGGAACGTTTAACGCGTCAGCGAGCTTTTTGTGTCCCATGATATCATCAGGATTAAGTGGCTCCTCTAGCCAGAACAAATCGAATTCTTCAAGCTTTTTGCCCCACGTCATAGCGGTATTCATATTCCACTGTTGATTGACGTCGATCATGAAGATCACATCGTCACCGATCGCCTTACGTACTGCCTTACAACGATCATAATCCTCACGCGAATCCGGTTTGCCGACTTTGATTTTAACCCCTGTAAAGCCTGACTCAACAATTTCCACACAATCCTTAACCAGACGCTCTTTCGACCAATTCAACCAGCCGCCATTCGTATTATAGGCTTTAATCGGTGTTGATCTAGCTCCCCCAAGGAACTGCCACAGCGGCTTATTGGAAGCTTTCGCCATGATATCCCAGATCGCAATATCCACAGCTGCAAGTGCCATGTGCGTTACGCCGGATCTGCCGATCCAGTGCATTTTGCCAAAACGCATGTCATTCCATAGCTCTCTTACCATAAACGGATCTTTGCCAATCAGCAGTGGCGCATAGTATTTATCGATTGTATCGACGATCATATCATCACCATGGGCACACGTACCTGTGTAACCGTATCCGACGAAACCTTCATCCGTAAAGATGCGAACGCCAGCTAATCCCCAGTGTGTTGCGACGTTAATTGCGTCTGTAATCGGCGGTGTAATGGGTACGTGCAAAACAAAACTTTCTACTTTTGTAATTTTCATCTGTTACATCTCCCTATTTTTAATGTTTTCACTATGTATTAATAACCAAGCGAAGCTCCGCCATCGACGGGAAGTGCAACACCTGTAACGAAACCGGATTGAGCGCTTGCAAGAAACAGTGCAGCTTGAGCAATTTCTTCCGACGTTGCTGGTCGGCCAATGGAATGCATACCGGCGCCTCATTTCAATTTTTCGTATATCGTGTATGATTGTCTCGAAAAAAATTATGAGAAAACTGCCTCAATCACATGCTGAGCGATCTCTTTATGGATACCAGCTCTTGCAGCGACATTTCGGCCACATACATACCTTTGAAAGGTAACGTATTCACCAAGCCTTCTGCCGTTAATCTAGTGAGTGCTTATCGAATCCATATATCGTAAATCATACACGATATATTATTATAAATAAATAGATTTTTGTATTTCCTCGGCAAAATAATATTCTACAATAAACTTCTTCATTGACCTTTACCGTTCTCTTCTCGGTACTCCCGTGGGGATAGGCCATATATCTTGCGAAATAGCTTCGAAAAATAATGCAAAGACGAAAAACCGTGCTTCTCTGCAATCTCGGTGATGGTTAGATTCGTAAAAAGAAGGTCATCTTTCGCCCGATTAATCTTGAATTGGATGACATACTGTGTAGGTGGCAATCCGGTTGCCTGTTTGAACAAATCAAAAAAGTAACCACGACTTATGTGTAGCTCTTTATAATAGTTTTCCAAAGGTTGCAGATTGCCTTGCACAAGATCCTGATCCAATCGCTCGAGCAACTTGGACATACGTAGATTGGGGATATGCTCCTCTCTCAGGGCAAAAATCAGAAAAAACTCGATAAACTGCTGGAAGCTGCTCTGGATCTTTAAGTTGCGAACGAACGTCCTCTCGTTTGTATAGTCATTTTCCGTATAAAACTTCTCAAAATAATCGATCCACAATCGCAGCTTCTCCACCTTCATATGCTCGGGTAAGGCATAGGGAAAAGCTGGTCCGATCAAAGCAGGAACCAGAGTGGCTGGATCATAACAGATCCTGCTCGGGTGGGTGAATTCGACCCGACGATCGATGTAAGACCAGTCGAAATAACAGCAGACGTGGACCATGGGGTCACGGCTGTCGGCAACCCAATGGTGGGGCTGCCCTGCTGGTATATACACGAGAGAGCCGGCTGACGTATCATAAGTGCGACCATTCGTGTGAATAACACCTCTTCCCTCGCTAATCAAATAGAGTGAAGAGTTATAACAGATCCGATTGTTGGCAGACTGCCCCTTGGAGAATGGGTACCGGGTTGCATAGTACACGTACGGATGTAAGTCGGCGAAATCCATCCATGAACACCACCTTATTCGTCATATAAATAGCAATTGATATGACGATTGTACAAATTATTGACGATTTTGCAAATACAAAATATGCCGAATACTGTAGTGTTTATAAGTGAAGATGACAATTCCAAGGAGGACAAACGATGATAGAGACCAAATTCTTATTGACAGATGAGCAAATGATTCAGTTTATTACGAAAGGCTATCTTGTGCTTCAGAACGACATTCCTGGGCAGCTTCATCAGAGCATCATGAACCAGGTCAATCATGTTATGCATAATGAGGGCAATCCTGGCAACAACATTCTGCCTCGTGTTCCGGACATTCAGCAGCTGTTCGATACGCCAATCGTCAAGGGAGCACTACGCAGTGTACTTGGGCCGGATTTTTATATGCATCCACATCGCCACTGTCATTACAATCAACCGGGAAATGAGACGCCGGGTGGCGGAAAATGGCACAAAGACGGCTATTGGTCATCCATGCGCAGCCATCGACCGTGGTGGGCAATGATTTTCTATTATACGCACGATATTACCGAAGATTTGGGGCCAACTGCGATCATGCCAGGCACCCAATACTACGAAAAATTTCTTGGCGCCCGAGGTGAGACGCTGTTGCCCACAGGCAAGGCAGGTACGATGGTCCTAGTCCATTTTGACTTGTGGCATAGAGCTTCGCTTAATGTGTCAGAACTAGATCGTTATATGCTTAAGTTTCAATTTCTCAGATTGAGTGCTCCTGAGTTCCCGAGCTGGAATCATCAAAGCAACGAAATGATTGTGCCACAAGGGACGCCAGCTATCCATATGAATTTATGGCAAGACGTATGGGATTGGCTCCGCGGAGAACAATCGGCTGGTGGCACTCCACCTAAGGAGGAGCGATTGTTGGCTTTGCGACAAGAGCTAGAGTCGGATGAGGAAACGATCGCATTGAATGCAGCCTATGAGCTTGGACAACTTGGCACACAAGGGATCGAAACGCTGATTGGGCAAATTACAGAGGGGGCGAACCTGACAGCGGAACGGGCCGCATATGGACTGCAAGGTGCTGGTATTGAGGCTATTTCCGAGCTTCTCCGTATTGTGAAGCATACAGATGAGAAGCGCCGGGCGTTGGCGATTTTCGTACTCGGGATGATCGGATCTTCTGAAGCTGAGGTAGTCGCCTCGCTTATCTCAAGCGTACAGGATGAGAGCGAGTGGGTTCGCCGAAATGCGGTCGAATCATTAGGTATGCTCAAGCATGCTGGTGAAAACGTTGCTTCGGCATTAGCGAACGTATTAAAGGATTCTCTACGATCTGAAACTGATGAAGATTCAAAATCGAAAAAGTTGGATGTACACCATCAGTCCTACATTATCAATAAGATTGAATATACGGCAGCACTCTCACTGCTTCGCACCGGTAAATCTGGCGATGTACAGGAAGTTGTCAGCTCCTTGGAGCAAGCGCTTTACAGCAAAGACCGTTACGTTCGAGCTTATGCAGCGGAAGCACTTACCCATCTGCGTACGAAAGAAGCAGTTGATATCTTGATCCGGTATTACCGTTCTTCCCGCTGGTGTCCGGATACAAGTAAAGTCAGTACCTTCTAGAGCACCCATACGAACTTACACAACTCCAACAGCATCCTGTTGGGGTTGTGTTTCCATGTAACCGCTATCTCAAAAAGCCCCCTCCCCAAATTCCTAAAAATAATTACCGAGAAAGTTGTTAATAATAGGAAAAGGATGATTAGCCGCGGGGTGATGATGACATGAAACATTTTATAAATAGAAACCAAACAACCATGAAATCAGAGCCCTCGACAATTGAGTTAGTGCCTGGAGATCTCGAATTTCTAATTGCTCAAATTCAAGAACACTTATCATATACTGAAGACCTGAACATCCATAGCCTCGCATTTAACAATCAACCATGCGCATTAGTTTATATAGAATCGCTTGTACAAGCCGAACTAATTCAATCCAATATTATCAACCCGCTATTGGAATCAAATTCCGGCGTTGTTGAACAAATCGTAACTTCAATCGTAGTCAAAAATTCTAACGATGTTGTTCAAATCGGGAAATTTTTACTAGGTGGTTCTTGCATCATGGTCATGGAGAATGATCCAATCGCGATCATGATGTTAGTCGCACAATCACAAGGTCGAACTATTCAAGAACCCAAAGCTGAACAAGTCATTCAGGGTTCACATGAAGGCTTTATTGAAAGCTTAAGCACGAATATTTATTTGCTCCGCAATCGGATCAAAAGCCCTAAATTGAAGGTGAATTACTTTACAATTGGCCGTGTCACGAATACAAAAGTAGCTATGATCTATATGGATAACATAGCTGATCCAACCATCATCCAAGAATGTGAGAAAAGGATAAGGTCTATTGATCTTGATTATTTATATTCCGCAGGAAATATTGACGAGATGATCGAGGAGCACCCGTTTTCGCCTTTTCCTCAATCCCTTCAGACCGAAAGGCCGGATCGTGCTGTTTCTTATTTGATGGAGGGAAAAATTACTATTGTTGTTGACGGCAATCCCAGCGTTTTGGTTCTTCCCATCACTTTTTTTTCATTTTATCAATCCCCCGATGATTACAACAATCGATGGATAACAGGGTCGTTTTTTCGGTGGATTCGACTAATTAGTTTTATTTTGGCCATTTCTTTACCCGCGATCTATATTGCTACCGTGTCCTATAATTCCGAAGTGCTACCGATTGGCATTCTATATTCCGTTAAGGTCTCTTTAACCTATGTGCCATTACCGCCAATCTTAGAAGCGATCACTATGCAAATCATTCTAGAATTGCTGAAAGAGGCTTCGATCCGATTGCCTTCCTCCATCGCCCAAACGATTGGTATTGTAGGCGGATTAGTTATAGGCACGGCCGTCGTGGAAGCCCATTTGGTTTCTCATACGATGATCGTTGTCATCGGATTGACAGCGATTGCCTCTTTTGCAACTCCGATCAACGAGCTTGGAACCAGTTTGAGGATTTTAGGATTTCCGACCATGCTTGCCGCATCTTTGTTTGGCTTTTTCGGAATCGCCATCATGATGATGATCATCTTTATACATCTGTGCAAGTTAGAGACATTAGGGGTAGCATATTTCGAACCATTTGGTCCTTTTACTGGTAAACAGGGTCTAAAAGATATTTTTCTAAGACTCCCTACATGGAGGAACAATAAACAACCTGGCAAAACAAAACACTCCTTCTTCGTGAGGTGGAAGCGCCCTTGAAACCTACGATAAGTAAATATCATTTGTTTTTTTTAATCATTAAGACGCAAATTGGCATTGGTTTGTTATCTTTGCCTTCTAAAATTCAGGGCTCAGCGAAAGGAGATGCTTGGATCTCCGTACTTGTGGCTGGGGTTGTTATTCAGTTATTACTTTTCGTATATTGGCAACTGCTCAACAAATTTCCAAATCTCACCTTAAGTGAAATGACGGTTCGAATGTTTGGAGTCTACATTGGAAAAGCTCTAAACCTTATCTATTATGCTTTTTTCATCGCTATAGCGGGTTATGCGTGTACACTCTATGTGAAGTTAGTGAATACTTGGATGCTCTCGCTTACGCCTAGTTGGGTACTACTTTTGCTCATCATAGGGACCGGTGTCTATCTAGCCATTGAAAATTTGCGCGTGATTGGTAGATTTTTTGTATTATCCTCCGTCCTATTTGCCCTGTTGCTCATGATCAGTTTTTTAAACTTTTCAAACGAGATGCATTTTACTAATATTTTGCCGGTAGGTCAATCCGGTGTTGGGCCAATATTCAAGGGTAGTGAAAACACCTTTTTTTCTATGCTTGGTTTTGAGGTGATCCTTTATTTCTCCGCCCAAGTTCAAAACAACCCCAAAGGTTTGCTCCGTGTGATCTCGTTTGCAAATGGCTTTGTTACCTTATTTTATACTTACTTTGTCTTCATTTGCCTGATCGGATTTAGTCCTATCGCGTTAGCACAAGTGAATGAACCCGTTTTGTTTATTTTTAAAGGGTTAACTTATCAATTATTTGACCGCTTAGATCTGATCTTTTTGACGATTTGGATTATCCCAATGACCGCCACCATTGTTTCTTATCTATGCTTAGCCGGAAAAAGTTTAACCACAACTCAAAACGCTTATCGATGGATGATATTGTTCAGTGGGGGGCTTATCTTTCTATTAGCGTCCTATCTATCCACAATGGAAAATTTTGATCCCTTTAGTAAATGGTTAGAATATGGATACTTAATTATGATTGTCGTGATTCCAATTCTGTTATGGATGATGTCCTTCCTGCTCAAAAATAATAAGAAGGTGGGGTCAACATGAGAAAAAAAATTGTTCTTACCGTTTTCTTAGGGCTTCTCGCTATACTCCTCACAGGCTGCTGGGACCTTCAATATATAACAAGTAAAAAGATGGTAAATGGCGTAAGCCTTGATACCGCGAAAGATAATCAAATCCTCGGAACGGTTAGAGCCGTTATTTTGGAGAGTAAAGGTGGCGGACAATTCGATGTTAAGGATGAACTCATGCAAGCAACGGGGGATTCCGTTTCCAATATTGGTTACACATTAGATAGTATGCTTCCAGGTACCATTGAAGCAAGCAAGACGCATGTGATTATCATCGGTGAAGATCTGGCGAAAGGAGGGTTAATGTCATCTTTAGAATTTTTTTATCGGAATCCTAGAGGGTATCTGAAATCGTATATTATCATAAGTAAGGGAAGAGCGTCTGACATACTCTCATTTAAACAAATAGAAAAGGGTCCTGTTGCTTTTGGCATTAAACAATTGATTGATGGCTCAGTGCGTACGACGATTGTTCAAGAGCAAACGCTGTATTCTATATGGAGTCAAATCACGGATCCAGGAGAAGATGCGGTAGTTCCCGTGATTCGTAGAATTGATAATAAAGCTTTGGTCGTTGACAGTATCGGATTTTTTGATGGGGACAAATACACCGGTGTGACTTTATCCCGTGAGGAAAGTATCATCCTATTACTTCTAAAAGACAAGCTAAACAAACATGCCTTCATGGATATTCCAATTGATCAGAGTGCTGGACAGAGCAAGCCTGAAAAGCTAAGGAATACTTTGATTACATTTGAAGTACGGAAATTAAAGAGAGACTTCGAAGTTTCTGTTGATCCAACTACGCAAGAAATCGAATGCTCAATTAAGATTGACCTTTATGGTGCATTAAGTAGCTCCCCTAGTAATTTTGGCCAAAAAATCGATCGCGAGCAGCTTAATCAAGAATTATCTGCAGTAGTAAATAAACAAGCTGATGGCGTCGCTAATAAATTGCTAGAAGCGAATTGCGATGCGCTTGGAATAGGAAGAAAGCTCAGAGTAAAGTACCCTGAGCTTTGGAAAAACATCGACTGGAATAACAAATACAAAGAAGTGAAGTTGAATACGAACATTCAAGTGCACATCACAAGTACAGGAGTTATCAGGTGAACATATTAGAAGTCATCCGTAGCATCACGCCAATCTCCTTGACCTATGGAAAGCTCTAAATACCATTCAAAGGATCCTTTTGCAGGTATCATTTGCGCAGTCCCATTACTGACTGCCATTTCAAGTGAATCATAATAGCCAATGCTAGGCTCCAATGCACAAGTGACCCGATCGTTGAACATACCTTTGTCCATCCATACACCTAAGTAGGGAACCTTTTCCTTTGGAACGGAAACGATCAAGAAATTACCGCTTTCTTCGCCGTACAAGCCTGACCAGCCCAATGGCACTTGGCCTTCGTAATAAAACTTTCGCGCATCCCCGGTAACCTCTGGGGAAAGCCGAGAAACATCATCCCAGGCATACAACTTTCCAGCCTTCAGGGTATGACCTTCATACACGCATAGCATCTCCTCCATGGATTCTGGAAGAAGAATACGAGTCTGTTCCGTGACAGTGAATTGTGGATGCGGCACCCACAAAAAGGGTATAGGTTGATCACTATAATTGTAAGCATGGTAATCAAGCCGCACCCGATCCGCTGAAGGGAATGAGATTCGTCTCATGAACCGATACGGAAGTGACGGACTACGAACTGAGCAGACAACCGCGTTCTCTTCAATTGTGTATTCCCACGGAAGCGCCCAAAGTTCACCATGATCGGGCAGGTTTAAGTCCATATCCATGCCCAAGGAACATGAAGATATTGTAGGGAAGCATTCATCCCAACCACTCATATCCCCATCTGTGAAGGTGGAGCCGTATTCTGGCTGTCGTAAAGTACGATGACCTGAATCCAGCATCCATTCCTTCCCTGTCGGCTTATACAGGATGGAAACCAATTTCCCTCCAAGTTCGGGTACCATTTCAATACGAATCTGTTCATTTTCAATCGTTATGGACTTGATACCTTTATAGGTTCCCGTTGTTACATTGACCATTCTCTCTTTCATCACTAGCACATGCCCCGATGAATTCGCGCACCAGTATGATTAGCTTCCTGATCAAGTGCTTTCTCAAACTGCTCTCTCGCTAGTTCCAAATTCCCAAGACCGAGATGCCCGAGCCCCATCATGTAGCGGCAGTGAACTTCATTCCGTACGTTCAAATTGTCCTCGAACACCAGGAAGTCCGGCAAGGAAACAGCGAAATAGTCGAACTTCACTTCGTCGAACAGATGCTTCTCTGCGTAATCAATCAGCTTATTGAAGCGACGCTTAGCTTCTTTCTCATTGCCCAGCGCAAGCCAAGCCATTCCTTGGTAGAAAATCATATCCGGCGGTTGGTCGTTGTAATACATCGCGCTAGCTGGCTCCTCTAATCCTTGGGATGCAATCGTGAAGCAATCTTGTGCATGCTCAGTCTCGTTTAAACCTTCATGTGCGAGTCCGAGATAGTAATAAACATTGTTTTCTTGTGCGCCCGACAGCTTACCTTCTCCTAGATTATCCGGATAGATGAGTGCTTGCTGCAATAAGGTGACTGCCTCTTCAAATCGTTTTTCGGCCAACGCTAGCTTGGCTAGTTCGATATGGGCAAAAACATGCTGACCCGTCACTTTGCCCTCGCCGCCTTCCCATGGGTGGAAGTTGCGTGCCTGTAAGGCTTGAACGGCTTTCTCATGGTAACCTTGCGCATTCAGGAGCGTGATATACTCCACGTAGAGATCGTCGCGTTTGTTAACTAGTGCTTGGTGCTCCTCCAACTTGTCACAGCGAGCCTCATCTGTGTAACCAAGCTTTTTGTACAGTTGATCGAGCTCATAGAATACGCGTGCGTCGTCCTGCCTGCAAGCAAAAGCCTTCTGCATGGCAATAAGGGCGGATGTTGCATCCCCGCGTTTGTTGAAATAAGCGAGCGACAGATTCCGATGTACGGTCGCGAAATCATCCCGAATGGAACATGACGCTTCCCAGTGGGTGATCGCATCTTCGTGTCTTCGTTTGTCATAAAACCAATTTCCCAGGTAATAATGTGCTTTATCATCTTTAGAATCGGCCGTAATGACACTCGTCAACACGTGCAGATCGAATAAACTATTCGGGAAACAATAATCCGATGTTGCCGCATTCCCAGCTTTCCTATGAAGCTGTGCCAGCTCCGAATTCCCTATTTTCTCATGTAGATAACCAAGTGTGTAATGAAGCATCGGGTACACTTCTGTAGAATCGTGACCTTCGACGATTCGACCCAGCAATTCAATCGCGTCCTCGAATAATCCACAATTCGCATAATCGGATGCCAAATTCAAATAATTATGAGCATCTCCACGCATGAGTCGCACAAGCTCAGCTTTCACTTCACTAGCAAGTGCTTGTTCGTCGCCTTGGCTTAAAAGAGTCAGGTATCGTTCGTTTGCTGAACCGAAATCAGCGATATCAAGTAACAGTGTCTCCTGCGAGTAGACTAATGCTTCCTGCGTTTGACCCAGCTTGCGAAGAAGCGCAGCTTTCAGATGACGTGCTTTGTAATTGCGGGTATTACGGACAAGCGAACGCTCAACTAATTCCAGCGCTTCTCCGTAAGCACCCTTCTCGCAAGCGATTTGTGCAAGCGTGAAGAAGCCAGCATCCTGCCAAGCCGCGGACCACGTCGATTTGTAGAGCGCCGCGAAGGCTTCTTCCAAACGACCTTGAAGCTTAAGCGCAACACCTAATTGATAGAGAGCTTCACTGTCATAAGGGTTCGGATTCCGCCAAGTTAGAGACTTGACTGCCGTCCGGAAGTGCCCTTCTGCCTCGGCAAACAGCCCGCGGCGCAGCAGTAGTGTTCCGTATGCCACATTAATACGGCTATCGCTTGGGTCGCGCTTTAAACCTTCCAGATAGTAATCTTCTGGTTCAAACGTTGCATGACGATATTGCTCGAGGTGCAACCCTGCCAAGTAAAGCTGCTCATTCGTTTTCAATTCCGAAGGCTCTTGCAACGGCTTTGCTGCATCCGGGATCTGCTCGATCGATGGCTTGGCAGGCTGATAGGCAATGAGTAAGGTGCCATTCGCATCCCGTACAGTTAGCTTCAAGTCGTGTGCTTGATCGTTATCATCAATCGTAATCACAGACTTGAATGTTTGCGTCGGAGACAAAACAGCGGCTTCCTTTAAATACGTGCGGCTGCGTCCTTTTAGCTCTACAACAGCGCCTTCGAACACCGAGGTCGCATAGGCAAGTACGACAGCTTCACGCGTCTTCTCGTCAACTTCTAAGTTGACGGCAGCATCGATGGAAGCATTTTTAACGACACCAATATTTTTGTATGGCATGAAATATTGCTTGAACGATTTCTCTTCATACGGCTGCAGCCACGTGAAATCCGGTTGGTTGTCTGTGTAGACACCGGTCATCAACTCGATATAGGGTCCGTCCTCATCAGTCAAATTGCGATCCCATGCTTGCCCGAATTCGCCGTTGCCCCAAGTCCATTGTTTCTTACCAGGTGAAACGTGATGGTTCGCAACATGAAGCAAACCGGCTTGAACACCATGGTCATAACCCCCGACGAAGTTATAGTCGGATTTATAGGCCATATAAGAAGTCGGAACAGGAATGTTTTTGTAGCGTGAAATATCAACACCTGCGGAATAATCCATTTTGTAGTACGTGCCTGTCGCAATTGGAAACCTCGATACGTCGCGTTTACCGTGGTCGAAGACAGCCGTTACATCTGGAGGAAATACGGATTGCGTATTTTCATTTACCGCAACCGCAGGATTCGCCCACCACAGGAATGTTTGAGGCTCCGGTGTCCGATTATACAGCTGTGCGGAAATTTCCAGATAGGCTTTACCTGGATATAACGTGAAACCAGCTGTTACTTTCGTTCCATACATTCTGTCAATTTCGCTTACCCAAACTGTCGCGCTTCCATCTTCATTTTCGGTAAGTTTGTATTCAACTGGACCATACGTATTCGGACGGTGATGCTGTGGCCAATTGAACTCGATGCCGCCAGAAATCCAGGGACCGGCTAGGCCGACCAGTGCTGGTTTAATAACCCGATTGTAATAAACGAAATCGTAATCATTTGTCTTGTCCAACGCTCGATATATCCGTCCGCCAAGCTCGGGCATGATCTCGATGCGAACATATTCATTTTCCAAAATCACCATTTGATACGACTGAGGCTTCTTCTCATCTTCAATTTTATCGATAACCGGATGCGGATATACCTTACCGGAGCTTCCTTGATATACACGCTTCTCTAGGAACATCGGATTGCGATCTGGCTCCCCGATGCCATAAGTCGGAATCGAAGTCACTTCTTCCCAAATACGAACTTTCTGACTCATTATCATCACTCCCTTATCTTATTGTCTCTACTTTACCTCGGAGGAAGGCAATCGCCAATTGACAAAATGCTTAATGTGATGGATTATATTCTTATTTAGTCGAGGGGGTTCATATGTGGAAATAACTAGAAAACCGGAAGGCTTTAAAGAAGAGAAATTGTTTGTACTACCCGATTACATGCAAACGGAACTATCCCGCTCCGAGCTGACACGCGACTTATTCGTAAGTGATATTGGATTCTTCCCACATGCCCGTCATCATTATCGGGAACGACCCGAAGGAAGCAACTCCCATATCTTCATTTTCTGCTCTGATGGCGAAGGCTGGATCGAGCTAGATCAGCAGAAAGCAATCCCTTTAACCCAAAATCACCTAGCCGTTATTCCTGCCAAAACACCGCATCGTTATGGAGCATCCACGCATGCACCATGGAGTATTTACTGGTTTCACCTACTAGGTGAGCATGCAGCTGCTTTTATACGTATGTACGGAATGGATGCCGGACCGCTTCACCTACCAATCGGTGCTATGTCCGAGTTCAAGGATGTTTTTGATAAATGTTACGTCCTACTTTCTGACAAAACCTACTCATTGCCCATCCACACGCACGTATCCCAGTCAATTCGCCAGCTGATCAGTGGCATCGGGATCAGCGCGGGAGGTACAGCCAAGGACAAAAAAAGAGAGCAATATCTAGAACTCGCCATCCGATACATGAATGATCGTTTGGAGGATTCGATAAAGCTCCCTGAATTGGCCAAGCACACGGGCTTGTCTAAACAGCATTTAATTTTGTTATTTAATGAAGAAACGGGATTCCCGCCGATTGAATACTTTCTACGTATGAAAATTCAAAAAGCAGCCCAAATGCTCAGTTTAACGGGTCTGTCGATCAAGGAAATTGCCGCGAACATCGGGATGACTGATCCTTATTATTTTTCTAGATTGTTTAAGAAAATGACAGGTTCCTCTCCTACTGTTTATCGGAACGTACCGAAGGGGTAATGGTTAATACCCAGGTCATTGCTCAAGCCTGCTCTAATGAGAAATGAAGCGCGATTTCCTTCTTCACATCCATGCTAGTCCATTGAGCGAGGCGATAGTTACCCATTTCGATTCGGCATCAGCCCAGGAAGAAGCTCTAGTTCCACATCGTCAGATTCACCAACAGGCTGAATAGCATAGATGGCATTCGAATAATGAGCGAATAGCATATTCCCTTCGATGCGGATGAGCGTATCATCGCTTCCGTTAGACACGAGCACCGGAACCGTTACACCGATGCCAGATAATTCCGAAGCCTCCGCAGCTTCCACCGACCATGACGTTGTCACCCCATCTTCAGCAATCCGATAGGATTCGGTGATATTCGCTATCCCTTCGATGCCAGGCCTTGGCAGCATATCAGTGACAGCTGAGCTCCACATAATCCGTCCCTAGACGTTTAAGACTTTCCTCAACAGAACGTATCGTATTCTCGTAGGTATAGGGCTCACCGCGCATAACAGCCTTAGTAGCAAGGAAGACTCTGTCCCTTTTCCCCTGAAGCGCCAACCCAATGCGCCATTCGCTTTCTCCTCTTCCATATAAAGGTGCTGTATCGATAAAGTTGACCCCGAGCTCCAAGGTCCGATCGATCACCTCAATGACTTGCTCATCTGTGACAGGACCGTAATCCCCGCCAAGCGGAGCGCCCCAAGACCTAGCTTCGAAACTCGAACTCCTGTTTTGCCAGCGGTCGGTTACATCGAAAGGCAAACGAGCGAGCTCAGTTTTCAGCGTTTCTCCCAAATAAATCATATCGTAGCTTCCAGCTGGAAGTGTCAAATCACTGAAAATCAACTTCCCGTCTGGTTGGGAAATCGTTTTGGTTTTTATCCAAGCAATCGGCTCTAAAGGATCCGTCTCACTCGGTCTAGCGTCTCTCTGGAATATGCCGAAGGCATCTTCTCTCAGCGAACCTATGTAGCTGACCTCAATGGGTTCGTTTGGCTGAAAAACGGATTTGTTAATGATCATAGTAGGATGACGGAGTGCAAGATCTGGATCTTCCACAGGGTCTACCACCGGAATTGCTGCTGGGAGATTTACTGTATATTCCGCATCAGCAACCCATGTTTTCGTGGCAAAATCTCTTCCTTTTACCACGACCTTATCCTCGAAAACTTCCACATAAAACCCCTGTGAGCCCTCTTTCAAGACGTCGTCATCTGTCCACAAATACGCTATGGATGCCGTATTGAACATGGTTGCATACTTCGTGTTGTACATCGTATCCTTTGCGCCCAGCTCCCAATGTGTATGACCAGTAAATACGATAGATTGTGGGTGTTTGGCCAGAATCAACTTCAATTCTGCGTCTTGCCTGATCCCATGCCAGCCGAACTCGGTTTGTGATCCTGCGACTGTATTCTTTAAGGGTTCATGAACAAAAATAAACGCCGGTTTCTCCACCGCTTCCCGCTCGGACAACTTCTGATCCAACCATGTGAGCTGGGTCTCTGATAAATAAGAGCAGTCTTTCAACCCTATCTCTGTGCCAAGGAATATAAAATGATACCCCTCCATCCAAAAATCATAATACTTCTGATCGATTCCTGTGGTTGCTGAGAATAAGGAAATCTGCCTATCTAAGTCTTTCCAACGTACATCATGGTTGCCATATGTAAAATAGATGGGCGGCAGCCCCTCCCTGTTCTCGCTCCAAATATGGCCCATTGTTTCGAATTCCTCTTGTTCCCCATTGTCCGTGATATCACCGACATGCATGATCCCGTGACTATCGGGAGAAATTTCTATAATATCTTTTAACGCCTGATCAAAATTCCGTGAATGTGTGCTTTCTAAAGAAGCGTCAATATGTGTATCCGTCATGACTACGAACTTGAGATTTGGTTTCTTCGCCATTTCATTCTCTCCCTTGGGCTTGTATCACTTCGCAATCCATATCTTTAATTCATGATAACCATCCCATATCCTTTTCCTCCAAAAGCTTTGTTTGCATGAATATTACGAAACACGATTTATATTACAAAGACAAGTTTACAAATTTCATTATTTTGCAAAAAATTGTTGTTTTCTTGTCATGGTGAAATAGGACGTATTACACTATTCTGAGTTGATCATCAGGAGGCGTATTACATCACATTCAAGTTGATTAGAGCCTTCTATATTTGAACAATATTTCACTTCATTCCCACATTTGAATGCCTACTTTCAACATTTATGGAAAAAAGAGCTCGAGGAACAGGTGCTCCACCAAATTGATACTAACAGCTTTATCAGCCAATTATTTCAGCATCATAAAACGGTATTCACCAACTATCAGCACGATGCTAAACAGCAGAATTTCGCCTTACTCATCCTGCAGGTTTTCCAATTTCTTTATGCAAAAGGGTTCGGAGACCCGATTGAACATAGTTTAACGCCGCAAAGGCAGCTTCGTTATTCAGAAAAAATCATGAATTGGCTCGAGGGGCATTATTCAGAGGAAATCTCACTGAATACGTTAGCGGATCATCTGCATATATCCAAATATTATGTTTCTAGTATCTTTAAACAAGAGACTGGGGTTACATTGATGGACTTTATTCTCGCGAGGCGGATCAAGCAAGCCTGCCAGTTATTAATTACTAGCAACAAAGGGATCGAGCAGATTAGCATTGAGGTAGGAATGAACAATTTCCCTTATTTCTGCCAGGCTTTCAAAAAACTTGTCGGCACGACACCGATGAAATATAGAAAAAAGCTGCAACAACAAGATTGATTAACAAACAAGGTCAGTCGAATTAACATCGACTGACCTTGTTTGTTGCCTATTAATGCGGATACAAGACCTCAAATTCAGTGCCGCACGGCCCGCCATCAGGGTTGATATCCAAATCCACGCTTGAACCATCTCGTTTGAACAACGGACGATAGTATTTATTAATTTGACTCGCAGACGAGTTCGCGTAGTGACAGATGAAGGCTCGGCGAAAACGATCCTTCGATTTATTCCGATAAGAGCCATGAATCAGATTGCCGTTAAAGAAGAGCACATCGCCACGATCCATGATGATTGGCATTGCCGGTTCGTCCTTCGGCGGCTTCACATAGTGCGTTGTAAATGATTCTTTGGCATCTGCTAAATCAGGGCATACTAGCTGATAGTCATTCGTTTTCGGAATAACCAACAGCCCCCCATTTTCTTCATCAGCCGCATCCACAGCCGTCCAAGCCGCGATACAGTTCCCTGGCTCCACCTGCAAATAGAAATTATCCTGATGCAGCGCCTGTCCACGTGAGCCTGGTGGCTTATAATAGAACATACTCTGTGCAGCAAATGCTTCTTCCTCATACAAATCTGCTAAAACGTCCAGTACTGGCTCATGCAGCATATAGGATCTAGCCGTTTCATTAAAGCGATGCGGATGCATCACTCGTGGATATCGTTTCAGCGGCTCCTCTGGCCCGGCTTGCATATCTGGCTCAAAATAACCAGGTATCGTTTGATGGCTGATCTCTTCAAAAGTTTCATCCAGTTGAGATAAATCCTGCTGATTAAATAACCCTTTTACAACTAAGTATCCCTCATTTGCGAAAAATTCCTTCTGCTCTAATGTTAAACGCAAACGTGTATGCTCTGTCATTTCACATTCCCCTTTCAAACGTTCATACTTGGTGTTCTGTAACTTCAGCATACCGAATTCGCGGTTTACAATGAAGTATGAATTCTGCTAATCACTCCTATAATTCTGCTATACTAGTATTTAAACGTACGCCAAATTTAACGAGAGGAGGCAATGATCTTGAGCTTCGATGAATCTTCTTTATTTGCTGGCTACTTTCTGGAAAATGACACGTATATAACGAAGCGTCCACAAGGTAAAAGCGATTGGTTGCTTACCTTCACCTTAGATGGCGAAGGTTATTTTAACATACAAGGCAATGTACGAAAATGTCATGGCGGCGACTTCAATTTATTGCGTCCTGGAACTCCGCAGCACTATGGGACAAGTGCAGGTACAACCTGGCAATTTGTCTGGGTGCATTTCCCTGATAGCTTCATGGAAACAAATCTGCTTCCCAATCAACAACTTCTGCACCTATCTATTGAAAGTGACTCCCTGCGCGATCGTATTTATCGTGCCTTTATACGTATTCTGGAGGATTCGCGTGAACGCAATGAATTCTGGTTTGAGCTCTGCAGTTCCTCTGTCCGAGAACTCCTATTGATCATCGCTCAGAAATCAAGCAGAAAAATCGATGCACGCATCGAGGAGGTCCAATACTTGCTCTCCAAGCAAATGCGCCAACCTATTCGGATTGACGAGCTAGCCGCTACAGTAGGCCTCTCCCCCTCACGTCTGTCCCATCTTTTTAAAGAAAGCACAGGCCTTTCCATAATCGATACCTTAAATCAAATGAGAATTCAACAGGCCGTTCTCCTCCTGCAACATACGGATCGCAGCGCATCTGAGGTTTGCTATGATGTAGGCTTCCAAAACTACAACCATTTCACGAATCAATTCCGCAAATGGTATGGAGTTAATCCCAGTGTATTCAAGAAAGAGAGTCGGTAAATGAAAGAAGATCAGTCGAATAAAACTCGACTGACCTTTTTTCATTTACCTCACGCTATATTGATGTGGAAAAGCTCCTCTACTTCCATCTCTAGCACATCGCTTAATCTCCTAGCTGTCGAAGGGCCGACAGATTTAATAGATCGCTCTAGTAAGCTTATGTATGCATGGCTCAAGCCTGAGTGCCTTGCCAGCTCTCGTTGTGAGTAACCTTTCGTTACTCTTGCTTTAATGAATGCATCTGTTTTGGCCAATATTCGTATATGCATTGTAATTCTCAGACCCCCATCCTCACTTCGTCTCATCCTATTAGAATCATTATACCTCGCACTCATTCGCTAATGCAACCACAAAAGTTTACTTTAGTAATCAAACAAGTGAGCACCCGATGCCATAAAGTTCATATATACTTGACGATTGTAATTACTTTAGTAAACTGTTAGTATTAAATCGTTTACTAATGTTTACTTCGATGAGTGAGGATGAGCCGTTATGTACTTCTACGATAAATTAAGAGATATGCGTAAATTGAAAGGTTTCACCATTCGTGAGCTTGCTGATCGTTCAGGTGTATCCGCGGCCTATATCTCACAGCTCGAAAATGGCAACCGCGGAATTCCTTCACCTGACGTTTTGATGAAATTATCCGAAGGGCTTAACATGTCTTACTCTGAATTGATGGACATTGCCGGGTATCTGGAATCTTCCCAAACGAATCAAAATTTCCAAAGCAATCCTGTTAATCTGCGACGTTTTCTTCGTGAAAATGAGTTGATGTTCGATGGCATCGTCCTAACCGCTGAAGATAAGGAATGGGTCGAACGCATGCTCACTGTCCTCTTCTGGAAAGATCGTCAAACGAACAAAAACAGCGAAAGTTAACCCTCACCTGTAGAGGATCAAATCGCTCGACTACAGCGTTATTTGTTGCCCTGGCGCCATAACTAATCCTTCCATGCCTTCCTCCGTTAAGCTTTCTACAAACGCGTTTGGATCTTGTTGAATCACCGGGAACGTATTGTAGTGCATAGGAACAACGGTTTTGGCTTTCAGGTATTGAGCAGCAATGACAGCATCCTCAGGCCCCATTGTATAATTATCACCAATTGGCAAGAAGGCGAGGTCAATGTCATTCAATTTGCCAATTAGCTTCATATTGCGAAATAACCCCACATCCAATTTCTCAAACGTGCGCTTCAGCACACATCCTTCGGAATTTTCGCGAAAGCATCGCCTATACTTACTTCAAACGAACAGATCCCTTCGCTCAACTCTCGCAGATAATGGATCAACCCTACACTCGTCTCGGCGTACAACCCGACCAGGATCGGCTCGAGCTTTTCTTTCGGCATCGCGATATGGAGGTAATGTGCTGCTCATGTGAATCGTGCTCCTTCGTTTTTTGCCATAAGAGTAGAGATCTTTGCTATCTTTTGGATTATAATGAGGCTATCTGGTAACAAGAAAACCCATTTTAAAAAGGAGAGTCCCTATGAATGAAATCCTTATTGGATCTAAGGATCAGTTTACCGTAAGTCCGACCGAAGTGAAAGTTAACGGCAAACGATTCTTCCTCACGGAAGCAGATGGTGTCTATACTTTGCTCTCCAGTCGTTGCCCCCACGCCGGCTATGAGGTTGAGCTTGAACATGGCGAACTCGAATGTCCGCTTCATGGCTGGACCTTCGAAGTGCATACGGGTCGGTGCCACAATGTCCCAAATGCGAGACTCCAGCCTCTCGAAGTCATTGAACGCGAAGGCCAACTGTTCGTTCTGATGGACTAGCCTATTCAGTATATTTTACCAATGGACAAGCTATACTATGGGCTGATATTCAATCTCTCTTGAACAGCTTAGGAGGCGGCATGTCCACAAAAGCAACCCCAACGAAGAACGACACAATGACTTGGTGGCAGTTCGCGCTGCTTGGCGTCGCCTGCACGCTCGGAACCGGCTACTTTTTAGGAGCTGGTATCGGACTAACCATGGGCGGCGCTTCGATGCTCATTTTGTTCGTTTTCGCCGCATTAGGCACGTATTTCGTGCTTGACGCTTTGATTCAAATGACAAATGCGAATCCCCAGCAAGGTTCATTCCGCTCCTATGCCAAACTAGCATACGGTCGCTGGGCCGGCTTCAGCTGCGGTTGGATTTACTGGGGATCGCAGTTGATGATCATGGGGAGTCAACTAGCAGCTCTCTCCCTGTTTACGCGATTCTGGTTTCCAACAATACCGATGTGGCTGTTCGCGATGATCTATGCCTGTCTCGGTGTAGGTGTCATTTTACTTGGGGCAAAAGCTTTTGAGCGCTCGGAGCATATTTTCGCCCTCATCAAAGTATCTGCTCTCCTGATGTTTCTCCTCCTTGCTGGTGCCGCGGTACTAGGGTGGATCTCAGGTGGGCTTCATCCACTTTCGTTCCCAGTCACGAATGAAACCTTTTTGCCATCAGGGCTCAAAGGTTCTTGGTCATCCTTCATCTATGCCTTCTATGCCTTCGGCGGCACGGAAATGATGGGGCTTTTCGCCATGGGCTTGAAGAAACCGAGTGAAGCTTCCAAGGCAGGATCCATCATGATCCTCCTTTTAGCTATCCTCTATATCGTCTCCCTCTTCCTGGTCTTAACTTTACTACCTTTGCATGCCCTTCATGAGAAAAAAAGCCCCTTTCAGGTCAGCTTGGAAAGCTACCCGCTTCCCTATGTTCCGCATGTATTCAATGCGATCCTCATTATTGCAGCCTTTTCCACGATGGTCGCATCCTTATTCGCGGTTACCGCAATTCTCGTCGCACTCGCGAAGGATCACGACGCCCCGCTGATTTTCACCCGAAAAACAAGCGGAAAGAGACAGATCCCTTATCCTGCTCTCGCTTTGACAACAGGAGGCATGGCTGCTGCCGTCGTCCTTTCCTTGCTTTTACCCGAGGCGTTGTATACGTATATTTCAACAGCTGCTGGTCTCACCTTGCTCTTCATTTGGCTATTTATCTTACAGTCTTCGGGACTCTTATTAGCCAACACGCCTTGGAGAATGTTCAAACGTTGGAGTGGCATTCTGCTCCTACTTTGCGCCATCACGGGCGCCGCCTTTCACCCTACCACGCGCCCAGGCTTTTGGATTAGCCTGCTCTTCATCCTACTGGTTGCATTCCTAACCTTCGTCATGCACGTTACATGGCCTAACATTTCACAAAAAAGGGATTGACATTAACGCTACGTAAAGCTTTACAGTAAAGAAGTCAGGAGGTGAGCAGATGGAGTACACGGTACAGCACTTGGGGAAGTTGGCTGGAATAAGCACTCGTACACTTCGCTATTATGATGAGATTGAACTTCTTATGCCGGCAAGAATCAACTCATCCGGATATCGTATTTATGGGCAAGCGGAGGTGGACAGACTGCAACAGATTTTATTTTATCGGGAGCTAGGCGTCCCTCTGGAGCAGATCAAAGACATCATGTCGTCGCCATCCTTTGACGGAACTAGTGCGCTGAGGAACCATCGAGATCAGCTTCTCGACAAACGAAGGCAACTGGATATGCTCATAGCAAATGTAGAACAAACCATTGCTTCTAAAGAAGGGAGATTAACTATGTCCGATAAACAGAAATTTGAAGGCTTCAAACAAAAGCTAATAGATGATAATGAGAAGAAGTATGGGAAAGAAATTCGCGAGAAATACGGCGATGACCAAGTGAATAAAAGCAATCAAAAAGTAAAAAATATGACGCAAGAGCAGCATGATGAGGTTACACGTTTGGCCGAAGAAGTATCCGTAACGCTAGCGAAAGCTTTCAAGCAAGGAGATCCTGCCAGTGAATTAGCTCAAAAAGCAGCAGACTTGCACAGGAAATGGCTATGCTACTATTGGAGCGAATACAGGAAAGAAGCCCATGCAGGACTTGCCCAAATGTACGTGGATGATGAGCGCTTCAAAGCGTATTATGATGAGAAGCAACCGGGTACAGCGGAATTTCTAAGAGATGCGATTCACATCTATACAGGGGGACACTAGCACGTTTTCTATGATTTCCTGCAAACATCCAATTTTTCTGCAAGAAACTGAATATAGTATAATTACCAGCCGCCAGCAAGCAACCTTCATGTCACCCTTTTTATATGAAAAGAAGCACAAGACTCTCACTACGAGTTTTGTGCTTCTTTGTTTAGCTGTATGATTAAACCGTTTTGGCCAATGCTTCGCCGTTTGGTCGAACTAGTGATTTACTTTGCCATACTCGGCTTCGCCAACGTAGATACATCAGCACACCTCTCGTCCACTCATCGACAGTAAAAGCAATCCAAACACCAAGTAGCCCCATCTCCAGATGTATACCGAGCCAATAAGATAATGGAACTGCTATCCCCCACATGGAGATGACCCCCATCATGACTGGGAATCTAGCATCTCCTGCTGCTCGCAAGGAATTGATGACAACTAAATTGAAGGTTCTCCCCGGTTCCAGGATGATAGACAGAAGTAGAATCGTAGAACCCATCGCAATGATATCTGGATTATCTGTGAAAAGCCCTAACAGCTCTTTACGGAAAATCGACGTGATACCGACAACAACAAAGGTCAGTATGAAGGTAATCTTTAAGCTTCTCATCAATTTATGATACGCTGCTTGGAAAGCCCCTGCACCAACCATATGTCCCACAATAATTTCCGTTCCCATACCAATCGCCATGCCTAAAGCTATAAAATAATTGGTCACGTTCATCACGTACACATGGGTACTTAATGCTGTAGCCCCAATAATATTAATGAAACTGAAGATCATCAAATAGTGCGATTGCCAAGAAATATGCTCACCTGCAGATGGTAATCCAATGCTGAGGATTTGCTTAACGATGTGAGACTTGAAACTCACATAATGCTTGAGCAAAATCGGTACCTGTAGACGGCGATACAGGATAACAACAAGTACAATGAGACCAATGAGACGACTCACAATGGTTGATACTGCAGCCCCTGTGACTCCCCACTCTGGGAATCCCAAATTACCGAAAATCAACAGAGAGTTACCAACAATGTGGATCACATTGACCCCCAACGTTACGAACATAACGTCCCGCGTCTGTCCATTGGAACGCAATACCGAAGAAATCGCATACGACAGTGCTTCGATCCAAATAAAGGCCGAGATCAAATTCAAATACTTCTTGGCAATACCGATTTGCTCTGGTGCCAAGTTCATCAGGTGCATCAACGGCTCACCAAAAATGACCAATGCGATACTCACGATAACACCGAAAATCAAGTTTATAGTAATCGCTAACGCGGAAATCCGACTGGCTTCCTTCACCTTGCCTGCGCCCAGATGCTGTGCAACGGCCACGCTCGTTCCAATTCCAACAAATCCAAACATCAGAATACAGAACATAATAACTTCATTGGCCAAGCCTACAGCTCCGGTAACTTCATCTGAGATTCGGCTTAGCATGAACACATCCGCAGTTCCTAACATCATGCGCAAAACAGAGTCAATAAAAATCGGCCAAGTGACTGCGAATAGACTAAGCTTTTGCCAAGATGCTGTTGAATCTTTGTCTTTCATTCGTACTCACCTCTGGTTCTTGCAAATGTTATTAGCATAGAATACGAAAGCGATTGCAGTCAAATGATAATCATTAACTCAGCTCTCATCACCTCTGCTGCAACATATATATATGCAAAAAAACCTTGGAAATCGCGTTCGATTCCCAAAGTTACATGAACTCTTGTTTACTTCACCTGCACCCAAGCACCTTTATTGTCAGCAGATTCGATTTCCGCTACTGCAATATCAATCGTGCCCATTGTACTCTCAGGCGTTGCCGTCGTCACCGATTGCCCTGCTAGCAGCGTCCCCACGAAATATTTCAGCTCCAGGTAATAACCCATCTCTGGGGATATCTCCGGACGGAACCCAGCTCCATCGTTAGGATTCACTTGCAGACCGCTCGCGTTGAAAATCAGATTAGCTTTCTCAAAGTTAACACGATACAGCATTTCGAAACCATAATCGCCTTCCAATGTCCAGTCAGCTTGCGCATTGATGACTTTGCCATCTCCGTACAAATAGTTCGTCGACACGACATCATAGCCGCTGCCAGGAACCACATTGCGTGCCAAGCAGGAAACGGATTCCGGTTTTCCGAAGAGCCAATTCACCATATCGATATCATGAACATGCATATCCAATAAAGCGCCGCCGCTCTTCTCTTTATCGATTAGCCATGGTCCCCAAGTTGGCGTTGCGCCGCCGCGATAGAAATAACCACTTGTCACTTTGCCGAATGTCCCTTTCTCCACAGCTTCTTTCAAGTACACATAAGCTGGCCAAAAGCGCAGACACTGACCAATCATCAGCTGCTTATCATTCGCTTCTGCTGCCGCAATCATCTCTTCACACTCTTCCGAATTCGAAGCCATCGGCTTCTCACAGAGGACATGGAGACCTTTATTTAAACATTCAATCGTAACATCGCGGTGCAGGTACGTCGGGAGCGCCAAATCCACGAAATCCAACTGTTCCTTCTCGATCATCTCTGTCACACTTGTATACTTCGAATAGAGACTAAAATCGATTGCGGAATCACCTGTATCAATATTACCAGCAACCGCATTACCTTCGAGTTTCTCAGGGTCAATATCACATAATGCGACGACTTTAATCGCAAGCCCTTCTGCCTCTAGTCGAACATAATTCTCCAAATGGGTTCTTCCCATAAACCCTAATCCAACTAATCCGATTCTTAACATGTTACTTCCTCCCCAAAATAGCATCCATAGCACCAGATGTGTTATAAACAATTTGCTCGCCGTGATAGGTATAGCCAGGAATCATTTCGGCGATTACATAGTCTTCATATCCTATGGTTTGAAGGGCTTTCATCACTTCCGGATAATTCACATCACCTGCAAGAAGATCAACGAAACCATGCAAGCCGCCAGCTGCGCGGCGATAATCTTTGAAATGCACTTTTTTGATACGATGACTCAAAATAGAAATCCAATGCTCCGGGTACCCTGAGAATATGACATTCCCTACATCGAAATAAGCACCTACATAAGGGGAATTAACTTTATCAATGAAATCCCGCATTTCCAGCGGTGATAGTAAGAATTTGTTCCATACATTCTCGATCCCAATCGAAACCTTCAAAGACTCGGCCACTTTCGATAGCTCCTGAATGGCTTCTAGGGAGTAGTCATAGGCTTGGTCATAGGGTACCACTTCAGAATCAGGGATGAAATCAACACCCACTGCGCCTGGCACGACTAGAATGGTGTCTACACCAAGTACCGCGGCGTGCTCTAGCTGCTTCTTGACGATATCTTTTGCCTTTTGACGTGTTTGCGGTTGGCTGCTTGTCAATGAATAGGACCAGAATAAGCCTGTTGCTAAGCTGCTTAGTTCGATACCTGTTTCGTCCGCATGCTGACGATACGTACGAACTTCACTTTCCGTGCTTTCGAGACTTAGTTCGCCTTTTTCGTTCAAAGCTAACTCGATGCCGTCGAAGCCGGCTTTTTTCGCTGTAGTCATACATTCCTTTACGCTCATTGAGCCAGGAAATGACCAAATATTGATCCCTTTTTTCATCGCTATCTCCTCCGCTTCTTTCCTTTATTATAAAAGAGGACCGTCCGATTGGATTTATCTTTAAAGCCGAATTATTTGCACTTTAGCCAAAATGAATGTGGTAAAATAGCTGTAATCGGGCAGAAAATCCCCTAGAGAGGACGGACAGCATGGAATTCCCAAGGATATACTTACAGGAATCACTTTCGATTGAACACCTCATTTCCTTTCATTATTTTGAATATGCCAAAGGCTTTGTATTCGATGGTGAACAACACGACTTCTGGGAAATCCTCTATGTGGACAAGGGGGAAGTCGAGGTTCGTGCCGATGATGTCATCCATACCCTTCAGCAAGGGAATATGATTTTTCACAAGCCTGAGGAGTTCCATACGGTTCATGTCAGACACGCGCATAAGCCGCCAAATCTCATTGTCATTGCTTTCGAATGCCGTTCTGAGGCTATGTCCCCACTTGCGAATAAAGTTGTATCTCTAGGAGATCGAGAGCGGAACATCCTATCAATCATCATGCAAGAGGGGTTTCATGCTTTCCTTCCTCCCTTCGACTCTCCTTCCGTTCATTTGCTAGAAAGAAACATGAGCGCGCCGTTTGCTAGTGAACAACTCATCAAAGCTTATTTAGAAATACTCTTCATCACCCTCATCCGTAAACAAGAAGCTGGGGCAAGCGTTCAGGAAACACAGAAATTAAAGCAATCCTCTTTGCAAAAAGAAAAAGCCGAGCATGGCTTGGTTGCACAGATTATCGATTATTTGAGGGATCATCTTGCCGATTCCTTTACCCTAGACGACCTATGCCAAACCTTCCATCTCGGCAAAAGCCGCATGAAGGAGCTGTTTCAATCCCAAAAGGGGATGGGCGTCATGGAAGCTTTTAAATCGCTCAAAATCGAGCAGGCCAAAACCTATATGCGAGAAGGGCCATACAATATCACAGAAATTGCGAGCCTGCTAGGCTATGCCAGCATTCATTATTTTTCTAGAGATTTTAAGAAAACAGTCGGGATGTCACCCTCTGATTATGCGAAATCGGTGAAAGCTAGAGTCCATCAATAAACGTATTTCCATAAAAAAGCTGCCCTCAAGTAGATTGTGTCTACGGAAGGGCAGCTTTTTCATGTAACTATTTATGCATTAATCTGGTGGCTATCATGTCTTTTATTGCGTTTAAACATGCGGCTGAATCGGTTTTTGGCACTATCAATCAACTCGTAAACAATCGGAACGACGACAAGTGTCAAGACTGTTGAAGTAATCAACCCACCGATAACAACGACGCCGAGGCCTTTCCCGATTAAACCACCCTCGCCAGAAATACCGATGGCTAACGGAACCAACGCCATTATCGTCGCACCTGCTGTCATGATAATCGGACGCAGTCTGATTTTCCCTGCTTCAATTAAGGCATGACGAACCGTGTAGCCATCTTCGCGAAGCTGTTGTGCCCGGTCGATCAAGACAATCGCATTCGTGACGACGATACCGATCAACATGAGGAACCCGATCATCGAAGTTACCGTTAACGGTTCTTTGGTAATGACAAGTCCTAGCAATCCACCGATGACGGCCAGTGGCAGTGAGAACAGGATGGCAAACGGTGCACTTGCATTTCCGAACGCTAGAACCATGATCAAGTAAACCACGAATACGGCAGCTGCCATTGCAACAAACAACTGCGTAAAGCTCTTCGTCACATCTTCGGAAACCCCACCTATTTTCGGGGTAACCCCCTCAGGTAATGTAAGCTCCTCAAGTGCTTTAGACAGCTTTGAACTTACTGCTGTTTTGTCAGCCGAATTGATTTTGGCCGAGACTTTGACAAGCTGCGCTTGATCTTCTCTGACAAGGGAGACCGCCCCCTTCGTTTCATTGATCTTGGCAACGTCTTTTAATGTCAGTGGTGAGCCAGTCATCCCCATCAAAGGAATGTTTCCTAACTTCTCTATCGAATTTTTATCCGATTGATTCATAGAGACCGTTGTCGTATAGACCACATTATCAAATCGCATATCGCCTAGATTTTGCTTTTGAATCCATGCACGTGCTGTATCTCTGACAGTGGCAGCGCTCATGCCATATTCTCTCGCTTTTTTCTGATCAACCACAATTTCAATTTCAGCTTTGGCATCACTTAGATTGTCTTCAATTTCGGCAAGCTCAGGGAAGGTTTTCAATTTCTCAATAACCATGCTTGCTGCATTCTCTAGTTGAGCTTGATCATCACCTTGAAGTGTATAGGCGAAATCTGTGTTCGTTGCCCCAAAGTCACCTTCCATAGACTTCGGTTCAGCCTCGGAACCATTCGGTAATTGGGATAAAATATAGGCTTTCGTTTCGGCCTTCACTTGTTCTGGATCTTCGCCTTTATTGACTTGAAGGAAAATCTGTGACGCGTATGGAACTCGGTCATCATCATTCCCCGCGTAGCCAACAAGAGTTTCTACGAACTTAAATACCGGCTCACCTTGGGCATCTTTTTTATCTAACAAGACCGTTTCAATGTCTTTCGTTTTGGTATCTGTTGTTTCAAAAGAAGTTGAATTTGGCAATTTTAATTGGAAGTACATGGTTGCCGATGCTGATGAGCTAGGTAAGAACGAAACGGATAGGAATGGAATCGTTCCTGCCATTGTACCAACGAGTAGGACTAGGGCAATAAGTAACGTTTTAATCCGATTTTTCAAGCTCCAAGTGAGTACTTTTTCATAGAATATCGTTAACTTACTAGATTTTGTATCATCATGATGTACTTTACCTGACTTACTGCGTAATACGAGCAGTTTAGAAAGCATCGGAATGACAGTTAAAGCCACAATTAAGGAAGACAAGAGTGCACAAGCAATCGTTAAGGCGAAAGGTCTAAAGAATTCCCCTACAATTCCTGTTACCAAAGCTAGTGGAGCAAATACCCCAACCGTTGCCAAGGTAGAGGATGTGATCGCCATCGATACCTGTTTGGTTGCTAGTGCGATAACAGATTCTTTCCGTTCCTGCGCTTTTTCCAAGGATGCATAAATATTTTCAATAACAACAATCGAGTCATCGACAACCCGTCCTACGGCGATAAAGATACCACCGAGCGTCATCGTATTGAGTGTCAGCCCTAACTGCGACATTAACAATAATGTGATCAAAATGGAAAGCGGAATCGATACGAGTACAATTAATGTCATGCGTACGTTACGTAAGAAAATCAGAATCATCAGGGATGCGAGTACTGCACCAATGATCCCTTCACGGACAAGTCCAGAGATCGATTCCTTAATTTGATCCGCACTGTCGTAGGTATTCTTAAACGTAATGTTCGGTAAAGACGTCTTCCATTCTGTAAGGTGTGATTCAATTTCTTCGGAGAATTCAACGGCGTTCGCACTGCCAGCTTTATATAAAATCATTCCAATCGCTGGCTTGCCATCTAATCGCCCATTGAAATTAGATTCCGTGATTGTTTTTACTTTCGAAACCTGATCTAGTGTAACAACTCCCTTAGGCGTTGCAATCTCTATTTTTTGCAGATCATTCAAGCTGGATAAGTTGCCTGTTACACGCGTCATTTTGCTAGTACCTTCAACTTCGATTGGTCCAATTGGCGATTTTGTCGCGGCACCATTAATAGCAAGGCTAACTTGACCTGGTGATAATCCATAGGTAGCTAGTGCGGCAGCGTCGAGTTCAATATCGAGTGAAGTCGATCTAGCACCGATAACGTCCATATGGTCAATCCCTTTGATGCCTTCGAGTCCGGGCTTAATCGTATCTTTGAACGATTTATCCAGCTCGGCTTGGTCTACACCTTCATTCGCATAAGCGACTAAATAATTCGACGGGAAGGATGCCGCACCGAAGGTTGATGCCTTCGGTGGACTAGCTGTCATCGGCAAGGAAACGGTAGACAGAGCATCTTGTACAGCCTGCTTCTTTTTGTCAATATCCACATTTTGCTTGAAGAAAACAATAACCATCGAGAAATTATCACTTGAGGTAGACTGCATGGAATCCAAATCCTCTAGATTCGCTAACTTTTTCTCAATAGGTACCGTAACTCCATCCATGACATCTTTAGGTGCGCCTGTATAGGTCGTTGTAACTGCTACAACTGGGAAGGATACGTTGGGCATATTCTCTTCCTTGAGCTGTGTTGCTGAATACAAGCCTCCTACAAAAAGCATGATCATAATGATGAAAACGGCTGAAACGTTTTTCATTGAAAACTTTGTGAGTAGATTCATTCCTGTACTCCCCTAACATTTGTTTGTGAGATAAAGATACAGGTTGAATATGAACCCAATATGAACAAGAAAAAAAATCTTAGTGAACATCACCAAGATTCATTCTTTGCTCTTTTTGGAGGGAGCGTGTATGGTAGGCAGCACAATTAGAAATTGAGTTCCCTTGCCCAATACACTCTGAACCTCAATCGTTCCTTCATGCATCTCAATGATTTTCCGCGTAATGGCAAGACCAAGCCCGCTTCCACTGCCTCTCTGCCTTGCTTGATCAACCTTGTAGAAGCGATCGAAGATGCGACCTTGCTCCTCTTCTGGAATCCCGATCCCATTATCCTGTATCCACACTTGAACCCGATCTCGCTGGGCGACAAGCTTGATGTGAATATGTCCCTGAGCTGGCGTAAATTTAATCGCATTGCCAATCACATTCATCCACACCTGATTTAATTGATCCGCATCCGCAATAATTTTCACTCGGGGCAAAGCTAGATCCATTTCCAGGTCTTTCAGTGACCATTGCGGTTCATAGAAAACGACAATACGACGCAGCTGCTCGTCCAAATCATAGGTGGTAGGATGAAAAGGGTGATGCTCTGACTCTAAAGAAGCCAGCTTCAGCAGATTGTCACTTAAGCGAGAGAGGCGTTCGCTCTCACGTTCAATGATTTCCAAATATTTGCTGCGATCACTTTCATCCACATCAGACTCTCGTAACGCTTTGGAAAAGCCGCGAATTGACGTTAGCGGCGATTGAATCTCATGCGAGACATTCGAAACGAAATCCTGCCGCATCTGCTCAAGCTGCTTGAGTTCCCCAGCCATATGATTGAAGCTTTCAGCTAATTTGCCTAACTCATCCTTGTTATTCACGCTCACATTGACATTGAAATTACCGCGAGCCAGCTTTGCTGTCGCCAGGGTCAACTTTTTCAGCGGGTTCACCAGATACCTTGATGCGATTAGAATGAGAATGCTCCCCACTATGAGAACAAGAACAAGTACAAATATGATTACCGTTTGAACTTGATGGCGTGCAGTCTCCGTAAAATTTGTATGTATAAACAAAGCATAGCTCTGATCACCAACGGTAATCGGGATCCCCACTTTAATCGACGTAATCTCATTTAAAGGAGCGATAGCATCCAAGCTTTTATAGACATTCCCCTTCAACACATCCGAAACTTCTGAGGGTTGGATACGCGGCCTCCCCTTTTTATCCACAGGGATACTCTCCAACGTTTCTCCATGCGCATCAAACAGCGTAAATAGGTAGTTCTCATTGAGTCGATTGCTGCCCGCGACAAAGGCATCTAAATTCTTGGGCTGAACTTCATTCGTTAGCGTCACAATTTGACGGCCGATCGCGAGCATCTCTGATTGAAATTGGGTCGAAATGATATTGGTAAAAAAGTACATAGCCAATGGAAAAGCGACGAGCACGCTGACCACTACAATCGCGAGAAAAGTCACAACCACACGTAAATACAGCGTTTTGATCATGCCTTCACCTCAAGCCTGTACCCTAATCCACGTATGGTTGTAATTTGAAACCTTTCTGCGTAAGGCTCAAAACGTTCCCGCAAACGTTTAATATGAACGTCTACGGTGCGTTCATCCCCTTCATAATCTATGCCCCATATTTGTTCGATGAGTTGTGTACGGGTGAAAATTTGCCCAGCATGGCTAGCGAACTTATATAACAACTCAAATTCCTTCAATGGCAATGTAATCCGCTGATCCTGAAGCCGAACTTCATACGTCGTCCGATCAATGGTCATACCGCCGATGAGGATAATTTGAGATGAGTTAATCCGATACCGCTTGAGCAGCGCTTTGACTCTCATGACCAACTCCACAGGATCAAAAGGCTTCACCAAATAATCGTCGGTACCGAGCTGGAAGCCCTTCACTTTATGAACAGACTCGCTCTTCGCAGTCACCATCAGCAACGGGAGGTCTGGGTAATGCTTCCGTAATTCGCGGCACAGCTCCCAGCCGTCCATGAAAGGCATCATGACATCCAACACGACTAAGTCCGCAGGCGTAGATTCCATCAGGCTTAGCGCCTCTTGTCCATGGCTTGCTTGCACAACCGTTAGGCCTTCCCCTGCCAAATAAACGCGAATCAGCTCTCGGATATCAGCGTCATCATCAACAACCAGTATACGAGTCATGCATGCACCGCCCTTCTCAAACCAGCAACTACGCTAAATAAGCAATCGGATCCTTGGAGCCGGCTTCTTCAAAGCCTTTCAAACGCAGACGACAGCTATCGCATTCGCCACAAGCTTCTGCTTTTCCATTGTAGCAAGAAGTCGTCAACTCGTAAGGAACACCGATTTTCAAGCCTTCCTCTACGATCTTCGCTTTGGACCATGAAATGAGAGGCGTTTCAATCGTTATGCCTTTACCTTCCACTCCCACCTTGGTCGCCAGCACAATAACTTCTTCCACCTTGTGAATAAACTCCGGACGGCAGTCTGGATAGCCGCTATAATCTAGGGCATTTACACCGATATAAATGGCTTGAGACCCCGTAACTTCTGCATAGGACGTAGCGATCGAGAGAAATAATAGATTGCGTCCTGGCACATAAGTGACAGGGATTTCTTCCGACTCAGAACCATTCATCACATTCGGAACATCAATGGTATCGTCCGTCAGCGCACTTCCACCGAAATCACGCAGGAAATCCAGCTTAATGATTTTGTGACGCCCGCTTACCCCATAATGCTCAGCTACTTGTTTGGCATTCTCGATCTCAATCTTGTGACGTTGTCCATAATCAAAAGAAATGGGAAACAACTCGTAGCCTGCCTCCTGGGCTAGTCCCATACAAGTCGTACTATCTAAACCGCCGCTGAGAATAATGACGGCTCTTTTTTTATTTTCACTCATGTTTAGCACCTCTTTTATTAAAATTAGAAAATGGCCTTGTACACAAAGCGTACAAGGCCTGAAGGCTAGACGCCTCGCATCGCTGGATCCCAAATAATCTTATGCAACTGCATATTTAGCTTTACCTTCGATAGCCCCTCGGCCAGCATCAGGTCAACCAGCTTGCGCGGCGGCATTGTCTCCCACACAGGGCTGAACATCGGCAGCGCCTTGGTCGGATGCTTAGCGAGAACCTCAACTGCGGTGCGGAAGTCGAGATCGCTGCCGATCACGAACTTCAGCTCATCCTGCTCGCGCAGCAGCTCGAAATTGCTGTAGATCATCTGATCCATTTCACCTGAATCAGGCAGCTTGAAATCCATCACATAACGTACCTTCGGTGATGTGACCTTCTGGACGAACGGTGCAAGATCAATCGCACCATTCGTTTCTATATGCAGGTCATCGACCTGCTCGAGCTCAGCGAGCGCCTCGATCAGCGCGAGCGATTTGTCGCCGTACAGGAGCGGTTCGCCGCCTGTCAGGCAAATATGCCGGGAGCGGAACGTCCCCACCTTGCTGATAATTTCAGCAAGGGTCATGACGTTCTCGGCTTCTGCTGGCGGGTAGCTGTACGTAGTGTCACACCAGGTACAACGCAGGTTGCAACCAAAAAGACGGACGAAGATCGTCGGGAACCCGGCACGGGTTCCCTCCCCTTCAACCGTCTCGAAGATCTCGACCATGGGAATGCGGATATCTCGCATTACAGATCCTCCTCCATCATCGAGCGTGTGATGGCTGCATAGCTTGTCGGCGTTTCCCATAGGCGAATCTCGTCCAAAGTAATCGCAGGATACAGCTTCTCATCAATCAGGGCTTGGTGAATTTCTTCGTAAATCCAAACCACCATATTCTCAGCCGTCGTATTCATCGGCGGCAACACGTCGTTCAAATATTTATGATCCAAACGATCAATCACGCGTTCTTTCGTAATTCGTTTGATATCCCCAAAATCAATCGCGATCCCTCGGCTATCTACTTTTCCGCGCATAATGACTTGCAGCTTGTAGGTGTGGCCATGTAGACTTTTACATTTCCCCTCATAACAATGCAGATGATGCGCACTGTCAAACGTAAATTCTTTGGAAATCAAAACGGATTTATGGTGATATTTCAATTGGTTCTCTTGGATGTCACGCCCCAACTCTTGTACGTCTCTTGGGATTTCATAGCTCATTATTATCACCTCATAGAATTCAAAAAAAACAGTACTCTACATTATATCATAAATAGACGGTTTGTCACCTTACTACATCGGCATGGAAGAATTTCGCTCCTTCTTTTGCATCCAGTCTAGGTGGCCTCGGATTTCCTGCATACGCTCGTTCTCCTCACGCAAGTCAGCTTCAATTAAAGCAGTCAGACTCTCGATCTGTCCAACAACAGAATCAGGAAGTTCCACTTCTTCAACTGATTTCACGATATAGAGCAAGCATTGCAGCGTTTCGTCCATGAGACTCTTCTTTTTCCCCGTCAGCACGACTTCGCTCAAAAAAACAAGGTGATTCAACTCTTTTTGCGTCAATTTCAAGAGGAACAACCCCTTTCTTTTTCCATTATCCAACATTTTACGACAACGGGAAAGACTCTCTTGACAATCACAACTATAACATTTATGATTACAGTAATTTGTTAATATGTTATTTACAGTTCATCGATCGAATACCAACGAAATACATACATGACTTTGGATGGATGAACAACAATATAAAGAACTTATTCTAATTTTTGGAGGAATCCATAATGAGCACACAAGTACAAAATGAAGTTTTGAAAGTAATTGAAGACCGTCATTCCGTTAAACAATACCAAGCAGGTCACAAAATTCCACAAGCTGATCTTGAGCAAATTTTAACTTCAGCTTCCCTAGCGCCATCTTCTTGGAATCTTCAACATTGGAAACTTCTCGTCATCGACGATCAAGCACAAAAAGAAAAATTACTTCCTATCGCATACGGTCAAAAGCAAATCGTTGAAAGCTCCGTTGTAATCGCAGTTCTTGGTGATCTCGAAGCGAACAAAAATGCGCAAGCTGTATTCGGTCCTGCTGTTGCTGGCGGATTCATTCCTCAAGCTGTGATGGACACACTTGTTGGCCAAATTGAAGGCGCGTACCAATACCCACAAGTTGCTCGTGACGAAGCGATTCGTAACGGTTCCTTGGCAGCTATGAACTTGATGCTTGCTGCAAAATCCCTTGGCTACGATACTTGCCCAATGGGTGGCTACGATGCTGGTAAATTCGTTGAAGCTTTCAATGTTCCAGCGCGTTATGTACCTGTGATGTTGATCAGTCTTGGTTTGGCTGCTACTCCAGCACGTGCTGCTGGCCGTCTTTCTTTAGATCAAATCACCGTTTCCAACACATTCTAATATTGACTGATGAAGCAAAAGGCATGACTCTCATTCTAAATGAGAGATCATGCCTTTTTTGTGCGCTTTACTTAGTGAAACTGTTCCGTTTCGAACATAATCTCATCGATGAGCTTATTCCGATAAAGCATAGATAAATTGAAGGTTTCATATTCCTTCTCCTTATCTAACTCATCCAGCAACAATGTTGCAATCAATTCCCTGTCATCGGAATCTCCCGGTTCACGAAAATCGATAAACCCCGTAAGCTGCCGCGAACTAATATCTACCGTCGCTGTTCCGATGGGCAAACCGCCATAAGATTGTTGATAAATCTCATAAGATAACGTATCCGAATCGTCGCGGACCAATACGATCGAGTAGTCGTCTCTTGTTGGTATCCACATATCATCTTCAACCTGGATTTCATCCACCAGATCCAACATATCGATATGCGTCAATTCCACTGTATCGACCGTATCGCCACCATAAATCATATGAAAGACGAACGAATCCGTTTGCTCTTCATTAAAGTCTGACACGATAAGTTCAGTCACGATGTCCATCTCTTCATCAAAAGGGTCAAATTTCCATGTGATGTCTCCGATCACCTCAGATCCATAGATGTGCAAAGCAGCTTCAGCAATCAATTCTGCTTCCTTATCATAGACATGGTACTCGACACTGCTCCTATTTTCGTTAACAATAACGAGCTCGTACCCCGCTTCTTGCTTACGCTCCTCCAGCATGTCCAGCTGCTCCGAACGTAGTTCCGACTCATGATCCTCATCTAAACTGAGATCTTCTCTCAACCACGAATAGTCCAGCTCATCATCATGTAGAAGATCCACACTGGATATAAAATCCTCTGGGAACGTTGACGGCTGAATCGCATGTTCCGTGGCGATTACAAAATCATAATCACTATAACTGACGGTTACCTCGCACTCCACAATGTCAAGCGCATCAATAACATCTTGAATATAGGACTGGGCAAAATCATATACCGCCTGCTTGTTCACGATCGTAATAGATTGCTTTTCCAGATGAATCGCGCCTTTGAGACGATCCGATTCCCTGTAGACTAGCGTTAATGTACCGACAAACTCCCCATTGTACATAATATCGCAGACTTCGCCGCCTGCTGTTTTCAGGTCGGGTCTTAGCATAATATCGGCCACGACTTACTCGCCTCCTCTACAGATCTTATGTCATTCTTCTGTAGCATGCCCATTATCGTCCAAAATATGAGTAATCAGGATATCCGTCTATACACTTCTGCCCCAGCGAACATATCTTATCTTATAACACTCATCACGAAAGGAGGTAATGTCCATGTCAGGAGTTGTAGGTAACTCAGCAGCTGCGATTTTAGTTCTTTTCATCCTTCTTGTCATTATCACAAGCGCATTCGTTATTTAATATGTGATATAAAAGCAAAAAGACGATCTCCTGCCCTTGAAGCATGGAGGTCGTCTTTATTTTCGGGGTTGCTGCGCGGCTTGGTTTAGACGTTGCTGTTCTGCTTCGATGGCAGTGAGCTTAGCTGCGATGATCTCGGTAGCACCTGGCTTATCCTTATGGAGCGAGAAGATTTCTCTAGCTCTGGCTAGCTTCCCCGAGCGCATGGCTAGTTCGCCCAGTGACGTTGCCGCCTTCCACTCACCGATGTGGTAATCCGCACTTACACTGCCGCGGTAATTGGGTAAGCTTGTCAGCGATTGCTTAATACTGGCCTCAGCCAATCGCAGTAGCTCGTCCACCTGTCTCATGCGCACTTGCGCGAGCAAGTAATGGGCGTCTGGGAAGTCTGGGGACTGCTGTAACGCTTTGTGGCAGTACGCTTCCGCTTCGGTGTAATTTTTGCGTTGCATCATGATTTGAATGAGGAGTCGGTAGATCTCAAGCATCCTGCCGAATAGCTCTGTTTGTAAGCCTAGACGCTCTGCTTCAAGTAAGGCTGTGAGAGCTTGCTCTTCCTGTCCGAGTCCCAGGGATTCACGACCGTAAAAAAGCCAATGGCCTGGATTCTCCGGTTCTTCTTCAAGCATAAGCTTCAGCAATCGGAGATTTCGTTCTATCTTTCCTTTGCTTTGTAGGACAGCCGGCTCATAGCCATGATGATCCAATCGGATTTTGACTGCTCGTCGGTAAGTATCAAGCTGATAAATTCCTTGATCCGTACCGATTTGCTCATGAATGCGACCATAGTAACGCAATCCCCTTTGTGCCGGGAACATGCGAACTTGGGAGAAGTCATGTTGGATTGTGCCATTTATCTGATTCAAGTGCCAGACATGTAGGGCCGGGATGATCTGTAGTTGATTGAATACGTTTGCTGCTTCCCTGATCGCGTTGACATCCTCTGGAATTAAGACCTCATCCGCATCAATCCAAATCACCCAATCCGTTTGGACATGCTGTAGACCGATGTTGCGCGCGGCACCGAAGTTATCCTCCCACACGATCGGGACAACCTTGACCTTCGGATACTGCAAAGCAATCCTTCGCGTATCATCCGTCGATGAATCCACAAGCAGAATTTCATCGACAGCCCCTTGCAAAGCAACGATACACTTTGCGATATTCGCGGCTTCGTTATGTGATAAAATCGCCGCGGTCACCGTCACCTTGGGAACATACAGGAGATCCTCGACGTCCGGTCGTGGTTCACCAGGGGGCATCTGCTGTATGTTTTTGTAGATGTGATTGACCCATTTCGCTTGCGGATCCAGCAGCCAAGCACGGTCGAAGACCCGCTTCGCTGCGCCAGCTTGTTGCCTAAGGAGCAGCGTTTCACCGAGCATCACCCAGAGCTGCGCTTCCAAGGGCGTCTGTCGAATGGCTTGGAAGAGCTCGGTTTCGGCTTCTTGGAGTTTATTTCCTTGGATTAGGGTGATGATGTGTTCGAATTGTATGCATATTTTCATGCTATGGTCTGCGGTAAATAAACTTATAGATACGACTTCCGCTCTCATCTTTTCCGTAATCAGGATCTATGGTTAATTCGGTTGCTGTATTGTCGATACCGTCGATCGTAACAACAAATGTGCCAGTGCCATTTGAATATGTTACTTCTGCAACAGTGGAATATGAGACAAAATCATCGAAATTCGTATTAAAATTGTCCCAATATGTATAATCGTCGAAATGATCAGGGAACAAAGGAGTTAGATTAATTGTTTGTACAACCCCATCTTGCTCAGTGCGATTCATAACATGAATTGTTATTTCGTTCTGATACAATGCTGAACCCCCAGACTCATTTAACGTTGAATAAACTTTGAATTTTGTATCACTATTTAGATTAGTATCAGCAACAAATGTGATATTATCTTCGCTTGTAGTAAAAGTAACTCCTGAGTTTCCAGCTGTAGGTACTGATTGAACATCTACTAGACTTACAGGATCGAACCAATTCATGCTGGAGTTCACAGTGACACTACTCTTACTAATATTCGTCGATGCATATAAATTAAAGGTATGTGGTAAAACAGAAGTTTCATTGGATGATTTTTCAATATCAACATTTAATACAGCTGGTTGGTAAAGATGAATAGAATCATAAGCAAGAATTTGCTTAATTCTAATAGCATTGGACTCAAGTTCCTCATCAATTGATTCCCAAGTAATTAAACTAGTATTTCCAAGATCAATCGTAGTGTTGACATTGTTTGGTGATCCATAAGACTCTACCACCAGCTTATAGTGCATATCATCAGTTTCAACATCATAGAAAATCTCATCCAAATCAATTTCTCCATTTTCGGGTAACTGTAGGGTTGGATTGATTACATGATCTAATTGAAAGTGCTTAGCTAGCACACTATTTTCATTAAGCTCTGGGATAGAATTCTCAGTTGCAATTTGAAAACGGATTTTTGCTTTCGTGAATCCACCTTGATGATCAGTGACCACGGCATCTAATAAATAACTCCCTGCAGTTGACGGGATAAATCCATAACCTAATGAAGTATGACTTTCACTAAATACTTGAAAAAGATTCAAGTTAGCACTTTCTGAATTACTAATAATGACAGACAACTGATCTTCGTTAATATCTGAAAAATACCGCGTAATCTCTTCATCAATTCTGCTAAATAGTATCGGCTCCCCAATAACACCTCTAATACTGAGCTCATTTCCGCTATTTTGATATGGTGCTGAATTCATATTATTGTATGAAATTGGATCAAAATTCATATTACTCATTGGACTAATGTTTTGAAGCAATCCCACTGCCTGATCTCTCGTCTGATTAACTGTAGGCATATGGATTAACTGATCAACGGCATTCAAAATATCAAATTTATAATCAGCTGAATTTTCGGAATCAGGAACGACAATCACTTTAAATTGGTCAATTTCTATCGGGTTCCCTTCAGTCATGTCATATTTGACCGTAAAAGTAGTAGTGCCAATACTATTACTACTAGCCTTTATTTCATAGATGCCATTATGCCCTAATGCATATTCACCTGATGCGCTGGATCCCGTTGTTGTAACGTCCAGATTACCATCGCTGTATAGTGTTGAAAAATCAATGTACTTTGTTCCGTGTAATGGTAAAACAATCGTATGTATTGCATCGACGGGTAAAATTTGTTTGGCATAACTATGTTGTACAGGCATCATCATCAACGGCGCAGCTATCGCGGTTACACCTGCTATCGTTCCTATGAGCTTTTCTTTCCTTCTTGATACTTTCAATTTCCCCATTACCACACCACCATCGTCTATTATTCTTTCTCTCATTCTACCATAGGCAATTTGTACTAAAAACCCCTTAAACGACAAAAAACCTCAAAAATCGAGGTATTTTATCGAATTTTTATATTAGAATAAGTACTTTCGTATGGCTTCATGAACACCCTCGTCATTATTGGAAGAGGTCACTGCATCAGCGGCTTCTTTCACATCGTTCGGCGAATTCTCAACCGCAATTCCAAGTCCGGCAAATGCCATCATTTCCAGATCATTATAGTAATTCCCGATGGCCATAATATCTTGTGAATCAACCTCTAGTGAAGCAGCCAAAGCCTTCAAAGCATTTCCCTTATTGGCTTGCGGGCTCATCACATCAATGAACAAATCACCACTGCGAATCATACGTAAATGTCCGTAAAGCTTTCGGTCCTCCCACTCCTGCTGAACACGATCTAACACATCAGGTTGAGCAAAAAGTGTAAATTTGACGATCGGCACGCCAAGTTCTGAGACTGAAGTCACAAGTTTTGGGTTGATGAGGAATTTCTTGTACATTTGCTTCTCATACTCGCCTACACGTTCGATATACATATTGAACGCCGTGCACACATCGAAATGAATCCCTTCGCGGCGAGCGTAGACCAGCATTGGCTCTATGTCTACCAATTCAAAAGCAAACTCGTTCACCAATGACTGCCCTCGCTCATCCGCATGAACGGTCACTGCACCATTGTGTGTGATCATCGTCCCTTCCAAGCCTAACTGCTCCAGAATGGGCAATGTGCTCGCAGGTGCTCTCCCGGTACACAAGACAATATGACAGCCTTGATCATGAACCTCTTGTATGGTTTCAATCGTTTGATCCGTTAACTCATGATCATCATTGAGAAGTGTTCCATCAACATCCAGTGCGATTAATCGATAGTTCAAGGTGGTCGCGCTCCCTCGTTCGCATTTTATCGACTAATTGTACCATAGGCGCATGTTTAGTTCACCGCTTTTACACAAAAAAGACAGTTATCCGAAGATAACCGTCCCTCTTTTATTGAACCCGATGCACACCGACAGATTGCTGGGCATTCCCAATGATTTCGATGGGGATATCTTCTTTTTTCACAACGCCATTGCTATATCGAATTTGAAAATGAATCGTGTGTACGCCTCGGGGTAACCCTTCCATAAAAGACTGGAACTTACTATTGAATAGCTCGTCGCTAAAAAGGTTGTGATCTTCCGCATCCGGTTCTAGCTTTTCAGATACATACAGGGACTGGCCGTCCAGCCCAACTGTGTCAATCCAAGCAATTACCTCCTCAACAGGGGCTGCTGCACTTTGACTTTTCACAACAAAAATCTCCCCAGAGTAAAATTGTTTGGGTGTTACTTGTGTTTGGTGCCCCATCTGGTTATGCAAAATGAACCATTGATCCGTATACGTCACATCCGAGTGTATGGTGAGCGGTAGGGCCCTTATTATTTTGACTGCCGTCGTGGTGAGCATGCCATCGGTAACGGTTAGTGTCACTTTATAATCACCAGGTTCGAGGAACTTTTGTGTGAAATTGAGGGATGTAAAAGACTTCGTAACCCCAGCCGGCCCTTCAACAGTCCATGTATAAGAAAGTGCATCGCCATCAGGATCGATCGAAGTATTAGCGCTTTGCACCTCATCTCCTTCCCAGACGGGTTTAGGGCTCCAATCGAAATCAGCAATCGGCGCTCGATTAATATACATCCATGTTTGAGGTGAAAAGTCTGACCATATGATTCCGTCAAAAACCCGTACTCGAACACGCAGCTTTTGCCCAGCTGGCAGTTCTTGATTCACTGTCCAGCTCCCAATACCAGAGGTATTACCTTGCCAGTATTGCCCTGAGTCCACAATCATGACGTTATTCGCTTCATTCGTTATTTGAATTTGAAAATACTGAAATGTAGTTCCTGGATCAGCGTCAGACTGAGCCCATTGTAAAGTAGGCTTCAGCGTACTAAATACCGTTGGTACGTTTTGTGTACCATTTGGCACCGTCATGTTTGCTAGTGGTGGACTATTTACTTGCATCCAGCCAATATTCGACCACTCTGACCAGTTATAGACATCTTCAACTCTGACCTGTACTTGATATTTAGCCCCTGAGCTAAGTGCCATAGGTACATCCCATGATTGAGGGCCATCAAATTTGTTTTGACTGACGATACCGCTTGCTGTTACAGGTCCGCCACTATTATCCAAAATACGCACTTCAAATCCCGTTAGGTTATATCCGTTTGGATCCGTCTGATTCCAAGAAATAGTTGGATGTGCTCCTACCATTGAAGGTGACGCTTGTGTTCCAATAGGGAACGTTAATTCAGCCTGCGGTGGAGGTGCTGGAGCAACAATAGCTGCCGTTGTAAATGTAGTAGTTGCTGGATAACTTAGTGCTCCATACTCATCAATGACCTGCAAATAAACCGTATAGCTTCCTACTAACGAAGGCCGTGAAGGTTTTCCTTGTGAGAAGTTTCCGTTAGGATCTACAAATGAATATTGCCTTGAGAGTACGCCGTGATTGGCGCAATAATCTATACCAGTCACATCCTGAGCTGAACAAACTAGCGTCGATGGATCATAACGATCTGGATCGTAGGCATCATCAGCAAAAATCACAGTACCATCACCCTGCATCGAATTTGTAAAAGTAGGGATAAGCGGTCTTCTATGTACCACTATGGAAGCGTGAAATGAGTTGGATGTTTTGCGATACATTTCGAATAGGACACTAGGATAAAGGAATGCTGGGTTAGGATCATCTTTGGCCGATAGCGTGATATCATAGACACCAACCTTATCAAAAGCCGTTTGTGAACCACTGTACGTTTGCCCATCTAGCACCGAAATACCTTGGTTATTCAAAAATTTAGCCGTGTGCTTGTAAAACCATTGATATGTACTGCTTGCAGGGTCATTCTCTGAGTCCGTGTATGAGATGTTATCATATTTAACAGATGCAGAAGCCGCTCCGCTTTCCCAAAGAGCGAACCCAGCGTACCAAGCCGTTTGAGGAGGAATGATTGGTTTCCTCGTGATGTTGGAGAAAGTCGTAAACGACTTATCTGTAAAAGGACCGAAGGTCCCTTTCACCCATGTGCCGTCTTGAACACTAAGATAGGGAATGCCATTGAGCTTCAAATCAATCTTATTTCCAGACATGCTTACGTTAAACGTATAATTGGTATGATCCAAAAACGGATAATTAGCACTACCTAGTATCGTAGGAACACCATTCACATACTTGGTCAAATAAACAATAGAGCCATTTGTTTCAGCCGCATAGCGATTTTTAGGATCTTGCATACGGAAGGATAGACCGGCTTTATTGTTATTTCCATTAGCCTTGGACATGTTCAACGTAAATTCCAACTCAACATCAGACACAGTAAAATTAGAAACGAATTGCCCTAATCTTGTCGGGTAGCCTAGGGCTGGTACCGTGCTTGGCGTTCCAATTGCCAACCAAGGTGTGAAGCTATGGTTATCGTATCCTGCATTTTGAGATGAGAATAAGGCCATGAGCATACCGTCACCAACGTATTCAGAGCTGAAAATTGAATTGGTTGTTGCCGCAAAAGGACCATTTATGGCAAGTATACCGCCTAAGCCACTTATCGTTCCGAGGGTTATTCCTGCTGCATTTTTAACAGTGGCACCTGATGTACTATAACCATCAATTGTGTGTACGCCACTACCGTAGCTGCCATCCCAATTTATTGTTGGCTGTGTGGCGTTAGTCCAAGTCGCGGTATCACTCGTTGTGGTGGCTCCTGTATTTTTATCCAGAGATTCATAATACGCATCATATCCAAAACCATTGCCCGAATAGCTTCGCACTAGAACTTGATTCCTTGATGGATTTTCTACCAACAATGGGATAGCATCACCTCGATCACCAACAGCCCAGCTAAAAGTGCCAGCATATGTTGTCTGCTTACCCTTAAGCTTCGTTTTCCATGCAAATGATAGATCTGCATTTAATTTTATAATGGCAGCTCCAACTGGTGTATTATACGTGTTTCCCCCACTCTCGTAAGAGCAATTTTGCTGGGAAATATAATAAAACTCTCCATCGGAGCCCCTGAAGCTTTTTTGTATATTGTCCCTACAAGTTGTTGTTGGATAAACTGAGGGATCACTCCAAGTCGTGTTAGCCAATGGAACTGACTTTACTATTTGTCCCTGACGATTAATTTGACGGACTGTGAGATTATTGTAGTAGCTGTGTCCTACAGCTATTACCAAGTCATCACCTATACTCTGCGGGGGAAACATGCTCTGTGCAGTCATTTCAGAGTCATCGCTATAAAAACGTCCATCACTCAAAGTATAATCTACGGGTGCATACCCATTTAACGTGGAACTGCTTAGGTATTGTCCAGTAGTTGCATCAAACGTTCGTATCTCTGTGGTTCTAACACTCGTGTATTGCACGCTGCCATTTTCGTAGTATCCAGAACCATAGGGGTCCTCCCACCTTATTTTTGCATATATCGTATTGCCGGTTACTTGATACCCTAGAATAGTAGCTGTTGTGTATAGTTTGATAGAAATTCCTTGGGCGTAAGTGTAGTTCTTGTTGTAGTAAGCTAAATAATTACCAAATATGGCATATTTGTAAGTCGCTTTTGGTCCTAGACTTCCAGCCAAAAGTCCTTTTACTGTGATAGTGAAATCATAGGGTGAACCATCCAAGTATTTATGCTCATAACTAGCCCAGTAACAGCCTGGACATACATAAGTACTACCATAGTAACGTCCGATTTTATGCTTATTCATACTGTAAAAGGAGTAACCTCCTGCAGTATAAAGATTCCCCGTCCCGAAATAAATATGATCTTCGGTCGTCTTGAAAACAGGCGGGCCTTGGCTCCAAGATACTGGCTCCCAAATCGTATTATCCGCATTAGGAATCAACAATGGTTGCGTGTTTAGTGATCCAAAACTAGCAAAAGATCGATATGGGGACTGCCCATTTGAACCTAATCCATAATCTTGTGCAGGCGTTATAAACTGACGATACTGCGTGTTGCTGTATTGCTCGTAGTTGAAGTTGTAATAGTCAGGGGTCTGCGTATTTCGACCTAAACCCGCAACTAACTCATTTGAAGTTCCTGCTGTCCAGCCTACTCCCTTACCAATCGCTATGTTGGTATTGGTATGGAATAGATTCCAGTTTGTGAGTATTTCACTTGCATTGTACTTAATTGCAGGGACTACGCTTGGTTGACTGTTTTCACCTGCAATATCGAAGCTAACAACGGGCCCATCCTTGTTCACCACAACTAATGTTGTTTCAGAAGTGGTTTGAGTACTGTTGTCACTACAGCGACCATAATCCTCACAACTATTTACATAGAATAAATATTCCCCTACTTTGGTAGGAGTAAAATCAATACCTGGGACGCTGCCGCCGCTAAGTGGTTGCCAAACGTCATTTTGAAAACCGTCATTGTCGGCATCATACTTGTATTGATAAGAAGTGGAAGCAATTGTATCTCCATCTGCGGAGTAAGATTGATTCTGAATATGGGTTGAAACGCCTCGTGCGCTGAAAGCTGGAACGCCAAGTTTGGCTATTGGGGGCTTGTCCGGATGCACCGTAATGTGACAATCGGAGCTTTCAAGAGAAACCAATCCTGCTGAATCCGTTACGCTCTGTAGTGTGACGGTTGCCACGATGTCCGACATGGTCCCATTGATATAAGACATGTGAAGATTCGACCAAACATCCTTTGCGTGATCAATCGTGCGACCGAGTGGACTGTAACTGGAAAAAGCGTTAATAGCGCCGTTGGGGATAGTTCGGTTTTCCTTGATCTCACTGGGTGCTGTGCAAACGGGGATTGGGTTTGGAGGTAAAACTTCGATGATGGCAGTTCTTGTTGTGGAGGCCCCCCATTGATCGTGCATGGAAGCTTGAACCGTATGGTATCCTGGTGTATCCATTACAATATTGTGATAGCCATCGGTGTAATGACTAACTCCACTCTTTCCAGGGACACTTTGAGTCCATGTATCAGCAGAATTAAAGTTGAAATCATCCCAGTAGATGAGATCACCATCGGGATCACTTGGTGTTGGAACGGTGGAATCATCGATATAGATTAAGTCCAACGTGTCGCCAACAACGGCGGTTTGCAGGGGATTTTGGCGGTTAGATGGTTGTACCCAACCGACTTTGAAGTCCGGTGGACTGTTGATAGAGGGACCATTCACCGTCAGTGTTTTGGTAGCAATAAAACCTGATGAACCACAGGATGCTTCAATCATTAACGAGATATCGTGTGAGCCTACTGCAATGATGGAAGGATAGTTGCTTGAGGTATAAACAGTATCTTGTATTTGGCTAAATACCTTGGGAGTATGAATGTAGCTGCTGCCACGGGCTATTTTGTAGTAGTGATCAGTGTAGGTGCAGCCAGTGGGAATTGTGAAAGGGAGAGGGTGGAGTTTGAAGGTGTCACGATAGTTGATGGTTGAGGGGGTTAGTTGGAAGTCGCCGGTAATGGAGGGTGGTAAGGGAGTTGGTGTTGGGGTTGGCCCACCCGAGTATGTAACTTCAATGTGATCTGGATACTTGTATGTCCTAGAAGTTATTGTCACTTTAAAAGCTGCAAAATACACCATTACCTTTGCACCATTTGGAGGGTTAGGATCATTTAGTTCTTTGCTGTAAATACTCGAGTGATCGAACCTCTGAGTGTACTTTACTTTAAATTGATCAGATGTGTCGATAATAACATCCACAGGTGCTGTCGTACCGTCAGTCTTTCCAGCAATATTAAGCCCATCAGGTCCCGGAATCGTAAGACTGTTGTCCGTCGAGGCAATGCCAGTTGCACCCACTTCAGTAACTACTGTTGATGGTAAAATTGTAGTTGAAGAATCAACTGCGGTATAATTTGCAGTGCGCCCACCAGACAATTCCAAATTGGTATTTCCTGAACAACCAGGGTATTTTGGCATGTTATATCCATTGATAGACTCTGTCGAAGCACCGCCGCAATTAATCCTCCCAATTTCAGGAATGTCAGCATACCAATTAACACCTTGAGCGCCACCGGGTATGTAACGATACCAAGCGTAGTATCCTTGAGCAGAAGTGTTATTTATTGATTCAACAACTCTCTCATATCCCCAATAAGTCAATTTTCCGGACCAACTACTTTGCCCAACTGCCGAAGAAATACTATCTACTTGAACCCCGTCACGAAAAACAGCTACACTTGCTATAGTTTTACCACTGACAGCAGGAATGGTTATGTTGTCAGTTGTTGCACTCACTTCTTTGTTGTAAACTGCCTGGTAACCTGCAACAGAATTAGGATAGGTCAAATTAATGGTCTGATCAGCTGCTGCATTGGCCGTAAACCAGCTAAAATCTAAATATTGAAAAGGGAAGATTTGCAAGGTCAACAATGCTATTACCAATAGGCCTATTTTTCTTCTTGCGTACCACATCTAGCACCTCCTTAATTTAGTTTAGATCAATATACTTTATTGTAATTTTGTTTGTACACTCAAAACGGTTTGTGGATAAAACTCATGAGGTGGCCGTGCAGGAGCATTCACTGTCAAAGACAGAGATCGTCCCAATTTCACTGTTTTTTTTGGAATTATAAATGCTGAAATATCATCAATTTTATTAACGTATAAGCTAGCAGCTTGATTCAAATTATGCGCTGCCAAATCTTGAGCAGTGCCATTAAATCCAGTAAGCGAATAGCTAGGCATTGTCGCAATATTACTGTAAACACTTGTATCCTTGTTGTAATCAACATGACCTTTGAAATATAGAACATAACTATCCATATAGCCGTCAGTAATAAGGGGAGAACTTTCATAAGCCATCAAGTCAAACCAATGAATTTTACTCAGATCACCTAACAAGAACAAGTTAGGGTCATTTGGGTCCTCTAGATCGATAGCAATGATTTGATCAATAGAACCTTTCCAAAGACCATCTGGAGTTTCTACAGTCAATTTATTGGTATCCCAGTTAGCACCACCATATTGTACACCACCAAAGAACTCTGGCATTTTGCTGAAAATGTTTGTATGCTTTAAATCCAATTCCGCGTTATTAACCGCATCTTGATCAACTTCCAACTTCCCGCCACTCTTAACACTCAAAATCCGCTCAATAATCGTTACCGACTGCGCTCTAGTGGTTTCTTCCTCTTCCCCTAGTTGTCCCCCAGATAATCCCTGAATTAACCCCAATTTTGTCGCGTTATACATAATTGAAGGGTCATTCGTGATAGCAGTTGGATCTTGGTAATCTTTATCGGCCGAGCGCAGTGCAACTCTCGCCATTTCCATGCGTGTCATGGGCTTGTTCATATCATCCAGACTAAAGTCCGATCCCTTATATATGCCTAAAGTAGCAGCCGCAGTGGCAAATGGCACATACCATTTTGAACCAGTCGTATCTCCTTTGACAGGGAGGTTAAGTGCAGTTACAGCCATTTTAATAAACTCTGCACGGCTTACGTTGATCTCTGGTTTAAACGTCTGATCCTCATACCCATCGATATAGCCCTTTTTAATCGCTGTTTCGACGGAACTTTTTGCCCAGTGTCCTGCGATATCCTTGAATTGGACAACTGGCAAATTATTAGTACTAACAGCTGCAGAAGTTTCAGTACTATTGCACCCTGTAGATGTTATAAATGTTAGTGAGCTCACCAGAACAAGTATCTTTTTTTTCATTACGAAAGCCTCGTCTCTGTCAAATATTTGAAATACTTGCTATTGTGCGTGCATCTATTTATTGTTGCATTACGACGCATCAAACCAATTATTGGTAGTATCTCATTTCATAACTGTAAATGTCTACCTATTTTCACTATATAAAGCAAAAACCGCCCAACCATCGCTATCATAAGCGACACCTGGGCGGTTCTTCCGCACAAATTAAATTTCTTATAAAGAAAATACCATATTCTAGTATTTTTGTATATTGTTATTTTTGAGACTCGTGTGCGCTGCGTAATGCTTGAAGTTCAACCGCACTTAGCTCTCTGACTTGACCCAAGGCCAAATCAGGATCCAAAGTCAGCGGGCCCATGGAAAGTCTTTTCAGAAAAACAACTTGCTTGCCAACAGCCTGAAACATGCGCTTCACCTGATGAAATTTGCCCTCCATGATGGTTAATTCGATTTCTGAAGGTACACCGTCCGTTTCATTTCCTGATTTTAAAATGTTTAAAATCCCCGGCAGCGTCTCATAACCATCGTCCAAGGTAACGCCTTGGGCAAAGGCTTCGCGATCTGCTTCGGTAACTTCCCACTCTACTTTGGCGAAGTAGGTTTTCGGAACGTGTTTGCGAGGTGAGAGCAGGTTGTGGGCTAGTTTGCCGTCATTGGTTAGCAAAAGGAAGCCTTCTGTGTCTTTATCCAATCTGCCCACAGGGAACACCTCGAACGGTGCATAGGCATCGTCCAAGAGATCCACAACCGTGCGATCCCGATTATCTTCGGTCGCCGAGACAACCCCTTGCGGTTTGTTCATCATGAGATAAACAAACTCACGATAAGTGACTACTTCCCCGTTTACCTTGATGTTGTCGGTTTCTGGGTTCACCTGCATACCGCTGTCTTTTACTTTCACACCGTTAACGTAAATGGCGCCTTCTTTAGCGAGGCGTTTGAGTTCAGAACGTGTGCCAACGCCCACATGGGCGAGTATTTTATCGAGTCGTTGTGTTTGTTTCATGACCGTTAGGTCCACCTCCAACCGGGTGGATATTCATTCTTCAGCATCCCGTCGAGCCACTTGCCCCAGCCGACGGGATGGTCATCAATGCAGACCAGGCAGTAGCCTTTGGCTGCCTTGGTCTCTTCCGGATCGCGGAGAATTTCGCTCTCCGCGACTTCGAGCGTCTCGCCCTTCAGGTACCGAAGGGCTCGCTCGTCGCGCGAAGCCAAGCTCAGCGCTCGCTTGGCTTCGCGCAAACACAGTCCCATTGCTAGCGCATGGGACGGTTCAAATCGGCCGCGGTGCAGCGCGCCGATGTACCAGCCCGGCCGCACGACTTTCAGTCCGTGCAGCTCGGGCAAGCCCGCCGGCGACGCATACGCGTGCTCGCCGTAACAGACCAGCCGCCTCAATGCGAAAGGTTCGCTGCGCAGCAGTTCACCGGAGAACGCATCCAGCGGCTCCAAGTTCACCCCCGTGCTAGGCGGTGCCTCAGCACGGCCCTTCCCGCGTAGCGCCTGACGGCCGCTACGCTTTCCAGCTGCCGCCACAAAGTCGGCAGCCCCCGCCTTTGCACTCGCACTTGCACTTGCACTCGCACTTGCACTTGCACTTGCACTCGCACTTGCACTCGCACTCGCACTTGCACTCGCACTCGCACTTGCACTCGCACTCACACTACCACTACCCAACCCCAAAACCGCCACAAAATGCCCCTCGCCCCGCAACCGGTGCGGCCACAACCTCGCCGTCCCTGCAACCGCCGCCTTAGCCCGCTCCGAATAAGCCTCCGCCTTACACCAAGGCTCACGCAACCAATCCGGCCGGCCAGCACTGAATCCTTTAATGGGCACTACATCAAACCCAGGATGCTTGTCCAAAAACTCCGCAATCTGTGCCTCATTCTCCTCCGGTGAGAACGTACACGTCGAGTATACGATCCTACCACCTGGGGCTAGCATAACAGCAGCTTGTCCCAACAATTCACGCTGCATGGCGGCAAATTCCTGAACAGAATGACGCTCCCATTGGCCCATCATTTCTTCTTCCTTGCGGAACATGCCTTCACCCGAGCAAGGTGCATCAATTAGTATTTTATCAAAATAACCCTCGAAAACAGTCAACATGCGCTCTGGCTTTTCGTTCAAAACAACGGCATTTCGCACGCCGAGCAGCTCGAGATTTTTAACCAGCGCTTTGACCCGATCGGAATGGATATCATTCACAACGAGCACGCCTTCACCTTGCAGCTTCGCGGCGATTTGCGTCGATTTACCGCCTGGCGCTGCGCATAAATCAAGAACCCGCTCCCCTGGTTTTACCTCAAGCAGCTCCACGGGTGCCATCGCACTTGGCTCTTGGATGTAATAAAGCCCAGCATGATAATAGGGATGCTTGCCTGGACGCTCCCCTTCTTCATAATAAAAACCCTCAGAAGCCCAGGGTACAGGACTGAGATTGAAGGGACTTTGAGCTACAAATTCAGCACGTTCCGCCTTCCCTGTATTTACCCTTAAGCCGAACACGCGCGGTTCATCATAGGAAGCAAGAAATTGCTCAAATTCTTCTTCACCAAGTAAATCAATCATTTTCTCCCTAAAAAGAGGTGGTAACTGCTTCGCCATTCGACATCTTCACTTTCTATGTAAATTCCCTAATTAACTTGAACTAAAACAGATCAATGTAACGGTATTATAGCTGACTTGTCACGAAACAGCCAATATTTTTCCGAAATCGGACAGGATATGCTATACTTTTTATAGAAGATAGTAGAAAGTAGACATATTAAAGAGGTGCATGCATGAAGAAGCTGCTTATTTATTTAGGCATTGTAGTCGTTTTATTCGGTGGTTTATACTTCGTTAATCAACAATCTACCAAATCTTCGGATGCCAAGAATGCAGGTAATCCCTACGGTGTTGCCGCATCCAAGCTAAATCCAGAAACTGTAAAGCAATTGACGGATCCTAACTACCAGAACTTGATTCTACCGAAAGATCTGGATGCTCGATTGAAGAACAAAGAAACCTTTTTCCAATATTACTATGCGTCAACTTGCCCACATTGCAAACTAACAACACCAGTACTAGTTCCCTTGCAGAAAGAGCTTGGACTTGACGTTAAGCAGTTCAATTTGGAAGAGTTCAAAGAGGGTTGGAATAAATACAAGATTGAATCCACACCTACAATTGTTTATTACAAAAATGGTGTAGAAGTCGATCGCATCGTTGGCGGGGTTCCAGAGGCTGGAGCAACAGGCGGCAATACACCAGAAGTATTCAAAGCCTTTTTCCAAAAGTATAAAGGTTAATCCGGTCAACAAAAGGACTTCATCACCCATCGGTGAGAAGTCCTTTTTCCTTATCACTCATGATCTTCGCTTTGAGGCTGATTTAGCCTTAACTCTTCCACTAAATCCAAGAGCACCGGATCGAGAATCACGATGTCCAAATCATAGGGAAGAAACGGTTCCTCTTTTAATCCCATCAGCTTTCCTAGATAAACCTCACTATCTTTCTTCAAGAGTTCTAGATCAATACCCAAGATATGATCAGGATATGGAGCCAGCTTCTCTAGCCCAGCACTAAACAATTTAATAGAACCGCTCGCATTTCCATTCGAATGATGATAAAGGCCTACTGCAACCTGCAGCAGGCCTTGATATAACGGATTTCGGCCTTCCTCCAGCCAAAGCTCCTCCATCACTTCATGACACTCGAAATAATCCCGCTGTTCGTTGAAATAGTACAGAAAAGCGACATACAATCGGTCATATCCGCTCATAGATTAGCTATTATCTCCTTTTTTAGCCCTCGAAATGGCAGCCTCGATATCAGCAGATAAATCACTAAGCCCTTCTTCCGTTTCCCAAATTTCATTGAAACGCAATTGAAACTGGGCAGCTTCCCGTACCCGATGATAGAAATATAATTCTTGTATGTTGTTCAGAACGCGATTGATGAGATTAGAGTTATCTTCAAACATCCGCTGAGAGGCCATAATCTCACCTCGTATACTAGACATTTCCTGATCTAATAAATAAGCCGCTTCTGCCGCTTTACTCAAACGCGCACGAACCTCAACAGGTAATTGTTCTTTATATTTATAATTCAAAGAATGCTCAATCGTCGCCCAGAAGTTCATAGCAAGGGTTCGAATCTGCACTTCTGCTAAAATTTTCTTCATGCCTAAAGCAGTTTGAACAGGATATTCGATAATAATATGAAAGCTTCGATATCCGCTTGGCTTTTTGTTCGTAATATAATCTTTCTCGTAGACAACACTCATATCTTGTCTGCTGCGGATGAGCTCAGCAAGAGTTTCTGTATCTTCTACAAATTGGCACATAATGCGAATGCCTGCGATATCTTCAATACCTGACTCTAATTGATCCATCGGAACGCTCAAACGCTTCGCTTTCTCCAGCACGCTTGATATTTTCTTAACACGTCCCGTTACAAATTCGATTGGTGCGTATTCTTCACGACTTTTAAGCTCGCCACGTAATGTTTTGAACTTTACTTTCAACTCTTCTACCGCTTGCTCATAAGGCAGCAGAAATTTCTTCCAGTCTCGTCCATCCATCCATGTATCCTCCATCCTGAATGAAGTTAGTGCGAATCTACGCCTATTGCCTGGGAAATATGTGTGAAACCATCTTTCTTTAGTAACACTTGAAGCCCTTTATTTATGCGGCCTAGCAGACCTGGACCCTCGTAAATTAATGCCGTATACACCTCAACTAGGCTTGCACCGGCACGTATTTTGTCATACGCATCTTGGGCAGTAAAAATTCCGCCAGCCCCAATAATCGGAAGCTTGCCTTCTGTCAATTGATACACACGTCGAATAACGTCTGTTGAACGCTGTGTTAATGGGATACCACTCAGACCGCCCGCTTGCTCACGGTTAGCATGGCGTAAGCCTTCTCTGCTAAGTGTTGTATTCGTAGCGATGATCCCTGAAATGCCGCTTTCTTTAATGATCTCTACGGTAAGAACGAGTTCTTCATCCGTAAGATCTGGCGCTATTTTGACGAGAACAGGCTTCGCGGTACTACCATGCTTCTTATGCTGAATCTGCATCTCATCTCGCACTGTAGACAACAAGCGTTTCAAATCATCACCATGTTGTAAATTACGCAAATCAGGTGTATTTGGTGAGCTTATGTTCACAACAAAGAAATCACCATATGTATATAACGCCCCAATACAAGCCCGATAATCTTCCTCTGCTTGTTCGTTTGGCGTTGATTTATTCTTACCTATGTTTACGGCTACTGGAATCGCACGCTTCCCCGTTTTCTCGAGATTGTGTGCCATCTCAGCCGTGCCTACATTGTTGAAACCCATGCGATTAATGAGTGCTTTGTCCTCAGGAAGACGGAACAAACGTGGCAGCTCATTACCTGGTTGTGGTTTAGGCGTAATCGTACCAACTTCCATAAAGCCAAAACCAAGTTGTGTAAATCCTTTCACTGCTTTCGCATTTTTATCAAGCCCTGCAGCAAGGCCTACTGGATTACCAAAGTGTAATCCCCATAATTCCTGAGTTAATTCCGGTGAATCTGGTACGCCATACATGGATTTAAGCAATTGTTTTCCACCTGGTAAATTTCCTACAACACTTAGTCCGTCAATTGTCAAATGATGCGCTTTTTCCGGATCCATTCGGAACAAAATTGGCTTGGCTAACTTCTTATACAGCATGTCCTATGCACTCCGTTCTCTAAGTACTCTAACAGTCAGTTTAGCTGACAATGTAGAAATATGCAATCCACTTAAGGCCTAAGACCTCGCATTCACACAAAAAATCCCCGCTCCACGAAGGTTGCAAGGGAATGCGCTCAATCTTATTTATTTCATCCTACACTTCTGTGCGTTGCAGCAACCGTTCCAGATGCATGGTTAAGTAACCAGTCTCATCGTCAGGTACTTCTAATTGAAGTGAATCACTTAGCAGCAAGGATAGAACCTTTGCCTTCACATACGTATCGCCATATTCTTCTTTAATTTTGGAAAGGAGTGAATTTTGAAGTGTTTTCTTCTGCTTCACCCGTTCGATCACACCTTTTAAATGGGAGATAAAACGAAGTGTTGAGAACGAATCATCGAAATTAAAGCCCAGCTCCTTCGCCGATTCGATCGTTTGAGAAACCACTCTCACCACCGCAAGAGAATCGGATGCTTGCTCTTTCTTACGCGCACTGTTGAAATGCATCGTCAAAAAGGCGACCTCATCCTCAGGCAATTTCACATCCAGGTGCTCATTAAGGAATTCGACGGCTTTCTTAGCGACCTTGTATTCCTCAGGGTACATGTAACCAATTTCATAGGCAAATGGGTTCGTAATGAAAATCCCGCGCTTCTGCCGCTCAACAGCAAAGTTAATATGATCTACAAGAGATGCATGGATTGTCTCCGAGAAATCCCCTTCTAGCATGCTTTGTGCGTAGGCGATAACTTCCTCGGTAATCCCGATAATTTTGACATCAACCGCATTTAGAATTTGCTCATAATTCTTAAGCACTTCCGAGGTATGTAGGAGGAATTCCTGTGTGATTTCACCTTCGCCAATCATCATGCCCGGTGTTTTTTTGAACCCAATTCCCTTACCAAATGCGATGGAGTTTTTTCCTGAGCTTAAATGCGCCATCACGACGTTATGGGATAGTACATGTATGATCGTCCGATCAATCATAAGACACCTCCGCGTTCTTAGGCTTGTCCTGATTATTTCTCATTTGTACTCAGCAAAGGTTTTATGCTTTCACGAATTTGTTCCGACTCTGTTCCAAAAACAACATGAACGTTGCCTTTTCCTAGCCGGATAACACCAATAGCACCAAGTTCCTTAAGCTCGCTATCTTTGACGAGAATCTCTTCTTTGACTAGTAAACGAAGTCGTGTAATACAAGCATCAATAGATATAATATTAGAAGCTCCGCCAATGTATTTTAGAATACTTGTTGGTCGATCTTCCTTAGTCGTTATGTTTTCGGCGGTTTCTACCGGATCACTTTGGTCAACATCATCTTTAGTTGATACTTTCATTGGGAAAAAATGCAGATAGGCCCGAAAAGTTATAAAATAAAGAATAAAATACCCTGCGCCAACGATAAGTATCCAATATGGATTCGTCGCCAAATGCCAATTTAGCACGAAATCGATAAATCCTGCAGAGAACCCAAACCCCATTTTGACCTGAAGGATATTCATGATTACCATCGAGAAGCCAGTTAACACGGCATGAATCACATAAAGGCCAGGGGCTACAAACATAAACGCAAATTCTATCGGTTCTGTAATGCCTGTTAGAAAACTTGTCAGTGCTGCGCTTAACATTACAGGTGCTACAAATTTCCGCGTGGTTGAAGATGTACTTCGCACTACGGCTAGGGCAGCTGCTGGCAGTCCGAACATGATGACTGGATAAAATCCTGTCATAAACATTCCTGATGTGGGATCTCCCGCGAAAAAACGTGAAATATCCCCATGTACCATTTTGCCTGCAGGCGTAACGAAATCTCCAATTTGAAACCAAGCGATATTATTAATCACATGATGAAGACCCGTCGGTATGAGCAGGCGATTCATGATGCCGTAAATGAATACGCCAATGTTACCGTTGTCGACAATCCACAACCCGATTTCACTTATCCCTCGCTGCACGGGTGGCCAAATAAGCCCTATCACTACCCCGAGGAAAACCATCACTAGGGATGTAACAAGTGGAACAAACCGCTTTCCACCGAAAAATCCAAGCGCCTTTGGTAATCGAATATGCCCAAATCGATTGAATAATGTGGCAGAAAGCATCCCCACCAGCATGCCTCCAAGCACGCCAGTATCCAATGGCTCTGAACTACCTGAAACCATTTGGAAATGTTTAAGCACGTTGTCAAAAACCAAATATCCAACGGCCGCCGCTAAAGCAGCAATGCCATCCCCAGAAGTGAGTCCAATCGCTATACCTATTGCGAATAGGAGTGGTAAATTATCAAAAATGGCACTTCCTCCAAGCTCAAAAATCTGAGCCACATGTACGAGGAAAGGATCGCTAAACGACATTTTACCAATACGAAGAAGAATGGATGCTGCCGGCAGCACCGCAATAGGGATCATCAGTGATCTCCCCATCTTCTGAAATGCATACATTACACTCATCAGTTTCACCTATTGCCCACAAGTTTGGCCGTTCCTTGTTTGCTTTTACCTATCCCAATTATAGTAGAAAGAACACCCCACCGAAAGGATAAATTCCTCTAGGTTAAGGTGTTTTTTCTATGCAAAGCCTTATACAGTTATTTCACGGCTCCAGCCGTAATCCCACTTGCAATTTGGCGTTGATAAATCATATAGACAATCAAAGTTGGCAATGTTGTGATCAGCAATCCTGCGAATAATGGACCCCATTCTACCCGATATTGCATCTCAGCTTGCATAACTGCCAAACCAATTGGAAGCGTGTACTTCGTTGGCTCATTCGTTAGAACAACCCCTAAGAAGTATTCATTCCAGTTATTCAGCATGTTTGTGATCATAACCGTGATAAGCCCTGGCTGTGATAAGGGTAGCATAACACGGAAGAATGTTCCATAGTGTGAAGTTCCATCAATAATCGCCGCCTCTTCAATTTCTTTCGGAAGCGATTTATAGAAGCCTACAAGCAAGAAGATCCCGAACGGCAAGTTAAGTGCCGCATAGACGAGAATTAGCCCCAGCCACGTATTGATTAAATGTAGATCATTCAACAAGAAGAATAATGGGATCAAAGCTAGCGCAAACGGAATCATCATGGAAGAGATGTAGATCGTTAGGAGAACTTTGTTCCCTTTAAAATCGTATCTCGCCAGAATATAGGCCGTCATGGCAGCAAGGATCATGCCCAGCAGCGTACTTCCTACAGTCACAACGATTGAGTTTAGGAAATATGTGCTGAAATTATATTTACTCCACACATAGGAGAAATTCGACCATATCAATGGGAATTTAGGCCATGCCCATGGGGCATTTAAGAAAAATTGTTCATTATTTTTGAGCGCATCGAGCAACGTCCACACAAGTGGATAGAGCACGGCCACACTCCATATGATTAGAATGATCCAAACTAACATTTTAGCTAATGGATTTTTGATAGCCATACGATGGTTTCCCTCCTTCAGTATCTTTGTCTATGATGACTTTAGTGCATTTCGATTGTCTCTTGGCGCATGATACGTTGCAAGATAAGTGTTGTAATAAGTGACACGATGAGGATCATGACACCAATGGCAGCTCCATAACCGAAATGATACTGTTGAAAAGCCATACGATACAGATAAGAACCCATAACTTGCGTCGTATTATCCGGTTGTCCACCATTGGTCATTAACTGAACAATAACGAATGATCCGTTGAGCGTAGTAATTACGATGTTAACAATGGAAACCTTAATTTGCTCCCAAATGAGCGGCATGGTGATATGGCGGAATTGCGACCATTGACCGGCTCCGTCTATATTAGCTGCCTCATAATAGGAAGCAGGAATATTCACGATTGCAGCAATCATGAGGATCATGTAGAAACCGATACCTGCCCAGATTGTAGGAGGTAGAAGCATCCAGATCGTGTGCTGTGGAAATCCTAGCCAAGTAATATCAACTTTCTTTTCGGTAAAAAGAGACAGGAATGCATTCAAGAAACCGATTTGCGGATTGTAAATGAAATTCCAAAGTACACCGATAACAACGACTGAAATGACATTCGGGATAAAGAAGATAGCCCGGAAGAAACCAGAACCCTTCAAATTAAATCTTGTTAACGCAACGGCGAAGAAAGTCGCCAAAATCATAATCCCAATAACTTTACCTACAACTAGGAAGTAGTCATTTCCAATTGCTCTAAGTACAATCGGATCTTTGAATAGTTCAACGAAGTTGTCAAACCCAATAAACTCGCTATTTTCAGACATTCCTGACCAATCATAGAACGACTTCTGTAAAGCCTGTATAACGGGGTAAATCGTAAATACGCAGAAGAATAGAAAAGTCGGAATGATGAATGAAGCGATGAACAAATTCCGTTTCAGCTTTTTCGCGTTGGTCTTCATTCTATCGTCACCGTCCTATCATTAAAATGGCGGAGAACGCCTTAGGCAGCTTTGCCCTTGTTGTTCTCCGCACTGCTTCATTCAGTTCCTATTTCTTTTGTTTGGCAACGACATCAGTTACACGAGTAACCCATTGTTCAGGTGTAATTGTTCCGATTGTCAAAGCAACCGTTGCATCTTGCATAGCTTTATCAACGTCAGCAGCGAAGGAAACGGTTGGTACTACTACAGTGTCAGGGGAAGACAAGAATTTCGCAGCATCCTTAACGAAGTTAGGAGCTTTGGAGGAAGAAATGTCCCCTTTCACGTTGGAAGGAGCTCCACTTAGCTCAGCCCATTGGGATGCTTGTGTTTTGGAGAATACGAATTGCATAAATGCTTTAGCAGCGTCTTTGTTTTTCGCTTTTTTCGCGATACCGAAAGTAGCAGTGGACGTGTTGGCTACAACTTTTCCACCTTTATCTTGCGTGATGGATGGAATGAATCCGAAGTCAAAGCCGCCTGGAACGTCTTTCGCCATTTCATTTGGTAACCATAGACCGTTCGGGATGAACGCATCTTTGTGTTGTAGGAACAAGGATTGGGAATCCGTGTGATTGATTTGTACGGATGCTTTGTCGATGTAGCCTTTGTCACGCATTTGAACGATTTTATTCAAACCTTTTATGATTGCAGGGTTTTTCCAAGCTTCAAGATTGTTTGTGGACATATCTTGCAGCAATTTGTAGTCATTGTTGTTCGCAGATACGATCGCTGGAAACAATACGCCACCGTTGATGTAGTATGGATATTTACCAGTGTGGATGAAAGGATTGATGCCAGCACCTTTGATTTTTTCACTTACAGCCAAGAATTCTTCGAAGTCTTTCGGCTCAGCCCAACCTTTGTCTTTGAAAAGAGCTTTATCATAGAAAATACCCCATGAGCTCATGACGAAAGGAATGTTGTAGATTTTGCCGTCAAACTCTTGTGGTTTTTGAGCAAGCAAATCAATGATTTTCTCGCCATCCACGTTTTTAGCGTCTTTGATCCAGTCAGTCAGATCTTCCAGTTGTCCGTCTGTAACCATTTGACGGTCGAACAACTCAGGTCCATCGATGTATACGAAATCAGGTGGGTTACCAGCGATCCAACGTGGTTTCATTTGTTCGTTGATTTTGGGTCCCGCACTTTCTTTAATTTTCAGATCAGGGTTTGCTGCTTGGAAGTCAGCAATTACTTTTTTCCACCACTTGTCGCCGTATCCGCCAACAAAGTATTGAATTTCAAAATCACCAGATAGTTTTTTCACTCCCGCTGCAGTTGGAGCTGCAGAAGCTGCTGGAGTTGCTGAAGCCGCTGGTTTTGTAGTTTCTACAGGTGTAGATTTACCGCAACCTGCAGCTACGAGTACCATGGATGCTGCTAAGCCCATTGTTGACCATTTCTTCATGTTCATGTGATCATCTTCTCCCTTTTTTAATTCATCTAGTTATTTATTGGTGAAACGAGTACCCGATAGTAAATCTTGCCTTTAGTTTGCACTACCAACTCCTTTCATAAATCATCTATTGGAAAAATAAAAAGGGCATAGTTATAGAAGAAAACTTGCATTTCTTCTAATAACTAATGCCCTTGCGGTAACATGTTATTAAAACTGACATATTTAATTGTTTTAAGTGTTCCGTGTGATTAAATCTTACAATAAAATGACATGAGCGTCAATACTTCTTTTTCAAATCACTCATTTTTTCTTATTCATTGAATGTGCTTACTTATGATATGATAGAATCATCTCGATTAATCCTAATGGAAAAGGTGATTCTTATGGCCAAACGCAAACCAGTAGCCGCTTCTCGCAGACAGAAAAATGAAGTGAATATGAAAGCCATCTACTGGACAGGATCGATTTTCTTAGTTGTTATCCTCTTAATGACTTTACTGCTCATTTTGAACAAATGATTTCGTTAAAGTGATTGAAAACTTCACATTTCGAATTGTAATCGCTTTCCGTTCTCTTGTCAATAAGAAAACTTGCACTCTTTTTTGCAAGACGACATTGCTTCTAAGTCCGAAAATTACATACAATATTGAGTACACATTTAACACAAAAAGGAGAGGGCAAGTTCATTCTTGCCCTCTCCTTTTTTCTAATCCAACCATTTATAGACCTTTCCAGGGTTACTATCCTTCGTCTCCAAAGGCAAACCAATCACTTGCTGAGGTTTACCGCCCCCCGCTCCCTTTCCGCTCTCCATCTCAGAAGGAGGCAACAAACCTTTGCCAATCGTCACCCTCGTTTGTTCGGGGACCATGTTATATAGCTCTTCCACATCATCTTGCAACATTCGGACGCATCCATGTGATTCATCTTTTCCGATACTCTTCGGCTTATTCGTTCCATGAATCGCATAGAGCGTGTCAGATAAGGTCATCCCTCGGCTACCAAACTCACCATTCGATTTTCCATTCGGGTTACGGACTTTTTCACTAATGGTGAAATCACCTTGTGGCGTTTTAGTCCCGCCCAGACCGACTGGATAGCGCCGGAGGATATAATCTCCACTTACAACTGCCAATTGATGCTGATCGGTATCTATGATAATCCTGAGTGGCTCTACAAACGGTTCAGGGGATGCTTTGGATTGCGAACTGCTTGCCGTCGGCGTTTGATCTACTTTGGACGGTGCAGCTTGCTCAGCTTCCTTCGTACTCGTTGGCATCGGTGCCTGAGCTGCTTTCCCTTTTGCGAGATCTTTTATTCGTTGTATAGCTTCTGGAAAGGCTTCTTTCATCTGCGGCGTAAGACCTGGCAATAGATTATCCGGATAAGGCTTCGTTAATTGCTGAGGCTTATCTGGAAGCCCTCCAGTCTTTTTCTCGTAGGCTTGAATCGCACTTTGCAAAATAATAGCTTCCTCACGTTCATGCATCCAAGAAGCAATGATTGGAACCATCCTCGCGCTATCCGCAACCTGACAGGAGCAAATTTGCGCCTGATAATACTTCAGAATAGCTTCATTTCCACCAGCCCCCGTATGTTCCACGCTTAGAAGCGGACTAACCGTGCGATACCATTCTTTCCAATGCCCATCCTTACTTGCTGGGGCTTCCATGATAACGGATTCTCCTGTTTCTCCTGAGGATGGCAGTAAAATCTGTTGTAACTTCTTTCCCCAATCCCCTTCGGAGAAATACAGTTTCAGCCCAGGATTGTCCTCCAGTTGGTTTGATATAGCAGTTTCTATGACGGTTGGTTGCTCTTCAACATAGCTCCCTTGCTCATCCGACTTAGCTAGATCCATTCCCGCGGGTATGGCCAACAGCATAAACATAACAAGGTACGGCAGCCATCTCCGCTTTCTACTTGATTTGGATTGCCGTTCTATCGGCACAGCCCCTTTGTTTAAAATAGATGCTGCTAAGCTGGTTGGCAAAGGTCCATCTAACACTATTTTCCGCTGCTCAAAAGCTTCATATATTTCACCAGCTTGTGCAAAACAATACGCTGCTTTCCCCGTTTTGCCCTGATCTGTGTACTCTCTACCTAACAAATACCATGCCATTTTGTGATCAGGATGCTCTTTGACATATTTCTTGAGATACTGATGATCCTCGATCGGATTATGTTGGAAGAATCGTTCCAATTGATCGTTTCGTTGTTTCGACTTCAAGCTGTCTAGCCCCCAATCCGCTTCACACTTCTCTCCGTTTTTATCGGCAATAAAGTTCTAAAGCTGAAGCCCAAACAAAAAAAGGCTTGAACAAGGATCTCTCCTTGCCAAACCTTTCTCTTTTCCAAACCTATTTCGCATAGGATTTTACGCGCAAAATTGCTGTATGATGCGGAGCATCCCATTGAACATCTAGCCCGATCTGTTCTGCGAAGAAACGAACAGGAACATAGGTACGATCTTGCTTCACATAAGGGGCAACATCTGTTTCTACCTTACGATCTGGCACGCCAGCTTGCTTGCGAACAATACCAGTTTCACCAATCGTTAACTCCACTGTCAGATCACCTTTGGAGAGTTGTACGAGTGATTTACCATCACGCTCCACATAGGTCACCTTGTAGCCAAAAGTTTCACTGATCGCACGAATAGGTACCATCGTGCGCCCATCTTGAATTTCCGGTTGAGCATCAAATGTAATTAATTTATTGCCGTTAACAACCTTCACTAACCCATCATTTGATACATTTGATGGCAACTGATAAGCTGTTATTTTGCGAATTTTGTTATTGGAAGAATCTGCTACCAACAGGTTTCCTTGCGTTGTAGCAAGTACATCAGTCGGATTATAGAACTCAGCGGATTGCTCAACGCCATCAGTTTCACCTGTTTGAAGCGTACCCGTGAGTGTCGTTACTTGTCCATTCAACAAATAGCGAACCGAATGATTTAAACTATCTGCGATCAGCAGCCCGCCTTCAGAGGTCACAGAAAGACCTTTAGGGAAGTCAAACTTCGCTTTCAAAGCCTCACCATCTGCAAAATCACCTTCAGCATATAACTCGTTCTTCCCATATTTCGACGAAGTACCTGCAATTGTGGAAACAACTCCCGTTTTGAGGTCAATATAACGGATTAGTTGGTTCCCTGTGTCACTAACATAGAGATTCCCCTTGCTATCTAGTGCTAGGCCAGAGGGCTCATTAAACAAAGCCGTAGAAAGGCTGCCGTCGTGATAATCTCCCACGAATGAAGCTTCTCCTGGGCGAATTTGAATAACACGAGAAACCGGAGCTGTCAGTGTTGTCACTTGACCATCCGCAGTGATTTTACGAATAGCATGATTGAGAGAATCCGCCACATAAATGGATCCGTCAGCCGCAACAGCGATATCACTTGGGTGGTTGAAACTTGCAGATGCACCTTTACCGTCTTTATTCCCCGGTACACCATTTCCTGCGATCGTTGACACAACACCATTGACATCAATCTTCCGGATAGCATTGTTGCCAGCATCCGCTACATAAACATTTCCTTTAGCGTCTAGAGCAAGACCTGATGGCTCATTAAAAAATGATTCTGACGCTTTGCCATCAAGGAGTCCGCCTGTTGGGAACCCCTGACTATTCTTCAAGACAGCAATTTCTGGTCCTGCAAAAGTGGTCACCTGACCACCCGATACTTTACGAATCACGTGATTCCGTGTATCTGCAATAAGAATACTGCCATCTGCAAGTTGCAGCACACTGCCTGGAGCACGGAAGGCAGCCTGCAAGGCACCGCCGTCTATATCTTCGAAATCGCCTATCCCAGCGAAGGTAGACACATCGGAAAGGATTTGCCCGTTGCTGGATTTCAAAGCATCCGCATCTAAGCCAGCGGCCCATGCGGATGAGCCGCCAAGCAACGTAGCAACGATTATACTAGAAACAAATATTTGTTGTAATGGTTTCATATGGATCTCCTTTATTTATCTAATGAATATTAATCATTTGGTCCTTAACCAGAGGTATAATGGCCTACTGTTACCGAGGCTATTTCTGGTAAAGTAATTTTTTCTACAGTGCCGTCACTATGCTTACGTACGATTACAATTTTCCCGACACTAATATTGTCTAAGTGGTATGCATATAGCGGTATGGTTACTAGAGTTGTCGAATTATCAATTTGAATATTTTTTGCATTTTCGCCGAAATTCGTTACTGCATAAATAAGTTCTTGAGTGTTGTTTGACGGTACAACATTGTAATATTCAGCACTTGTCGCAGGACTGAAAATAAGTTTACTGCTTAGATCAGCTTCCGTGCCAAATTCAGTTTGAGTACCGGAAAGTAAGTGAATCTCAAAACCATAAATGTCTTTGTTACTAATAAAACCACTTAAATTAATGTTTAAATTAAAATTGAATTCTTCACCTGAAACAATAGGTTTTACATCCAACTTAACCACAGGATTAGCTTGTGGTGTTGTCGGCACCGAACCCGTATTCGTTGTCGTACTTCCTGTCGTATTATCCTTCTTGGCGTCATCAAATGCCTGCTTCTCTTGCTCCGATAAAGAGGCCTTTAATTTAGCTTCCGCATCAGCTTTGGCCTTCTCTTCAGCGGCATTCTTTTCTTCTTCAATTTTTTTCTTTTCTTCTTCAAGCTTCTTCAATGCAGCAGCAAGCTTTTGCTTAGCTTCTTCTGCGTTCTTTTCAGCTTCCAGCTTCGCTTTCAACTTCGCTTCTTCTAATTTTTTCAACTCTTCTTGTTTCTTTTTCTCTAACTCTTGATCAACACCAGCTGTTTCATCAAGCGGTTTGACTTTATCTAGATCCAGCTTCCTCTCAGTTAGAGCAATCTTTTTATTTGCCTCTTCAATCACTTTATTGAGCGAATCTTTATTTACTTTATTTTCAGCCAATGCTTCTTTCGCAATGTTACCGATCAAATTATTTAAGTTTTGTTTGACTTTATCCAAGTCAGATTGATTTTTGATGCTCAGTGAAGTTTGATCACCCACAACAAGCCCCGCATCAATTTCCTTCTGCTTTTTCGCAATAAACTCGTCGTTTTCTTTATCAATCTCCGCTTTGTTTAAAATCATCTCTTTAATAATTTCCGGAGAAGCCTGTTTAATAAAATCTTCTAGATCCAAGAACTCCACTTTCAAGTCCAAATCCGTTGTTTCATCGCGATTATCCAATGTAATTTGTTGCGTCGGATTCAAATAAGTAATGGTTGTCGTTTGAGACTCATCTGGATTTGAGGTTACCGTTGAAGCAGAAACTCTTCCTGACCCAACAGCCATTTTGGTTTTACCCGTAACAGGATCAACTGAAACGTAGAATTGTGTTCCACGAACACCCATAACTGCCGTAGGCGTTTCAACTTCAAATTCATCATCAGCTCCAGCCAATGATTTGACTTTCACCCACATGGAACCCGCCCAAACTTTAAGCTTGGATTTCTTATTTCCATTGGAAGTATTAAGATCCGAAACATTGAGCTCAGCATTGTCACTTAACGTGACATCCGCATCGCCGCTTGCTAAGTTCAGTGTTACAGAGGAACTGTCACCCGTATAAACGGTATCTCCCTGGTTTAAACTCATATTCTCATAAGCATCATAAGACTTGGAGCCGCCCCCTTTTTTAACTGTAACGTCTCCTGATAATGCAGAAATAATGGCAACACGAACCGTTTTTGCATCCACAGGCTTTACTAAAAGCACGGATACTAAACTAAACACTAAGCTAAAACTTACTAATAATGAAAAAAATGATTTCTTTGTCATTCCCACTCTGCATGCCTCCCAGCAACTCTATTCATAAATGACCGATAACTTCGTAAACAGCAACCGGTTTTTCTTTTCCTTTTACTTTAATCTCACCGATGGACTCAATTTCAAATAAGCCTTTGACACGCTCATACGTCTGCTCACTTATTAGAATTTGTCCTGGTTTGGCATTGGATTCGAGACGAGCTGACAAGTTAACGGTGTCCCCGATCGCAGTATAATCCAACCGAAGATCTTCGGATCCAATATTACCTACAACCGCTGGACCACTGTTAATCCCTAGTCCAAACTTCACGCCAATACCATAGTTCTTAATCAATTTCTGCTCAAGAATATCCGCTTGTGATTTCATTTCAATCGCTGCGCGCACGGCCATTTCCGGGTGATTATCATACTCGATGGGAGCGCCGAACATCGCCATAACACCATCACCAATGAATTTATCCAAGGTGCCATTAAACTTAAATATTGCTTTCGTACAAACATCCAAATACTCATTCAACACTTGAATAACCTGTTCAGGCTCTAGTCGTTCCGACATTGGTGTAAATCCGCGGATATCAACAAAAATCAACGAAATGTCTTTGCGGCTTCCACCAAGTTTCACATCTTCGCCTGACTGAAGGAGCTCGTCCACAACCGTTTTGGAAACGAATCGTCCGAAAATACCGGTAACCCGATTCCTCTCTTTCCGCTCTTCTAAATAATGGTTAACTAGTGACCATACATAGATGGTTACAAGCGCGAATTGTGGGTAAACAAGTGGCAGGAACATCGAACCAATGGTATAAAAAGCTAACCAAATTCCACCATAAATGACGAACAGGCCTATGAAAATGAATAGTGCTGTTTTCCCATTGAACTTCTCAAATAAGAATATAGCTAGTAATGAGATAAGAAGAATGATGGCGATACCAGCAGACTTTGAAGCATCTTTGTAAAACACACTCTCTAACAAAGTTTGAATCATATTGGCATGAATTTCAATTCCGAACATCTTTACTGAGGAAATCGGAGTCGGATACTCATCCTGCATCGCCGTTACGAACGGCCCCACGAGTACAATGCTTCCCTTGAGTGGCAGTGCTTTCGTACTATTAAGAACATCAACAAAAGAAAGCAATTCGTAACCTGTTGTAGCATCTACTTTTTGTCTAGGCAGCGTGAAGAATTCGGTTGTGACTTGATTTCTATCATTCGTTGGCAAGACTGTATTTCCGCGCATCCATTGTCCAGTTTCAGCATTACGCTTGACCTTCTCGCTATCTTCCAAAACAAAATTCGCAAGAGCAACACTGAATGCTGGTATGTAGGAACCTTTATCATCAGGCAGACCGACTGGCAGTTTTCGTGCTTTGCCATCCTTATCAACAAATACATTAATATGTGCCATCTGATCTTTTTTGGTAGTTAAAGTTGAGGAGGGATAATCAATTTTCTCAGGAACGAGATCGCCCGCTGACTGTTGTTTGGAGGGATAATTGATTTGAACAGGTAAAATAATATTCGAGTATTTGGCTAGCACATCGGCTAACGCTTTATCGTCAGCAGGGTTTTTGGATGGTTCTGCCAGCACGACGTCGATTCCAATGGCCGCTACGCCTGACTGCTCTAGTTTCTCAATGACTTGTGCATATGTACTTCGATCCCATGGAAACTTACCGATGGCCGAAAGTGATTTCTCATCGATCTTAACAATCTTGATACGATCATCCGGCTGACGCTCATCGACTGATTTCGCTTTACGTAAACTATCTTGAAGAGGGCCTTCCACAAAGTAAAACAATCCACTCGTGTTAACTGTGTAGAAATATGTCGAAAACGCCATCAATACAAGTCCTACTACTAAAGTCTTAATCCATTTCTTCTTACCCATATAATCCTCCCCGAGTTTACTCCTTTCATTGTAAGATGCTATCTACAAATTGGCAATAAATTGTTACAAATTTCACGCTTTTTCAGCAAAAAAAAGAGCCCCTTCCTTCTCAGGAATCGGGCTCTTTCGACATTTCATGATTTTCACACGAAATGATTTTTCAATTATGATTAGTTAAAAGGTGAATCCGCAACTTTAATGGAGTCAGTTGGGCAGCCATCTTGAGCATCTTGTAGATCATCAAATAGATCTTCAGGAATTTCAGTTACCCCTTTGTTTCCATCTCCATCAAAAATCACTTCTGCCAAACCTTCATCATCGTAATCATAGATATCTGGAGCTGTAGCTCCGCAAGCGCCGCAAGCGATGCAAGTATCTTTATCAACGAATGTATACTTAGCCATGTTTTCTACTCCTCCTCAAATTATCCTCAATGTAAAATATAATATAAATACGGACAAAGTTCAAACCTTAAAATTGACAATCCTTAAAATAATGCTCAATAAAGTCTGTAATTCCGTTGATATCATTCAAATTGAACATGGGCTGCAACACTTCCTGATCCTCAATATCCAAATCTGTCGCGACTGCAATGGGACTCGGTGTCAGGCTTTTGATCATTTCTCTTTGTTCTATTGTACGGTAAATGACAATCTTAGGATGCTTTCCCTTCTTGAATCCTTCAATAAAAATATAATCAAGATGGGCATACGCTAGTAATTGCTCTTCCAAGCTCGGAATTTTCTTTTGCTCATAGACATGTACAGCATCTGGTGAGAGTGTCACGACAGCATCCGCTCCCGCACCAATGAAAGTAGTGGAATCCGCTCCTTCCGCTTCTTTATAATGTCCATGCGCATCATGTTTCATTACCGCAATCCGGTGGCCGCGGAGTTTCATTTCACTAACCAGCTTAGCTATCAGCGTTGTTTTCCCGCTATTGGAATATCCCGCGAACCCCAAGCAATGAGCCATGCCTCATCACTCTCCTTTTTCCTTATGAAGAGGATTATTTCGCAAATGATCCATTTGCAAGGACGTTCCTCTCACTTTATGATTTCGAATTAAGGAAGATGGATCATCACTCATCATCCCCGCGGTAAGAATCACACCCTCACCAAACTTATCACGCAGCCCGTCCATCACCCGGTTTAAGTTCTCTCTACGCGGCTGTTTCTTATAATCGAATAGATCGAGCTGCACATAAGATTCTTCCTTGGTGGTCAAATTCTGCAAGGCGATCCCTAGTAAACGAACAGGATTCCCATCCTCCCATTGATGATCATACAACTGGCAGGAAGTCCGATAAATATCGTCCATATGCTCCGTCGGAGTAGGGAGTGTAACCGATCTTGTAATTGTTCTCATCTCAGGATCGCGAATTGTAATTTGAATCGTCGAGGTCATAAGTTCCTGCTTACGTAGCCTTCTTGCCACCTGATCCGCCAAATTCAGAAGAACGCGATGAATTTCGATGCGATCCGTGTAATCTCGCGGCAATGTCGTCGTATGTCCAATCGACTTACTCTGCTCTTGTTCTGGATTTACGATAGAGGGATCAATGCCATTGGCGGATCGCTTCAAGTGAGCGCCCAGTACGCCAAAGTGCTTACTTAACAGGGCCTCATCCCCCACGGCTAGTTGCCCTAACGTATGAATACCAAGTCTCGTAAGCTTTTCTGCTGTTTTTTTACCGATTCCATACAAGTAGTTACAAGGTTTATCCCCAAACACAGATGGTACATCTCTTAGTCGCAAAACTGTGATACCATTCGGCTTCTTCATATCTGAACCCATTTTAGCGAGCAGCTTATTCGGCGCGACTCCTATCGAACATGGCAGGCTCAACTCATGCATAATTTTACTCTGAATGCTATTCGCAATTTCAAGCGGTGTTCCAAACTGTTTAGATCCAGTGATATCTACAAAACATTCATCGATAGACATAGATTCTACCAACGGTGAATATCCATAGACTATCTGCATGAACCGCCTGGAGAAATTCCGGTAGAGATCAAAGTCAGGTCTGATTAAGATTAAGTCTGGACATATTTTCAACGCTTGCCTAACTTGCATCCCTGTCCTGATCCCTAGCTTGCGCGCTGCATATGATGAAGTAACGATAATGCCCTTACGGAGCTCAACACTCCCTGCCACAGCGAGAGGCTTCCCTTTATATAAGTCAGGCTCTACCGCTTCATGAACCGAACAATAGAATGCATTCATATCAATATGTAAAATGACTCTGCCTTGCTTGGGATAATGATGCTCGACTGACACCATATGCGTTCCCTCCCGGTAAATGAATCAGATTTCAGAGCCGTCATATCGAGTGAAACATATACAACCTTTTATGTCAAAAAAATAATCATTCAAGCGAACACAATTTTACGTTATGATGTCTTTAGCTGTACATTTATGTTATAATCGTAAATTATACATTAGCGCTTTAAAGCAAGCGAAACTACTCACAACACTTACACCGAAGTCACTTTGCTAGCTTTTGAAGGAGGAACCCATGCCAACATCAGTCAAAATCTTCGACACCACCCTACGAGACGGAACTCAAGGAGAAGGTATTTCCCTATCCGTCGAGGATAAAATCAAAATTGCCCGTAAGCTCGACGAGCTTGGGGTTCATTATATTGAAGGCGGATGGCCGGGCAGCAACAGCAAGGACATTGAATTCTTTGAGCGGGCTCGCAGCATGACATTCAACAATGCCAAAATTACCGCTTTTGGCAGCACGAGACGGAAAGATTCGATTGCCGCGGATGACATTAACCTAAATAGACTCGTAGAATCTGGCGCTAAAGTCGCTACGATTTTCGGTAAGTCATGGGACTTTCATGTAACCACCGCTATCCAAACAACGTTAGAAGAAAACTTGAATATGATTTATGACTCCGTACTCTTTTTGAAAAGCAGCGGCATGGAAGTCATTTATGATGCTGAGCATTTCTTCGATGGTTACAAAAACAATCCAGACTATGCGCTGCAAACGATCACAAAGGCTCAGGACGCAGGAGCTGATTGGATTGTCCTTTGTGATACCAATGGCGGATCTTTACCCAATGAAATCACAGCAATTGTTACAACAGTCACACAGCATGTGACAACACCAGTGGGCATTCACGCCCATAATGATTGTGAATTAGGTGTAGCCAACTCATTAGCTGCCGTACAAGCCGGTGCAAGACAAGTCCAAGGGACGATTAACGGCTACGGAGAACGCTGCGGGAACGCAAACCTTAGCTCCATTATCCCTAACCTTCAATTAAAGTTAAACTATAATGTCATCTCTGAAGATGAATTGCAATCTCTCACATCGGTTTCCAGATATATCAGCGAGATCGCTAACATGCATATGCCAGTTAACCAACCGTATGTCGGTAATGCGGCATTTGCCCACAAAGGCGGTATTCACGTCTCCGCTATCCTCAAGGATGCGAGCACATATGAGCATACGAAACCTGAATTAGTTGGCAATAAACAACGCGTGCTAGTTTCCGAGCTTGCAGGTCAAAGCAACGTTCTTGTAAAAGCACAAGAGCTCAACTTGGATTTCAACAAAGAACATCAGAAAACCAAAGAAGTCATCGAGAAAATTAAGGAAATGGAGCATCAAGGTTATCAATTTGAAGGTGCGGATGCCACACTTGAACTCTTGTTGCGTGAAGCTTTTGAAGGACTTGAAGAGATCTTTACCTTGGAATCCTTCAAAATGCTCGTAGAGAAAACCGCAAACCACGCTGTCGTTTCCGAAGCGATCGTGAAAGTGAAAGTGCATGGCGAGACGATTTATACCGCGGCAGAAGGAAACGGCCCTGTCAACGCCCTTGATAATGCCTTACGGAAAGCACTGATCCAGTACTACCCGGATATCAAAAATGTACATCTATCTGACTACAAAGTACGTGTATTGGACGAGAAAGATGCAACAGCCGGTAAGGTTCGCGTCTTAATGGAGTCAACTGACTTTAATTCAACTTGGAACACACTAGGAGTTTCAAGCAACATTATCGAAGCCAGCTGGTATGCACTTGTGGATAGCTTACGCTATGCGCTCATCAGCAGACAGCGCGTAGAACCAGCGAACAAAGAACAACAAGAACGATTAGGACTTGTGAATCATTAATAAGAAAAAGCTGCAAGAGAGCATATAACCAGTGCTCTCTTGCAGCTTTTTTCATTCTTTCAGAAGACTCGCCATCTTCTTGTCGAGCTCCTTCGGAGAAAGCACATGGATGATTTCGCGGATTACGCCATTTTTATCAATTAGAAAGCTTGTAGGAATGGCAATAACATTATAAGTGTCAGCATTCGTTCCTTGTTTATCCAATAAAACAGGGAATGGATATTTATAGGTTTCCACGAATTTTTTAATATTGTCCATCTTATCCCCTGGCGTCACATTCACCGCATATAGATCAAATTTCCCTTGATATTTATTATACAGGTTGACTAGATCAGGAGCTTCTTCCTCACACGGTCCACACCAGGATGCCCAGAAATTCACGAACATCGGCTTCTCGCGAGGCCCGCCGACCGAATACTCTTTCCCATCCAGCGCTTGCAGCGTAAAGGAAGGAGCTAAGAAATTCACTTTTGCCGCTTGCTCACTAGGCATCAGGGTTTGTTTATTTTCATGTCGTACATTCTGATAAATCGCAAAGCCCGCCAGTAAGACGACGAAAGCGATCACGATGAGATTCTTCTTCACAGTATCATCCTCCACTCCCTCTATATTATCTCCAAATTAGCGAAAATTCCAACATTACGATCCATAAGTATGCTTTCATCCAATTGGGGAAAAGTAATCCTACTCTTAGCGATGAAAGGAAATGTTCATATGAAGCAAGCTGCCGTCAAACATAAAGGTAAAGCGCCAGTAAAGCCAATGGATTTTTACGAACACAAAGGAGCTTCCGACAAAAAAAAGACAACCGCCAGCGAGAAAGGGAGCATTTGGCAATATCTCGCACTTGCATCCATCCCATTAGTGCTTGTGCTTGGTAATTCCATGCTTGTCCCTATCCTGCCTGATTTGCAAGAGAAAATGAACATCTCCCGATTCCAGAGCTCACTGATCATTACCTTATTTTCGCTAACAGCTGGCATCATCATCCCCGTATCTGGCTATTTATCTGATCGCTTCACCCGAAAAGCAATAATTATCCCTTCTCTGATCGTATACGGTGCCGCAGGAGTCCTAGCAGGGCTTGGAGCCGTTTGGAACTCTTACCCTATCCTCATAGGTGCACGAGCAATACAAGGCCTTGGAGCGGCAGGTACAGCCCCTATTGCCATGGCCCTAGTTGGAGACATCTACAAAGGTCCCAAAGCCAGTAAAGCACTAGGTCTTATCGAAGCCTCAAACGGCATTGGTAAAGTGGTCAGTCCCATACTAGGATCGCTCCTCGCTCTACTGATTTGGTTCGCACCTTTTATCGCTTTCCCATTTTTTTGCTTGCTTGCTTTGCTCGCCGTCATATTTATGATCAAAGAACCTGCCAAAGAGAAAGAAGCCGAACCCCTAAAACAATATTTGAAGCAAATCAAAACCATATTGAAAAGCAAGGGACATTGGCTCCTGCCCGCTTTTGTTGCCGGCTCGATTACCTTATTCATTTTATTCGGGGTACTGTTCTATCTCTCACAAATTTTAGAAGAGAAGCCTTATAGCATCGAAGGTGTCCGTAAAGGGCTCGTCCTCGCAATCCCTTTGCTTTGCCTAGTCATTACCTCATATACCACTGGGGCTAAAATAAAACAAAATGGCACGCTCATGCGTTGGTTAATGAATATCGGCCTGATAATCATGACCGTATCCCTCGCATTAGCTACATTCCTAAACGGAAACCTCTACGTCTTCATCGGCTTATTATCTCTCAGCGGAATAGGGACAGGTCTGCTCCTTCCTTGTTTAAATACACTCATTACCGGATCCGCGAAGCGTGAGCAACGCGGTATGATAACTTCCCTTTATAACAGCCTTCGCTTTATCGGGGTCGCTTTCGGTCCACCTTTATTCGGCTGGCTGATGAGTATCTCGCATAAAACACTGTTTATAACAGTCGCCTCATTATCGATTCTCATGCTTGCGTTAGTGTTTTTCTTCATAAAGCCAGAGGCAGAACTGAAGGAACAAACATGATATACTAACCTCATGCTAAAAGAGTGAGGAGCGAGTGCGCATGCGAGTATATGTAACGATGAAGCTGTACGACGAAATTATCTCACACAGCACACGTTCGCTCCCCAATGAAGCATGTGGCATCCTATTAGGAGATGCTCCATCCTTTCCGTTGGATGAGTTACGTCTACACTCTTTCATTCCTTTAACAAATCACGCTAAGAACCCCACCCAGCAATTCGTCATCAACCCAATGGACATACTCCCTTATCTCAACGATAGTGTGAATCCAATTATGGGTCTCTTCCACTCACATCCCACGGCCGCCCCAATTCCTTCTGTCGAGGATCTCCGCACACTTTGGCACACCATGCCAACCCACTGGATTTTATCCTTACAACACGCAGGTAAGCCCGAACTCCAGGTCTATGAAATAAAAAAAACCACCACGACCGCATATCACAAACTTTCGTTTGTCATCGGTCAATGATGGCTTAATAACGCATATAAATCGCCGAGCGTATCAACATCTCTAGCTCTTATTTCTTCCATAAATCGTGACCATAATTCTGCTGTCATGAGCGCATCTTCCAGGGCATGGTGACGAACAGTAACCGGAATGTCATAAGCATGGAGAAGTGAGTCCAAACTCAAATTTTTCCGCTTTGGCATCAGCCATTTTGCAATCATCATGATATCCAGCACACGATGGGATAAGCTCACTTTCGATGTACGCCATAAGGCTGAATTCAAGAAATTCTTATCATGCCCGATTGCATGAGCAACCAGAATTTTCTGTTGAACAAATTCCAAGAAATCACTTAATACTCCGATTAAATCTGGCGCATCACTCGCCATTTCATTCGTAATGCCAGTGAGCCGCACGATTTCATCAGGTATTTTGCGCTTCGGATTCACCATTTTATAGAAGGTATCTCCTTTCTGTACTTCACCGCCAATGACAGATACAGCTCCAAAGGAAATAATTTCATCACCGTTATAAGGAGAGAAACCCGTTGTTTCCAGATCAAACACCACGATTTCCATCGAGTGTAAGGGAATTTCAAACAAAGAATCCTTCCTTTGCTCCTTTAGCATCGACCGTATAAACGCCATTTGCTGTGCGCTTTGTGCATCAAACATGGATGTTAGCGCTGGTGTTAAGCCGCCCATTTTATATAAATGCCACATTCGACCTGCAGGACGCATATCTTTCATTCGAGTCACCTCTCCCTACACAATGAACCTGGTTTTCCGATTCCTATCGTTCTAACCTTTTTCTCTCTCTATGTGTGTTTCAATGGATTTACTAACATACTTCTGCAATTCAATTCCCTTCCGTAAACACTGTTTAAGAGACGCTCGTGTTTCCTTGGTCAATTGCTCTGCAGTCAACTTGCCCCTTGTCGTATATTTCTCTTCTTCCAATTGAAAAGGAGTCATATCCCTCAGCCTTAACGCGATAGAAAAAGCAACTTCCCAATCACCTGCTAACTGCTCAGACACACCAGCATTCGCCTTTAACTGTTTAATTCGTTCCAATGTAGAAGTAGCCAGTATTCCTTCTTGAATAGCAAGTAACCTAATTCCATTTACAATCGGAATATATGCACCATATTTGATATCTACCCCGCCTGCATCTTCACCATATCGTTCCGTAATTAAATGACCAAATATACCTAATGAAATTTTGTGATGCAACGTATTCGATAACAAATATTTCAAGAGACTTGGGTGCTCCTGGATATAAGTGAGAAACAATTGCTTCAGCTGTGCAACTAACTCCGCAGAGCCATACATACAGCGCATATCCGCCATAATCAGCAGGTAACGCACATTTTCCCAATTAGGTTCCATGAACCAATCTAACATCATCTCCGTGTATCCACTAAGCGACTTACGCCATTGCGGATTGCTCGAAATCACATTCCCTTCACAGGGTGGATAACCCAGAACATCCAAACCACGAAGAATATACGAGGCCAACTTTTCAAAATATGAATCTAATTCCTCGTTCGTATGCGTTTCGCTTTCTGCATAGATAAGTCCATTATCCTGATCGCTCCAGAGAGTCTGTTCCCTTCTTCCTCCACTGCCCAATAGGATAAAAGCATAAGTGACAGGCGGCTTTCCATACCCTTCATCCTCAAGCAAATGCTCAGCAATCTGGACAGTCCTCTGAATCAAGGCATCATGCACTTGATTGATTTGCTGCCCAAGTTCAGAAGTATAGGAAAAAAGGAGATGCTCCCGAAACATCTCATGCACCTGATCTCTGGTTATTCGCATCTCATCGAATTGTTCCGATTGATAAATGCGTTCCAGGATCCGTTCCATTGAGAGATGATTCATGTTGCATCCCCTTTGCTCTAGTAGAAAGTATATGTGTTATTAAACGGACATGCCGTTTTGAGCTGCTTTTTTCATTTGTTCTGGGTATCCATATGAACCGTGCTCGGAAAGATCCAGACCAATGATTTCTTCTTCTTCAGTAACACGAAGACCAATTGTAGCTTTAAGAATACCTAGGATAATGAAGGAAAGAACAAGTACGAATGCAAGAGCTCCCGCAAGACCAAGCGCTTGAACACCTAATTGGTGGAAGCCGCCGCCGTAGAATAAACCTGCACCACCGATACCAACCTTCGCTGAAAGTTCAGGCGTTGCGAACAAACCAGTGGAAAGTGTACCCCAGATACCAGCGATACCATGTACAGAGAAAGCATAGATCGGATCGTCGATTCCAGCTCTTTCGAACCATTGTGCTGTGAAGAATGTCACGATACCAGCTACAGCCCCGATAACAAGAGCAGCCCAAGTGTCTACGAACGCACACGCTGCAGTAATAGCAACAAGTGCAGCTAGAACACCATTCAACATGCTAGGAATATCTGCTTTACCAAAGTACATCCAAGAGATAATCAGTGCAGCTACGCCACCTGCCGCAGCAGCCATATTCGTTGTCAATGCGATGTAACCGAAGAACCCATCACCCATTGCACTAAGCGTACTACCTGGGTTGAAACCGAACCAACCGATCCAAAGGATGATAACACCGAGAACAGACAATACTTGGTTGTGACCAGGAATCAAGTTTGGCGTTTTATCTTTATTATATTTGCCAATACGTGGTTTTAGCAAGATCGTTGCAACTAAAGCTGCTGTTGCACCTTGTAAATGAACAACTGTTGAACCCGCGAAATCTTGCATACCTAATTTGCTCAACCAACCACCGCCCCATACCCAGTGCGCTACGATTGGATAAATAACTACAGTGAACAAAATTCCGAAGATGAAGTAAACTGGGAGCTTCGCTCTTTCAGCAAATCCGCCCCAAGCAATTGCAAGGGAAACACCTGCGAAAGCGAGTTGGAACAAGAATTTAATACCAATTGGAACATCAGAGAAGGAAAGTGATCCGAAAGCTGCACTAGCTTGATCTTCCAAGCCTGTAACGAAGAACCCTGTCGTTCCGAAGAATGCATTTCCATCACCGAAGGCGAATCCAAAACCTACAGCCCAGAAAGCAATCGCACATAATCCGAAAGTTAAAATCGTTTTACCGGCTACGTGACCGGCATTTTTCATTCTAGTTGACCCCGCTTCTAAAAGTGCAAAACCAGCTTGCATGAAGATGACTAAGATTGCTGCCAACATAACCCATACTGCATCAATAGCGCTCTGAAGTTGAGGTACTGTCGCCTCATCCGCTGCAAATGCGAGAGTAGGGAACAGTAATGACATAACGCCGAAAGCTAACAACAATTTCTTAACCATACGACCACTTCCTTTAATGTTAGATTAAGTAACATATAATGAAACTCTTAATGTCATTATATACAGGTTATTTGGGTTTGACAATAGGATTTTCTTTAAAAAATTGAAAAAAGCGAAAAATAACCTAACATCGATCAGGCATAATTCGTGTTTCGCCTCATAAGTGGTGATGAACGGACGTATTTACACCATTATCCAATGTTAGCTTTCCGAAGTATCACGTTTGACTGTACGGTTTGTAATCAGTTATCATGTTTATATATAGAAGAAAGAAATCAAACCATTGGAGTAGAGGTGAATTTAGCATGGGGAATGAGAAGCTTTATAAAATTGGAGAGCTCGCGAAGCTTGCCGATGTCAGCCCTCGAACCATTGATTACTACACCAAGCTAAGCTTAATTGAACCCGAGAAAAGATCGGATACCAACTATCGACTCTACAGTGATGAAACCTTGCATCGTCTCAAACGTATTGAATCAATGAAGAACGAGAAATATACCTTAGAGGAAATCAAAGCGAATTTACAGCAATGGAGTAAGGTGTCCTCCGATGACACCGTGAGAGATAAGCTTACATCTCTGCAGCTGCATCTTGAACAGTTAATGAAAGAAGCCAAAGAGCTGAGCCCTCTTATCCAACAATTAAAGCCAAATCAAATGAAAAAGCTGTATCGCATTTTAACTCAGCCTACAGCCGCTTGTATTGAAGCGCTCATTGTCCTTCTAGGTAAAAATCCGTTCTCATAATGAATTACGGAGGAGTGCCCTATGTTTTTTCACCCGATGGATTTTCTAATTATTATTGCATTCGCTCTTTCTATGTGGGCTTCATTCCGAGTCCGCGGAACATTCAACACTTGGTCTAACGTTCCCGTCTACTCGCGCATGACAGGTGCCGAAGCAGCTAGACGCATGTTAGATGCTAATGGTCTCTACGATGTACCCGTTGAAGCCGTCCCTGGGACGCTAACCGATCACTATGATCCAACAGCTCGAGTTGTACGTCTATCAGAGCCCGTTTACCACCAGAGTTCAATCTCTGCGGTTTCCGTTGCTTGTCATGAAGTTGGTCACGCCATCCAGCATCAAGTTCACTATCCGATGCTTGTTGCTCGGCACAAGATGTTTCCGGCTGTTAATTTCGCCTCTGGCGTAGCGCCTTTTCTGATTTTAGCTGGTTTCATTTTTCAGCAGATCCCTTTTCTCCTTACGCTCGGCATCATTTTCTTCGCCGCAGCTGTCGCCTTCCAATTAGTTACTTTACCTGTTGAGTTTAATGCCAGCTCAAGAGCACGTGATGAGATGATTGCACAAGGATTCATTTCAAATGAAGAAGAGCGCGGTGTTGCTAAGGTTTTGAATGCTGCTGCACTAACTTATGTAGCCGCGGCGTTGATCTCCGTTTTGGAACTCTTGAAATACATCATGATTTCTAATAGTCGCAATAACGACAATTAACGAAAAAGCTCTTCCAGCAGGATGCCGCGGCACCTGCTGGAAGAGCTTTTCTCATTTGAAATACTCATAAAGAAACCGTCGGAACACTTCAGCCACCAGCGGCAGCTTCACATCTTTGCGGCATATCAAGCCAACAGTCCTAGTTACTTGTGGATCCGTAACACGAATTTTGACGGGCTGCATTTTGCCACTCTCCAATAAAGCCATAGATGGCAGCAAGCTCACACCCATACCCGCGGCAACAAGACCTCGAATGGTATCCGTTTCTTCGCCTTCAAATTCAATTTTCGGAACGAACCCTGCCTTCATGCAAGCTTCCATCACAATCGTTCGTAATGTGTATTCTTCACTAAACATAACAAATGGCTCATTTTTCAATTGCTCAAGTCGAATGGATGTGTAGTCTGCGAGAATATGATTGGATGGGATAATCGCAAACAACTCTTCGGTCAAAAGTATCTCTCCAGACACATGGTCATGTGATTCTGGAAAAGGAGAAATAAACGCAAGATCAATTTCACCCTTCGAGACATCTCGTATCAATGACGTGTAGGTTCCCTGACGCAGTCTAAACTTCACATTCGGATGATTTTTCTTAAATGCCGCGATCACAGCAGGAAGTAAATTAATGACTAAGCTATGAGGGAATCCAATTCGAATTTCCCCAGCTTCCGGATCGAGAAATTCATGAATTTCGCCAACCGCACGTTCCAAGTCTGTCAAAATCCCTTCTACCCTGCTTAGAAACAAATGACCAACAGAGGTCAAATGTAAATTCCGCCCCTTTTGTACAAACAAATCCACACCTAACTCTTCTTCGAGCAAATGAATTTGTCGGCTTACTGCTGACTGGGCCACATGCAGTTCTTCCGCCGCTTGCGTCACATGCTGTTTCCTAGCTACTTTCACAAAATATTGCAATTGTCTTAATTCCACGTGAGTAAATCCCCCGACTTAACTACTTGATGACAAAACTTAACTCGTTCTACGACTCCGATTATAGTGTCACAGCAACGATTGGACAACATATCTGCAAAAAGCTTATAATAAGTGAGTTGTTATTTAGCATGGATAATAAAGGAGGAAAACATTCAATGGCACAAGAACGTACTGGTGTTGCTACCCTGAAAAGCAATCCAATCACTTTAGTAGGACCCGAAATCAAAGTGGGTGACAAAGCCCCTAACTTCACAGTTAACAAAGACTTGATGACACAAGTTACACTAGCAGATTACGCTGGTAAAGTTAAATTGATCTCCGTTGTTCCATCCTTGGATACAGGCGTTTGTGATGCACAAACACGTCGTTTCAATGAAGAAGCAGCTGGCCTAGGTGAGAATGTTGCTGTTCTTACAATCTCAGTTGACCTTCCATTCGCACAGGCTCGCTGGTGCGGTGCTGCAGGTATCGACAAAGTAATCACATTGTCTGATTACAAAACAAAATCCTTTGGCGAAGCTTACGGCGTATTGATCAAAGAAATTCAACTGGACATGCGCGCTATTTTCGTAATCGACGCTAACGACACTGTTCAATACGTTGAGTACCTTGGCGAAATGACAGCTCACCCGAACTACGAAGCAGCTGTAGAAGCAGTTAAGAAATTAGTTTAATACACACAAATAAAACAGCAAGGAGGCCATGCTTCCCTGCTGTTTTTGTTATCCATCGATTTTATATGGAGCAAGCTTACGATCTAATTGTTTATAGATATCTAGAATTGTACGATAATTGGAACCAAGGTCCCCCATTGAACCACGCGAAGCGGAATAAATATCAACCGCAGTTTTCACAGGATTTATCGCAAACAACGTCAATGTCACGTCTTGGGTTCTCCCAGTCATTGTTCTACGTTCAGCAAGGATTTCTCCAACGTTCGGAACCTCGTGAAGCAGCTTGTAACCAGGTGTTTTTTTCAAAACTGCCGTTACCTCTTCCCAAACTTGCTCTTTCGACAGCTTAAAATATCTAGTTTTAAGTAAAGGATCTCTAGCTTTTTCCCCTGTCGTTTCATGACTACGTACTAATCCGATTAAAGTTCTCTTTAGCAAAAGCCCTTTCCCCCTTCAATGAAGTGCATGTAGACCACTTGCCATTTCAACACTATTCTCTATAATACCATTGATTAGGCTTTAGAAAAAGAGGAAAAAAATAAAATCGGAGGAACTCCCCCGATTTTAGAATGAATCTATTCATTTTCAACCAAAAAAAGTACTGTATAGTAGATAAACGTTTAACCCAGCTATGACAATGGCTACAAACCAACTCAAAATTGCCATCCATTTTGGGATAACAAGCTCTCCCATTTTCTTGCGGTCAGATGTAAAGCTGACCAACGGAATGACTGCGAAAGAAAGCTGTAGGGATAAAATGACTTGGCTGAGAATCAGCAGGTCCGTTGCCCCGCTCTCTCCATAGATGCCAATCACAATAACTGCTGGCACAATAGCGATCAAACGAGTAATTAATCGACGCAACCACGGCGTCAGACGGATGTTAAGAAAGCCTTCCATGACAATCTGCCCAGCTAGTGTACCAGTTAGTGTTGAGTTTTGCCCGGAAGCGAGTAGCGCGACCGCGAACAATATACTTGCTGCACCTGTGCCAAGCATAGGCCCAAGCAGATGATACGCATCTTGGATTTCCGCGACTTCTTTCCCAGCTGAATGAAAAGCTGCTGCAGAAAGAATGAGGATCGCCGCGTTAACGAATAATGCGAGCATTAATGCTACCGTTGAATCGATGGTCGAGAATTTGATCGCTTCGCGCTTCCCTTCGATTGTCGGCTCAATTTTGCGTGTCTGAACAATGGAAGAGTGCAAATATAAATTGTGCGGCATAACAGTCGCACCTAGAATACCAAGAGCGATATATAACATAGCTGGATTCGTTACAATTTCAGTTGTAGGGATGAAACCAGCAGCTACTGCGGCAAATTCAGGCTGAGAAAAGATGAGCTCCATGATGAAACAAACCATAATAAGTGCAATCAAGCTGATGACCATTGCTTCAATGTAACGGAAGCCTTTCTTCTGGAGCATAAGCACCAAGAGAACATCGAGTGAGGTTAGAATAACACCATAGATGAGTGGTAATCCGAACAATAATTGCAAGGCAATTGCGGCACCAATGACCTCTGCAAGGTCACACGCGGCTATCGCAAGCTCACATAAAAACCATAACGCATATGAAACAGACTTACTATAATGATCTCGACACGCTTGTGCCAGGTCTCGACCCGTCACAATGCCAAGACGTCCAGACAAAGCTTGTAAGAGAATAGCCATTAGATTAGAAATTAAAATAACTGAAAGCAGTGTATATCCATATTGTGATCCGCCCGCCAAATCAGTCGCCCAGTTTCCTGGATCCATATACCCGACAGCGACGAGATATCCAGGTCCCACGAAGGCTAGAAGCTTGCGGAAAAATCCCGCCTTTTTGGGTACCTTCATACTATGATGAACTTCAGGCAGACTTGGCATGGATGAATCCTTTCGCCATCCATTAGGTTCCTGATCCGTTTTTTTCATTGCAACTTCCATCGCTTTACCCTTCTTTCGTATGACCAATAATGTTGTTCTAGGGAAACTTTTAAATGAATTATACTACATATCCCTATCTTATGCTATAGGTAAACAATTATGTTCCTATGAAATTGTTTTTCCCTAAGGAAAGTTTTTAGACAAGTTTTTACAAACATAACTGTCCCTCCACAGCGACCAAAGAAAATTAAGAGAGAAAGAAGGATATTAGAGCGAATAGACGAATAGTATGGTATAGTTATCTTTGTATATTCAATGAACAAACAAAGAATGACGCAGTAATCACATAACTATTACAAAAAAAGGGTGATCCTCATGTCTTATTTTATGGGTTTGGATTTAGGCACTTCTGCAATCAAATGTATTCTAGTGGATGAAGCCGGTACTGTCATTGGCTCACATTCTGTTGAATATCCGCTCTACCAGCCTCATCCTGGTTGGGCCGAGCAAAACCCCGAAGATTGGTGGAACGCCACCGTCGCGGGCATTCGCGGCCTCTTTGCAAGCACTGGCGTTAGCAGCGACGCGGTAGCAGGTATTGGCTTCTCCGGCCAGATGCACGGGTCAGTGTTCCTTGACGAGGCGCAGCAGGTCATCCGTCCTGCGCTGCTCTGGTGCGATCAGCGCACCGCGGAGCAGTGCGCCTACATCGAGGCGACCGTCGGCGAAGCCGAGCTCGGCCGCCTCACAGGCAATCGGGCGCTGACCGGCTTCACCGCGCCCAAGCTCCTCTGGCTCCGGCAGCATGAGCCGGAGCACTACGCCCGCGTTCGGCATCTGCTGCTGCCGAAGGACTACGTCAGGCTTCGCCTGACGGGAGCGTTCGGCATGGACATGGCCGACGCCAGCGGCACGCTGCTGCTCGATGTAGCCCATCGCAGCTGGTCCCAAACCGTCGCAGAGCGGTTGGAGATCCCGCTCGAGTGGCTGCCGCCGCTCTATGAGTCCGGCGACATTGCCGGGCACCTGCTGCCAGAAGCAGCAGCGCTCACCGGCTTAGCCCCAGGCACGCCGATCGTTGTCGGCGGCGGCGACCAAGCATGCGGCGCCGTTGGGGTTGGCGTCGTCCGCCAAGGCATCGCCTCGGTGGCGCTTGGCACGTCCGGTGTCGTCTTCGTACACGACGACACTTACCAAGTGGATGAAGCTTATCGGCTTCATTCCTTCTGTCACGGCGTGCCAGGCAAATGGCACCGCATGGGGGTTATGCTCGCAGCAGGCGGCTCCTTCCAGTGGTGGCGTAACCACTTTGCGAGCGAAGAGCTTGCTCAAGCGCAGCAAGAAGGCAAAGATGTCTACGAAATTCTGACTGCTGATGCAGCAACAGCTCCACTCGGAAGCGAAGGCTTATTGTTCTTGCCTTATTTATCTGGGGAGCGTACGCCTCATCCCGATCCGAAAGCACGTGGCGCTTTCATTGGGCTCAATCTGAGACATGGGAAAGCACATTTGACCCGTGCTGTACTCGAAGGTATTACCTTCGGTCTTCGCGATTCCATGGAATTAATTCGGGAGTCAGGTATTGAAGTAACGGAACTTCGTGTTAACGGCGGCGGTGCTAGAAGTCCATTCTGGCGTCAAATGATCGCAGATATCTTCGGAATTCCAGTCGTTACGGTCAATTCAACCGACGGCCCTGCCTACGGCGCAGCGATCATGGCCGCATCAGGCGTTCTCAATGTAGATATTACGAAATTATGCGAAGATTGGATTAAAGTCACAGATCGTGTAGAACCGATTGCGGCTAACCAACAAAAATACGAGGCTTATTATCAAGTCTACCGTAGCCTTTACCCTACGCTGCAAAGCACCTTCCATCAATTGACGGATCTTGTGGAGCAATCAGAAAACTAAAAAAAAGGTTGAGCAGGTCATTGACCTGTTCAACCTCTTTTTTATTCGAAGAAACCCGCCTATGCCGTCCGGTTTTGGTGCTTCAAACCCGCTCTCGCAGGTGGGTGTCCGCAGAGGTGTATTTGAGGTCCCCTTTCGAGGGCATGTCAGCCACACTTCAATATAGGTCTCCCTAGAAACAGTCATTGGTTTAAAACAACTTAAAACCGTTACGAGCATCGCAGATTTCTTCTGTTTTCTTATTATAGATCCAACCTCGCTGATTATCAACTGGAAGGATTAGTCTCTAGTCTTGTCATTCTCATCTTTTTTATTCAAGCTAATTGTAGAATCGGTTTCTACAAGCTCAGCTTCTTCGCCATTTTCCTCGTCAGCGGCTTCTGCTTCGGCCAATCTCTGCTGCTCCTTCTCTTCCAACTCCTGTTGCTTCGTCTGCAATTTTGTAAAGCTGCGGTTAAACTGCCAGAACGAGAACGTTGCCACAATAGCTCCCATGAAGAAAACAACCAAGAAGAAATTGAACTTCGTTAAGCAAATATAAACAATAACCCCATTACAAATGAGCAGGACGATGGAATTAATCGGATTACCAATTGTAATTAAAATGGAGTTTTTAACAATTTGAAAAATCTTCATGTGCAAATGTACGATAATCGAGAAAAAATTAAACAAGGCAATGATCATAATTACCGTGAAGGCAATAAATAGGACGGCTAGCACCTTCAACGAGCTACCTTGCTTCAAGTAAAAGAAATAGTTCACTGCAATAATGACGAAGATTAACACAAAGAAGATACCGCCAAGCATGCTTTGCAAATAGTTTTCTTTGTATCCACGGAAAAATGTTTTTAACAATGGAACATCTTCTTCCCCGGTTACCCATTTCCTAGCTACTGCAAACATAGCCGTCGTTGCGGGAAATAAAGTAAACGGTGCCAAAACTGCAAGAATCGGCAGCGTAGCTTTCAGCGCGTCCGGTGTTTGACTTACCAACCCCATAAAGAGGAAAAAGAATACCGGAATCGAGCAAAGCATCCAAAGCAAATTAATAACGGATAACCGCATAATCCACTCCGATATTCTGTACAGTCCTCCCATAACTCCCTTAAACTCCAAAACTGCTTCCTCCTTAGCGTTTCCATCTGGAAACTTTCTACGTTGTTTGCTACTGACATGATGATAAGCATGTCTTATTTGTATATGTACTTAATTATAGCCTATTTTTCATCATATAGGTAGACGTCTAGTCGTTATAGGTTCTTTTACATACTATAGTATTGTCTAATCGCACCACCCCCATATCTTTATTCAGGAGGTTGATACTATGTCTCATCCAGTTGGAACATCCGCAGGTGCTATTTTGGTGCTATTTATCTTGTTAGTTATCATCACTAGCTCTTTTGTAATCTAATCTCTATATACAACTTGTTAAAAAGGCGGAGATCCTCAGGATCTCCGCCTTTTTAGTGAAACATCTTATTTGTTTACAAGTGTATCTTCACTTTTGCGTGGCGCTCTGGAACGATCACGGTTTCCGGAGTTATTGCTTCCGTACTCGCGGCTTCTGGAGGAAGAGCTGCTTCCGCCTTCTCTGTTTGAACCATAATCTCTGCTATCCTTACGCGGGTAACGGGAACCGCCGCTGTTGGATCCACCTGTTCCTGATCCACCGTAACCACCGCCGCCTTGACGACGATCTCCTGAACCTGATCCTGAACCATATCCGCCGCCAACACGTCTACCTGAGCTGCGAACGTCGAATTTTTTCTTTCTTGCACGAATCGGATCTTCTGGCGTCAATTCAATGTTAAGATCTTTCTTGTCGCCTGTTAGAAGCTTCATCGCAGCTGCAAGCAAGTTTACGGAATCGTATTGCTCAAGCATTTGAATTGCTAGGCCTTTAAATTCGGAATGTTCTTCTTTTTGAAGCATATCCAAAATACGCTCAGCCGTCATTTTTTGTTTTCCTTCAACCGCTTCAGCTAAGCTTGGCAAAGGTTTTTTGTTGATTTTATGACGAGTAACCTTCTCGATGAAGTGAAGGTGATCGATTTCTCTTGGCGTTACGAAAGTCCAAGCTGTACCTTCTTTACCTGCACGACCTGTACGGCCGATACGGTGAACGTAGCTTTCTGGATCTTGCGGAAGGTCAAAGTTAATTACGTGTGTAACACCAGATACATCTAGTCCACGCGCAGCAACGTCAGTTGCAACAAGGACATCGATACTGCCATCGCGGAATTTTCTCATCACGTTATCACGTTGATTTTGGGACAAGTCACCATGAAGGCCTTCAGCAGCATAGCCTCTTTTTTGAAGAGCTTCTGCCAACTCATCTACCCGACGTTTCGTACGTCCAAAGATAATAGCCAAATCTGGTGCTTCCATGTCAATCAAACGGCTAAGTGCTTCAAACTTTTGTTTCTCATGCAATTCAATGTAAGCTTGCTCGATCAATGGAGCACTTACTTGTTTCGGGATAACGGAAACGTGTTCTGGGTTCGTTAAGAATTGTTGTGCCAATTTTTGAATGTTAGTTGGCATTGTAGCAGAGAACAACATCGTGTGACGCTCTGCTGGAACTAGCTTAAGAATGGATTGGATGTCATCCATGAAGCCCATATCAAGCATTTCATCCGCTTCATCCAAAATAACCGTTTGAACATCATCTAGCTTGATTGTTTTGCGGTTAATATGGTCAAGAAGACGTCCTGGTGTTCCGATGATGATTTGCGGTTTCTTTTTCAAAGCGCGGATTTGTTTCACGATATCCTGTCCACCGTAAATTGGCAGAGAACGAATGCCTTTGAAACGACCGAGTTTTTCAATCTCTTCCGCAACCTGAATGGCAAGTTCCCGTGTTGGACACATGATTAAAGCCGAAATGCGCTCTTCTTTTACATTGATTTTATTAACTAGTGGAATACCGAAAGCTGCCGTTTTCCCAGTTCCTGTTTGTGCTTGCCCGATCAAATCACGGCCTTCCATGGCCAATGGTATTGTTTTCTCTTGGATTGGTGTGGACTCTTCAAAGCCCATTTCCGTAATCGCACGTAATACTGATGCGTCTAAACCAAACTCCTGAAATGTTTTCAAATAAATTCAATCTCCTTTTGTACAGGGCAGGCTAATGCCTTGTATCTTTTTTACCCTTAAGTACGACTTCCTATCCGTCTCTATAGTTTCTTGGTGGAATACACTTTCGACTCGTCATCTTCCATGATCCAACTGGCCGCCCTTAAGAACATCTAAAATATTATAGCACAAGTGATACACACATTGCCAGTGGCTACTTTTGATCATTCGAACGAAACCGAATGAATAAGTAACTCGTATTAAAAGGGAGAACAATAAAACGGAATCAAGCAGAGGAGAGTTTTCAATGTCCCTATTTAAACGTGTCAGCAATATTCTTCGTAGTCAGAAACAAGTACCTACAACCGCATCCACTGGTAATCCACTAGAAGATTCTCGTGTTGGCGATATTGTTAATGTTGACTTAGAGGAATATGTTATTTCCGGTAAGGTCGTTTATTTTGACCGCGGCTTTGCTCCACATCGTTATGCTTATTATCTACAAAGCGGCAAAAATATTCAGTGTTTGATTGTGGAAAAAGGCAGAACCTATGACTGCTTCTTATGCAGCTTTGTTGAAGGAGCGTTAGACGATCCGAATGATGTTCCTACTCGATTAGAGCTGGACGGAGATGTCACTTTCGACTTGGAATTCCATCGCAATGATGTCTCACGTACAGAAGGCAACACGGATTTCCGTAGTGGAGATGATATTATTTTTTGGCGTTATTTCGGGCCAGATCAGCGCTTCTTCTTCCTACAATGGCAGGATGGTAAATTCGTAGCCCTAGAGGGTGAGCGTACACCAGGCAACCAGATCAAATTTTTGAAATCGACGCCTTAGACGCAGCTATGTTATCATTGAAATATGTTTCGTTTGTTTCGGAAAGGAGGACTACTAGAATATGAAGAGATGGACTTCATGGCTTTCTTTCTTAGTTATTATCGCTCTTCTAACTGCATGTGGCGCTGATGCCGGACGTTATATCAAGGATGAATATCCGTTAGTAAGCGTTGATGGCAAGGGAAGCAATATGTCGAAGGTTTATGCAGTTGAAGGCAAAAACGTGCCGACAGTTGCAAACGAACTTGCTGCTAAAGAAACACCAAAAGAGAAGAGTAAGGAATCTGAGGATCAGATGTTCCTTGTTTATAAGGACAAGGTTATCAACATTCAGAAGGATCCAAGTGATAACAAAAATACATTAGTTCAACTAGACAGTATCGAGTATGCCAAGAGCCATTATGACTCCTCTTTCTTACAGGGTTATTTAACCGCCACACTGCTTCAATCCTTATTTGGTGGAGGATGGTTTAACAATAGAGGATCCTATGATTATCGCGGCTACACGCAAACACCGAATTACAAGTCGGGAAAGGGGACAACAACTTCACCGGGGGCGGATTCTAACAAGGCGACAAAGCCTACTACATCTGATCGAACAGGGGGCTTTACGAGCGGCGCAGCAAATCCGAGCTCTGGAAGCTCCTCAACAACACGTAAGAATGATGGTTCAACGCCAAATAAAGTAACAAAGCCAACAACAAGCAAGCCAAGCACTACCAAAAAAACTGGCTCCTTCAAGCGCCGCTAAACCCTTATTGTAAGCTGTTGTCCAAGACTTGGACGCAGCTTTTTTCATGTCCCCCCATTTATTTATCCGATGGTTAAATAATCATTGCAGTTTTAGAAGAATGAATTATACTTGCAATATGCTGCATACTATTTTAGAGGTGATTTTTTTTGAAAAAGGCGCTAGATGTTCTAATCATTCTAGTTGGCGCACTGCTTGTCGCAGTCGGCTTCAATATGTTTCTCATTCCCCATCAACTGCTAAGCGGCGGAGTTTCGGGAATCGCCATGATAATTGGTTATTTTACAGATTACAACATCGGATTTCTTTATTTATTGTTTAACATGCCTTTAATGATTTGGGGACTCGTTTCGATTGGTCGACGTTTCATCATGATCAGTGTTGCATCAGTTGTTTTAACAACGTGGATAATGCAAATTATTCCAACCAGTTTCGTTGCTCAAGATTCCATGCTAGGTGCTGTTTTTGGTGGCGTGCTCATTGGAATCGGCAGCGGTATCACGCTTCGAATCGGCGGCTCCAGCGGTGGATTTGACATTGTTGGCCTGATTTTAACCCGAAAGTACGATTTTCCACTTGGTACCATCCTTTCCTCGATGAACGGAATTGTCATCGTGGCACTTGGCTATTTTAAAGATAATTGGGATCTAGCCTTGTTTTCAATGTTAGCCATTTTCATAAGCGGGAAAACTGTTGATATGATACATATCCGCCACATTAAAGTAACAGCGTTCATTGTCACGAAACATAAGGATGCCATTATTAATAGTCTGCTAATGATTCCACGAGGCGTTACCTTAATTAAAACGGAAGGTGCGTACACGAAACAGCAGCATGATATGCTAATGACGGTTACGACGCGCTATGAGCTCGTAGAATTAAAACGAATTATTAAAGAGATTGATCCGAAAGCGTTCGTGAATATTGTGGAAACAGTTGGTGTTGTAGGGGAATTTCGTAAGCCCAAATGAGAAAACCTTTTTCGAGGCCATTCAATATGAGCGACCTCGTTTAGATGTAGGTTTTATCGCCAATAAGAAAGTTGTATTCGGTAACCGAATACTTTCCTTTCTTATGTGGACATAAATCGTGCCAACTGCCCCTTTATTCCAGGTTGAATTGTGTTATAATGAATGTAATTTCATATAGTTCTGGTTTTCATCGATGGTAGGTTCAGGCGTAGTTCTTATTCTAATCTTCTGATTGGAAGGGTGATGCTTGTGGAGACAGTCAAATTATCCAGGATTGTAATGAAATTAACGCCCGAGTTGTATCCCTCTTTAACCAGCTATGAGTTGGAATCCGAGATCGTCTTAAGGTTCGGTATAGAGGCACTCGCAGCGGAAGATGTCATGGAAATTATTCAATTCAGCATTTCGGAACATCATAAGGACACCCTGTACCATTGAGGGTGTCTTTTTTGGGATCGCTTTTCCTTATAGATTTATTAAAATTGTAATAAATAGGCTATATAGGTTATGATAAGTCCATGATATAATAAAGCTAACTTAAATTTTACTGGAGGTGTCTGGAATGGGAGCTTTATCTCCTTGGCACATCATTCTCATTGCGATCGTTGCCCTATTATTGTTTGGGCCGAATAAACTGCCTGAACTTGGTCGTGGTTTTGGCAAAATGTTCCGCGAATTCAAAGATGCAACAAACGGAAACAGCGGCAATTCGTCAACGGATGATCAACCGTCCATCGCACGGAAAGAAATTAACCCTGAAGTAGCAAATACGGACTCAGGACAAGTTAATAAGTAAGTTCTAGAACCCCCGAAGCGTACGAGCTTTCGGGGGTTTTATTTGTAACAGATTTCTACAAAAGCCTACAAATTTCCTATGTGCGTAGTTGCTTCCTTGCTTTATAATAAAAGCTAGAAACAATGATTGGAGTGGACTTATTCATCATGGAAATATTACTCGCCTCACTTGCCCTCATTTGGGGTAATGTTACGGCTGCTAACCCCGATGCAAGCTTTGAACAGCTTGTGCAGGCTTCGCTCGATGCGAAGAACGCTGTAGCAATCGTACAACCTGTAACGCCTGCAACACCTTCTGACGTGACGGATCCACTCGCACCTGTCAACAAACAAGATCCGCAGAAGGATGCCCCCGTGGTCAAAGGGATTTACTCAACTGCTCATAGTGCAGGCGGTTCCCGACTCAATACGCTTGTAAAGCTACTTGATGATACGGATCTGAACGCGATGGTTATCGATGTGAAAGATGACTGGGGCTACATCACCTGGGAAACCGGGAATGCCGAGCTTGATACAATGGGAACAACTCAGAAAATCATTGGCAATATGCCAGGTCTTATGACAACGCTTCAAGAACATAACATTTATCCAATAGCACGTATTGTCGTCTTCAAAGACACGGTTCTTGCTAAAAAGAAACCAGAATTATCTTTTGTTAATCCAGATGGAACTTTGTGGGGTAACGGGAAGAACCCTCCTGATAGCTTTGTTAATCCGTACAACAAAGAGGTTTGGGACTACAATATTGCCGTTGCCAAGGAAGCCGTCAAAGCTGGATTTAAAGAAATTCAATTCGATTATGTTCGTTTCCCTGAAGGCTTCGAGAAAAGAGCAGACATTCTCAGCTACACCAAGGATGAACGTTCACGGATTGACGCTGTTTCTTCTTTCGTGAAATACGCTAGGGAACAATTGTCACCTCTCGGTGTCCGCGTTTCGGTCGATATATTTGGCTATGCGGCTTCCGTCCCTGCTGCTGAAGGTATTGGTCAAGATTTCGAGAAGATCTCGCAAAATGTTGACGTTATTGCTCCGATGATTTATCCAAGCCATTACAGCACGGGCTGGTTCGGTTCCAAAGTACCTGATGCTGCACCATATGTCACAATCAACGGTGCTTCCAAGGATACCATTAAGAAACTAGAAGCGATTGATAAGAAGGGCTGGAAACCTGTTATTCGTCCTTGGATACAGGACTTCACCGCATCTTGGGTGCCTGGATATATTAAGTACGGCAAACATGAATTAGATGAACAAATTCGTGCCCTGAAAGAAAACGGGATTAACGAGTATCTCCTGTGGAATGCCAACAATAACTATACAGCCAATGTAAGCTATTAATGGTCGCAAGTACCCTGAGAGCGAATTATGCTCTCGGGGTATTTTTATGCAGCGTCCGGGTTTACATCCGGTTTCTATTTCATTTATCATTGTAGGTATTCATTTCGAAACTCAAAAAGGATGTGATGACATGTTGAAAATTGTTGCCATGACTGGCATGGATTTAACTTCTATGCATGAGCAAATGCCCCATGACTTAAAGGAACGCTGCCAATTCCATTGGTTTGCGTCTTCGAAAGAAGCTGCTGAGCTGATTCCGAATGCCGATGTTCTCCTTTCAGCAGGTCGCTTGCACCCTGACATCCTCACCCGTGCAACGAATCTGAAATGGGTACAAACGATATCAGCAGGCGTTGATAAGCTGCCTTTAGAAGAGCTCGCGCAGCGCCAAGTAATCGTAACGAATGCTCGTGGTGTACACACCATTCAAATGAGTGAATTTGCCCTCAGTCTCATGCTGCAATGGGTTCGGAAATCTAACTTGCTTCATGATAATCAGCAACAACATGTGTGGGACAATCAAGTCCTCTTCGGGGAGTTGCACGGCAAGACGATTGGCATAATCGGTGCAGGTGCCATAGGTGAAGCAGTTGCTCGTAAGGCAAAAGCATTTGATATGTCAGTCATTGGCCTGAATCGCTCAGGGACCCCGCAAGCCGCTTTCGACACAACCGTTCACGGGGAAGATGGCCTGCAGTTGCTGCTGTCACAAAGCGATTTCGTCGTCGTGCTGCTTCCGAGCACAGTGAAAACACGAGGGTTTTTACGTAAGGAGCATCTAGAACTGATGAAGCCGAGTGCCTTTTTCATTAATTTGGCTCGAGGTGACGTCCTGGATGAAGATGCTTTGATCCAAGCCTTACAGGAAGGAAAGCTTGCTGGCGCAGCATTAGATGTTTTTGCCCAAGAACCTTTACCCTCCACTTCTCCACTTTGGGGCATGCGCAATGTCATTCTGACTCCGCATATCGCTGGGTCATCCGTCCATTATACGGATCGGGTATCCTCCATCTTCTATCACAATTTACGTGCGATGCTGGATGGCGGAGACATGATCAATGTGGTGGATTTGGCGGAAGGTTATTAGTTAGGCGAACACGTGGTTACATGCTAAATCCCCCTAAATGGGAGCCTGTCAGAGAAAAACTTCTTTCTCGGCATCCCCTATCGGACACATCGGTCGTTATTTCTGCCCATATAGCTAGTTTCTTGATCTAACGGACACGATTGCCGTTATTGTGGCATTATAACCTAATAAAAACCGCCCTCTCAAACAAAAAGCACCTTATCCTACTGAAACACTTAGGATAAGGTGCTTTCTTTACATGCTAATTGCGTCAAGACCTCGCATATAAGGTCTCAGCGCAGGAGGCAAATAAATCGAGCCATCTGACCGTTGATGATTTTCCAGCAAAGGGATTAGGATACGCGGCGATGCAACGGCTGTATTGTTCAGCGTGTAGCAATAGCGCAGTATCCCCTCCTTATCCCGGTAGCGCAAATTGCTGCGCCGAGCTTGAAAGTCCAACAGGCTCGACGACGAATGCGTTTCGCCATAAGCCCCGCGGCTAGGCATCCATGTTTCAATATCGAATTGCTTGTAGTTTTTGGCCCCCATATCCCCCGAACACACCGCTACAACACGATAGGGTAGTTCTAGGAGAGCAAGTAAATCTTCGGCATTTTGAGTAATCTGATGCAGCATCCGATCCGCTTCATCCGCATTATTCTCACAAAGGATTACTTGTTCAACCTTCGCGAATTGATGAACACGATATAATCCTCTTACATCTCGGCCCGCCGAACCCGCTTCTTTGCGGAAACAATTCGACACAGCTGCTAACTGAATCGCTCCCTCCGATAGATCAACGATCTCCCCTGCGTGGTACGAAATCAATGGCCCTTCCGAAGTCCCGACTAACCACGTGTTGTCTTCAGGCAGTTCATAAGTCTGATCTTTGCCCGCTGGGAAGAAAGCCGCATTCAGCAGGGTTTCCTCCCTTACCATTAAAGGCACATCCATCACTGTGAATCCTCGGTCTGTCAGCATGTCTATCGCTAACTGCTGAACGGCTCTGTGCAAATAAAGCCCCATCCCTTTGAGATAATAATTTCGGCTACCGGCCACTTTAACACCGCGAGTGACATCGATCATGTTTAATGCTTCACCCAGCTGCAGGTGATCTCGCATTTCGAATGCAAAGACCGGGATTTCGCCAACGACTCGCAACTCAACGTTCTCTGCATCGCTAGTTCCGTATGGCGTATCCGGCGAAAGTAAATTTGGTATTTTCAGCATGAGCGCATTGAATCGTTGTTCGTATTCCGTTAATTCGGCTTCTAGTTCAGCTAAGTTCTGATTCCAGCCGCGCACTTGCTCCTTCAAGCTTTCTGCTTCAATGGTCAACTTCCGCTTCATATACAACGCAATTTGCTCCGAAGCGCGATTGCGCTCTGCACGCAGCTGATCCACATGCCCAAGCAATTCTCTTTTCTTTTCATCAACTTTGAGCAGTTCCTCTATGTGGCATTCTACCCCTTTTTGAGTTGCTGCTGCTTTCACTTGCTCTTGGTTACCCCGAATCCATTTGATATCCAGCATTTCCCGTCACCGCTTCCTTTTCGTATGTTTGAAAAAGACAAAGAACGCCCTCAGTCCGATTGGGACGAGGAGCGTTCTGCTCGCGGTGCCACCCAACTTGATGAAGACACTATCTGTCATTCATCCGCTTGGTTCCGCGATAACGGGCGGTGCCGGTTTATTTAGAGAAGGACTCTTAAGATCCTTCCGATCATGAACGTCTCCGAGTTGGATGCTCTTCATAGACATGATGTCGATTTATATAATGTTGGTTATTATAGCTGAAATAACAATGAAGTTCAATACTCAAACCGGAAATTAGGCTTATTGCGACAAACGGCTTGCCAATTCGTAAAGCTCCATGTTAAAGGTACGTTTTGTGTTCACAACAAGATCAATATCCGTAGCGACTAGTTCACCTTTGATGATACCACAAGCTTTGGAAGAATCACCTTCCATTAGTTTACGAACAGCGAAATCACCTAGACGACTTGCCAAAATACGATCATTGTGAGTTGGAGCACCACCGCGTTGAATATGACCAAGAACGGTAACACGAGGCTCAATCCCGTTCGTTTCTGTGATCTTATTGGCAATGCCTTCGCCAGTTCCTGCACCTTCAGCAACGAGGATAATACTGTGACGCTTGCCATGGTTGAAGTTCTCCTTCATCCGATTAGCCACCTCAGTGATATCCACGTCCACCTCTGGGACAATAATCGTTTCAGCACCACTAGCTAGTCCAGCGTAAAGTGCGATTTCACCGCAATGACGCCCCATAACTTCAACAACCGATGAACGTTCATGCGATGTCATGGTATCGCGTAGTTTGTTAATTGCATCTACTACGATGCTGACTGCTGTATCAAATCCAATCGTAAAGTCTGTAAACGGGATGTCATTGTCAATCGTACCTGGCAGTCCCATCGTTTTGATTCCTAATTTACTAAGCTTGTTCGCACCTTGATAGGAACCATCCCCACCAATAACAACCAAGCCATCAATCCCGCGTTTACGCAAGTTATCAGCACCGATTTGTTGACCTTCAGGTGTCATAAATTCTTTACAACGAGCCGTTTGAAGAATCGTCCCTCCGCGTTGAATGATGTCACCTACGCTGCGCAAGTCCATTTTACGGATATCATCATTAATGAGACCTTGATACCCACGTTGAACAGCATACACTTCGAGCCCATGGAACAATGCGCTTCGAACCACTGCTCGAACGGCTGCATTCATCCCCTGAGAATCTCCTCCACTGGTTAAAACGGCAATTGATTTTACTGCTGACATTTTAATTTCCTCCTTCATAATTCTTGTGAATGACATTCATGATGTCGTACGGATATACATGCTATTTATCCAGAAGAACAGTCGTGTTAATGGGCTGTTTTTCATTAAACGCTTTGAGATTTTCTTCACTTGGTGTTGACTGTTGACCTTAGGGTCAGATAAATAGAGAGCAAGCAAACCTTCGATTATCATACGATGAAATCGCGGATGTTCCAAGAACAAAATTTTACTACGTGCCTCTTGGGCGATGAAAGCGATTCGCTCTACGGTAGTATCCAGTGAGTCGTAGTAGGTACAGAAATTCAGATCTCCGCCTTCACTATCTTCTTCCTGATCAATTAAATAATCAAGCAGGATATGAAGTCCGCACACATATGGAAAATAAGCTTCCCGAATGGAATCCACCTGCTTGTCCGTCAGAAATGGGTCACAGGCAGCCAAAAACAACATAAACATACCTAAAGTTGATCCTGTGGCGGCAGCAAATTCATTCCAATCGATCTGGCGGTATTTCTGATGATGATCATTCCACCAGTGATGCAGCTGATCTTCACGCAGATCTTTACGAATATGCTTGTACACCTGTAAATCACAGTACAAACCAACGAATTCTTTTACCTGATCAGCCACTTTCAGATACGATGGCATCTGGCTGATACACGCCTGACATTGCTCAACAAGCTCCGTTAAATAGCCACCATCTTCTTTCTCAACACGATAAGCATAATATTCATGCCGAGGCTGGGTAGGGTCAACGGCGTCTAGCATCGATTGATGCAATTGCCGAAAATCCAGAGGATCCAATGAAGTACTTCGATCACACAAGTTATCTAAATAGTCACTGATGGTTTGGAAAGCTACAATAAGCGGAATGAGTACATGACGCATCGATAAATGAGCAGCTGCATATACAGCTCCTCCTTGACAATGAAATTGCTTCGTCGCGATACTAGCTAAGGCTTGGGTACGAAGCTCTTCATCGGGAATATGGGCTGCTTTGCTTTTCCATAAGGTCAGCTGCTCATTTACTTCCGGTAATATATAGCGATATACACTAATCATTAATCGGACGGGTCCTTGCGGAACCCTCGCATGACTTCTTGTGCTACTTCTGCCCAATTGCTTCAAGTAAGCTTCCTCCACAACTTTGTTCATAGCAGAATTGAAGTAATAATTGCATTTCAGCTCGCTGGATATGTCGCAGCCAACTATCAACCGTTGGGTTCTGAACAAGCGAAACCTGGATTTCAATCACATCAATAAAGACATATGGATTCCAAACTGGCGATGTTACAAGAACCTCAAGCTTATGACGAAGAGCTTCATTCTCCAATTCAATGAAGTCCTTGAGCGATAGGCTATCTCTTACACATTGGATTAGGTTAGAAAAAATAGGATGATGGCCAACATCGTTAAACCAGTATTTCGCATTGCTATAATCGCCTTCCATCCGATGCATCAGTGCATGCCAGTAGCTCCCAGTAGCATTCGTAATTTCCTGCGAAATATCGTGCGATTTATCCAGGCTCTCATTGAGTAGAAAGAGACCCGCTTTAATCGCTAAGCCATAGGGCAACTGCTCTGGACTTCCTTCTGTTATCGCAGCTGGCGATAGAGCTTCAATACGCGCATCCATGGCAACATCCCATTCTTCAATCGGATACAATGCCGGGAGATGCTCTAGAAGTGGTTTCGCTATCGTTCCAAGCCAGTTATTCCCATCCTTATTGCTTTGCATGCAGTCATTCTCCCTTCATTGACAACCATTAATGGTGGGTTTTAGATTCTAAATCCTGATTAGTGCGGAACCAGAGATGAAGATCATTTATGATTGAAGCCAAGTCGGCAATATCGGAATTCAAACGGCAGGAGGTTACAAAGTCGTCTTCCAGATCGAGTTTATTTTGCTTTTCAATGATTTGTGCTTCCAATTTCATAATGCGATCAGGGATTACGCCCCGAATTTGTTCCCATTGTAATAATAGATGTATACGAATTGCAGCGTCATACATGTCCCACTCCAATTCCAAAACGGGAATCTCGATGCCTAACCGCTCATCATACTGAAAATAATTGTTCATTGCTATGTACCTCCTTGCAGGCCAAACAGTCTGTCTTGTTAAAGAAACATTCTACCTTTAAATGTATCACTTCAAACCTTGGGTTTCCAGTTAAAATTGTATGTCAACCACATTTCATTTTCTGATATACTTAGTAAATGTTTTGCAAAACGCGAAGGAGTGCGATTTGGATGAACGCTAAGACATTAAAAGAAACGATCACATGGAAACAGCTCATCTCCTTTTTCCTCCCCCTCGGTCTTTCTGCAACACTTGTTACCCTCTCACATGTTATTATTAATAGCACTTTGGCTAGAGCGGATAATCCCGAAATGGTCATTGCCAGCTATGCCATCCCCTTAAGTCTACTAGGACTAACTGAGAAACCCGTTGTATTGCTCCGGCAAGCTTGCTCTGCACTTGTAAGGGACCGCGTATCCTTCCGCGCCATGGGTGTTGTCAGCTCTTATGTATTTGCTGCAATCATTCTGCTTGGCCTTATACTTTGCTACACACCGGTTGGCGAATGGGTGTTTATTTATTTTTTTGGCGTAGAACGCGAAATGTTAGCCGCAACACTGAGTGTATATCGCATTCTCATGTACGTCAGCATCTTCTCTGGCATGCGATGTTTGTTCCACGGTATTATTATTTTCAATATGCGGACCAAATGGCTGACGATCGGAATGGGTGTCAGAATCATCGCGATGTATGTATTATCCTTATATTTCATCACGACGGATCAAGTGTCCAGCGGTCGAGTTGGTGCGATTATCTTCCTTGTAGGTATGATCATTGAGGCAACTGTTGCTATATGGGAAGGTACTAGCTTACTGAAGCGTGTCATTCCAGAGAAAGCACCGAATCATCCTATTGAGACGAAGAAGCAAATTTTCAGCTTTTATAAGCCGCTATTATATTCCTCTGTAATTGCCGTTATTATCGGACCGTCGATCAATGCCATGTTAGGCAAAACGACACATATCCATCTAGCCATCTCGTCCTTTGCCATTGCTGGCTCCTTAACTCAGCTTGTTATGAGTTTTTTTTCGTACATACATCAGATCGTCCTTAATTTCTATCGTAAAGATGCTGTACGGGTTAAAACGTTCATTCTCATTCTGAGCTTCATCCCAGGAACGCTCATTGCGATTCTTGCCTATACACCAATCGGTCCCTGGTTTATGACCCATATCATGGGCGTGAATGCCGAGCTGCGACAAGCCAGCCTTAGTGCAATGCGTATTTTCATGATTATGACGATTGTATTCCCATGGCTTGATTATATGAATGGAATTATCATGCTGAGAGGCCAAACTAAAATCATGGTTTTCTCGCAATCCGCGAATGCTACTATTACGGTATTAACTTTATTCGTTGCCATTGCAACTGTTCCAGGCTGGAATGGAATGATTGGCGCTCTTGCGCAATCGGTGGGCATGCTGGCAGAACTGCTTGTCGTCATCTATGTGCTAAAAAGGACTGCGGAACTTCAGCAACCTAGCCTAAAGCAACAAAATATGTAATGAAATGGTGATGATTACGTTTGTCAAATTCAAATCCGGTCGAGAAGAACGATCGATTGCTTAAAATGTTTACTCTTTCCTTTTTCATGACGATGGGAATTGTTGTTACCTTTTTCCCGCTTTATTTCGATTATAAAGGATACTCCAAAATTCAAATCGGCTTGCTGTATGCCATCGGGCCGTTAATCGGTATTGCAACCAACCTGCTCTGGGGTTTCCTGAGCGACCGCTTTCAAACCGTAAAGAAAATTATGATCATTCTGATCCTCGGTCAACTCGTGACAGCAATCTTAGTATTTACAGCAGGTTGGTTCTCCCTTCTCTATGTCTGTCTGGCTGCATTTTTCTTCTTCCAGCAACCGGTAAACTCCTTAAATGACAGCCAAGTCATGCTGCATATCCGATCCAGCGGGAAGAGCTATGCCTCCTTCCGCGCCTATGGGTCCATTGGCTTCGCACTTTCTGCAGGTGGCTTCGGCTTATTGCTGCGAGCATACGGAACGGGACTTACACCCGTACTCCTTTTTATGACGATAGGCTGTACTTTAATCATTCTTTTATTGCTGAAAGATACGCGTCAAGGCGGCAAGAAGATGGCATTCGGCGGCATGATAAATATCATACGATCCAAAAAATTCATATGGTTCCTTGTGCTCGTAATCATCATGTCGGTTTCGCATCGGTTCAATGATGGCTTCCTTGCACTGTATATGCGTCAACTAGGTGCTTCCGATTCACTCATCGGCTATGCTTGGATGACATCTGCGTTAAGTGAGATTCCAGTATTTTTCTATCTAAGCAAGCATGGCCATCGCTTTAAGGAACTGCCGTTACTTGCCTTTGCCGGTGTCATATATGCCTTCCGCTTCATCATGATGAGCTTCATTCAAGATCCAACTTGGGTGATTGGCATTCAACTCCTTCACAGTCTAACTTTCGGTGTTTTCTTATTTACAGCGAATCGCTATTTGAGCCAGATTATTCCGGATGAATATCGATCCTCAGGTCAAGCGATATTCGCGGTAGCTTGGTCCAGTATAGCTGGCTTGATTAGCGGCACGGCAGGTGGCTGGATCTACAATTCAGCTGGTGGCAGCACTGTCTATATCATTGCCGCGTGCTTATCGACAACCTCAGCCATTGGTTTTCTATGCACCTATCTATTCCAGAAGAATGAGGACGCTCTTCCTAGTCGATGATAAGAAAACCTTTATCGAGGCCATTTGGGTGTCGCGGCAGTTGTGCTCCTAGCCCATCTCCCCTATAATAAGGATATAGTCTTAGTACCAAGTAATAAATTACACAGAATAATATGAGCAGCAAAGGTAGGTACACATTTACTATGAATTATGAAGATTTCAAAGCCATCGTCCTTGAACGACGCAGCATTCGTAACTTTACAGAGCAAGAAGTCGCAGCCCAAGATATTCGTGAGATTATTGACTGTGCGCGTTATGCTCCCAGTGATACGAATTCACAAACGTGGAAATTTATCGCCATTCGAAATACAGAAAAGATCAAACATATTGAGCAATTGACTTGGGATCAGCTTCACTTACGTGCCGCGGCTGCCGAGGAAAAAGGACTATCCAGAGAAGCACGTATGCTCGTTAGATCCTTCGGACCTTACGCGACGGCCTTCTCGGATGCCCCTGTTCTCATCATTTGCTTGGCAACACCGTATGAATCCAAGTTCCGTGATCGCATTTTCGACCCGATTGAGCTCGTCGATGATCATGTCTGGGCCGAAGAAGGCATCAAGAGCTCCTGTTTAGCTTCACAGAACCTGATGCTTGCTGCACATGCACGAGGCTTAGCAACGTGCCCTATGACGGGCCCTGTGCTGCTAGCACAGGATCAAATCCGAGCTTATCTTGAGATTCCGGCAGAATATCAAATTAATATGGTTATTTCCCTAGGTTATCCGAAGGAAAGACCAGGGAAAATGGCACGCAAAGAAGTGGATGAGATTCTTCAGATCATCGACTAATTGGAAAGGAGCTGTCCGCGAGTGCGGGCAGCTCCTTTTTTACATACCACAAGACTAGTTCTTAGATCCAGACACTTGTAACGATTTATGTTTCCTCATGAGGGTGAGGCCGTTACACAAATTATCGACATTCTATGGGATGGCTTATTCCCGCCGAAATAAGTTCAAGAAACAAAAAAGACAGTCCCGAGCGAACCCGAGAACTGTCTTTGTTGCTTGTGCTATGACACTATTTATAAGTAGGGAGTCCCAGTATCTTATAATTTGGTGACGTTAGCTGCTTGAGGACCACGGTTACCTTGAGTAATATCAAACTCAACGGATTGGCCTTCTTCTAATGTTTTGAATCCTTCGCCCTGAATTGCGGAGAAGTGAACGAATACATCGTCGCCTCCATCAACAGAAATAAAACCGTACCCTTTTTCTGCGTTAAACCATTTCACTGTACCCTTCAAATGAACAACCTCCTAAAAATATCGCCATCTATGACGAATAAGGAAATTATACCATTCGCAAGGTGAAAAATCAACGGAAATTACGAGTCGGACATGCTGAAATTTGTTGATGTACCAAGGTATTTCACTATGCAGAGGGCTATTTTTTTATGCATAAATATTGGTGAGAATTTGGTAAAAAAGGTAGACTAGCTTCTCTCTTTTGAACGGTAAATCCGTCACGCTCACATTCACTTATTAGCTCATGAAGATGTGAGTATTCCACTGTGCGGAAATTCATCAGCGGGTACACTCGTACTTCACCACCCGGCTTGCAAACACGAAGTAATTCTCTGATCGCGGCAATGTGAAATGCATAGTCGAACTGTTCTTCATATAAAAAAAGAAAATGACTGCACATCACGAGGTCAAAGCTTTCCGATACGAACGGAAGCAAAGGTAAGGAAGCTGTATGATATCTCGCTGCGCCCTCTGAGCTTGAAAAATCTTCGATAAACCGCTGTAAGGCATGAATACGCCCTGCCTTATGCCTCTCAACAGATCCGTAAAACGTCCAGTCGTAGACATCCGCTAATTTCGCCATCTTCGCTGCGACATGCTCGATCTCTTGCATGCCATGTTCCGCAATTGCGCTGGGTGACTTCTCATATAAAGGGTCAACCGCTTCAGCGTCAATTCCAAGCTGACATGCTTCTGTCGTAAACGACGATGCGCCACCTGCAACATCTAAGACACGTTTTCCGATCAAATCCTCTGTCTGCAGCATAAACATCTTCTCGTATTCCACTAACGATCTCGAGGTCATTGCAACCCCAACTTGCTCATACACACGTTTCTGTTCCATGCTCATCTCTCCTCAACTCAGCTCATAACCCCTTCCCTCTGGAAAGGATTAGGAGGATTTTATCATGAGAGCTTCACAGCTGCAACAAGAAATTTACGAAAAATAACGAAAAATACGATCAGCCTGTTTGGAAATAGCAGCATTTTATGATACGATTGAAGACATCTATAAGCTTATTACAGAAACGAGGATCAATCATGTCACATCAACCCTTTAAAAGACATACGATTTATAAAAAAGATAAATGGAACATGCTCAATGTTGAGGTGCAAGGTACGAAAATCGTCCTAACCGAAATCACCGATCAATGGGGTGAAGAATGCCACACATTTATTGGACGACCTGCCATGCTGCACTGGGCCAGCGAGCGCTTTGCCAAAGATAAATTCGATGGCACGGAAGAAGAATTGCAAGCCATTATGGAAGCTTTTAAAAACGTATAAATCTTGACTATTTTAAGAGGTGCTGCATATAATAAAAGTATAATATAATAGCAATACTCCAAAGGGGAGTAGCTGATACAGTAAAGTCGTCAATTCGGATCCTCATCAGATCCCGGCTTTATTGGCAACGACAACGTTGTTAGCAAGACCTTTGCCATTTTTAGTGGTGAAGGTCTTTTTTGATGAATTAGAGCCTTCACCGGTCATCGGTGCTGGGCTCTTTTTGCATCTAAAAACCTTGAAGGAGTGTGTTCGCGTATGGATTGGTTATCAACGGGCTTTTTCGTTTCTCTGCTTAGTATTATTCTGATTGACTTGGTGCTTGCTGGGGATAACGCCATTGTCATTGGGTTGGCTGCACGCAATTTGAAAAAGGAAACACAGAGGAAAGTTATCCTCTGGGGGACGGTTGGTGCGATTATTATTCGAGCACTCGCCACGCTAATTGTTGTAACGCTGCTTAAAATACCTGGACTACTGTTAATTGGCGGAATCTTGCTCTTATGGATTGCTTATAAACTCTTGAGCGAGAAAAAAAATCATGAGAATATGCAAGCGAAAGATGGCATGTGGGCTGCTATTCGAACCATCATTATCGCCGATGCCGTCATGGGATTAGATAATGTCATCGCAGTCGCTGGTGCAGCACACGGGAATTTCCTGCTCGTTATCATTGGTCTTCTGGTAAGTGTGCCTATCGTCGTCTGGGGCAGTACGCTATTCATTAAGTGGATCGAGAAGTTTCCCTCCATTATTTATATCGGTGCAGGAGTACTTGCACTTACCGCTGGGAAAATGATTACTGGAGAAAAGTTTCTGACTCCCTTCTTCGCATCCAATCCACTAGGTAAGTGGTTGTTCATTGGTTTGCTCATCCTCCTTGTGCTTGGTGCAGGCAAATGGTCCAAAATGATTGGTTATCAGGTAAGTGTCGGAGACAGCGGACAGTTAACACTTCCCAAGGAGCTAAGTGAAGAGGCTCAGATCTCGCCTGAGGATCGCTATACCGTCAAAATGGATTCGCGCGGCAAGTTCATTCTCGTGAAAGAGGAAAATGATGATACGACCAACGAAACGATGCAGCATGCAGGCTAAAAAAGGAATTTTGACGCGAGGCAGCGAAAATTAGTATCATGCACTTTGAAACAAGTGACATACTCTATTGGAAAAAGGATGATTTCCCCATGACCGATTCTGGATCTATACTCACATTTGTAATTGTATCCTTTTGTCTGGCGATCATATTGATTATGAAAAAAGACAGCCTTCCGGCACAAATGAAACGCTATCTTGCTCTACTGGCGATTGTTATGGTTTCCATATCCTTCGTTCTGATCTTGCTTAGCTTTTTCCGAGCAGGAACTTGAATTTAATCCTAGACAAACGTGCTCATCCTCAATGGACGACGGAGTCGTTTGTTTTGTATAATGAGAATATCTCTATCGAGGTTATTCAAAGATGAGCGACCGCTATTCTACCCCACAAATTGACGCTCACCTTCGAAGAAAAATCCGATTACTTTGTGGGGACCCCTGGAGAGGTAGATATTATCGCCAATAAGAAAGCTGTTTTCGGGAACCGAAAGCTTATACTTTCTTATGTGGTCATAATTGAACACGCAATCGGTCATACTAGGTGAAAACCATGTTATGGGATTTCAGCTAGAACATTCCTCATGGGAATATGCCGGGAGCGTGACCGCAATGCGCCTTCTTTATGTAACGGCTGCAATGGGAATTCTTCTAAGCTCAATCCCTGTAGCTGATTTACACGCAAAGGATACCAGCTTAACCCAATCTCAAAACAAGGACAGGAGGGCTCCGATGACTCAATTATTGGAACGCAAGCAAGTACCGGCCGAGCACCGTTGGCAGTTGGAGGATTTATTTGCCAATCAGAAGGCTTGGGATCAGGAATTTCAAGATGTGAAAAGCTCGCTTAGCAAAGTCAGTGCCTTCCAAGGAAAACTTAACGATGCTGCTTCCGTGAAGCAAATTTTCCAGTTGGAAGATGAACTCTCTGTGAAAATGGAAAGATTATATGTCTATGCCAACATGAAGCATCATGAAGATACAGCAGAACCTACTTATCAGGCTTTATCCGAAAAAGCCAAAAAGCTCAGTGTCGAGGTAGGCGAAGCCGCTTCCTTTATTTCTCCAGAAATTCTAAGCCTTTCGGACGAAAAACTTCAGCAGCTTGTGAGTGATCCTTCCTTATCTTTTTATAAAGATACGCTCGAAGAAATGATTCGTCAGAAGCCTCATACGTTAACCAAAGAACAAGAAGCTCTTCTTGCTCAAGCGGGAACAATGGCGGGAGCACCTAGCACAATTTTCGGGATGCTGAACAATGCGGATTTGAAGTTCCCGAAGGTGAAGAACGAAAAAGGTGAAGAAGTCGAGCTTACACACGGCAGCTATATCCAGTTCTTAGAGAGTCGCGATCCTGAAGTTCGGAAAAATGCGTTCAAAGCTGTTTATGAAACGTACCGCAACAATAAGAATACGATTGGCGCCACACTAAGCGCGAACATCAACAAAAATATTTTCTACGCGAAGGCGCGTCATTACCCTTCAGTTCTTGAATCCACCCTGTTCGGTGACAATATCAAGAAAGAAGTGTATACGAACTTAATTTCCACCATTCACGAATCCTTGCCTCAGCTGCAGCGGTATCTCAAACTCCGTAAAAAGCTGCTCAAGGTCGATGAACTACATATGTATGACCTCTTTGCACCGCTAGTCGAAGAGTTCAAAATGGACATTACCTACCAGCAAGCGAAAGAAGAAATCAAGAAGAGCTTAGCTCCGCTAGGCGAGAATTACTTGAAAATTCTTCAAGACGGCTTCGACAACCACTGGATTGATGTTTATGAGAACAAAAACAAACGTAATGGTGCTTATAGTTGGGGTGCTTACGGCACTCATCCTTACGTGCTGTTGAACCATAAAGACAACTTGAACAGCATGTTTACGTTGACGCATGAGATGGGCCACGCGATTCATTCCTATTTGTCGGATGAGAACCAAGAGTATCGTTATGCGCAGTACACGATTTTCTTAGCCGAAGTCGCGTCTACGCTGAACGAAGCTCTTCTCATGGATTACCTTCTGAAACGCGTAACGGATCCGAAGGAAAAAATGTACCTGCTCACATACTACGCAGACCAGTTCCGGACGACCGTATTCCGGCAAACGATGTTCGCTGAATTCGAAATGATCACGCACGAGAAATCGGAACAAGGCGATTCCTTGACGCCACAAGAGTTCAGTGAAATCTACTATGGCTTGAATAAGCTCTACCATGGCAATGACATGGTTGTGGATCAAGATATCGAGATGGAATGGGCTCGTATCCCACACTTCTATAACAGCTTCTATGTGTATAAATATGCGACAGGCTTCTCGGCGGCTACTAGCTTTGCTAAACAGATTTTGGATGAAGGCCAGCCAGCGGTTGATCGCTACCTCGGCTTCCTCAAAAGCGGCGGCAGCGACTACTCGCTGAACATCCTTAAGAAGGCAGGCGTAGATATGTCAACGCCTGAGCCGATTAAGCAAGCGATGAGCGTATTCAGCTCATTGCTGGATCAAATGGAAGAGCTCACGAAGTAAGCGATTCAGGGATTCATCCTGCCCCTCGGTTACACGCCGAGGGCGGATAGCAAGAAAAGAAAAAGGTTGAAAGCAGAGGCTTTCAACCTTTTTCTCAAATAGAGATAGAGAGGATGATGGCTAGATGAAGATGCAATGGATTCTCATCAGCGCTTTAGTTTTTGCTCTAATCACCGCAGTTTTTGCTGTCGTTAATGTGGATCCGGTACAAGTGAACTTCATGTTCGCGACAACTTCCACGCCTTTGATTCTTGTCATTTTAACTTCGACCTTATTAGGCGGTCTGATTGTTGGCCTCTTCGGCATGGTTCGTCAATACAAGCTGCAGCGCAAAGTAAAACAACTGGAGAAACAGCTTCATGATGCTTTACATCCTACAGCTGTGTCCCCATCTGGTGCCAATCTCGAACACAGCGAGCCCAGCGTATAATGTGCTCAAAAGTTCACAATCAGAGCGGTAATGTGCTTAAGATTAGGCAAATTACCCCTCCGATTAAAGAGGACCCTGCGTTCACCACATCATTACTCATCCCTCGAAGACCACGGATTTGTCTTGCCTTCCGGTTACAATGATCCTGCTTCTCGATCGTTTTACCACAAACCTCACAGCGAAACATAACCTGCAGTGTCGCACCTAACCAGGAATCCACGAGAGACCCTGCTAATCCAGCAACTGCACTAAGCGAGATTAAGATGAGTATGGAGCTGTTCACCACATCTGACCCCCCAAACTGGTTAAACAGTCCCCCTACAAGACCTATAAATGCCCCACCGATTAAAGAAGCTATCAATCCTAAACCCGTAATTCCCCCTGATGTTCCTGCATCGACTCGCTTTCCACTCACGATAGACCGAGGAATTGACTTGCTCATTCCGCCGATTTCAGTTGCCCACGTATCCGCGTTTACTGTTGCCATTACGCCCAAAAAGAGCAACCACCATACTGGATTCGGCCAGATCGCATTTCCGATACACAGTAACAAACCAAGGCCGCCATTGGCAGCAACTTGACCCGCGTCACGCCTTCCCCCCTTGGCATAGCCACTTTCTGCTGCTGCTTTGCGCTGATGCTTAAGCTTCGACAGCAGGCTAGACGAGATGAAAAACGCGATAAGTGTACCGAACCAAGCTAGGCTACCCCATGCATACATCGTCGTTCCGAGCAGCACTGCCGCGATCCCCCCGGATAAAGATAAGGATTTTTTCCAATACGCTGCGCCTGCAATGATCACGCTTCCTATGAATCCATATAGCCACGGCATAAACAGGGTTCCCCCTTCTTTTCACTTTCTTTTCAAAGAGTCATTATGTACATTGTATCATATTCGATCTAAGTCTCTTATCGTCCCTATCTGTTAAATAAATTCGACAACATTCGGGTTTTCCTGCAGAATATTAACCATAAACAGCCAATTATATGATAATATGAAAGTGATAAGCGATAGGAGGCTGACATGGAGCAAGAAAAACACACTACCAATCCCCGTTTCAAAAGAGACCTGGAGCCCGAGGAAATGCTGCGTGTCATTTTCGACTATGCTTCTAAAATTGCGAATGAACGTACGCTAGAGAATGTACTAATGCTAATGGCGGATATGGGCCGTGAGATGATAGTCTCCGATCGTTGTACTGTCTGGCTGCTCGATACACAAAAGAATGAACTTTGGTCCAAAGTAGCTCATGGTCTGGATGAAATTCGAATTCCTAGCTCCGCTGGCCTTGTCGGCTATGCGGTAAGTAATGATCAAGCTGTCTTTATTCATGATGCTTATACCAATGAGGAATACAAATCTTATCTGCAAAATGGCGCCTTGCGCACGGATCAACAAACCAGTTATCGCACGAAAGCCTTAATGGTCATTCCTTTCAAGAATAGTCAAGGTGAGATTATGGGCGCCTATCAAGCGATTAATAAGCTGACGGCTTGCGAGCAATTTTCCGATAAGGATATGGAATATTTAACTTTGGCGTCCTCCTATGCAGGAAAATCACTTGAATCTGCGCTGCTCACCATAGAGATTGAAGAAACGCAGAAAGAAATTATTTTCCGGATGGGCGAAATTGGCGAAAGCCGCTCCAAAGAAACGGGAAATCATGTGAAGCGCGTTGCTGAGTATTCGTATTTGCTAGCACTTGAGCTAGGCATGGGTCAGGAAGAAGCAGAACTTCTGAAAATCGCATCTCCCATGCATGATATCGGTAAGGTAGCCATTCCGGATGCTGTTCTGAACAAACCTGGTAAGCTAACGGATGAAGAATTTAAGCTCATGCAAAATCATACCTTGATCGGGTACAACCTGCTCCGAAATTCGACTCGCCATATTCTCAAAACAGCTGCGGTCGTTGCCTATGAGCATCACGAAAAATGGAATGGGCGTGGCTACCCGCGCGGCATTAAGGGTGAAGAGATTCACATTTACGGACGCATCACAGCAATTGCCGACGTTTTCGATGCGCTTGGCAGTGAACGTGTCTACAAAAAGGCCTGGGAGCTCGATCGGATCCTCCAATTATTTCAGGAGGAGCGTGGAGAGCATTTTGACCCGGATGTGGTTGATGCCTTCTTCAAACAATTACCCGCCATTCTCCGTGTAAGAGAGCTTTACTCTGATGTAGCTTTAGCCAATCCAATAGAATCCTAATGCAACTCATACATAAAGTGCCATACATATAAAAAAGGCAGTTCTCTCAGGTCAAATGTAACCTTGGAGACTGCCCTTTTTTGCTATAAGTTAACGGTAAAAGCTCCGAACTGCTCTTCTCCCCAGAGAAGCTCTAAACGGTCGCCGTCTTGGACAGGGCCTACACCTTCAGGCGTTCCTGTGTAAATGATGTCGCCAGGTCCAAGGCCATAGTGTTTCGCAATGTAATCGATGATGGTCTGAAGATCAAAGATCATGAGGGAAATGTTTCCATCCTGAACAACTTGTCCATTCTGACGAAGCTGGAAGTTTGACTCTGTCAATTGGGATGCACCCGGGAACGGGCGGAAAACCGTGATCGGCGCCGACTTCAGGAAGCCTTTGGCAGGCAACCAAGGTTGCCCCTTTTTCTTGATCACATTCTGTACATCACGAAGTGTGAAATCAATCCCCAGTGCGTATTGATCCACGAGCTCATCGACTTTAATACCTTCCGTATATGGCTTAGCGATATGTAAAACGAGTTCAGCCTCATAGTGGATTTCACCTTGATCACTTGGAAGTGTCAACGCTCCTCCATCAATTTGAGCTAGTGCATGGGTAGGTTTCGTAAAAATCATCGGTTGATCAGGAACATCGTTACCAAGTTCTGCGGCATGTGCGCGGTAGTTGCGACCAACGCAATAAATATTTCTTATCGTAGCTGTCATGTAAGATAAACCCCTCTTCTTATTTCTTGCTCACATTTCCTTGTGCATCCACCACAGCCCCAATTGAAATTTGGCTTAGACGTTGAAATAACTTTGCCCCATCTTCTGTATTCATAGGCGTAGGCAAGGCAGACTTGGTCAAAATCGGTACCAAGTGAATATTGCAGGACTTTTCCTTTGTACAGGCTGCTTCTAAAATGACGGTTTCCCAGGTTTTCGGGGTGTCATTCGTTGTAAAGATGAAGTTACCTAAGCTATAGGCGATCCATTTGCCTTTATATTGCTCGAAGCCTTGCATCACATGCGGATGTCCGCCAACAACCAGATCAGCTCCGGCATCGATATAACGGTGCGCGAGCTCCTTTTGATTTTTATCCGGATTATCATCGCGTTCTACGCCCCAGTGAGTCACAACTACTACGAGATCAGCTGATGCTTTGGCTTTCTCAATCGCCTCAACAGGCGGCTTATAGTTGTAAGTTTCCGCAACACCAGGATGCCCAGGACCAGCTTTCCAAGAAGCTTCTGGCACGACACGGCTGAAACCAAAAACAGCAATCTTCACGCCATCTTTTTCCACCATCACAGGTTGATAGGCTTCTGAATTATCCTTGCCCGCTCCCACCCGCTTAATGCCCTCTTGGTCCAGCGCTTGCATCGTATCTAACAAGCCTTCTGTCCCATAATCCATTACATGGTTGTTGGCTAAGTTAACGATATCAACGCCTGCTTGTTTAAGCGGTGGCAACGCCTCAGGCGAAGAACGATAGACATACTCTTTGCTCTGAACACTGCCTCGAGTCGTTATCGGAGATTCCAAATTGGCAATTGTAAAATCAGCTTTGGTTAAGAAATCTTTCACATTCGTATAAGGGTAGTCATAGCCTTTTTGTTTTAAAATATCTTCCACTTTGGAGGCCATAATCACATCACCTACAAAAGTTAACTTCACTTGTGCGCCTGTTCCCTCTTGGTTAACCCCGGTTGCATTTGTCGCTGGTGTAGGTGTCGAAGTAACGGCAGTAGAAGCTTTGGGACTAACCTGAGCACCCGAATTGACATTCGAAGTGGATGTCGTTGGTTTAGGCGAAATGACCGCCATAGGTGTTGAAGCAGCGCCCTCTTCTTCCCCATTATTATAATTGGAGGTCCAATAGGAAGCCCCGATACCAATGGCAAAACAAGCAACCGCTGCAACTGTGAAGCCACCCAAAACTTTAAGTGAAGGCTTTTTGCTCGGATTGTGATCTTTTTTCGATTTACCGTGACGTTCTTGTCTGGATTCCAATTAAAACATTCCCCTTTCCCCCTACAAATTATAACAGATGTCGACATCGTTGGGTAATAGGAAGAGACTCACATTTTCAGATTGACTGCCATGTGGTATAACAGAAGCATTGCAACTCACGTTTTTTGTAAAAGAAAGGAAACGAGCCCTTTGGAAAGAATCGCTATCATTTCAGATATTCATGGAAATTTACCTGCCCTCGAAGCTGTTCTTCGTGATATCGAGCGCAGAGGCATCACACGTATCTTCTGTTTGGGTGATCTCGTTGGCAAGGGACCTAACTCGGCCGAAGTCGTCGATCTCATCAAGCAAACCTGTGAAGCCGTTGTTCAAGGCAACTGGGATTTGGGGATAACGCTTCCGCAGGAGCTTCCTGCTGGCTTGTGGCAACAGCAATCGCTCGCGGATGAGCGTCTAGCTTATTTGAAGCAGCTCCCTTTCTCAATTGATTTAACTCTGAGCGGGAAGCGTATTCGATTGTTCCACGCCTCGGCTCAGAGCGTATTTCATCGATTAAAACGAGAAGCTTCTAAGCAAGAGCGATTAGCGATGTTTGAACATACAGAGATGACAGGTTATCCTACCGACGGGAATGGACCGGATATTGTCGGTTATGGGGATATTCATATCCCCTATATGTTGACGTTGGATAATCCTTCGGAGAGGAATGTGCGTGGTAGGCTGCTACTGAACGAAGATTCTGAGAAGAGTACAAGTGTCGAGGAGCGGAGTGGGCTGATGCTCTTTAATGTGGGGAGCGTCGGTGTTCCGTATGACGGCATACCTCAGGCGTGTTACTGCATTATAGAAGGAGAGTCTGATCCCATGATTCAAGCAGGGTTTGCGCTTCAATTCGTACGCGTGCCCTATGATGTCAAGCGCGCTGTAAAATTGGCTTACGAGGTTCAGATGCCGGATAGTCGACGGTATGAGTTGGAAATTACAACGGGGCTGGTACATTTGGGGATTTGAGTGGATGTGAGTTGGGTTGAAGATACGTTGATGAATCGCTGCCGAGAGACAGAAGCAAGATATGTCACCGTGATTCTGCCGAATCGGTAATGATTTTACCTTTGGATGAAAACTTATGGAAATTAATTCCACTACATGCTAATATAGGTGTATGATGGAAAGTGAGGCATGGTAACGAATGAAGCTAAACTGGCGTAAAATCATACTGATTATCGTTTGTGCTGAGTTTTTGTTTATCTACTGGAATAGCCTCAGTACAATGAGCTTCAAGAAACAACAAACGACCCACACAACCCCGACGTTACAACCTCAGGTTCCTATAACACAGGTTCAACCACAACCAAAAGACACTAATCGGATCAATTCTGATTTACATATGAAGGAAAAAGCATCCTAACAAGAAAAAGAGCGATCCGCTGCCCCGCAGCTAATCGCTCTTTTTTCACGCAGCACGCTATTTCACGCGAGCCAAAGCCAACCCATCGTACGCCGGAAGAATCGTGCTCTCCAGCCTTTCATCAATCGCGATCCGCTGATTAAACGTACGCATCGCTTGAACCGATGCCTTCGTTTGCTTCTCATCGACGACTTTGCCGCGCATCAGTGTATTATCCCCAGCAATGATCGCACCTGGATTCGCCAGCTTAATCGCCAGTTCTAAATAGTTTGGATAATTCACCTTATCCGCATCAATAAAGAAGAAATCGAAGCGCTCGCCACGCTCCAGCAGCTCATTCAAGCGATCGATCGCCTCGCCAATGCGATACTCCACGAAGTCGCCGAGGCCCGCATCGGTCACGTTTTGCTTCGCTACATCAGCGAAGTCTTGTTTCAGCTCCAGAGAGATGAGCTTGCCGCCCTCTTTTAACCCTCTCGCCAAACAAATCCCACTGTAACCACCTAATGCGCCAATTTCCAGCACCCGCTTCGCGCCAATCATTGTGACCAGCATCGTTAGCAATCTGCCATAACCTGGAGCGATGGAGATCTCAGGCATATTCTTAGCAACTATGACTTCCTTCACCCGAGTTAGTACCGCATCTTCTTCATATAAACCTTCCATATAGCTTTCAGCTGTGATGGTTTCCATGTATTTGTCCTCCTAAATTCGCATCATTCGTATGTGCTTTGCAAGACCTGTTTGTAAGTGTAACCTATTTGTCCTATACTTGTTAATTGTATGAGTTTTCTGAGCGTTGTACAACCCGGATGGAAGGACTATACCTATGCCACAAAAAATTGAACTAATCGCCACATGCCCAATGGGTCTTGAGGCTATCGTTGCCCGTGAAATTCGTGATCTCGGCTATGAGGAAATGACCGTCGAGAATGGACGTGTCCGATTCTTTGGTGACGAATTGGCCATCTGTCGCACCAATCTTTGGCTGCGTACGGCAGATCGTATCCTCGTACTTATGGGGCAATTCAAAGCAACAACCTTCGATGAGTTGTTCGAAGGCACCAAAGCCCTCGCTTGGCCAGACTGGATTCCGAACGATGCTGAATTCCCTGTTGAGGGCCGTTCCCATAAGTCTCAGTTGTCCAGCGTTCCCGCTTGCCAAGGGATCGCCAAGAAAGCTGTTGTTGAGAAAATGAAGCTCCGCTACGGTACTGAGTGGTTCCCCGAGAACGGGGCACGCTACGTGATTGAAGTCGCGCTTCTGAACGATATCGCAACGCTGACGATCGACACAACCGGCGCCAGCCTGCACAAGCGCGGCTACCGCAAGCTCGTGACCGAAGCGCCGCTGAAGGAAACCATGGCGGCGGCGATGATTCTACTGAGCCGCTGGAGCGTAGAGCGGCCGCTCTACGACCCGTTCTGCGGGTCGGGGACCATCCCGATCGAAGCTGCGATGATCGGCTGGAACATCGCGCCAGGCCTGCGGCGCAGCTTCCCAAGTGAAGCTTGGGGGAACGTTCCCCGCAAGCTGTGGGACAAGGCCCGCGACGAAGCCTTCGACGCGGTGAAAGATAACGTGCCGCTGCACATCGTCGGCAGCGATATCGATCCTGCTGCCATCGAAGTGGCAGAGGCGGCCGCCAAGGCAGCTGGATTGACGAAGCAGTTCCAGCTGAAGGTTGAACCCATCGCCAAAGCGCGCCCGCGCGGCGACTATGGCTGCTTAATCACCAACCCGCCTTACGGCGAGCGTCTTGGTGAAGCACCAGATGTCGAGCTGGCGCTTCGCGAGCTCGGCGCTTTAACTAGACCGATGCCTTCGTGGAGTCTGTTTATCCTAAGCCCGAGCACACAACTCGAGCATTATATGAACCGCCGCGCCGATAAGAAGCGTAAGTTATTTAACGGACGGATCGAGTGTAATCTCTTCCAATATCTAGGTCCATTGCCTCCGCGTAAGCGTACCTAGCGAGAAAAACTTCTATCGAAGTCCTTCGAGGATGAGCGACCGCGTTTTAGATGTTGTTTTTATCGCCAATAAGAATTTATAAGTTTCCGAGTACCGGAAACTTATAAATTCTTATGTGGTCAAACAAAATCCCTCAAAAGTGTCTCAGATCTCGCTGCCGATTGTCAGCAGTCCGATCGAGCCCTTTGAGGGATTTATTTTATCCAAATGAGATAAATCAACACCACCCATAAGGGAATCGAGAGCAACAAGCTCCAAAGACACCCTCTTGCCAACGCTAACTTGGGTTCCTCCTCTGTCCGTTTTGAACGGCCATTATCCGACATACTCCACCAGTTCCAACGGCAACCCATCGGGATCGGCGAAAAACGTGTAACGATTCCCCGTGATGGGATCCATCCGTACCGGCTCAACCGCGATACCCTTACTTTCTAACTCTCCTACACTTTGATCCATATCAGTAACAACAAAGGCCAAATGCCGAAGCCCCCGCGCCTCTGGTTGATTAACACGTGCTGGCGGATCTGGGAACGAGAACAATTCTATCTCTTGCTCCGTTTGCCCAATACGTAAATCTAATTTATACGAGTTCCTTTCGGCGCGATACGTTTCCTGAATGACCGTGAGTCCAAGTAAATCAACATAAAAATGCTTAGAACGCTCGTAATTCGAACATATAATCGCAACGTGATGAATCTGCTTAAGTTCCATTTGCATATACCTCCTTACAAAGAAAAACCGCATGCTGGGCTGCTCCCATCCTGCGGCTTGTTCTCTTATTTTACCCTGCTGCTTGCATCGTTTCAACAATTTTGTGCAGAACCTCGTCAGCATGGGCATATTCCACTTGGCAAGTGCCTGCTGCATGGTGCCCGCCTCCACCATTTTGGAGCATCAAATCACCAATGTTCGTTCGTGCTGTACGATTCACAATGCTGTGACCACAAGCGAATACGCAGTTTTGTTTATTTCGGCCATCTACGATCCAAATTGACGTGTTTTGCTCCGGATAGAGCGCATAGACCATAAAACGATTGCCTGGGTAAATAGTCTCCACATCGCGAAGATCCGTAATAATAACATTCCCCTCTACCCGCGTGTACGTTTGCAGCATATCCCGGTAAAGAGCATCCAATTCAAAATAGCGAGCTACACGCTCTTTCACATCCGGCAGTTCCATAATTTCACTAACGGACTTCGTTGCACAATGTTCAACTAGATCTTCCATGAGCTGATAGTTGCTGATTCGGTAATCCCGATAGCGTCCTAAACCTGTACGAGCATCCATGATAAAAGAGAGCAAATCCCATCCACTCGGGTTCAAAATATCTTCCTTGCTAAACTGCGCGGAATCCGCTTTGTCCACGCCTTGCATGATATCGTCGATGTCACCGAAGGTTTCTTTCCCTCCATAGTAATCGTAGACTACGCGTGCAGCGCTTGGAGCAAGTCGAGTTTCTCCCTTAAATTTAATAGATTCCCCCATCCGTGTGAGTTCACTGGAGTGATGATCGAACCATAACCCGCAGCCTGCGACATAGGGCACATTGGCCAAAATATCATTTTCGGTTACTTCAATCAGCCCGTCCTGCATATCTTTGGGATGGACAAATTTCATTTCATCCACCATGTTTAATTGTTTGAAGAGCATCGCGCATACTAAACCATCAAAATCGGAACGTGTGATCAATCTCATGCCATGCATCTCCCTCAATATAGTCCCTAAGAACTACTCATTGTAATGGTCATATTATATCAGCTAGTGTCGATAGGTGACAATGAGAAAATCACTAATAACAGCCATTCAACGCTATACGAACGCAAAAAAAAGAGCAATTCGCCTAGATAGGCTGAACCGCTCTTAATTTGGATGATAAACATTGAAATAGTCTAGTTAAAAAGCCTTCGATTTGAGCCATTGGGGGCATTTTCACCGAAAGTTTCACTTCGCCCTTCCAGTAGAAGATGAGAATGCTATTGTTTCTTCCGTGAAACATTTCGACATCCCAACAGGCTTCATTTAATGCGTATTCTTCCCGATTGATCATGAGTTTAGGGCCATCCGTGGATGGCACCAAACGTGCAACATGGTTGCCGCATAATGATGTCGCTTTTTGTTCCTCATGCAATTGATTTTCCGATTTCATACCCTAGGGCCTCCTTAGTACAATTTGTTCAAATTACTTTGTTATGACATAGAAAAACCCCACCGTTGTGAACCGACACGAGGGGTTCTAATGTGAATTCCCAATCGTTCGGCGGCTGGCTGGCTGCTTATCCTTTTCAGGAGAAGTAAGGCCCCTGTAGCTTTGCGTCACTGGCTTTCGCCAGCTTTGCCTTTTCGAGATAACGTTCTTGATACATGATAGATGACTATTAATCTATTATAGCTATATTCTCAAGGATAAGGGAAGATGATTTGAAATCGAATAGTTCCCAGGAACTATTTTTGCGAAATTCATCAAAAAGTTTGCATTTTCGACGTTATTTTTACCGAATTTTGACGTTTTGTGCCTCTCCAATAGAAAATGGAGCCTACCAATGATAAAAAAGCAATCAAGAGGAAGAGTGTAGTCCCGCCATACGATACTAACAAAAAGCCACCAATCCACGGTCCCATAAAGTGACCAATGTTCGTTAGTGTTTGAGCGCCATAGTACGTGCCACGCATTTGTTCAGGTGCAAGCTTATCAATCAACATGTTCGCGGCAGGATAATTCAGAATTTCACCGAATGTGAAGATCCCCATCGAAATAATGAGCCATGTGAGCGAGTGCGAGAAGGCAAAGCCTATATCACCTAGTGCAAACATCAGGTTGCCAACGACAATAGCTGTTAATGGTGAGTACTTCTCCGCCCATTTCCCCAACGGGATCTGCATGGCAATGACGACAATCGCATTGGCGCTCATGAGAATCGCAAACATTTTGACCCCATTGGCAAAATCCCTTTGAAGGTACTGCGATAAAGTCACCATAACCTGCGAATATCCAATTGCACCGATAATGCCCCCGATAATATACAAACGGAAGGTCACATCCTTACGAATGACGCCTAGTGCCGAACGGAACGTAACGAGAGCCTTCTTCTCGCCTTCAATTTTTTTAATGCCGAACTTAATGAGAAGTGCGTATAACGTGACACCATAAATTAAATAGATGATACCTGTAAGCAGGAAAGGCAAAGCTCCGTTCATTGTCGCAAAGAATGCTCCCAATAATGGACCTACCGCCACACCCACGTTAATCGCCATGTATCGGAGCGAAAACACCTGTAATCTTTTGGCTGGCTCCGTTAAATCTGCCATTAAGGCTTGCGACACAGGCTCATAGAAAGAGCGACAAAGTCCATTCAGCATATTGAGCAGCATAAACAAGACCGGTAATTTGACAACCCCGAAACCAAGGAAAACGAATCCCCACCCGAAGAGTGCCGCGAGCATAATTACACGTCGACCAAAGCGGTCCGACAAAGTGCCACCGACAAAACCACCGAAAGTTCCAGCTAAAGCACCCATGCCAATTACAATTCCAATGAGCCCTGGGCTCATATCCGAATGCTTAGCCAAATAAATAGCAAGGAACGGCAAACTCATGGAAGAGGCAGCTCGAGCCATAACCGTGCCCAAAATTAGCGTATGTACAATAGGATGATAGGAATGAAGAAAACTGCGAATTCGATTCATAGACGATGACTCCTCTCACTGACAAAAGAATTACCCTACGGTTAATTAATAGACACCGAATTCCAATTATACACGAAAATGAGAGGAACGTGTCGTAATTTCAAACTGATATCTTTCCCTTTAGACAACTGTATGAGCTCCGTTGGTATTTAATGGGTAAAGTCAATTATAATGGCCATAGAAGATATGGAGGTGCTTGATATGAAAATAGCGATTACAGGCGGCAGCGGGTTTATTGGCAAACGGTTAATCTCATTCTGGTTGGGACAAGGTCATGAACTTATTAATATATCTCGCTCATCATCCAAGCAGATACCTGGTGTTGTAACGGTGACTTGGGACGAACTGCAAAGCAACCCAGATCAGCTTCAAGGTCTTGATGCCATTGTGAATTTGGCTGGTGAATCGATCAGTCAGCGCTGGACAGCCACGGCCAAGACTCGGATTGTGCAATCCCGATTGCAAGCAGCTGAGCGTGTAGCCAAGCTTGTCGCGAACATGGCCCCGAAGCCTAAGGTTGTCGTGAATGCTTCTGGCATGTCATTTTACGGCATTTCGGAGACGGAAACGTTTGATGAAGAGAGTCCTTATCGAAATACAGACTTCTTAGCAAGCGTCGTCAAGCAATGGGAAGAAGGGGCTGATCATATCAAAGGGACACGTTTGGTGAAAGTTCGGGTTGGACTAGTTTTGGATAATAAAGAAGGCGCATTCCCCAAGATGGCGCTCCCTTATAAGCTTGGCGTAGGTGGTACTGTTGGCAGTGGCAGACAATGGCTTTCGTGGATCCACATCGATGATATGGTGAGACTGATTGATTTTTGCGTTCAAAAGGAGTCGATTGTCGGTCCGGTCAATGCCACCGCCCCAAATCCTGTCACGAATAAGGAATTCGGACGCGCGATTGCAACAGCTATGCGAAGGCCGAATCTGTTTCCGGTTCCTGCTTTCATGATGAAGCTGATTTTCGGTGAACTTTCCGTTCTGCTTCTCGAAGGTCAAAAAGTTATTCCTCGTGTATTGCAGCAGCAAGGTTTTGAGTGGCGCTTTCCTTTACTAGCAGACGCACTTAAGGATCTGGTGAAAAAATAGCTTTTCATTCGAATTAAAATTGTGTACAATTAATTTGTGTAAAATAATAGTAACGGAAGGTTGTGACCTAATGAGCATTCATCAATTTCAAGTGAAGACGATTCGCGGTGAAGACAAATCCCTGTCCGAGTACAAAAACCAAGTCCTGCTCATTGTAAATACAGCAACGAAATGCGGATTTGCTCCTCAATTCAAAGGGCTTCAGGAGCTTCATGACACTTATAAAGATCAGGGCTTCAGTGTTCTTGGCTTCCCATGTAATCAATTCAAGGATCAGGAGCCTGGTGATGACGCTCAGGTTGAACAGGCGTGCCAGTTGAATTTCGGCGTTAATTTCCCACTGTTCTCCAAAATCGATGTGAATGGCGCGGGAGCTCATCCTTTATACCGTTATCTGAAGAGCAAGGCATCTGGCTTATTCGGTTCGGGCATTAAGTGGAATTTCACCAAGTTTCTCGTGGATGGAGACGGCAATGTAATCAAACGCTTTTCTCCAACAACGCCGCCCCGTAAAATTGAACAGCAAATTCGTAAGCTGCTTGAGACGTCTGCTGTTCATGCTTAACTAGGTTTATGGAGATGAAAAAAAAGCATCCTGTCCTAAATGGACGGATGCTTTTTGGTTTATTTCACGTATTTCTTCGCTTTTTCGATGGCTTCGTCTTCTGTTGCGCCCGTAATGTAACGGCCATTAATAAAGATAAATGCGAACCGCGAACATGGACCGCAATACGATTTGCACGCAACTTTGACTTCCGTATCCGGTGCAATGGCACTTATTTTGGCAAGGGCCGATTTCACCTTCATGTGTTTGCATTTATCACAAATGCGAATATCATTGCGCATTAGTGGTCTCCGTGGTTCCCCTTACTCGGGTTTGTAATCATGAAACCCTCTTCTGGCGTATAGAAGTAGTCAATGCGGATGCCATCAAGTAAAGGCTCAGTTTGATCTAACAGAACATCAATCCCTTTATCCGTGCTAACCACGACATCATTTGCAGATTTATCGTCAAGACCCAAACCATAGTGAGCATGATCACCATGCTTATGCGTCACTTGTACACGAACCAATAATCCTTGGTTTTCTTCTTTATTAAGCTCCAATTGAAGTACTTTTGCTGCATTACGAGAAATTTTGACTTTCATATGTACACATCTCCTGAAACAATAAATTTTAATTCTATTGTAAAGAATCTACGGCACGAAATCAACCTGTCCGATTCCAGCCCTTCTATTGCCAAATGCCATGAGGAACTTTAAAATACATAGTAGTGTGACTAATAGACCCTTATTACAGATTGTTAACTTACTTACCTTGATGTAAGTACCATCACAATTTTGATGAAAGGAAGCGATCTCATGTCAACTCTTGAAAATGAAAAAGTCGCTCCGCTTAGCAATTATGTTCCCAAAATCCCCAAAGAAATCGAATGTTCGATTGAACGAACACTTGAAGTGCTTGGCGGCAAATGGGCATTTCTTGTTCTACGTGAATTATTTTGTGGGACGAAGCGTTTCGGAGAGCTTCAGCGGCAAATTACGGGTATCAGCCCGAAATCCCTCACGGATATTTTGCGCCATCTTGAAGAACACGGTGTTCTTGAGCGCATGGCGTTCCCAACGGTTCCTGTTACCGTCGAGTATACCTTGACACCAAAAGGTCAGGACCTGCATCAAATTATTAAAGAGATGAAGCTTTGGTCTGCAAAATGGACATAATGAACAATTAGTGCTCTATGAAGAGGAGAGGAACTTGATGATTACAATCAAAACAAAAGAACAAATTGAAGCCATGGGGAAAGCAGGCAGAATCTTAGCCGATTGCCATAAAGAAATTGCGAAGTTGATTCGCCCAGGCATTACTTCGTGGGAAATCGATCAATTCGTAGAAGGCTTTCTTGCCAAACATGGCGCAACACCAGAACAAAAAGGCTATCACGGCTATCCTTATGCAACCTGTGCATCGGTGAATGACGTCATTTGCCATGGCTTCCCAAAGAAAGAGCCTTTGAATGATGGGGACATCGTTACGATAGATATGGTCGTTCGGATTGATGGCTGGTTAGCAGACTCCGCATGGTCTTATGCGGTTGGCAACATTTCTCCTGTTGCCGAGAAGCTGCTCCAAGTTACGAAGGAGTCCTTATATAAGGGCATTGAAAAAGCCGTTGTCGGTAATCGAATCGGGGATGTCTCTCATGCCATTCAAGTATATGCGGAATCGCAAGGCTTCTCTGTTGTTAGAGATTTCATTGGTCACGGGATTGGTTCCGAGATGCACGAAGAACCACAGGTACCTCATTATGGACCTGCTGGAAAAGGACCGCGCATTAAGGAAGGCATGGTTTTCACGATAGAACCGATGCTCAATGTTGGTAAATATCATTCCAAGGTCGACCAAGATGGATGGACAGCTAGAACGTACGATGGCAGCTTATCTGCGCAGTATGAGCATACGATTGCAATTACAAGCAATGGACCGATTATTCTAACTGAACAATAATGATCTGGAGGAACAGGGATGCTTTCTTTTTACAAGAAATATTGGCGAACGGTTTTTGACATTGGGCTCATCGTATTAACCGTCTACTTATTCATGCTGTTATTCAGTTATTTGTACGCCATTGCCACGCCAATCTTTCTGGCCTTGATCATCTTCATGATGATCGAGCCTCTGGCTCGATTCTTGAATCGCAAAGGGATACGCAAATCGCTCGCTTCGGCTATTTCGACCTTGGTGTTCGTCTTGATCATCCTAGGCGCATTGGCCGGGGCAGTCGTCATTTTTACTAGCCAGATCATGAGTCTTGTCGATAAAATCGATGACTATGTGGCGATTTTTAATGACCAGATCATTCATCGGATTGCTGAGTTGAACGATCGCTTCCAGACCTTGCCTACCGATGTGAGTGACAAAGCCAAAGATTATGCGGGTCAATTTGCTGGAAAAGCTTCTACCTTCCTTGTTGCCTTCTTATCGGGACTGGTCGCTTCCCTGACTTCCTTCTCCACGTTCATGTTCAATTTCATCGTCGGCATCATTCTCGCATACTTCTTGAGTATTGAAATTGAATCTTGGAAACGTATTGCAAGTGAACAAACGCCGAATACGTTCAAATCAGCGTTCTTTTTCCTTAAAGAGAATGTCGTGAAGGGTATTGTCTCTTACATAAAAGCGCAAGCCAAGCTCATTTCCTTGACCTTCATCGTCATTTTTATTGCTCTGCTTATTCTTAATGTGAACAACGCTTTCTCTATTGCGCTTTTGTCGGGTATATTCGATGTTCTGCCGCTTCTGGGTGTTTCTACCTTATTCATTCCGTGGATTGTCTACTTGTTCATCGTTGGCAATACGACACTGGCGATTTGGCTAAGTGCACTGCTTCTTGTCGTTATACTCGTTAGACAAATTATGGAGCCCAAAATCACTGGTGAATCCTTAGGTGTTTCCGCGTTTACAACTTTAGCGTTCATGATTATCTCCTTGTCGCTTTTTGGCGTGGCAGGGGTTATCCTCTCACCAGTTCTCATCATTCTGATCAAAGCCTTACATACACAAGGATACCTACAACGATGGATTCGTAAGCCTGAAAACGAATATACCGAAGGAAAGCTGCCGTATACCGGCAATTAGCTTTCGTACATGCAGATGAGCCCCCATTCTTCTAGTTGAAGAACTGGGGGCTTTTTACTGCACAAGCAATGGTTAAACTTGGTGCATGCGGCGATAACGGAAGGCGCCATGCCGATTTTTTGCGTGAACACGCGGCTCAAATAGAATCCATTCTCATAGCCGCATTGGGACGAAATCACGTCCAGTGTGAAGGTCGTATTTTCTAATAGATGCCTCACACGCTCCAATAGGATGAAATAAAGTGTATGCTTATGGTAACTCACTGCATGTTAAATGGAAATCACCTATTCTACAATGAAAGATGAGATATTCCATAACTAGTGAGGTGCTTATAGATGAAGCATGAAATTGTAACCTCTGATATCACGGTCGTTGGCGGAGGCTTGGCAGGCGTTTGTGCAGCTGTGGCAGCAGCGCGATTAGGTCAAACTGTTTCTCTGGTCCAAAATCGTCCCGTTCTTGGCGGCAATGCAAGCAGCGAAATACGCGTTTGGGTATGTGGCGCCACCTCACATGGTGTCCATCGCAATGCCAGAGAAACCGGCATCATGGGTGAATTATTCGTTGAGAATCAATATCGAAATATCGATGGCAATCCCTATTTCTGGGATTTAGTTGTGTTAGAAAAAGTGAAAGCGGAACCGAATATTACATTGTTCCTGAACACGGATGTACACGAGGTAGATGCATCAGGTGATGAAAATAACCGTACGATTCAGGCAGTCACGGGCTGGATGATGGGCTCTGAACGACGAATTCGTTTTGAGAGTCGTGTGTTTCTCGATTGCACGGGGGATGGCTTGGTTGGCTTTCTAGCAGGTGCTAAGTTCCGTATCGGACGCGAAGCTCAAGAAGAATTTAATGAGGAATGGGCACCCATCGTCTCGGATGATATCACGTTGGGCAGTACATTACTCTTTTAAACGAAAGATATGGGTCGTCCTGTTAAATATATTGCTCCTAGCTTTGCCAAGGATATTACGCAAACCTCGATCCCTTTGAAGCGTGTGATTCGAAGCGGTGATAATGGATGCGCTTACTGGTGGATTGAGTGGGGCGGTGAGTATGACACCGTTCATGATAATGAGCGGATTCGGGATGAGCTCTCCTCGGTTATCTATGGCATTTGGGACTACCTCAAAAACTCTGGAAAGTTTGACAGCGCTAATTTGACGCTGGAATGGATCGGATCGATTCCGGGTAAAAGAGAATATCGCCGCTTCGTCGGTGACTATGTGCTGAATCAGAATGATGTCATTGCCCAGGAGTTGTTCGAGGACCGCGTCGCTTTTGGCGGTTGGTCGATTGATTTGCATCCGCCGCAAGGCATGTATGCGACAGCTAAAGGCTCTAAACATATGCATATGAATGGTTCGTACCATATTCCGTTTCGTTCCCTCTATTCGACCAATGTGTCGAATATGCTTATGGCTGGACGCAATATCAGCGCGTCCCACGTTGCTTTCGGCACAACGCGTGTCATGGCGACATGTGCAGTGATCGGCGAAGCCGCTGGCACAGGCGCAGCGCTTTGCGCGGAGAAAGGGATTTCGCCGCGAGAGCTGCACAAGCAGCACTTGAGCGAGCTGCAGCAGACGCTGCTGCGGCAGGATGCTTCCATTCTCGGCGTGGTGAATATCGACGAGGCCGACCTCGTACGATGTGCGGCATTGACGGCCTCCAGCATGCTGACAGAGCTTGCTTTGGAGCAGTCGGCAGGTATTTATCCTTTGAAGACACACGTCGCTCTTCTGGTACCTGCAGATCCGTTTATTGATGGCTTACAGTTGCTGCTAGACGCCTCTGTTGATACAGAGCTTACCGTCGAACTGTGGCACACAGGTAAGCCTCAGAACTATGTCCCGCATACCCTCGTGATGTCAGTCGTGGTGTCTGTTGAGGAAGGGACTGAGCAATGGGTCACGGCTGCATTGAAATGGGAACCTGAACTCGCTCAGAATGCGTTCATTATTCTCAGAAGCAACCCGGCATTGTCCGTTCATCTGTCGGATCGACCGCAATCCGGTGTTCTTTGTTTCAAACATGATGCCGCTTCTGGGGATACCGTGGACTTCGGCGATATGTACCATCATCAGCCGGTAATTGACTGGAGTGCAAGGTACTTCGTTCGGAAGCCGATCTGTTTCCGACTCCTCTCGCCCACTTCGGCTTATGCGGCTGAGAAAGCAGTTGACGGATACAAGCGGCCATATGGAGGTCCGCGTCTGTGGTCTTCGGCTAAAGTCAGTGGTACAGGGGAATGGCTGGAGGCCAGCTGGTCTGAGGCACAGAGCATTGGGAAAGTGCACGTCACATTTAATGATGATGTCAACGAAGATTTAATCAATTTGCATCACCATCGCACCGAATTCGAAGTCATTCCTGAATTAGTCCGCGATTACAAGCTGCAAGCTTGGGTTAGGGAAACGTGGTTAACGGTTGCTGAGGGTGTGGGCAATCATACAAGACATCATGTTCATGTGTTGGACTCTGCAATTGTAACCCACCGTCTGCGTGTTGTTGTAGAGGCTACCAATGGATCCCCGCATGTAGAAATCGTGGAGCTACGTTGCTATCGTTAAAATTCTAAGAATAAAAGGACCGATATGGCCACATGAATCGTGGTTAATATCGGTTCTTTTTGCACATGTTAGCTACCAAAGAACGATAGTGGCTACCCACTTTCTAAATGACTAACATGGTATTTAAGTTGGACAGGCACCCCTAAATATTTGATAAATAGGCACCAATTGCTCTTGCTTAACCTAACATGATGTGTTATATTAAAAGTGCGTAGAATCAATGTTTTCGCTTTAAAAAGCTGACATAGGAGTGATGAAAATGCCCAACAATTTCGTACAAATTCCGCAAGGTGAGGAATTAATTCGTGTTGAAATGACGGTAAAGGAAGCGCTTGCACTGACTGGCACGAAATTTAACCAAAACCACAAATTGGAAACTGACGCTATCAAGAAGCTTAAACAATCCTTAGCAGATAAACTACTCACACCCCACCATTAATTCATACACATATTGGCCCCGCGACTAGATCGCGGGGCTTTTTATTTTATAGCGGTGTGTGGCCGAATTGCCGTGCTTTTGCTCGTGCTGGCGGTCGTTTAAGCACGGTTTCCGAGCTTATCGCTCGCGTTGGCACGCATGCAGGTTTCGAACTCTCCACAATAAAAAAATCCGCCCCACAATGAGGGACGGACCATCTTTAATTTATTTTCCTTCGCGTCAATATACAAGGAACACCTCTGCCAACAGCCCCTGGCTGTGACATCAATTCCAAATAGCGCATTCCCCTTGCGCATGGTGTTTTGCACACCGCACAGGTGGCCGATTCCACCATTCTCATGGTGTACTGTGCACGGGACGAAAGTTCCTTCTTCTTCTTAACAACCTTGCCTTTTCCTTTAGGTGGTGCCATATTCACGCCTCCCCAACTGCTTCCTTTCTTCAGTATATGAAGTCTGGGCTAATCGGTTCGTGGCGAGCAAGATCAAGTTAGCGTGACTTGTCTAAGGTTCTTTTTACAACTCCAAGGCTGTCAAAAGAATAGGAACTAATTCCTCATAGAGAGAAGCAAATGTTTCTACAGGCAGCGGATTCACGCCGAAGCCGACCTCGACCGTAAAGCCTGGTCGCCTAAATTGCTGGATGAACCAATCCTTGTACCCAGCATCACTGTCCGACAGCTTTACAGCTTTATAATCACTGGCTAGGGCCAAACGCTCCGCAATTGCTTCTGACTCCGCAGGCTCAAAGTCGCGATAATTCCAATAAATTTCTCTGCCTTGTGTATGTAACGCAACGACGAGTTCAAAGTCATGGCTCTCGGTAAATTGAGCAAGTGCCGCGGCTTCCGGTTCAGACAATGGAGCTTCTCCGCCATAATCACGCTCTCCAGGTCCGTCATGTTCTCTTCTCAATTTTTCTTCTTCCCAATGCGCTGGGAATTGATCATTGAGATCTACACCTCGAATATTCGCTTTCCAATTTAGAAACGACAAGGAACCTTGATTCCATGCCACTAACGCTTCCCGATGAGGATGTGATTCAGGCAGCCCGTGTAAAACAAGTTCGACACCGTCGGGATTGACCATGGGCACGACCCACAGTGAGTATTCCGACAGAATGCGCCTTACATTGCGCCCCTGCCAAGCCGTCCCTCTAGCATACGAACAAGCTAGATCCTCTACAAATTGCATCAGCAGCGGCGCAGTGATCCATTCGTTCGCATGCATAGCTGCATTAAAATGAATTTCCTTAGAACCATGGCCAATTCGCAGCGCATGTATACCCTTTCCCATCACGCTCTCGCCGATACATGAGATTTGTAAAAAGGGGTATATTTTGCCTAAACGATTCAGCTCCTCACCCAATGACTCATAACCGTACCCTAACACACAACCACCTCACAACCATTTACTTGTTTCGTATGGCTATGCTTATGCCTAGGTTCCAGGAATCATGCGGTATCGCAGCTACGGCGCTGGAAAAAAAAATAGACCCGCGGGGGTCTATTTACATTGTTTAAATAATAGTAGGCACCTGCCATACGACAGGTAAAAAGGCAATATACTCCTTTAGCCAGTTCTCTGCAATCTGCCTGAATACGTTAGGTGCGCCGCTGCAGAAAAACTGATGAATCGGCATTTCTTGAGATATCGTTTGCATTCCTCGTTGATATAGGATCGTGCTTATATCTCTGGCTGTCTCCTCCGCCGAAGAGATTAACTTTACATCCGGACCCATGACCTCAGAAATGGATTCCATGAGAAAAGGATAATGTGTACAACCCAAGATTAAGCAATCGATCGGCTTTCCTTTCAAGCGGCTCAAAGATTGTTCCACGACGGGCTGCGCACTATCGCTACTAAAAAGCCCTCTCTCAACAAATGGAGCTAGTAACGGACAGGCCTCACTATAGACATGGATGTCCGGCGAAATCTGCTTTAATGCTGTTTCATATGCTTGACTGCGTATGGTACCATCGGTGCCTATTACCCCGATCATGCCGCTTCGTGTCATTTTGATGGCTGCTCTAGCTCCGGGTGAAATCACACCTATAACAGGGATCGAGACACGAGCACGAATGTCTTCTATCGCGACAGCAGTTGCCGTATTACAAGCAATCACAATCATTTTGGGATTAAACTGAAGTAAGTAATCTACGATTTGACGAGTAAAGTGACGAACTTCATTGGCTGGCCGGGGGCCGTATGGACTCCTGGCCGTATCTCCAAAATAGATGACTTTTTCATGCGGCAGCTGTCTCATTACTTCTTTTACAACAGTCAATCCTCCGACTCCGGAGTCCAGTATGGCTATCGCTTGCTGCACACATATCCGCTTCCTTTGCCGGTTGATGAATTAATAAACCACATGGATAGGATATGTGCGGTCAAGCTCAAAGGTACCATTAGTACTACACAGATTTAGACCAAATCTTCTTTACTTTTTAGGCTGAAGGTCCGTCACAAGCCCGAATTCGTACCCTCTCTTTTTGATTTCTTTGCAAATACGATCAAGTGCATGCATATTCTCCACAGATCCCTGATGCATCAAAATAACATTACCCTCATGCAAATTATTCATAATATCGTTGTAGGGATCCTCAGCGCCATTCGCTCTGGGTTCCCAGTCACGCATGGCCGTAGACCAGAACACTGATGTATAGCCCATCCCTGAGACCAAGCTTAAAATATGAGGATTGTAGTGGCCATAGGGAAAACGGAAATAATGCCCGACCTCTTTCCCCGTTATTTGCTTATAAACAGCTTCAAAATCTGTAATTTCCTTGCGAATCTGATCGTCCGTCAATTCATTAAAATCGGTATGTGTCATCGTATGGTTGGCTACAAAGTGACCGTCTGCAACGATTCTTTTCAAATAGTCCGGGTTCTTCTTGATATTATTTCCAGTTATAAAGAAATTCGCTTTGACATTGTTTTCTTTGAGCGATTTCAGCATGAGATCAACCTCGATTAAGGGTCCCCCTGCGTCAATCGTTAAATAGACTTTTTTACCTGTGCCTACCCAGACCGCCTTCTGATCGCTGCTAAAGGATTTCGTTTCTTTCGGAAAATCAGGAACCTGGCCTGTTTTTTTCTTCATATAATACCAAGAATACGGTGTGCGGTCTGCTGGTAACGCCTTCGCTTTTGAGGCTTCCTCCGTGACTGCAGCTTTGGGCGTTGCCGTTGGTGCCGACGTAACTACTGCGCTTGATGCCGCACTTGGCGCTGGAGTCGCGTTTGGCGTAACATTTGGCGTAACATTTGGTGTAACCGTTGGTGTTGGCGTAGCCACTTGCTTAGGTGATGGTGGTTGAGATGATTTAGGGGAAGAGGAAGACACTGCCGTCGAAGCAGCGTCATTGCCAACTGGGGCTGTCAGGCTTATGTCTGCACAACCGACCAAAGTTACGCTTAGGATGATCAGGAGTGCAGCTTTATAGGTAAATTTTGTCATGAGTTACACCTCAATAGGGAATGAATTCTTCCTTCATCCTATTCGACAGTGATTGACAAATAACCTGCCTAACCATAGATTCATGGGGGTTATTTCGTAGCTCGATAGGTCAAGAATTGCAAAATGGTAATGAGGATAAACGCCGTTCCAGCTAACATAGGAATCGTAATAAAACCAAGCCAGTTTAAGTAATCAGTATCACATGCAATCGGGCCGCAGCCTGTACCTGTTTCTTTGAAAACACCCATTTGCAATAAAACGTGATAGATCGAGATGCAAGCTCCCCAAATCGTTAGTGGCAGCACGTAAATCGTTAATTTGTAATCTCTTCGCACAGCTGCAATCCCAAGAATAATAACCAATGGATACATAAGAATCCGCTGATACCAACATAGTTTACATGGTGCCAGATGCATAATTTCAGAAAAATATAAGCTTCCTAGCGTCGCAACTAAAGCAACTAACCACGAAAGATGCATGCCATTCTCTCTTAACCATTTGTTAGACACTTTGAAATCATCCCCTTTCTTCCTCCCTATTATAAAAAAATAGAAGAAAGAAGTCACGGGATTGATTCTCTCGACCTACTAAATCCGCAAATTGCTTACGAATAGTATAAGAAGTCCATTAACAACTCAGGTAATTAGTACCAATAAGTGCTATTACGTTTCTATTTTGAGCAAATTCAATTACAATTAACATATGGAGGGATTTCTATGATGAAGCAATTTGAAGGATTCGGCAAATTTTTGGAGAGCTTGCGAGGGAAAATGTCCTTACGTGAAGCAGCATCGAAAAGCGGACTTTCCCATGCCTATATTCGAGATCTCGAATTAGAACGAAATCGCTCAACTAATGAAAAGATTAAACCATCCCCTGTCACTTTAAAGAAACTGTCGGACGCTTATAAGTTTTCATATACAGATCTCATGGAGAAAGCAGGCTATCTTGAAAAAGAGAATCTTGATGGACAGAATATGTCATTGACGCTTCCCTTCACAGACATCCTCTTTATAGAAATTAGTTCAACAGAAATGACCTATCATACACGGATCGGTAATCGCAAGATCTCTATGCAGTCACTGCTGGATTTCAGTCATTTCCTGGACCAGTTAGAAGAACACGGATTTAAGAAAATGGATACGGATTTATTCGTCAATTTGTCCCACATCAAGAAATATAATGCCAAGGAAGGTAAGCTTTATTTTGACCCGCTTGGTGTTAGTTTATGTGTGATCATTGCCGCTTTTCGTCAAAAGAAATACCATGATCTCATCGTTCGCAGTGTCGCAAGCAATACGGGAAACGACCTCGAATTTCGTTATGAAAAAAATCGGATGACGGAATCTAATCTGACAGTGATCCAACGACACAATTAAACATTTGACATAAAAAGGAGAAAAATTCAGGTAATCTGAAACTTATTCTCCTTTCTTTTCGTCTTATTAGATGACTATATAGTTTGATTTGCGTTAGAGAGGATAGATGCCTGACCATGGCTGTTCAACAAACAACCTCCCTTCAGACAACTAGACAAGCGCGCGTGAAGCGCAAACAATCTGTGGGAATACTTCGCTTTATGTTGTATACAATTCTCAGCTTTACTTTACTATCGACCTTAGGATTATGTTGGTTTTTCCTGACTTCCTCGGGTTCGAGCCTGCGCTTCATGATGGCAGATACGATCATTACAACCCAGCATCGGGATTGGGCCAAATACTTGATAGGTTCAACCGAATTACAGAAGCGTGTTGCGGCGTACACGAAAAGCTTTGACGATATGGGCACCGAGAAGGATCTAGGACTCGTTGATATCGCGCCTAATCCATCCCAAGCCCCTCTTGAGGTCAAGAAAGACCTAGTGACGATTGAAAACATTTCGGGTCCCAACTTTAAGGGTAAACTCGTTACGATCTCTGATCCTACTAAGCTGCGAATTGCTGTGCCCGAAAAAGCAGGCAAAGGGGAGAAGGTATCCTCGATGGTCAAACGTACAGGCGCCATTCTTGGCGTTAACGGCGGCGGATTTATCGACCCCAACTGGGAAGGCAACGGCTTCCAGCCTGAAGGCGTCGTGATCTCAGGAGGCAAAATCTTTTACAATGACAAAGGCATGAATGGTACGGTACAAATTGTCGGGATTGATAAGCAAGGCCGGATGATTTCAGGCAAGTACAAAGTATCCGAGTTGCTTGAAATGGGCGTTCAGGAAGCCGTTTCCTTCAGCCCACGATTCATCGTAAATGGTGTTGGTCAAATTAAAAGCCAAGCGGATGGCTGGGGCATCGCTCCGCGTACGTGCATGGCTCAAACGAAGGACGGCGCCATTTTATTTGCCATTATTGACGGTAGACAGACGCACAGTATTGGCGCAACGCTCTATGATGTACAGGAAATTTTCTTAGCCCACGGTGCCATTACCGCGGCGAATTTAGATGGCGGTGCTTCAACGGTACTTGTCCACAATAATGCCATCATTAATAAACCTTCCAGTGAGTACGGTGAACGATATCTTCCTACCGCTTGGCTCCTCTTCGATCATCCTGAGACGGCAGTCATTAAGAACGTCTGGGAAGGGCTGGATATTAGTAAAATCGATCCATCCAAATGGTAATGATAAACAAGCAGAGTACTCCGGTTAAGGAGACCCTGCTTCTTTTTTTGATTCTAGCGGCCTACGATGACTAAGTCTTCTGCGGCTTCCGATGCTTCGATATCATCAAGGACTTCATCGATTGTTTGCGAATCTTTCCAAGAACGAACAGTCTCGACAACACTTGCTGCCGTATCCTTTGCTTTGCCAACGAGTTCCGAAGTTGTGGTACTTACTGTTTTGGCAGCTGCTTGTGTTTTTTGACTAACGGTGCTTGCTAGTTGAACCGTTTTGTCGCTAACTGCTGTAGCTCCTTCGGCGATGTCACTGCGCAGCTCACGACCGGATTTCGGTGCGAACAACAGCGCTGCTGCAGCTCCTACTAAGCCGCCTACAACAGCACCTACGAGAAGATCTTTCCCTTTTTTTCCATTGGACATGTAATAACCACTCCTTAATGATTTGATTTTGCATTCCGATGCGCCTGCCATCTCTGCCATAGCTCAAACCCTGTCGTTGCCCATTCCATAACGTCGTGGATACGCCTCTGGTGCGTATGTACGACCTTTTCCGCACCAAGCATCGATTCGTTCATCATACGTGAGGCCTTGCGCAGCGTGGAAGCGACTTCTCCGACAGCCATACCTGCCTTTTCTACCGATTGGATACTCGGCTCTAACGCTAGGAGTTGCAAATGCACCTCTTCCGTAAGCTGCCCTAATTGCTTCATTAGATTCTCCGCTTGCTCTGTTGTTTGGACAACCTGCTGTTTGACTTCAACCACCGTGTCTCCTAACACGCGAAGCGTTCGTGTAGCCGTGATGAACATACGAACGGTAAACATAATGAGCACTAAACAAGCAACAGCCAAGCTAAAGATACTGATCTCGCTCCATGTCATGTGGGTCACCTCCTGTGAGCTGAAAGCTGTGAGGGTTGATGGGGCTTCTAGACGAATGCCTATGAATTACTACAGTATAGGTAGGTAGGGCTCGTTTTGACACAAACTTACTGGAAAAATTTCTGGAACCTGTCATAATAAACATCAAAACAATGGATATGAGTTGGGGGAATCAAGACATGCACCGAGAACAAGGCTTGCAAGAAATTGAGCGCACACGTATTATGGCGATCGTCCGCGGTGTACAGGAGTCGCATATCCTTTCTGTTGCTGAAGCACTTTACAAAGGCGGCGTCACCGTTATGGAAGTGACATTAAACACACCTGGCGCGCTAACCATGATCGGCAACCTCCAGAAGCAATGGGGAGATCAGATGTTCATCGGAGCTGGCACTGTGCTGGATCTGGAGGATGCCAAACAAGCCGTTTTGGCAGGCACAGCCTTCCTCGTAACACCGAACTTGGATGAAGAAGTTATTGGATGGTCGCGGCAGGAAGGCATTCCAATCTTCCCAGGTGCCATGACACCAACTGAAGTCGTCAAAGCATGGAAAGCTGGAGCTACTGCCGTTAAAATATTCCCAAGCGCAAGCTTAGGTCTGCCTTATATCAAAGAATTAATGGGACCTTTGGATAAGATCCCGATGATGGCTGTCGGTGGCGTTACAGAGGGGAATATCAAGCAATTTCTGAATATCGGCTGTTATGGCTTAGGAATTGGCGGCTCGCTCATTAACCTGAAAGAAATCGAAGCTGGCAATTTCGGCTGGATTACGGACAAAGCGGTACAACTGATCGCGGCTTCACGCGCGTGAGATCGATGGGATGTCCTGAGTAAATAGAAAACGGAGATCGCGAACTTTCGCGACTCCGTTTTTGTTGTTTACGATTGCGAGGAGATTGCCCCCTGCTCAGCACAAATCCATTAACTTTGATAGCCGGTTACGGTATTTTTATCCCCAACTTTAACAGATACATCCTTCGCCTGACCATCACGCGAGATCTTTACTTTCAACGTATCACCCACTGCTGCAGCTTGGACCGCTTTAGTCAATTCCGCTGTATTAGCAATTCCTTTACCGTTCACATCCAGAATTACGTCATACTGACGAATGCCCGCTTCAAAAGCCGGAGAACCTTGCTGCACCTCAGCAACAACAACGCCATTTGTACTATTAATTTTCAAGTCTTGCAGCATGTCATCTGAAATATTTTGTAAAGCTACACCAATATAAGGCGCTGGATCTTTCGGGATCGTTTCGTTATTTTTCAGTTTATCCACGACAGAACTTATCGTACTTGCGGGAATCGCAAAACCCATTCCTTGCGCTTCGGCGTTTACAGCCGTATTAATACCGATGACTTCACCGTTCAAATTTAAAAGCGGACCGCCAGAGTTACCTGGGTTGATGGCTGTATCCGTTTGAAGTAGATGCTTGTAATTCCGTGTACCTTGTTCGTCATCAATACTGATCTCGCGTTCCTTGGCGCTTAATACCCCTGTGGTAACGGAGTAATCAAAGTCATACGGATTGCCGATGGCAACAACCCACTCACCCACTTCCGCCGCGTCCGAGTTGCCAATCTTCAGAGCCGGAAAAGCTTTATCCCCTTCAATTTTGAGGACAGCCAAATCTAAATCATAGCTGCTTCCAAGTAGCTTTGCCGTAAATGGGGTATCATAGCCTTGAACATAAACATCGATTTCGTCGGCACCGTCAATGACATGTTCATTCGTTAAAATATAACCGTTGGCATCAAAAACGAAGCCTGATCCAATCCCATTTTCGATGGTATCTCCACTTTCAGTCCCCTGCTGAAGTGTGTTTCTTCTATTCGAACTAGTATTCGTTTGTTTCACTTTGGTCTCAATTTTGACAATAGCTGGACTCGACGCTTTCGTAATTTGTGAAATGCTATTCGTACCAAGGTTGTTTAACGAAGCGGTTTGGACACCGGCTGAAGCCGAATTTGCTGCGGCAGCAGCGACACTGGTCTGAACCGTTTGAGCATCATAGCCAAAAAGATTCATCTTGTCCGAAGCGAACATTAATCCACCTACAGCGAGCGCCCCCGCCATAAAAGCTGCAAAAACGGGTTTCATTGAGGAACTGCGCGGTTTGCTTTCAACCTTTATATCATTCATGTTATTTCGATTGTTCATATCTTCATTCATATGATTACCGCCTTTCGTTAGCGTCTGATTGGTTTGTCTTGATATCCATAAGTATAGGACGCTAACCTGAAGCCATACTTAAATTGGGCTGATAGCTGTATGAATGCTAGCTGAAAGTATGCTGAAGGTTATGGACATAAATTGGTTTGTGAGGGGAAGTGCTGTACATAAAAAAAGAGCTAAGCAGATCATACCTGCTTAACTCTTCTTCAAAACTATTTATTTTGACGTATGATATACACACATTTGTTAGCACCTTTGGCAAGACACTCTGTACGCTCAACATTCGCATCCAGCAAATTACGGAACAAGGATAACTCACACTGACATGCTTGCTGAAACGTGTTGGCCACTTTCGAGATTGGACAGTTGTGTTCACTGAAAATATACGCATCTTCACCTTGCGCTGACCAATCAACCATATAGCCATTTTCATTCTGAATGAGAGCTAATTCAGCCACACGATCCTCTAGACTCTTCGCTTGCATCCTCGATTGATATCGAGCTTCGAGCTTATCCTGCCTGCCTTCAAAAAGTCGATCGATTTTCTCGAGACCTTCGTCCTCCAAAAGCTCATCTAATAAATCCAATGTTAATTGCAAATATTTCTTGGGAAATAATTCGTCCGCTTGCGGTGCTAAGGTATACACACTTGTTGGACGCCCCATTGCTTGTCGAACCAGCTTCGCCTCGAGCAAATCATCTTTCTCCATCGAATGAATATGCCTTCTAACGGCCATTTCAGTGATCCCAAGCTGTTTGGCAATATCTTGAACACTTAACGGCCCTTGCGTTTTGAGCATGGAAAGAATCACTTTACGTGTTGATGTCTCTAGTGTTTGATTCACGCTCTCACCTACCCTCGGACCTCATTTAGGACTCATTTTACAGCATCGCAAGCAATAAGTAAATTATGAAACACTTATGTATGTTATGCCAATTCGCTCTTAATGAATGACCGAACGCTAGCAGTAAATTCCTCAAAAGCCGCTGGGAGTTTCGGTATTAACGGATGTAACGTCTGGCGATTCAAGTCCACATAATCCTGGACAAGCGGTTTTCTTAGCTTTACTAATTGAAGCAGCGTCTCGGTCAAAGACTCCGAATAAGCTCCTTCTCCGTGGACAATTTCTACGATATCTTCATAGCTGCTTGCATCTCTTAAAATAAAAGCATCGATCAGCAAGCTTCCAATGTCCGTCACGGTTTCGATAGCCAGATGCAGAACACGCTCTTGTGAAAGCTGCCAGACAAGATCCTTATTCCCTTGTGCCCACTGCGCTTCTAATTGCTGACTCGCCTCTGCGAGAACTGCCAGAAATTGAATGCGCCCATCAATTTGTTCATGATTAATAAAATACATGATCTATCTCCGTCCTCTTTTTCGCCATTTGGTCCAAACTAACATCGCAAAAAAAGTGATAATCACCAAAAATATGAGCAAAACTGCCTGCATCAGATATTCATAACTCACGTTCATTCACCCTCTTGATTGTTCTCTTAGTACATGCTATCAACAGTTTATCTCGGGTAGATGTGAGCGTCAAGCTAAGCAAGCCATCGTTGATAGAGTGATTGTCCTCCTCTTGGGATCATGTTACAGTGAACGAAGAGAAAAGAAGGAGAATTTTCAACATGGTATTCAAACCTAAACTATCAGAAATCGACATCGTACGCGCGATTGCCATCATTGCCGTCGTGCTCATTCATGGTACTTCCGGCGCCACTCAACTGCCAGTTGGGACAGGCTCTCAGGCATTCTTTTTCATCGTCAACAAAGCTAGTTTGTTTACCGTTCCTTTGTTTATTTGGATCAGCGGCCTTGTGTTGTTTTATTCCTATTATGACCGCTGGGAGCCGGGAATGGCGCGAGTTTTCTGGACGAAAAGGCTGCAAAAGGTTCTTATTCCTTATGTCTTGTGGTCTCTATTCTATTATTTGTATAACCAAATCATGTTTCATGGCACGATTCATTTCGATGCTTTCTATCTGCTGAAGCTGCTCCTATCCGGCAATGCGAGCTACCATTTGTATTATATGGTCATTATTGTCCAATTTTATGTGTTATTCCCTTTGATGCTTACGACTGTAAAACGTTACAATTGGCTGCGTCGCGGCCTGATTCCTTTAGGTATCGGTATTCAAGCAGCTTCCTATACCTTTCATCATTGGGTATTTCCACTTCCCGAATACGCCTCATTGTTCCTGAGCTATACCGCCACTTTCAGCTTCGGGGCTTTCATGGGCATCAACTATGCTACGATGGTGACATGGGCTTCCCGTTTCAAAAGGTGGATATGGAGCGCCGCGCTTCTCGCCGGGTGTGCTTTTGTGGGCATGCTTCTGCTTCAGCAATACGGGTTTGCCGCTATCGAAAATACGTGGTTCGAGATGGCGCTTCTCGCCTACTGCATGAGCATCCCACTCGTCTGCGTGCCGTGGGCTCGCAAACAACTGGCACGCGGCTCACGCTTCAGTGCCTTCTTATCTGCCTTAGGCGCAGCCTCCTTCGGCATCTACCTCGTGCATCCCGCGATCCTCACATTGTGGGATCGCGCCAGTACAGAGCCAGCGCTTGGACGCATCTGGCTCTATGATCTGCACACCATAGCAGCCGTACTTATTGGGCTGCTTGGTTCTTGGCTGCTCGCGCGCGGGTACGCTCGCATGAAAAAAGGTTCCGCTCGCCAATGAGCGGAACCTTTCTATTTCATGCGCGCCAGCCAAGCCCAGCGCCGCTGCTTTCTGCGGCTGTAGCGTGGCAAGCCGCGGTAAATGTCCAGCGCTTCGCGATACGCGCGCTTGGCATCGTTCTGGCGGCCCAGCTGCTGATACAGCTGGCCGAGCCTGTAGTACGCCTCGACCGACGAGGAGTGCAGGTCGCGGAAGTGTTCGATAAACTGCGCCGCCCGCTCCGGCGCAAGGGGAGCCAAAGCCTCACCGAGGCGCAGGTAGGCTTCGCCATATTTTACACGCGGATTGAGGTCAATCGCTTTCAGCATGAAGGCTTCACCCTCGGCCATTCGGCCCAGTTTAAGGTGACACAGTCCAACTTCATAATGAACGTCCGCAGATTCTTGCATGATCGGTAGTGTTTGCTCCAAGTAGGGCAGCGCTTCTTGAAACTTTTTGCGTTCAATCAGGATACGTGCCAAATCCAACTTTGCTGAGGTATTGTGCGGGTTTGCATAAAGGTCCGAGCGCAGCCTAGTTGCTCTGCGGCTTAACTGAAACGGCCTCAACATATTTGGCAGTATGCCAACGTATCTTCTGTCCAAGACATACAGAATCACGAGTAAGATCAGTAGTGCAAGAAACGGATTACCAACGAGTTTCCAGAGTAAGCCGAATAATAATATTTTGATAAGCAACTCTTATTCCCCCTTTTCAACTTCCTTATACTACCATATTATGCTGATCTTGTTCACCCCTCTCCTAAGAAAAAACACCTTGTCATAGCAAGGTGCTTCTATCATTCGAGATTTTTCGTCAGCAGTGCTATACTAGAAAGAAAAAAGGGAGCTTTGACATGAAAGACTCGCATAAAGCTATTTGGCTCAAAAGAAAGAGATTAGGCCGCTCCAAATATTTGATTATGTTCGGAATCGTTCCTTGGGGGATCGGAGCCGCGCTGATTACGACTCTGCTTGAATTTATAAGTTTCCAATCCGTCAATTCCATTTGGATTCCGATCCGACTGCTCGTTTTCGCTTTCATCGGCTTCTTCGTTGCTAATGGACGTTGGGTAGCGATGGAGCACCGTTTTGAGCCGCCGGCTCCTAGACGACCGTAAGGTCGTTTTTTCTTTTTCTCACACACTTGGCGTAAACCAAATTTCCCGGAAATCAATCCATCCTAAGTCATTGATTGTTACACCTTTGATCGAGTCATGATACGTCGTTTGTTGTGATCGATGCAGAACGAACAAGAACGATTTCTCCGCTTGCAGCTCATCAATCAATTCATGCAAATCCGCAATACGCTCATTCATACCAGGATTGCTTAGAATCCCCTCCATTTTAGAATCCACCCACGCCACTCGCTCTACATTCAAATGCGCCCGAACATAACTGTTGCTTTGCTTCAACGTCTGTATGATATGAAGGTCATAATTGCTTTCCATGCAAATGTGATACAAAATAAGATCCGCTTCATCAATCGTATCCAGCTGCATCATATCGGACTCACTCCGAATCGTGATTTCAATGGGAATCCCAATCTGCACACACTGGCGGCAAATCCACATCGCATCTTCATTATTATTTCGATAGACGTACATGTGAAGGGTTTCCCCCCGATAGCCCATTTCATCTAGCAGTCGCTTCGCTTCAGAGATATCCGTTCTCGCCCTGGTTAGAGGATCCATCGTTGGTAAAAAACTACTCGCTGGTGCTTCTCGGAAGCCGCCTAGTTCTTCAATCATTCGCTCACGATCAATGACGAGATCAACGGCTTTGCGGAAATTCGCATGGCCCTGTGGACCTCTTTTATTCCGATTAAACGTCAACAAGCTACAGCCCATAATCGTCTGTTCAATCTGATGCCATTCTGATTCTTTATCAATCGCACCTACGGGATTATGCGAATTTGATCCTCCGCGAAACACTTGAACCTTATCCCAGCTTGGTGTCGCTTCTTTCAGATCTGAGGGCAGCAACCAAATTTCGATGAGATCCATATGAGGCCTAACACCAAAATAATTATCAAACGCACGCAGCTTACATATGTAATCATCGTTTCGTTCCAGCCGGAACGGCCCTGTTCCAATCGGCATTCGCCCAAAAATCAACTCATTATCACGGCAAATCTCCTCCGGAACAATGGCCATTGACGTATGCGCTAGCTGCTGAAGAAATAGCCTATTAGGCTGACTCAGTTCGATCGCAATTGCACTTCGGTTTAACACCGTGATCCTCTCGATACATTCTGTCATCCAGCCTTGCGTAGCAGCCTGCCCCAGCTTCTTCAATCGGGATAATGAATAACTCACATCGTGTGCTGTCATTTCTCTGCCGTGATGGAACAATACGCCTTTTCGTAAATAAAAAGTATAATGCAAGCCATCCTCGCTAATTTCCCAGTAGTGAGCTAAGTGCGGCTCAATCACCTTGGTTTGCGAATTGTAACGAATAAGCGTATCGAAAATTTGACTCACCAGATGATAATCAAATGCGAAAAAACAGTGCGCCGGATCCAATGTTACCAGCCATTTGTAAACAGGAATACGCAGTGTATCCTTGAAACGCTCCTCGTGTTCAACCGCACGGTAACCAAAAAAGCTGAACAACCACTCGATAAAGGAGTCTTGCAACGCTTCTCCCTTACCCAGTTGATGAATCAGCTCAATCGTACCTAAATAATCACCTCGACTTGCAAGCGCCATCGCTTGTTTCGAGATCATATCTTCTGCGGAGGCCAAAAAAGTAAGCTCAGAAATATTCCCTCTGCCTCGTCCAGGCTTCCAGGAAATCCAATTGTGATCGCTCATTTTCTTTAATAAAATCTTCACATTCCGTGTCGAGCAATACAATCTATCTGCTAATTCTTCTAAAGTAATGGGCTGCGGCTTATGCTCAACACCATGCTCAAAACCCGCGCGTAGCTCCAGAAAATGAGTCAGTAGCTGCATCTTCAACTTCCTTTCCATAAAAGGGGAAATCATTGAAGTGAATTATACTCTTTTTGTTCCCCTTATTCCAGCGTAAACTAAGTGTATCAGGAAAAGAAAGGAAAGTGACCCTCATATGCAACCTACTGACCTCTATGTCTCAGAGAAATTAATGGAGTGGCAGCAGCACGATTTGGAAAGTCAATCCCGTGACCATTGGAAATGGAAAGCTGTTAGAAAAAGAAAAGTCTACGTGCTACTGACTAGCTTGTTCTTCTGGATTTAAATCTTCTTCGTAACGTAACTACAATTAGAATCAAAATGAGCGCGGCCAGTATGCCTACCCCATCAACCACTACATCGATGCCGTGACCCGTTCGATCCTTCACGAACGACTGATGCCATTCATCCGTCATTGCGTATAGCAATGAAATCAGGAAGGAGCTGAACAAAGCTATGTACATTCTAACAGGCTTCGCTAGCAAAGCGATCGACCAAAGCAGGGCAAGTACAGCGTATTCGCTAACGTGCCCTGCTTTTCTTATGAAGAATTCAATGACATTAATGGGATCCTGCCATGAAATCACCTGATGATCATAGGTGAATTCAATATGAGGGAAATGCTCCCTTAATTGCGTACTGGAAAACTTCGATTCCAAGTATGGCTTCAAGCTCTGCTGTTGATACGGCTCGGCAGACTTCATATAGATGAAGGCCATCCATAGAATAGCTGCAACTAGGAACACGTAGAATACCGTCTTCGATCGTGTTAACTTCGGCATAACTTTACGGCTCCTCCTCTTACGGATTCAATTTTTTGCGAATGCTGAACAAAGCAAAGAATTCAATGACCATCAAATTCACTGCGGATACGCCATAAAAAGCCATCCCGAACATCATTTGAAACTGATCCGTCGTTACCGACTTCCACCAAAAGGCTGCGAGTCCAGTCAGCACAAAATTCAAAACCGTGGTGATCCAAAATGAGAACCCTAAACGGTTCGTTTTCCGCATCAAGAGGACACCTATCACAAATGGCACCACAAAAGCGATCCCCAAGTATATCCAATACAATACTGCGTTTGACACTTCATCTTCACTCCCAAACGATCAACTAGTTTATGCTTCTAGGTTAGCATGAAAATGCGGATGAAAACAACGGTTGGCCCTCCTTTGCTACAGAAACGACAAACTGCTGGATGGAAAGATTTGTGTTGTAAAAATCCTGTCATACAGGTATTGCCTCACTCCGCATATTCATGTATAATACGAAAAGTCGACGCTTGTAAGCGACATCACGGGGCCTTAGCTCAGCTGGGAGAGCGAGTAAGCTTATTATACTGCCCATCAACGGAGTGAATCAAGTCCGTTATTTTGATTTTTATTTTTAATTCAATACGGTCTCTGTGAACTATGATGTAATCCACAATTGTGCGGAGCATCATTTTTTGTTTTTCATGAGGTGCGCCCCTAAATAGCTCTTTCCAGACTGGGATATAACTGACGAAGTTCTCCATTTCTACTTGTTCGATTTTCTTGGATTTGACCTTCCTTTCTAACCTCAACATGTGATCTTCAATCAAAGACAGCTCCATCTCTTTTTGTTCAATCAGGCTATTCAACAACTCTGGCTTAAAAGAACTTTTCCCTAAGATACTTTTCGTCACTTCATCCGTTAGAGTTTTAAGTTCTTTCCTCAAACCTTCTGCTGTTTTATTCAATTTCTTATATTCAAGTTCTTCATCGCTATTAGTTTTTTTCTTCATATTCTTGAGCTGATCAGTCATATCTACTGTCGCTAGCTTTTCAAGAAACTTATCGATTTCCTCGAGAGCAGCTCCTTCAATCTTCGGTTGGGAATATATCGTTTGACCTTTACAATCAGTTTTTCCCATTGCCTTACCACTACAACGGTATTTTGCTTGTCTCCATTTTTGGACAGTACCATCAGCAAGCACATATTTCTTTGAGTTGTAAGTCGTCGTTAGCGGAGATCCGCAATGACCGCACTTTATTAGGCCAACAAAAAGCAAAGGGCTGCTTGTTATATTAACTTTTTCAATATCAGGGTTATTGGTATTTTTTTGATTTCTTCCTGATCTAATCTCTTGCACTCTTTCCCACATATGCTCTGACACCGTAACTAATTCAGGGATTATTTCTTTCGGAAGAGTCCATTCCTGTTCAGGCACTGTTACTCTATTACCTTCTTCATCCTGTGACTTCTTACCATGTGCCGGGTATCCCTTGTAAAGAGGGTTCTTGAGTATGAAGTTTACAACCCCTGTCGTCCATGTCCCGCCTGTTGGGCCCGGTATATTTACCTCAGGGCTATTTAGATGCTTCACAATTTTTTTTGATCCAAATCCCATGGAGTAAACTAAATCATAAATCAGATTGGCTGTGGGATTAGTTTCTTCATCTTTTTCACGACGCATTAACTCTTTGCCTTTTTTATTAAATACCCCCGAAGGAACTAACTTGTATCCATACGCAGCTCTACCGCCAGTAAACAGTCCATCTTCTGCCATTTGTTCATGATTCTTGCTTACACGTTGTGAGGTTTTCTTGCTCTCCCCGCCAGCTTGCCAGAATCTAATATAGTTCATGAGGTCATCTACATGCTCAGTAAATTTCTGTTGCCCTTCCATCACCGACCATACTTCAACTCGCTGAGCAAACCACTTGACTACAAATGGAGTCTCGTCCTCTTTTCTTCCAAGACGGTCGAACATAAAGCAAAGAAGGATATCGAATTCTCCATTCTCAGCATCTCTCTTAGCTTCTTGAATTGCATCTCGATCAGCTGCTTTAACCTTATATCCGGATACTCCCTTTTCGACATACTCCTTCACGAATATCCAACCCCTGGATTCAATGAAATCCATGCAAGATCGTCTCTGTGATGGGATATCATCGCCGCTAAGTTGACCCTTAGTTGAAACTCTATAGACGCATGCTACTCGCTTCTTATAATTGGTTAACTCGACATCTTTTTTCATTTTCCGAACTGCCATCATTCCGACCTCCGATTAAGCTAGTTTCACTACTATGAGATTAATAAATTTCTATGTATAAATCAAATTTATTTTCTTTGTTGCGCTATCGTTCTATTTTTTGTATAATACAAAAGCAAGTCCAGTAAGGGGTTATGGCGCAGCTGGGAGCGCGCTTGCATGGCATGCAAGAGGTCAGGGGTTCGATCCCCCTTAACTCCATAAATTAAAGTCCAACACATTCGACGTGTTGGACTTTTTCGTTATTGAAACTTTTTTATAAACTCAGATGTCAGCATTTGAATAAGTTCTTCTGTTTCTGATATTTCACTAAAAATAACAGTAACCCACATTTTGTGTTTTTTATTATAACGGGTGACAGAATTTTGCTCTGGGTTGTATTTGTATTTATCATTGCCAATTATGATTTCCTCGTCCATTCCATCACCCTTTGTTACGACATTAGAATTAGTTTGGATAAAAAACCTCCTCCCCGTTGTAGATTTATACTTGATACACAACTCGTCTTATGACTTCGACTTCTTCTCCAACACTACACTCGCCTTATACACTTCAATATCCAACGCCAGCGCAATCTTATAAAACGCCTTATTCCTGATTTTGCGATAGAACGTCTCACCGATCGGCGGGCTAAACTCATGACAATACACTTGATAGTCCGTGAGATAATCCGCATCATCAGCCAAGTAACGTTTCTCCATCAGGAACCGCTCAAGCCTCGGTAACTTCCGAACAGCCGCTTCTAACCTCTCGCAGTGCTTCTTCCTTCTGGCCGGCTCATCGACATTGTAAATCGCAATATTGGCTGTTTGATCAGTTGTCACATTAGAGCGCTGACTCTCGCTAACACCATCGCCATAGGCTGCTGTCATTGTCGCCTCGCGCTCTTCAAAAACAATGTGCTTATACATCCGGTACTCCGCCAAATATCTCTCAACAGCCTTTTGCGTCAACTCTCTATCGATGTCCTTCAGAAAGTCATCACCCAAACTTAACTGTGCCAATTCAAGGGTCACTCCTTTGCTGGGGAGCTATTCTCCGTTACATTTACTTATGATCGTGCTATGTTTAGTTACCTTATGGGCAGACTGATGCTTAATTTAACTCCCCAGCTTCAATCTCAGCTTTAAGCTTCTCCAGTATTTTTACTTCCGCTTTCCAGCCTGCTATCTTTTCGGGCTTATCATTATTGTCATAAGGCTCTGAAGCAACGAAGATTCTTTCATCGATCCATTGCAGCAGCTTTGCTTTGTCTACAGCTTCCATCATGGGGTCAGCAGTTTCATACGTCTTCTCGAAAATATCCAGTTTACAAGGGTATATTTCACCTTGAACACCTGTAATAAGCATATCTTGCGGAGTGAAACGCATTATTCCTTCAAGCGTGGGGATAAGGTAACATTCGTCATTTTCATGTGTAACTGGGTGACCGTTGTATTTGAATGACCACGGAAATCCATTGACTATATTCCCGCCATTATTTTTTCCGTACTCAACAAACTCACTAAAAGTTATTGCTTCAATCACAACTGGCTTTTTCCTGAATTTCATCGTATTAACCTCCCATGTTCCTTAATATTCAAGACAATGGTTATTTCTAATGAATTTCTAATGAATTCTTTACTACGTTTTAGCATAGAGCCTTTGAACAATGGATATAAATGGATTTAAAAGGAGGCGAAGACTGTTCATCATGACGAAACAGTATCAAATGGCAACTCAGCAGGAACTTATTGAGATAATCCAGGCTTGTGTTGAACAGAGACAATGGATCGCTGCAATAAAGCTAATCGAACTTCTACAGAATATGGAACATAAAAACAAAAATTCTGTGTTAATAGAGATTAAATCAGCACCTTAGCCGCTTTAAGAGTGGCTATTTGTTCTGCGTTCGTCTTGTATCCCAATATTCAGTCGATTCTTACTTTTCGCTCTACCGAGAAATCTTTACCGTTTGATAAATCTATTCCGATGAATCCAATAGGCGAGAGCATACCAGAGCATCCTTTACACACTCTTCCATCAATTATTGGATCGCCGGCAAGTACAATTTCTGTTTGTTCACATTCGATGCATTTATACAGAGTGTCCATATACCCTCCCAAGATCCTCGATATTCAGTCGGTGTTCATCATTTATGCTTCTTTTTATCTGCTTTTTGACAGTTATTATTGCACCATAAAAACTTGCTCCATAAACCATAATGATTGAACTTTTTGCCGCAATAATGACACTTCACAATCACACACTTCGACCTCCATGTGACCTGAGTAAGTGTTCCAACGTATCTATTAACCAAACCTTCTGGGCATTAATGTTGTCTGTATCGAAGATGGTTCTTTCCTGTAAGTAACGCAACCAATAAGAGTCATCGTATTGTTTTATCTCTTCTAGCTTGTGTTTAATTTCAGCTAGTTCTGATTCTGTTAGCATGGGTTCCTCCTTATGATCTTCTGTATTCAAACTTGTCCGTCAAAACCCATAGTGCACCTTTATCGTTTAGTTCTTTCATAAGCGGTTCAGCTTCTTCTCGGGAATCAAAAACTCGCTCATTACGCTTACCGTCAGCTAACCAAATTATCTTAACTTTTTCCAACAAGAACTATCACCCCATGTATTTAATTATTCAGTCGGTGTTCGTCGGCAAAACGTCGATTTCTACCTCTGGACCATCAAGCATCCAATATACTGTCGCGTGGTCGCCTTTAAATGCTTCATCCAAAATAGCTTGAATCTGTTGGTAGTGCTCTGGCTTCAAACAATCGAATGCGCGCTCGTCCCAACCCTCGTACATACCGTTGTCGTACTCATTTTCGATATATTGTTCAACCATTCGTTTAGGATCTGGCGTCCAACGTCTCGGGGTAGCAACGTACCAAGTTATTGCCCCTCCTCTGTATTCACCGTCAGCCACTCTTTCTCTTAGATCCGCAGCAGTTAAGGTATAATGCGCGTCCTCGTAGCTGAGCATTGCTTCATCATCAAGTAAGGATAATTGGATAGTTGCTTTTACTGGTGCTTTTACATTCATTGTCAAAACCTCCCAAGATCTTTAATATTCATTAAGTATCCAACTTCTTACCAGACATCTTCTTCTTATAAGTCATTCCATTCATCACATGATTCAGCTGCAGCTTGCTGATTCCCATTTCCTTAGCCAATGCAGTTCGCCCCATCGAATCCCTATTCTCCTCGAAGATTTGCATTTGTTTGTCGGTTAACTTAGTTGCGCACATTTCCTTCAGAAGCAAATCAGGGCTCATAGCTTGCATTGTTTCCTTAGACGCCTTCCTAGTTGGAACAACCTCGTAGCTAACATCGACAACGGTATAAGTGGATCTCATTTTGCTACCTGTTCGAATCACAGCGCCTTGGTTAATCAGCCAATTCTTTCTCCCGGAAACGTTACGCGAGTACTTAGGATCCAGTTCACTTGTGATTTGCGGAAGCGTCTTCCCTGCTTTTATTCCTTCGTAAATTATGGCCTCCAGCGGTAGGAATTTAAGTTTGGCCATAATTAGTATCCAGTAGCTTGCCGCTCATGGTTGACTGCATTTTTGTCCATATATGCTTTCTCGATCTGCTCCCAAGTGAATCCGAGCATTTCGCCTAATCCTAGAAATATACTTAATCCAAAATCGTATTTATCATAAAAGTTGTGTGTAGTGAAGTTTCCTGATTGATCCACCATGTATGCAAAATTCATCATTCCAACTTGTTTATTAAGGGATAAAAACTGTTGTAACACTCCACCTGTGCAAACTTTCGGTTCAATCTCTTCCGGTTCATGCCACGTTACTATTCCAAGAGACAAGAAGAAGTGCAGGCAGTCAACGTACTCTTCTAGGAGTGGATTCTTATGGTCGTGGTGATCATCTGTTACATCATCAAAAACAACTTTTCCAAATCCATCTCTTAACTGGAATTCATAAGCGCCAGTTTGTGTAATGTGTAAGTGTTGGAATTCCTTTTTTAACATGTGCTCACTCGTTCTCGGAGCCCTATCCTTACTCCAGTACTTAAACCCTCGCCATTCATTCGCACATTCCCCGAGCTCAACCTGAAGCGCCAGAATCAAGTAAGGCAGCCTATCCATGTCCTGCAATCCTTTTTCCTCGATGATCTTTGCATCCAATACCTTTTGCATCTCGAATAATTTAGTTAAGTTCATTCAATTTCACAACCTTCCTCGTTGGTATGATCACGTCAATTACTGATCTCTGCTTCTTTTGTCTTCACAAAATAACCGTATCCCGCGTCCTCAATTAATTCAGCATTGTGGCAGTGAGGGCACTCGACTGCAGATTGATCAATGCCTTCGTAATCTTCGACTGAAAAAGTACAGAAGCAGTCGGTACATTCATAAAGGTGCATGTATACTTTGGTTTGCTCTGCGCTTTGTTCGTCGCGAGTCCCTTTGCGCTTCGGCCATGCGAATGGGTCCTTCTTACGCTCGTTGCTTATATAGGTTTGACAGCTATCAAGAGTGAGTCCGACTTGATCAGCAATATCCGCAATCCGCATGCCGGAAATGAACAACGTATGTAGCTGTTCCATATTAACTCCCATCTTCAACCCTCCCTCTGATCCCACAGCAGCCTAGCCACCATAGTGATCTGATCGTAATTGTGCACCGCCTGCCAGCCCTTGTCTTCAACCCAAATATCGACCTCTGCCCACTTCTTGCCTTTGTTCCTAGTAAAGTTACTAGCTCTGTACGTTCGCCTGTTGACTGTAATCTGAGGAAGGAGATTAATCTCGACGGCAGGTTTGTTCATCTTGTTTTACCTCTAAACAATCGACCTACGATCCTCGCGCCAATTACTGCTATCACAGCCACAAGCGTCGGCTGGCTGACTCTGATCAAGGTATATAAATACGGATGAAATTCTGCCCATCTCCAGTACATCATTTCCGACGACGCGCTTGAGTGCTGATTGAATAGGTCCCACATGGTTAGCCCTCCAAGAGTTCGGGGTTTTGGTGGATGTTTCCAATGATTTCGCATTCTTCTGCAATATAATCGGTGTCTTCATACATTGGCGTCTTATCTAAACGAAAAGAACATCCATAAAAATCTACAATTTGATTGTTATATGTCATTGATGTATTTTCGGGAAGATCGTACCAATCAGGAACTTTTAAAATATCTCCTTCGTATATCTCCCGATTACGCTTGTCATTAAGACCTGTGAATTGACTGACCGTTTCAGGTCTTACCTGATATGCAAATGGCATCCCTACCGCGTTAGAAATATAGTGGCCTTTCTTAAGATGTCTGGCGTTTTCCGTCAAGACAGCAAGGTTTCCATAGAACCATCTTCCATCTATGTCCATCCCTCGAAACTTAATCTCTCTCATAGGTTAGCCCTCCACATCAATCCAACATTTTTGCCACTCTTCATCACTTGTGTTTTTGTATCGATCGAAGTCACCTGTTTTTCTGAGCATATGAACCTTAGTCGAACAGGTGTGTTCGGTCTTCCCGATTGCAAAAGATACACTCCTAAGTCCATCAATTTCATAATATTTGCACATATAAATAAGGTCGGACTTTGTAAAAGGCTTACCATGATTCGGATGAAAGTCAGGATGATATTCCATGCGGCCACACTTGTTATAGGTTATCCCGTCTTTTATTTCATCCTCATCTAACTCACGCACAAACATTTCACTCACTCCTTTATAGGAGCCCCCGCAGCGCAGGGGCATCGACTGATTACCATTTCTCGTTACTGTCTTCGTCGTCGTCTTTTTCAACTTTTATAGGTGCATCTGGATCATCTTCGGAGATGTCAGAGTTCTTCACGCCATCTCCTTCGCTTTCTTCCGAATTCGCTTCTTTTTCATTCTTTTGGCCAGACGCTTGAGCAATTACTTGATCAACTACCTTTTGTTGACCTTGTCTCCATTCATCCCACTTGGCAGCTAATGGAGCAATTTTTCCATAGTAATCTTCAAGTAGCTCAGCAAGTTTACCACTACTCAAATCCAAGCTTGATGCAATTCGCATGTACGATTCCCCATCAGCATGCCTTTTGACGATCAATTCAAAGTTGTAATCACCTTGACGCGGTGCTAGTCCTGATAAGATGAATTCATCAACAATATCGCGTGTAATTTCGGCTGTTTCTTCTTTGATAACTGGTTTCTCTGCTGGCAAACCAAGATCAAGTTCTGTCTGAGAACCTTCGATTTTAACCTCTTCAACTACACCTGAATCACTGACTTTGTAGCTGATGATTGGTTCATCGGTCTTTGCATTTTTACGAACACTGTAGCTAATCACTTGAGAATCGAGTCCAAGAGCAACATCCTGATCGATCATCTCACAAATAGCTTCAAGTTCACCTGCGCTCATCCTTACATTTGTTTCAAAGACAAATACCTTCTTGCCATCCTTACGAAGATCCACTTTCAAAAGCTTAGCTTTAAGGTTTGCAAACATATTTCATCACTCATCCTTTTGGTTTATTTTTTATAACCACTTGCCACAAATAAGACATTCATCATGGTCTGGTTGCATCACATATTCGCCCGGAATGTAACTCCAAACTTCGTGCGTTAATGGATGGTGACAATTTAGCTTGAAGCGCTCGTACCGTTCTTCGCTGTCTTGTTTTTCGTAAGTGCAACGAGCGCAGAAATGCTTAGTCACACCAATAATTTCGTTCCCGCATTCATAAACTTTCCGCTTGGTGTAATAAATGTGACCTTTCAAGATCGGTTTTCTGCATATAAGACAGCAATTTTTAATTTTTCGTGGTGCTATATGACGCTTCACTTCGGACCCTCGCCCCTCGGCTGCCCATTCCACTCAGCTTCCAGAATCTTCTTTTGCTTGTTCTCCGCGCGCTTCTGCTTGTCATATTCCTCTATGGTGATCCATCCGCCGAATTTCTTCACATATTTCATGACAACCAAGGGCGGGAACTCAGGGAAATTGTAATCAAACTGCTTCCTCTTAATAGGGAATTTCTGATCTTCAGCTCCCTTAACATCAATGAAGATCGTTTTTCCACTGAAATACGTCACTTTAAAATCTGGTGTGTAAGTTACTGCCTGGTGCTTGATACCCTCTTTTTCGAATTTGGGAATTAGAGTGAATTTGGGTTGCATCTCAACGATGATTGATCTTTCCTTGATCAATGGCAGCAACTCGTCAAGGTAATATCTACCTTCCAAATAAGAATCGAAGAGGACATGAAGCGTTTCGTCGTATGCTGTTTCTTTGAATTTCTTGAACTGCTCCTTTGTCACCTTGACCAGTGAACCAGTGGCGATCGTTAATATGGCGTTATTAGCGTTGTATTTGTTCTTTGGCTGTTCGCTTTCAACTTTCTTTTTAGCCCCGAATCTCATACTCGTTTCCTCCGAATCTTTGTTTGAGTTGTCTTGGTGTGAGACTGCGATTGCTGGCGCCGTCGAATTTCATTCAGGGCCGCCAGCTTGTGCTCAACACTGCAACCAGAATCGACATATGCTATATCCACTAATTGATAGAGCTTGGCTTGCTTCCACTTCACTCTGCTTTCACCGCCGTCCGTTCGGCTATCTCATCATCTGTAAGCCCTGAGTAAGCGTAATGGCAGGCGTCCACAGCTTCATAAGGCGGAACAGCCAGCTTATCGAGAGCACTCTTAACTGGACATCCACCGTTTAACTCCGGTGATCCGTCGCACTCTTTACAAGCAAATTGCATCGTTGCAAGCGCCAAGTTGAGAACTATGTCCACTTCTTCTTGCACAATCTCATTCCGCATCTGAGCATCAAGAGCAGCGTTCTTCCGGACAATCTTTTGTGCATCGTTCTTATGCATTAAGCCGAATTTGTAAACTTGGCTTTCTCGGTAAACCGTCGCTGTTGTCTTCAGGTCCTTATCTTTAACCCACTCATGGGCTCCGAATGCTATCCACTCTCTAGCCTGTTCGAATGCATATGTAGACATCTGAGGCATCGTGGGAATCTTGGACATTGCAGCTGGGAACTCTGTTGCCAGGGCTAGTGCGACTATAAATGCATCACGTTCTGCGCTGTTCATGTAGTGTTTGGCTTTGTGCTGGACCAGAGTGAAAGTTTCAGTCTGATCAACTCGAACCGTGTAATGAGCGCCGCAGAGTGAATTACCTGTCTTTGGGTCCGCATATCTGCAGGTAATGCTCATCGTCTTTCGCTTCTCTTCGGCCGGGATTTCAATAACGTTAGGATGAGAGCATTTTGGGCATTTAGAGCGATAGTGAGTGTGGATCATCGTCCATGACCTCGAAGCTTTTCGATATGACTCTCATTACATTTACGGATGAACTCATCGACATACAAACTCACATCTTCACTAACCAATGTCTCCTTGCCAGCTGCCCGAAGCATACTGACAATTCCCTGTCCTGCGGCCAAGTATGCTGCGAGCATCGCTTCTTTGTTAACCGGCTGAACACATAATTCAGAGATGAGATCGTCCAGTGCTTCGAGTGTCTTCCTTCGCGCTTTCTCTTCGTCATGTCCTGTCTCTGAGTTGTTGAGTGTTATGATAATGGATTGCATGGGTTACTCCTTCCTATAGCCACTCCGCAGCGCTAGTGTAATCATTGGTTTCTGTTGCGGCAGGCTCGTTTTGTGTTTCTCCGTCACTTTTACTAACGACTTCGGTACTTTTAATCACATTAGGGGCAGTCGTATCCCGTGGTTCGGTTTTTCCTACTCCTACTACCCAGCCTAGTTGTTCGTAGATAGCGCGGACGCCGGGGTATTTCTTACAATACTCAGCGCGGTCGTAGCCTTTCATGATCGATACCATCTCATCGTAAGCCAGTATGTAACGGGCTTTTTCAGCTGGTTCAAGTAATGGATCCGCGATAAGCACCGAGGCTTTAATAATTCTACTTTGCATTTCATCACGTTCGGCATCATTGGTAACCTGATTTGTTTTCGCCATGTATTAGATCGCCTTATCTTGATGACTTCTATCGATATTAATAAAGCGACTAGTGGATCGGACATAAATCATTTCAACAACACCAGTTCCAACATCTCGACCTTTAGCAATGATGAGCTCAATAATGTTTTTCTTCTCAGCATTCGGGTTATAGTAATCATCCCGATACAGGAAGATAATAACGTCAGCATCAGATTCAATGGAGCCTGATTCTCGAAGGTCCGACATCATCGGCCGTTTGTCCTGGCGTTGCTCACATTGACGTCCAACCGCGGAAATTGCGACTACCGGAATATCATAATTTCTAGCTATTTGCTTCAATCCCTGAGATACAAATTTAATCCCATCATCATTTTTGACGAATTTCTTTCCAGGGTTAATCAGTTGGAGGAAGTCAATATACACGATAAGATTTGGAAATTTCTCTTTCAATTTCTTTATCTTTCTCTCGATGTGATGCAAAGCAAGACCTGGTGTATCATCGATGAAGATATTAAGGCTGTTAAGCTTCCACAAGCCCATATGCCATTTTTTCCAATCACCTTCATCCATCTGACCAGACTTAACTTTTCGACCGTCTAAGGCGCCCAAGGAACACACAGCACGCTCAGCAATCTTTTTACTTGGCATCTCTAAACTGAATATCACGGCAGCTGAACCTTCATGTTTATTCTCTTGCGCGTGATCCTGACCGGATATTGCATCATTGATAAGGAAAGCAGTTTTGCCGATAGATGGGCGAGCTGCCACGATAATTAGGTCTTGCTTTTGATGACCTCCGGTTAATGCATCCAGGTCCTTGCCTGCCGTCTTTACCCCTGTAACACCTTTGCTCTCCCTACGTTTTGCTATTTCTTCCTCATGGTCTTTTAATACCGATCCAAGCTTAACCATTTCACGATCAACTTGAGTCTTGTTAAGTAACCCTTCTAAGGATTGAACAGCATCAGCAATATACTCGGCTGCATTGTCGGCTGCAAATCCTGCTTCTGTCTTTTCCTTTAATACAAGGATAGCTGTTCGTGTGTCTGACAGATTCTTCACAACACTTTGGTAGTAAGAGAAATTCGATATGCTCGGGACAGCATCTTTAAGTTGAACTAGGTAATCGAATCCACCAATTTTTTCGATGCGGTTTCCTGCTTGCTTAGCAATTGATAGTGGATCAATAGGGATATTGTTTTCGTTCAAGTAAATAAGGTACTGCATAATTAGCTTGTTTCTAGGATCGTAATCATCATAGAAATCATTTGCCTCTAAATTACATTCAGAGATCAGTTCGGGCTTCTGAAGAATACTGCCTAGAGCAAATCTTTCTGCATCCAAATCATGTGGCAGCTCAAACGTTGTCGACATCTTTATCAACTCCTTCCGCTAAAAACAAGGTGCGTAGATGCGGCGGGCAATCAATGGCTTTTTTAAAACCTTCCTCTTGTGCTTGGAGGAGCACTTGGGTTTCTTGGCGCAAATGTTCATAATTTACGAATTGATTAACATCTTCACATCGGATGTCGGCAATGGTTGGAGGGAAGCGATTGGTCTTAATATGGTTGGCTAGATTCTGTTGAGCTTTACCAAAATCCATATCCTGCAGCATGCTATGCCAGAGAGCTGCTTCTTCTTTACTCAGTTCCACGTTCCGGTAAGCTGTGGTTACCAGTAAAAGTAACTGCGCTGTCTGAGCCTTGTTCATCGTGCGCCTCCTCCATCATTTCTTTTAAGAGTTGACGGTTACGGTCTGATTTACCTTGGCTTGGAAAAGGTAAGTGTTGTTGATCAGGCATCTCCGCTGGTATTTCTAAAAAGTCTTTGTATGTTTCTTGGTTAACATAGGATGAAGCATCTTTGTAGAAACGCTTAGCTGTCTTGCAGTAATTAACGTAATTCTTTGTTCCAAGGATAAAATCATCAAAGCTGAATTTTTTATCTTTATGCAAACGTTCAAAGTGTCTTAATGCGTCTTTCTTTCCTACTTTCTTTGGGTAGTAGTTCCAGAATTCATTAAAACGACTATTTATTATTTCTTTAATATCTTTCTTTAAATCTTTCTTTATATGGGGGGTGCTGTTGTCCTCTCCAGAGTGGGTACTATTGTCCTCTCTAGAGTGGGTGTCCATGTCCTCTCCAAACAAATCTTGAGGGGGTAATTCTGTCCTCTCCATTTTTTTCACACTCCCATCTATTCGCCACAGATCAACGTATTTATTGAAGCCTATTTTTCTTGGTGCTTTGTTCGTAGGCTGCTGAGTAACTATTAATACACTTGCATCGATTAAACTTTTTAAGTCTCTTCTGAGTTGTCTTGGATCAAGTTCGGTCAATTCTTCAAGGAAAGCTAAACCAAATTCATGATCCTTTCGCTGGTATCCGTATGTGTATCGCCAAACAGCGTGAATGATTCGATACTGTGTAGGAGAAAATTTAGTCTTCATCATGGCATCTAGGATGTTATTGGCGACCCTGGTGTATTTGTCTTTGAGATTTGACAAGGCGGATCACCTTCTCACTGTGCTGCTTGATCCTCGCGGATGATTTGGGTTACTCGATTGAAAACCATTTTATCAAAACAAACTGCCGACTCATTGGAATCATTAAATTCGAGTTTTGACCATTCATCACGCACATCCTTGATTGCTGCTTTGATCTTGTTTTCAACCGTTTCGACTGTGTAGCCATTGACGAGTGCCTCTAAGAATCTGCCGCCATTGTTCTTAATGAACGTCTTGAGGACAACTGTGGGCGGAATATCTTCCAGCTCAATCGGTTGCAACATTCGCGATACGAGACTACAGTAGCTATGGCTATAACGGAAATATTCAATTGCATCTGCTACTTCCAAAGGAATTAATACTGGTTTCTGTCTTTCGACCTCATGCTCGATTTGTTGTAGAAGTAAATTCTTCTCAGCAATAAGTTCATCCAACTTCCTGACCATTTTGCCCATTTCATAACCACCAATCGAAATGTCACAGTGGTTAACGGATATTGTTTTACCTGCATCAGGACCTTTTCCGATCACTGTATAATATCCATCACCAGACGGTTCGACGAAATGACTTGCTCCGAGCTTTCCTGTGTACCAATTATCATGTTTCCAATTTTTAATTATTGCTTTCATTCGCTGACCACCTCCAAGTGATAGTGTTCGCCTTCCTTAAATCCCTTTTCCCGCAGCGCCCTCATGACTTCAGCCCGAGCATGCATTGGAGTGTTGTTGCTGCTGGATAAGTGGGTGAGTATGATTCGTTCTTGCTTGCCCTGTATTAACTCTTTCAGTGCTGCAGCTGTCTGAGTATTGGATAAGTGGCCCCGATCTTCACTCAGTATCCTTGCTTTCAAGATGTCGGAGTAATCACCATTTACCAGTAGATCCTCATCATGATTGGCCTCTACAATGTAGATGTTGCCTTCCATCATATGGAGCATATCCTCGTCAATCTTGCCTGTATCGAACACTACGCAGCATCGATTTCCAACGTCATCCTCTATTGCATATCCGACTGGCTCATGTGCATCATGGTAAGTTGGAAAGGGATAAATGTGTAAATCACCAAGTTCAATTGTTTCGTATTTTCCGTATGTGCTAGACAATGTGTGCTTCAAATCATCATTCACTCCCGATATACCGCGCCATTCGCCTTCAGTCGCGTACACTGGGTAGCTGTATTTATTCGCAAGTGTCAATCCGCGAATATGATCAGAATGGGAATGCGTAATGCATATGGCTTGAATGTCTGTTACTGGGTTGATTCCTTTCTCATTCAACCGTTTTTCTATATCCCTTTTCCACTTGCCAGCATCGATTAGAACGCCTGAATTACCACTTTGGATGTGCACGCAATTCCCGTCTGAGCCTGAGGCAATGATGGTAACCTTCACCCCTTATTCCTCCACACTCAGCGGCGTTTCATCTTCCGCCTGCTTATCAGCGATCTTTTGATCAAGTAGCATGATCACGCCTTGCAGTTCAGCTAACGTTGGTTTTTTCCAATCCTTCATCTTTACGCCATTTTCTTGGAAGAATTTAAATTTATCGTCCCGTTCAATAATTCCAAGTTTGTTGAAACGATCTTTCATATCATTTTGCGCTTGCTCAATTGGATCGACCTTAACTTCAGGTTCAGGCTTCTTTGTAGGATCTGTGTGGTTCGCTTCTGATGTAATATCTCTGCGCCCTTGATATTCTGGTACAGCAGCACCGCCACTCGCTTCAACCGGCGTATCATCCTCAGCAATCTCAATTCCAAACTGACCTTTTGCCGATCGCTTCGTGCAAGTCTTTTTAAAGAAGTCATTGAAATATTTCTTCCAGTTCCCAGCATTGGTGCCTGTAAGGTGATGTTGCACTTCATCCACTTCCATGAATACTGTGTATGGCTTGAATCCTTCTCTATAAGCGATGGAGTAGCAGGCGATAACCTTACCTCGTGGAAACTTGAATTTATGAACACCGATAACCCACTTGCCATCTTGATCAATGTAAGCCTCGAATTCATCATTCTCATGGACCAATTGAGTGTCAATCCCTTGGTAACCTTCCACCCGTTTGGCAAGGAATACGATCCCCTCAACTGATACCTGGATACTCATTTTGCCGTTGTATACGATGCAGTAGATGTGGTTAAGGAATGGATTAAGTCCAGATGCTGCAGCCGTACGAATAAAGAGTCCGAACTGAGCTGGTGTAGCGCCTACTGCGAGAGTCTGCTGCATGACCTCGACTTCCTCGATTGAAAAGTTACCGACTGCTTTAATTTGTGTTGACATTTATTTGTTTCCTCCCGTTTATCGAATAATGTAATCAACCGTTACCTTGAAAAAATCAGCAATCTTGATGAGTGTCTTTATATCCGGCTCCCTGCGGCTTTTCTCGTAATGAGATAAAGCTGCACGCTCAATGCCTATAAGTGGAGCGAGCTGCCTCTGTGTAATGCTCCTAGACCTCCTCAGCTCAGCTATCTTGCTGCCATATGCCATATGATCACCAACAAGCAACCAGCAATGAGCACCACCCAAAGAGCCAACGAGATAATAATTCCATTAATGATGCCCCGCGCTGCGCTGAGTTCATCCTCTTCCAGCTCTGTCGGAACTTCTACCATCTCAAATGGCAAGCCCACCGCCTTAAGCCACTTAGTTTCTATTAGCGCCTGTACGGACGATAACGCGAAGATTAAGCATATATAGAAGGTAATGGTTGGCGACAGCAGATATCCGCCTATTACAGCCGCTGAGACCCATATACCCGCACACCAATAACAGTTCATTATCTTGCCAATAAACTTCCGAACCTTTCCGCCTTGAAGTGTAAATGTTAGGTTCTTACCATCAAATCCACGTGTTACAAAATGCTTACGGATGGGTTCGAAAATTTTGTCAAAGACGATTAGGTGAGTAATGCGGTAGACGGCAAGGGCTAGAATGATGAAGGTTAGGAAGTTAAATGTCATAGTTGATAACCTCCTCCTGCTGCCTTTTCAATTTATCAAGTAGTAATATTAGGTCGTATGAAAATTCATCCTTATCATAATTGCGACCGAGATTACCGTTCTTAAGTCGGTGCTCGAGTGCTTCAATATTTGTTTCTTCCAGACTCCATTGACCCTCTAATCCGTAGCAGGAGCAATGTGAGCCGTTTACTTCAAATAGCTTTCCTTCTTTGATAAGGAGGACAAATGCTGACCCGGAATAGCATTCATATGTGTAAGAAGCTAATAAAATTTGAACACCTTCTAAGACGGAGGAACCAATTTCGAAATCACTGATCATTCCTTCTTGACCACTCTCGGACCAATCATTTAGGTACAATGGCGTCATTCGCTACATCCTCGCTTTCAATCAGCAATTTTTGATCCGGTACCGCTCTCCCTGTGATGAGTTGACCATATACAGCAACCTTGCCCGTGTACTCCCCGATACCATCCACAAAGGTAGGAACAATCAATTCGCTTTGCTTATACAAGACCTCTGAAAGCTCTAAGCCCGCGCTAATCTTCTCTCCAACTGACAATGCCGGATAATCCTTGCCGTTCATCTGGATGACGAATGCAGGCTTGTATTCGCCTGTCGATGCGACATAATCGAACAATCGGACTGACAGAGTGGTGAATAGCTCTTGCACTTTGGACACCTGAAGTTCAGCTTCCTTCGCTTTGAAAGCCTTAATCGCATCAAGTACAAAGATCGCATCGTTCTTCGCTTTGAGGTAATCCACTTCATTCTGCTTCGCCTTCTCAAGATCCTCAGTTGCTTTTGTTCGAACGATATCCGATTGAAGCTGTGAGTTAATTTCGCCGATGCGAGTGATTAGGTCTGCAACCGAATAATCAGGTCCTTCCAACACCGGCAATGCTTCAAGCTGCTTAACGTGTTCCTTCTTTTGTTCAAGGAAATCATTCACTCGCTTAGCAATCCCGTTTACAACAGTCTTTTTGTTACCGAGCGATGTTGCTTTAGCCTCGTCCGTTAAATCTTGGCCGCATGAGCTGCATGTAGTGCTGATCTCGGTATCCTTTGATCTGGCGTGATCCTGCTTGCCGTCAATAATGCGCTGGGACAATGAATCAATTTGTGATTGTAACCGACTCCGCTCTTTATCACGTTGGATAACTTTTGCTTTGTCATCCTCATAAGACTGGATTTTAGCATCGAGCGTATCGCCTTCTTGCTGAAGTGCTTCTTTATCAATGGCTAATGCCGGCCCCAATAAATCAAGCTGAGCCTTGAGTGTTTTAACACTACCCTGTGACTGAATATGTAGTTTGTCGTTCTTGCCCTTGAGGTCCGTATGCTTCTTCTCCAGGTCGGCTATGGTGAGTTTCTTCAATTCCTCTTCAAGTCGCGCAGCCTGCGGGTTAAGCACAATATCCTTTGCTTTCTGATCAGGTGATGTGCGGGACATTGCTTGGAACACTTCTTTATTAGAAGGCGCCGATACATGTTGCATGACTTGTTCTCTCTGCTTTGACCAATGTTGAGTAAAGAAGAAGCCCGGGCTGTAAAGTGAAAGGAACTGTTCTTTATTGAAGATTGATGAGATGAATGCGTCATACTCAGTAGCCTTTTGCGGCACATCGTTAATGTAGAATTTGTTGGAGCCATTCACGATCTCCCGAGCAACGAGAACATCAGTGCCATCTACTGAGAGCAGCAGAGAACCGAATACGCGGTCAAAAGGTCGATCTGTAGGTGATGGATTGAACTTACCTCCTGCTAAGTCGCAGCCCCAGAAGATCCATGCAGGCGATCCACCGATTGAGGATTTACCTTCACCGTTCTGGCCGCTGAGCTTAGTGATGTCGCCGAACTTAACTGTGATTTCGTCGTGTCCTGTGTAGCTGATAAGGTGTAATTGTTTGAATTTAATTGTTTTAGGCATGCGGAGCCTCGCTTTCTTTATTTTTTTACCTACCACTCAGCAAGCGGCCATGCTTTCTTAATGCCGTCCACAATTTCCTGAGCCATATTCATAACAAGGCTTAATCGAGTATTCTGGAGCACGAAGTATTCCATGAATCCACCAACATTGACTATTCCAGTTATGTGAAATTCACCAACCGGTGGTAAATCCTTATTTACTCCTGCACCGGGTTTAAGTGAACCTTTTTTCGCTTTGATACTCCCTACTGAGCTCACTTGCCCGAGGCATGCATCAATCGCTATAACCTTTTTCTTATCACTTATTTCATGCAGTCGTTCGCATAAATTCATTGCGTGTAGCGGTTCATCTAATGTGCCGATTACGTTTGTGTATCCCAATTCTTCCAGATAGGTGCCAACCAGTGGACCAAGCGAATCTCCTGTTGATCTATCTGTTCCAATACAAGCGAAGACTGTATTTTTAAGCATCAAACGATTGGGAATTACTTTTCGGAGTTCTTTGGAGAAGATATCTGAATGAGTCATTCTGGTTCCTCGCTTTCTTCATCATCTGGCGAAATTCTAGTTTCTGGATTTCGCTGACTTTTCGCAAAATCATAAAGTCTTTTTTGCTCCATCCGCTCGATCATCCGCTCGACTTCCTGTTCCTTGTAATCCGCCATCTCGTCCTCGCGAATGACACGGCCTGCACGTTCCCAGGACATCGGACGTTTAAAGCGATCTAGCAAACCGAAACCTATCTCAGCTTCGAATATCTTCCCCGCGATCATATCCGCATCGGCCTCATGCAGCAGGCCACTGTTTAAGATGTTGTGCAGCTGGTTAAGATGGATAGCATCACCGACTGTCATTTGCATCTGAGCGCACCTCCCTGAACTTCTCGGCCATCAAACCGATAAAGTTACCGTTCGTTGGCTTTTCATGAAATAGGTACATGCCGCCTGCATTAAAAGCAACTTCAGTCGCATGACGCATTGCTCTTTCAACCTTAGATGCAGTCGTCCTGAATTGTTCAGCTATCAATTCGTACAGATTAGACATGCTTTCGAGCTTAGACTCATCGCGACTCACTTCTGAAATAGCTTCACGAAGGAATTTATAACCTTTGATATTTACGGGTACACCGATTTGGTTAAGAGTAGCGGAAATGTCTGATCTGAGGTTGTTTGCGGGCTTCAACGATTGCTCTGCTATCCGAGCTGCAATAGTTGGTTCAGGTTTGGAAAAGATTTCGGATAGTAGCACCTTAAGTTCGTCTCTGACGAGTTGGCGTATTTGTTGATCATTCATCTTGCCAATGCCTCCTTAAATCATTTGTAATTCGAGTTCTTCAATTTGCTCACAAATTTCTTGGACCCATCTCATGTCGCCGGCAACTTGTGCTTCTAAGGCTAGGTTCTTGAGCGCATCGTGCTTCCAGACTAGTTCATAGTTCTTCTTTAGTAGCGGCATGATTTGCATAATTGTGACTGAATCCATATGTAGAATACCGTCTTCGTCCGTGTTCATCTGAGTAATAACGGCCAGCTTACGGTGAATGTCATGAATACCGATCATGCGAACAATCCTCCCTTAGCGATCATATAGATGAATGCAGCTCCAACAAGGATTACCGTGTATGCCTGAGCATCGGAAGCTGAAGATGATTCAATTGTGATTTTTGTGTTTCTGTCGATGTCCTTGCCGCCAACTTTGATCCGCATAGATAACACACTCCCATGTATTATTTTCATTACCACCACAACGATTAGTACGAATAGGGAGTATTCGATTGCGGGGAAGGACTTTTATTTCTGATCGTTCATGAATGATTGCAGCAGCATTAATTGACACATAATAAATTCGAGTGTTGTTTGATCTACATCGTTGATTAATTGAGTGAATTGCTCGATGACTGATTCTTTGGTGAGATTTTGTTGGGCTTCTTTTCGCAATAGCTCGGCTATGTATGCTTGATAAGCACTCATTCACATCACCCTTTTCATGAGATATAAAAACACGGCATTCATTTGTATGAGTTTAATTTTCACAAAAACCCCATGACTAAACAAACGTTTTGGAAACAAACGTTCTGATTGCGTGTTTTAAAAACACAAAGTATAATGAAAATGTAATCGAGAATATCATTCCATTGTTTTCAACTTACGAGTAACATTCTCCACTGCAATGGAGAAGAGATCAGGAAAAAGTTCTTCAAGTGGCTTTTTAAAAAGCACTGAATACATGAAAGCACTTAGTAAATTTGGAGTAGAGTCACCATCCTCAGTTTTTCTCACAGAAGAATCAGTTACCCCGAAGAAATGCCCGACCTCTCTTGCAGATCCAAAGTTATGTCTGCATTCCTTAAGTAAGCTTCGTTTCCCGTCTACAGAGATTTTAGTGCTTGGGCCTCGTCTCTTTTTTGTTTGCTTGTTCATATTGTCACCTCCTTGTGAAAACAATACTACCACGGGAAAATAAAACCTGCAATACCCAAAATTGTGTTTTTTAATCACTAGATAAATTTTACATGGAAAGGTGTGAGTAATTTGACTCCGGAAGAAAAGAAAGTTTTGGGAGAAAAGATACGCGTTCTAAGGGAAAGAAGGAGTATGAGTCAAGAAGACTTTGCTCATGTTATTGGCAAAACAAGAGACAATATCTCAAGTTATGAAATCGGAAGAAGTGCTCCCACAGCGGATACTTTAGTCAAGATGGCTGATGTATTTAAGATTTCAACAGATTACCTTTTAGGTAGAACAGAAGATCCAACTCCGCCAAAAATAGATAACGAAATTCCTACAGAGGATGAAATTAAGAAGAGAAAGTTTATGATCGAGATGGAAGAAATTCTGAGGAGAAGCAGCAACCTTGATGATGTCTTGATCCAACATTCATTGAAAATAATGGAGGTTACTTTCGTAGAGGGATTAAACAGAAACAAAAATAAGTAGAGTGGACAAACTTCGACAGTATTTTACAAAAAGGTCGTGTTATAATGTAACCCAATGTTCCTATTTTTTGGAACTTGGGAACTGTTTTTGTCATCATGCAAGATGACAAATTCGCCGGAAGAGGACCTAAATCAGTCTTCTTCATACGCTTGTTTCCCGCTTAGATGTGATTTCTAGGTATCAATTCATACACTCTCATCGGATCGATTCCGTATATCTCGCAAACGGTCAAAAGCAATGGGGTATGCATTTTTGTTTCTCCCCTGATTGTTCTTGATGCTTGTTGACGAGACATGCCTAATTTTTCCGCAAAGTCTTGATTCGTGACACCTAGTTCTTTAAGGATCTCTGGCAGGAAACAGCGCCCCAGCTCATATCGACGCATTGGAGAACTGTCCTTCCACCCAAAATTTGTATTACAAAATTAATGTAACAGCGCTCTTAATTAAAATCAAATCTTATTCTGGAAAAAGGAGGAAAAATAAAAAAACCATTCAACAATGTGCAGTAGTTTGGCCGCTCCAGCACAGAGTCAATGGTTCTCGAAAAATTCTTTATACAGATATTATACTACATAAAATTCTATTTAAAAGTGTAAAGTTTTAACATTTTTACGTTTTAAAATTTGCGTTGAGATGCAATTGAAAATGTATGCTTACGTATTTAGGCTTTTCAATTACACTCTCTAACATTACATAACCTGGAGGATGATTGAATGTACGATGACCAGAAATTGAATGCTTACAGATTGGCGATTCTTCAAAATGTACATGTTGAGCCCGTACCTCTCGGAGATATCTGTGGAATATATAAAGAGAGCGATCCCGGATTTTATCAACTCTTCCTAAATGAAAGTCTTTGCGCTGACGAGAATAAACGTGATCTATGCGACAGAACATTATACATCCTTATGAGACATCACAATAGCGATAAAAGAGGAGTTACGAAGGTTTTAACTCTTGATGATCTGGATTTCTTCAAACGAGTACGCGATGAAATTAAACGATATGAACAGAAAGCTGTTGATGGTTTTCTGAACAGTATTTCGTTTGGTAAAAAATTTAAGCCAGATTTGGAGTAACGAAAAAGGCGGGACCTCAATTACTGAGGAAACCCGCCTTTTAATTTATGTATTTTATTTCATCAATTCTTGTGGTACGTCTTCATTGTAGCAGCCAATCCAACAATTTGTTTTGCTGAATTTCTTACCAAGAAAACCAAGAACAGCTCCAGCTTTTTTAGCGACGAATTCTTTCATCCTTCCCCACCTCCTTTTATAACTTCAATTTGTGGATCAGCATTTGGGAGTACTTAATCGTGGTTATTGCTTGAAGTAAGAATGCCACGGCAAGACTGTGTGAATGAAAAAGGAAGTTTGTAGAAGCGATGACAACAGCTAAAACCTTAAGTATGGGATAATTCTTGGGATCCATTGTTCCACTAACACCATTTGGTGCACAAAACAATAGGACTAATACAGCAATTATATTTATAATGAGTCCTACATTCCAGTAATTAATTGGAAAATAGATTGCTGTTAGAATGAAACCGCAAGTAACCACATTACAAAAAGCATTTGACTTAAAGTGCATACCACCAGAAATGTGCCTGAGCAAAGGAAATGCCCAGACACAAGACAATGCATCTATAAAATGACCGGTTAAAGCAGCGATAATTAAGACGCTGGACATAATTACGAGAAGATTAATTAATACCTTGATTATGTATTTCATAACGGCCACTGAACTGCTCGGGTCATACTTATTGATTGAAGTTGCCAGGTATGTAGCTGCTTTATCTATTGTTATCATTAAATTCCTCCAACTTCATTTTTTCCAATACATCTTTCCTATCTTGTTGATCTTTTTTATTTTGAGAGTAACCATATCCTAAGAAGATAATTAAACCTAATCCTATAAGCCCAAGTATGCATTCGTGTAAAGAGTTAACGTATATTTTTTGACTTGAATAGATAAGGACTATTGTTAATGCAATAACTAAGACCATCCAAACAACATTGAATTTTTCGATTATGTAAAACTTATACTTATGAGCAATCAATCTATATCCAATATTAAATTTAACTAGGAGAAAAGCAATAATAAAATAGATGAGGGTTTGAACTAAATGAAACACTGTGAAATGTGTTAAATTATTAGCCATTAGATCAAAAGTACTAAGTTTAAGTCCAATTACTCCGAAGGAAACTCCGAGATCCATGAATGATCCAGCGGCTGATCCTCCAGTAACAACCAGGCATGAAAATAATAATGGATAACGTCTAAGTGCTGCTAATAATACGATATAAGTCAATGTTTGAATCAGTATAAAATATGGCGAATCAATTACGAATTTAAAGTAAAAGTTAACTCCGCCTACAACTAATGCTAATATTGCAATCTGCTTGTCATTTCCCTTGATTGGTAGTTTAAAAATAGCAAAGTTCAGAGTTATAAAGGCTGCCATGTAAATAATTGATAAGATCAATTTTAGAAATAATTCCATCTAGGTATTCCCCTCGCCTTTTGCTATTTTCTTTTTCTTTTGTTTCAATTTGTAATTCTCAGCTATTAAACGGCGGACAAACGATGATATTGATTGCTCAGATTCTTCAATAATCAACCATTCTTCTGCAGTTAGAGTCAATGCAACTCTTCTTGAAGTACCAATTTGTTTCCTTCCAGCTCCTTCTCTTTTTCCTCCTCTTGTCAATCAATTCACCTGCCTTTCCATTTGATTTATGTTACATTAATCATATTATAAATTTGTTGTTTAGTCAATTGAAATATGTTACATTAATCAAAAGAAAGAAGGTGCTTAATGAACACGATACTTGTCATCTCGATTCTATTTTTTATGCCAATTCTCAACGTAATCATGGTCAAGAAAATAAAATCAGCTACGTACAATGACAGAGCTAAAGAACGTGGTTACCTACTCATATACGCCGTTTACTGGTTACTCACATTACCGATCATACTTATGGGTCAAACAAACTACATAGCGCCTGAGAGCCCGTTTAACACCTTCTGGCACGTTCTCATTTGGATTCTAATCGCTTATCAAATATTTACCGTTGTATTGCCCTTCGTGCTTCTTCCATTCGTTCAAACGCTTCGTGAGAAGGTTGCAGAGAACTATGATTCTAAACTCTATCCTGTCACTGGGAAGCAACAGTTTATGTTCATTGGGGTCACTATTACCGTGGGGATCTGTGAGGAGATTATCTTCAGGGGATTCTTGCAGCAGTATGCCGTAAGTCTGGGGATGTCGGAGTTAGTGGCACTTGTGGTCATCTCAGTAATCTTCGGGGCCGGACACTTCATGCAGGGGTTAAGCGGGGTTATCAGCTCTACAATATTCGGATTGATTATGGGATATCTGTACTTCGTAACGGGCAGCCTGCTTGTGCCGATCATCATTCATATCTTTTACGATGCAAAAGCAATTTACATAACGAGGGTATTGCAAAATAATAAATAAAAAAGGCTCCCTTGGTTCATACATTCCGAGGGAGCCTTCTCGTTATCATTAGTAGATATGATGACTTAATTTTTCACGGGCTGGGATTAAATAATAGTCAAAGAGGGAATCCACGGCTTGAACAAGTTTTTGGGCCTCACTCTCTTTGCCCTCTATTCCAGCTAATGTTTCTGATGCATCAAGAATAAGACTAAAAGCACCAGTTAATACCCGCATTTCTGAGATTGCTTCATACAATTCGTCTTTAATTCCCAAAACCAACCAATCCCCTCTATTGATAATATTTATGTAGTTCAGGTATTCTAATAAAGTTAAGTACAACTTCCCGTCGCTGCTCGACAATCACTAAACAATTGATTCGATAAACAATCACCCCTAATCAGAATTAACCAAAATAAAAAACCACTATTGCATTTGAAAATAGACAGTAAAGAACTTGGATCCCCTTATCTCAGAACATGGGCAAACTACACCAATTTTATATTATCGAATAGGCGAAATTAAACATACCTATCCTATATTATGGGTAGTAAACAGATTTCACAGTGCACACTGAGTCTCACAGCATGCCTGTAACTATTGTAAGTTGCTCATAAACTCGACATGTAAGGGATAAAATTCTTACTTTCTGCTTTCAAATAAAATAGTAGTTTGAATTTTGGAATGATTAGAGTGTGATTGATGCAATAGATTAAAATTTTCTTAAGTACGTTTCAATTCAACATCTTATGTATTAGAAGATTCCCTGAGAACATTACCACTAATTGAGGTATATGTGCATGGTTGACCTCCCATGTTGCTCAATATAAACTTATCCGTCGACTATACTTCCACATAAAATAATAAATGTCTGTCTTAATGTTATAAGAATATTAGGATAATAAATTCAATGTTTTCCTTATTTCCCCGCGCATCATAGATATACTCATAAAAAAATCAGTCATTCTCTAGAATTCATTTAAAAAATATTTTTAAAATAAATTATCAAATCTAAATAAAAAATCTACAACTTATACTATTTATACTATTTTTTAATGTCATTTTGTTATCCTCCTTATGATTAGATTATTTAAAAAAATGAAGTCACATAATGGTGACTTATCAATAATATTAAAGCTTGTTCGCTTTTTTTGTCAATTAAGATTTGATAAAGAATTCTGAATATTTTTGGTAGACAAGCATTAATTTAGGTGATATTATATTCTTGTACCGGAAGCACTGGACAAATAAAAAGCCCTGAGGGAAAGAATCCCTTTAGGGCTTTTTTTATTTCACTTCTACTTCTTCTTTATTGCTTTTATTAACTGATTATGTCTGTTATCTGCATTGTATTGATTTACGACAAGAATTGCATGGATGACACCCGGTAAGTAAAACAAACATGTTAGAAGAATACTGAGGAAAAATTGAAATACCTTTCCACATGACAATACTGCAAGCGGTGGTATAAAACATAATAAATACCTCAAAGTACGATCCCCATCCCTCTTTTTTGAATAATTCAAATATTCTTTATTTGGATTAATTTTCCTTCTTCTAATATATGAGGGGTTCAAATTATTATTAGATCGGTTTCGGCAATTTCGAAAAAAACCTCGACGTACCCCCATGGGATTTATGTTTTTCTATATTTCATGAATCCCACTTATCACATTCAACTCTCTATTTTGAATGCTCAAACCTCCAACGTTTTTCTGTGTGGTTAGAGCATAGATATGTGGTAATATTACTCCGCTTCCCGACTTCCATTGTTGAAACTCTGCGATCTTGAAGGCTTCTTGAAAGAATGAATTGTATATGTCAAATTTACTCTGCCATTGCCTCGCACTTAACGGTGTTCGCTGCACTTCTACGCAGGCCAGTTTTTTCTTTCCTTCTGGTGTCGTAAATGCGAACACCGCATCAGGGTTCCACACAAGCTGCCTTCCTGCAAAATCAAACGTCTGCTTGTATTCATAGAGCCATTGAAACGGCTTCAAGGTAAAGTATATCTCCCCAACGTCTAACGCGTGTTCTACGTGCTCACAGGGCTGCCTAGATCCATTCATCATCATCAAACCTTTGCGTGTTAGCCTCCATATTTTTGATCTCTTGTGCCATTCCCATTCGATTAATTTTTCCTGTAGAAGGTCCTGAAGATGTTGTGAAGCTTTCTTTAGCGGACTGGAGTTGGAGTGGAACAATTTTGCGATTTGGTCCGTTCTCGCTATGGGCACTTGTGAAAGAGCCTTCAGTATAATTTCTTTCTTTGTTGGTGCGCTTAGAGCTGCCATTCTCGATGATCATTCCTTTCTTGAGTGGAGCCAATAACTTCTCCCACTCTCTATCGCCGCCAATGAATGGGACTTGAACTAGAACATCTTCTCCGTGTGAATAGATGCAGCGGCCTTTGTCTTTGGGGTCTATTTTTTCAGCGCCAGGTCGATCGATAATTATCTGAGATGCAAAGTGATCCTTGGTTCGAAATGCAATAGATGCCTCGACGTTATCTTTGAATTGTTTGTTTATTACGCGGGCATCCGGACGTTGTGTTCCGTAAATACAAAACACTTTTGGTTCTCGACCTTTGCGGCCAATAAATCCAATTGCATAGTCACAATCAAAAGCTATTTCTTTTTCTAGTGTTTTAGTGGCATACTGAGATGGAGAAAGGTCGGCGGCCTCATCGATCAGCACAACAATAGGTTTAAAAGTAGCTATGGTTTCCTCGCGATTACCCAGCTCTCTCGATTGTATTAATACCTTTCTCCGCTCCAATTCCTTCACCATTCCGAGCAATATCTTCCTGCATGTTTTAAGATCGTCAGAGACTGATACAAGCCCTTCGAATGGCGCAAATGAATATCCCTTCATGTCGCAAATATAAACATCATATCCCTGCAATAGAAGTTGATACGCAATCCATCTTTGCCAATCCGTCTTACCGGTCCCCGACGCCCCACCTTCAAGAATGTGTACGTTTAACGGATGATACACTGGCTGCAGTAATCGATCGTAACCAATAAGCAATTGATCGTTTTTGAGATGTTCCTTTTTAAATCGCAGCGGCGACGGCCAATCTTTTTCTATAATTCTACAAACAATAAGTCCTTTGTAATCGAGTAGTTCAACGTCTACTCCGCACGTCGCTATAAGAGCAGGAAGGCACTCTACGGCCTTTTCATAGGACGAACTTAGCGGTACATGGAATCCGATTTCCCATCCGCATATAACCTTTCTATGCTTGTGATAAGTCCAGCCCTTGCGACCTTCTTTAATATCTTTCTGTAGTGGTTTGTTTAGAACCTGGAGGATTCGTCTTGTGTAGTTCATATGCTTATGAGGATAAGTGCTGCTGCGATAGTTAGAAGTAGTACGAGCGTGGTTTTAGGATGTTCTTTAAACCAATTACTGTCCGGAGTAGATCCGGGTTGGTCTTTCCAAAATGGATCCATATAAGACAACCTCCACTGGATGAAAGTCCAAGCAACATTCATTGCTTGTTTATGAAGCATAATAATGAAACTCAGGGGTGATTGGTACAAGGAAGTAATTCTTTGCTTGTTCGGCTTATTTACCAGGACATTCACCCCCATCTTTTATTTCGTATCCTTTCGTCTCGTTTTCACTCATCTCACTTCTTCTCGCTTTCGCGATTAAAAAACGTCTGCCATTTCTTCGAATTCGGCAATTTCCCAAAGACAACACCTTCATGTTGCTGTCCCATGAACAGGACCATCAACAATGTAATCATGCCGTTTTCCCCACCAATCTTTTATAAGCTTTTGAACCTTTTCGAACCGTTGTAAATCGTTGTTTTTCATTTAGAATTTTGTATCCTATCCAAGAACCGATGATGTAGTAACGGTAAGCTGGGCATACGATATAGACAGTAATTGCGGCCAATGCAAAAGCTGGCTTTCCAATTTTCATGACATTCAACTCCTACACAAAGTTGTCTAAATGGTCAATCATAGACATTCCCTTTTCTTTAAACACTCGAATCATTTCTCGTATGGCGTTTTTGTCGTCAATATCAATGACTTTATTCAATATTTTTTGATACAAACCGTGCAGCAAACTATTGTCATAATGATTGTCAGGCTTACCTAGATACCTGTAGATTTTGTCTAAGTCCTCGACGCTCGAGCTGCTGTCGATTAAATCTTTAACGTAAGAAGGCGAGAGATCTACATCCGTTTTTAGTTCAGCAATCTTTTCGGCATGCGTCCAACGGAAAGAGTTCCCTGCAATTTGAATATCCTTGGCGACAATCCGGCCACCTTTATTCCCTAATTCTTTTGCGAGAAATTTGAGTAGCCCTCCTAATGGGCCGAGCATTACAGCAACAACTCCTTGACAATACTGATGATGTCGCCAGCAGTTTGTTGATTCATGACATCGGTCATATCTACCTTTGAAGCTTTGACCATCATTTTAAATATCCATCCCATAGTAGATCACTCTCCCTTTAATCTCCAGTACAACCGATACATCCATGTTTGCGGTATTTTTTCGTATATCTCTGGGTTATCATCCTTATCTGCGTAGAGATTTCTAGCTAGGTCTTCCCAAGTTTTAGACCTATCAAGGATATCTCCAAACCTGTTTAATGCTCTCGAATTCCTCTCTGACTCCTTTAAGCAGTAATAACCTCCGCGCGCCCATTCAACGATGTAAGCTGCAATGACTAATTCAAACACCATACTGACCAACTCCTATTTTGTTCGTGTGAAACTCATGTTATCTCCGATGTGATACACATAATGCGGAATATCTATCCACCAATCTATAGAAGCGATAAAAATCTCCAATGAGATACCGCCGATTGCAATTACCCATGCGAGTGTGTCTTTGTTCATGTTAGCCTCCTACTACTGCTTTGCAGCAATCATTTACCCACCACCAGGTTGTGTTATCCCAGAAAGTATGCAAATAATCGTGGCCTGCTTTCATGGTTCCGTGATAAACATCTTTACTAAATCCACCTAGTGATTTAATGACTTTCAAAGTGTCGGGTTCTGCTATGGCCTTGCCAATTAACTTTGCTGTGCATGCATCAGGGCTAGTGTTAGCCCCGCAAGCATCAATAGCCTTCTGACAGTTCGATTGATCAGTTAGCTGCGAACACACTCTTGGGACCAATTGAATGTTCATAACATTATGTGGAACATCGGGGCAAGTTCTTGAATCTTATCCCACGCGTATTTGATTCCAATGATTGCAGCTGCCACATCCAAAATAATTGTAAAAAAGATCCCGAAGTTTTTACCACCTAAACTTACAATGACATTGTTGCCGATATGACCAATTACCGCTAAACCAACAATGGATATCACTTGACCAGGAACAATCATTTTTTCACTTCCCCGTAATAAATTTGGAGCGCATTGCGGATAATCTTTGATGCATCTTTTTCTTTGAGCAACATCTCCAGCAACCAACCTTTCAAACGAAACGTGATTCGTTTCTCCATCACTTACCCAGCTCTTGCAGATGCGTTTTAATGACATCTCTTACTTCTTCTGTAGAAATCCTCTGAGCTTCTGATAAATCACTTTTCAGCAGCTGCTCTACTTCACGTTGCAGATGTTCCAATCCCAACTTAGTTGCACGTTTCAAAAACTGACTTTCCTGTTTTGCCATGTTGTTTTCCCTCCCCTGATTACCAGCGATTCCTTGAATCTTTGCGGCTTTGCACGATTGCGTTAGCCATGTTCAGAAAACTTTTAACCTCTTGTTCTTCCCTTTCTTCTCGTTCCTTTTTACTTTCGCATCTCCGCTTCTTATCAGCTTCCCGTAACGATTTGTCATACTCTGCTTTAGACTTCATATTTTCAACCACCTCTCTTGTTGTCTGACAATATAGGTATATGGCCTATGCTTGGGCATGTTGTAAGGAATTTTGAAAACAGCTTGTATCTTTTTCATAGATTTTGTCCACTCTGGTGATATAAAGGGAGAGTGGATAATATGTTTGGATTAGGTAAACCAAGAACTAAAGCAGGGCGGTATTTGGATCGAAATAAACTAACTCAGGAGAAGGTGAGGACTGCCGCGGATATTGACCGTATGACAATGGCTGAAATATGCGGGAACGAGGACTACAACCCTCACATCAAGACGAGAATTAAATTCGTAGGGGCACTTCGCAAATTGGGGCATGACGTATCAATAGAGGACTTCTGGTAAACAAAAAAACGCCATCAGAGTTACCCGATAGCACCGCGGTCTTATTGCTGAAATTAATTCCACTAAGTATAATATGAGAACGAACATTCGCATCCGAGGATGGTGTTATACTTGAGCATTACACGAAGAGAAACATCCGATTTTGTTTCAAAATATATACATGAGCGATATGGGAAAACAATTACTGGTGATGAGTTGTTGTTGCAAAAACCTTGGCATTTAATCGTTTGGTATAAGTTTATGGCATATGCTTACTACAAAACAAAGGATTTTTACGAAAGATGGGATGATGTGCCAAAACCTTATTACGAGGGTATGTTGGTGTCCATTGTTACCGTTGATATTATGGAGAGGTACCAATTTAAAAATGGAGGATGGTATGATTTAGGATCCTGTGATGCGAGTTGTTGGAAGGAATAGGGATTTATTTTGAATCCTTTTTAGAGGATTATACGTAGTTATATAGAATCATTTTGTATTCTATTATTTACCTGAGGAGGAATTTGCTTGAAAAAGAAATTACTGATCGCGCTTGGACTATCGGGGATTATCGCAGCTTCGGTTGCTGTGGGAGCTTATGCGGCATCGGATATTAAACTATTGATAAACGGGAAGTTGATTAATGCTGATCTTCAGATTGTGGATGGATCGAGTTATGTACCGTTGCGAGTTGTAAGTGAATCGCTCGGAGCAGATGTGAAGTGGGATGGGGATAAACGGGAAATAAGTATTGTTCAAAAGGGTGCATCAGTTCAAAAGGAAACAGATGATCAAATAGCATTAGAATACGTAAATACCTTTATGATAAATGATGATACAACAGCACGCCAAACTTTCTTGGAAAATAAGATCCATCCTGAAGTTAAATCACTTTTTTCGTTAAGCGTAAATCTAAAGAAAAGCGATATGAAATTATATACGTCCCCGAAAGTGATAAAAAACGTTCCATACCAGGCAGGGAGTAAAAGTGGATCATTGACTTTAATTCAGACCGACCAAGAGAAATTAATTGTTTTGGTTGTCGAAAATAAAATGAGTTACATTTATTTAGAAAGTGCTACGAATGCTGATCTTAAGGCCGCTTATGATGACCTAATAAAAAAATTCTAAACAAAAAAATCCCCCGCCAGCCATCACGGCCAGTGGGGGATTTGTCGTTTTACATCATGCGTTTTCTTTAGGTTGCCCTGAAGCAGCGCGTAATTCGTCAGCTAGTCGGCCAATCTCAGGATTCGGAGATAAATCGTAAACCGCCTTTAGAATAGCAATAATCTTGTTTGCATCCTCTGCCTTCAACATCGTTTCATCCTCCTTTTTCAGGGTGTTCCAAGTGCCTTCGTTTCCAGATCCTTCGTTCAGATCTACACTGATTCCATTCATGGATAATCCTAGACCTTCCGGACCGCAATCGTATTGATAAATATTAGCATATTCCGACACTTTTCCGTAACTCCATGCTCTTGTTTGCCAAAAACGTGAACATGCGCCCGCAGCTCGCATAGCTTCTACAACCGCATAAGAGCCGTACACACCAGTCGTATATTCGGGAGTAGCTTCACTGGATGCCCTAATATAATCAACCACCGTTGCCATTTGAGCTTTCGTAGCCTCGAAGTCCACAGCGAAGTAAATGCATGTTCCAACCGGCTGATCAACATTCTTGGCAACCTGCACAGCTACGGCGCCGTCAGCCAATCCCGCTGCACGCCCTCCGAGAGCTCTATCCGCTGTAGTCTCGAACACTGACACAATATCCAAGCCTGCTTGATTGATTAACTCAGCTTCAGCATTCGTCAACCGTTTCCCACCACTCGGGACTAGGTAACGAGCTGCAAAAGAATATCCATCGGATGCGAATGCTTCAGCAGTCTCGGCCGTCAACGGGGTTGCAGTATCAAAACCTTTTGTCATAATCCTTGACTCCTCCTAGCCTCGTTGGTTTTCTGCATCTGCCGCCCATTTGCGGAACCCTAGCAACACGTATTCATAAGAACCGTTGGTCAATGTTCCATTATGGAAAGCTTCTTCAAACCCTGTCCAAAATTCAGGAGTATCGAAGATCCCGTATTTAACCGCAATGTCGATTGAATCTTTAAACGTTAAATCCTCCGGTAACACTTTCTTAGGCGTATTAACATTACCCGTCCACATGTCCGTAACAAAACCTTTGTCAAAGAACTCTTGCGGAATGTAGCCATATCCACGATTACCCCAATCAACGCCCCATGAGTTTTTAGTAATTGCGTATACTTTGCCATCACTGAATTTCTGATAACCAACGACAAGCACCGCATGACCGCCTAAAAATTTCTCATCAGCTTTAGGCACAGTCACAACGCCCGTCAATGACGTATCGTGACTCTCGAATGATTCGTAGACCTTAATCCCAATGACAACAGGTAGTCCGTCAGCAAGCGCGTGCTGCATGTCTGTGAAGGTCAATACTCTGTGGTATTCATTGATCTTGTAGGCCACCGCTGCCGCTTCTGCTGCTGCTGTTGGCTTTGTTCTGAACTCTGCAACATCATAAGGACAAAGCGATTCAGGGGCACAACCTTTCGTCTGTAGCACCTTGAAGCCATCCCGAATATACGCGCCTGAATCCTCATTCACCGTTCCTTCTAAGTCGCGCTCATGCCAGTAGAGGTATAGTCTAGCCATTTGTACGAGTTTGTGCCCGTCACGAATCTGTAAGTATTCACGGAACCCTGAGCCAATAGCATTTGCTGTGCAGCTACCTAAAGCGCCCTGATCGAATACGGGTGATTGTTTCGGGCGTAGATCCACGAACTCAGGCAATGGCTTAATATCCTTCGGCGATTTCTTGAAAATGCGATCCCGCGAATCGTGCTTATCCGGTTTTACCGTGTATTTTCTCATAGTTGCACATCCTTATCGTTCGTGGGCGCATCGCCTTTGCTTTTCAATACCTGGATGATTTGCTTTAACCCCGGGGGCAAAGGACAGTTCATTCGACCTAAATTCTCGGTAATGCTGATTAACTCATTGGCACAATAAAAATAAATGGCTCCAGTCATGACGACATTGGAGCCAAATAAAGTATCTATTTTGTGTGCAAGCATAACAACAAGAAGCATGACACCTTTTTTTGCTAGCCCCTTAGAACCAATGCTACTACTTAGGCCAGTTCCCTCTTTTAGTGAAGCACAGATTCCACTAATGTAATCAACGACCATGGCCCATAAAAATAAACTTAGCAAGTCACTCCACCCCCCGAATGAATATGTAAGTATCGCACCTAGAACTCCTGTGGAGGTTGTTACTGCGACCTGTTGTGTAGTTGAGATCCCAAGCAAATCAGTGAATAGTTTTTTGTACATCGATTACATCTCCCTCGCATTTTAGGTACGCAAATAGCCCCGATGAGATCGGAGCAAGCAAATAAATATTTATTGTCAAACTCAACTTACCCATTTATAATTCGTTATAAAGAACGAGCAAAGGAGGTTTGATGCAAGTATGACGAAAAAGGAATGGGTAACACCCAGTTTAGAAACTCTAGCGGTTGAAGACACCATGTTTTGTCCTTCTTTGCCTCCTGATTATGGAGATGAGGGATCTGAATTTCCTAGCTATTGCTATAGTTAAGTCATTTAAACTCACTATTGAGAAATTCTATAATAGGTCCTTCTTCATTCATATGAGGAGGACCTATTTTGTTCTTTACGAAGTTACCCCCGTAATTAAGTCGAAGTTAGACGCGAGCGTTACACCAGAACCAGTATCCTTAGTGACATTATTGAATGTGCATTGTGCTATCCTTACCAGATTGGCAGTAGTAACAAAGTGTAGGTTGACAGCCATATTCTCTAGGTAGTTCTTTAAAAGGGTTGAGCTTGCACTAGCATTGTTGAGCTTATACCAAGAACCTTTAATGAAGTCACAGTCCTTGATAAGAGTGTTACCTAAATCCACAGTTATGTTCTCGAAATAGCTGCGTTCTACAACACATCTGCGATTTTGGCTTTGGAATACCCCTATACTCATGTCATTTGTATTTGAGGATACAAACTTGCTATCAGTTACAATAGCTCCATCTAGTTTGCCTGTTGAATCAATTACGGTTAGGCCCTCCATCAATAAGGGTCTACCCAACCAGTTATCTGGGCAGGAAAAGGTGTAACCTATCTTATTTACTGTGAAGTTTTTAATGACATAGCCTCCACTAAGGCCGATGCTATTAGGTACTAAAGGATCTACTCGGGTGTCTTTATCATTACGCTGCATGATTACATTCTCTATATAAGCCTTACCGTAGTCCCAACGTGCTACGATGTATCCAGCTACTCCTGAGTCTGTGATGGTGACTGGAGATCCCGTTGGAGTTGTAGATACTTGAAAAGTATTACCAACTAGGTTTACCACATAATATAAGTCTCCTGGTGTGATTCCAGCTGGAACTCTACCGCTCCATTGCTCAAATACCACCTTAGCACCTGAAGCTCCCATATCATGACTTGCCACACTAAAGGTACCTGTGCCTACGTTCAAGGCGGTTGGAGCACCGAAGTATCCATCAGTAGCTGCTCCGCTAAAGGAACTATTGAATCCATAGACGTTCCTAATCACTGCTCCATGTGCGGATGATATGACGAGTTGTGAGTCATTTAGCTCTAGTCCATCACAAACGTTGTCATAATTCACACAGAAAAGAGCATTTTTGACTACGTTATTGCTATACACTTGGTAAGGACAGTTCCAGGCATAAACTCCACCTATATTCATGCCTTCGAATACATTATTCTCCACAGTAGCATAGGGTCCGTCTGTGTTGTCATAGTGGCCTTTGTTATTGTGATGAATATAATTATCTCTAATCATGATTCTGTAGTTTACCTCTAGACCGTCAATACCAGCCCGTTCTTGTTTGTAGGGCAGATTGCTTTCTCCAGCCATTGACTCGATATCAATGCCGAATCCAGGAGCAGTAAAGTATTGGTTGCTATTAGATGGACTGTTTCCGTTATACCCGATATGATGAAGCTCGCAACCTTCGATCAACACATCATTATGTGATGTAAGAGATATAGCCTGTCTGCGGCAGTGGTGTATGTTGCAGTTCCGTATAGTGACATGATGCCCAACGCTGTTATCGGCAGTATAGTTAGCTGGATCATTCTCATAAATCCAACCAGTATATACTCCTTCTCCCGTACATTGTGATATCTCAATACCATCAACTTCTATATGCGCTCCTGCTTCAATAGAGATTCCATAACCCCATTCGTGTGTGTATCCTTCCCCGTCCACCTTAGCCGTCAATAACGCAATATCGGCATCAGACATAGGAGTTGCAGTAATGTCTATGGAGAAAACAAGTAGGTTAGCATTAGCCTTATCTGCTAGCCATCCTCGACCTGTTGATGATGCAGGAGCAAGTACACCATCAGTACGTGTGATACTGAGGGATGACGCACCAACAACATCCTTATACTCCCAAAAAGAGTACCCCGTAGCTGTTATTGGTACTGATCCACCGGAAGGAAGCCATAGACGGAACTTATCCAAACAGGAGTTTAGAGGCAATCTGCGATCTAAAGGTAAGCTTCGTATAAGGTTTGGATTAGAGTTGTAGGTTCCATCTGGATTAACTCCTCCCCGCACCCAAGTGGCACTAGTTTGGAACATATGCGTTAGTACATCTCCTATGACCTTTCCACCTGAAATTTTAGAGTGGAATACCCTATAGAAGCTAACAATAGAATAACCAGGGCTAGAGTTGGTTACAATCTCCAAACTAGCCGATGGATCTAGTTCTAGCCACATGTTACTAACCATCTTGATTCCTACCATACCAATACTGTACCTGCCAGCCGGTAAGTACACATGGTTATATCCATTTGCTGTGGCCCAGATCAGAGCATTATTAATACCAGTAGTGGTAGCTTCCGCAGATGTGAGGTCGTTCCTGATACCCCAACGACCTAGCTCTATTGTATAGGTAGTCGCCGAACCACCCCCTCCCCCACCAGAGCTGCCAGTTTTTTTGATAAGACCCATAAACCGCTCACTCCCTTTTATGATTAATTACAATGAACTCACCTTAAAGTCATCGAATTTCCCTGTATCATTTATTAAGAAGCCAACCTTAGAAGAGGTTTGTCCTTGTGTTTCCGTTACGGTTACGGGTGTAGATGAGTTTACCCAAGCTGTAATGCTAGACCCGCTACAAGTGATATTGATCACATCGCCATCAGTAGGCGTAACACTAATGGTACCCAGTGTGTCATAAGCAGCTGGAGCATATTTTGTAACAATGAGGTAATTTGTTCCGTTTGGATGGACGGCTACATACGTATTGTCATCCACATAACGAACAACTGACTGAACACCAGGGACGGATATAGCTGCACCTACTGACATTTTCACAGATGTGGTATAGTCAGAGACTCCAGCATCTAGATTACACGTCCTATTCAGATAGGCACCACTCGCCTGCTTATAAACCACATTTCCGTTAATTCCATAGTACTCCGAGTATGTGCAAGCCCACGTCTTGGTTGTTCCACCTTGAGCATTATTCGTATTTCCTACGTTACCTGCTCCATCTGAGGTATTAGACCTATTGAAGCTATCCGAGGCTATAACAGCAGGTGCCGTAGTTGATCCAGTAGTAGTAACCGCAGACGACCTTACAGCGCCACTATCTAGAGCCACTACCCTAAACGTATACGCAGTACTTACAGTTAATCCAGAGATAGTAAAGGTTGTAGCAGTAGGACTCACACTTGAACTTGCTACAGTATAGCTACTCCCCCCATTTGAAGAATACGCAACCTCATAATTAGCTACATCAGTTGATGAGGATAGCGTCCATGTGAGTGTCGCTGAACTGGAAGTAAAGGTACCTGCGCTCAAACCACTAGCAGGGTTAAGAACTGGTGTAGCACTAACGGAACTCGTTTGTGAGGATTCTCCGTTCGCGTTTACTGAGGAAACAGTATAGGAATAAGATGAGTCATTGGTTAAGCCAGTATCTGTATATCCATTTGTGCTAGGGCTGCCTACGAGAACTCCTCCGCGATATACCTTATATGATGTGGCCGCTCCTACAGCAGTCCAAGCCAAGTCCACTTTCGTACTCTTAGGAGTAGCAGTTAATCCGGTTGGTACAGAAGGCAATACTGGAGCCGCAGGTGTAGCAGATGTAGATGAAGACTGAGATGACTCACCACCTGCATTTACCGCTGAAATAGTGTACGAGTACGAAGTTCCATTGGTTAGTCCAGTGTCGGTATACGTCGTTGCTGTTGGGCTAGCAATCAATGTACCGCCCCTGTATACTTTGTAACTCGTCGCACCCGATAAAGCTGTCCACGTTAATACAACCTGAGTATTGCCAGGTGTAGCGGTAGGAGCTGCTGGTATAGCAGGGATAGGAGGTGCGGTAGTTGATAATGTTGCTGAAACGCCAGAAGAGATATTACCCGCAACGTCTTTAACCTTAATTGTGTAGGTGTAGGATGTCAGCGGTGTTAGACCGGTCATGGTGATAGAAGTAGCAGTAGAGGCAGCAGTAGCCACTTGTGTACCACCATAGAAGATGAGGTACTGAGACACATCTGTAGATACGCTAGCTGTCCAATTTATGGTTAATGTAGTGCTAGTCGCTCCACTTATGCTTTGACCAGTTACATTCGCTGGTGCTGTCGTGTCTATCACAAATGCGACCGTCTGTATTGCACTTACATTTCCTGAGTTATCCCTACCAAAGAACTTCAGTGTAGCCGAAGAGCTAATTGAGATCGGGGCACTGTAAACAGCACTACTTTGTGTAGGATCGGCTCCATTCAACGTATAGTAAATGGTTACGGCTCCTCCGCTATTATCGGTACCTGATAAGATGACAGACTGAGTTGAATTGAATAATCCTCCATTAGAGCTTGCTGTAACAACCGGTGGAGTTATATCAACTGTTGTACCAGTTATGGCTACACCATAGGTACTCTTTGCAATAGCGCGGAAAGGAACAGTTGTGTAAATTGAAAGTTGTGTAAGTGAACCAAGATTTCTCTCGTATACCTCACCAGATGGAACCATGAGAGTAATTCCATTCACATTGTAAGTTAAATCACTCAAGCCATCATTGCTTAGTATGATTCCGTATACAGGACCAGTGAAAGACCTCGCTAGGGATGTTGATCCACTAAAGGAATCTTTTACACTGTACGTTGGAATAACGGAATCAGGGATTAATGCGCTAGCTTCAGCATTAAATGTGCTAGTTGAGCTAATTAGAACCTGTGTAAAGGGATCGAAAATATCTTCAAATTCTTCATCCGTTTGGACTTGTATTGCAATTCCGTTGATCGTAAATATTAAATCATCGGTACCTGTATTAAGAATGTAAAATTTATGCATGCTCTCTGAGAAGGTTTTAGCTCCTGCAGTAGTCCATGCATCTTTCATAACAAACTCAGGAACCGCACCGCTAGCGCCAGGCGGACCTTGATCACCTTTGTCTCCCTTAATACCTTGTTGACCTTGGACCCCCTGAGGACCTTGTTGACCCGCACTTCCTGTGTCCCCTTTATCACCTTTCGTTCCGGTTGTAACTATAATCGGGGCAATTGCCGGGGCAGGGGTTACATTTATCGGTTGATTACTCATTGTGTCACGTCCTTAACTACAGGAATAATCATCGTATCGGATGATATCGTGACTCCTCCTGTTGTTCGTTCGATGTCTGTGAATAAAGATCCCAAAGGCCAAGCTTTCGTATTCGAAACACTAAGTCGAAATGTTCCTGGTGTTTCAGTATTTTCGATTACCACGTCTGAAATTAATTTACCTAATGAGTCCCTTACCTGTGACTTAAGTTCTACGAGGGAAGCATCAGTCCAAGTCGCGGTGTAGGAAAATGTATCACCACGTTTCAATACAGGTAGATTTATCACAATTAAATCAGACTCCTTCCTTTACATCGGTAACCCTTCATCCTTCTCAATGGACTTTTTGCAATGATCCTTCTGAAGCAAATTCAATAACCCACAAATAAACCTGCACACCTTACAATCGGTGCGCTTTCCCATTCTGGAGCTCAGCGTTTCATCTGGGAAACCACCTAAAAGTGTGTTGACCATTTGATCTATACTTATTAAAAGATTCCAGAAGTATCTTTTCACACAATCACCAACCAGCTACTATTGCATCAATTTGATCTCTTGCTGTCGTGTTCATGATGTTGGCCTCTGCATAGAGCAACTTGAATGCCAAAGTTTCTTCATGTTGTGCTGCATCATTGAGTACTTCGATAAACTGTTCACGAGTCATAGTAACGAATCCATCATACTTAGTTCCCCACGGGATTGTTGTAATGGATGGATTATTACTGATCTGAGCTGCTTTTTTCGTGAACCGTTTTTGCGCCGTATCGTCATAACTAAATTCTGAAGTAGAGCCTAAAGCATCAGTTGCAAATCCACTATTTAATTCTTCTGTATATAAACCCAATAAAAAATCAATTTTTACTTGTTTATATTTTTCGAGATTAAATTGACCATCTGGATCATCCCATAGTTCGTTTCGTGTAGTGCGCGTTTGCTCTACATATTCCCCAAACTCTAGGTCAAATGTGTAGTAAATATCTTCGACGGTTTCGGTGTCGATGCGGATTGTTTCCACTTTAGACGTAGAACCGATAAGCTGAGTAATGCCTTCGCCTTGGTAATAGACATTTGAACCATCATCAATGTAATGACTCATGATTTATACGCCCCCGAATAACGATATGCACCAGCATTACTGTTTGTTGAAATTTCCAACAGTAAACTATTATAGAAATAAACATTAGATGATCCGCCTAATACTATAAGTCCGTCACTTCCATCAATTGTGGGATATGGTTTCGCTGCAATTACACCACCACCCATGTTAAGGGCAGATGCGCTAGTCGGTCTTCTAACATTTAAATTTCCAGCTGTCGCTGTTGGAGATAGTTCCTTCTGATTAATCAAACCAATTGGTTTATCTGCCAATGTACCAGAACTAGCAAGAAAAATCTTAACTACTCCATCAATTGTTACTCTAACTTGATATACCGAAGTTACCGACGTAATAAGAGCGAAAAAAGTTTCTAAATATCCGCTGCCAACTATGTTGAGTAAAGTTATGAATGAACCACCAGTAGAAGTTATTCCACTAGCTTCTGCAGTAAATGGTGTTAGTTTTGTTACGTCAATTCTATTTCCACCGCTTTGTACACCGCCCGGAAATGGCATATCCTATACCCCCTAGTATGCGCCTGAGAAGCACGTTATTTGTAGTCCTGCCGCCACCGCTGTACCTATGGTTACATTAATCTTGTACCCTGATTGTAGGTAGAGTTGAGGCAAGTTAACCCCATCGAAGGCGAGTGCTATGTCTGTTTGCGCCGCTACTTCACTTAAAGTTGTTGCAGGAACAGTCACTTCATAGAATAAGCTGTTATTTGACGGCGTGGAGTTTGCCGCTCCGTTGTTGACGAAGAATCTCACTACAGTTGCAACGTTAGTACCTAGCGCCCGAATCTTAATCAAATCTACTCTTTGACCATTCGTACCAGCCGTGACGATTGTAGCCACCGAACCTGTCCCATCTTTAGCAGTGTTGGCTCCTGTAATAGCTGATGATGTATATGATACCGTTGGTGTTAGTGGAAAAATAGGTTGCACATTTGCGGGCATGTTAGAAACCTCCTAAGTTTTGTTGAGCGTAGATATTAGTAATTGCTGTAGCTGCGTCAGCCTTTGTATGAGCGTCAGCAATACCTTGTTCGATATTGTTCAGGTTAGACACATTAACCGCCGTTCCTGCTTGTGTAATAGTCCCTGCATTAGCTATAAGCGTGACAGACGACGACGTTTCTAAAGATTTGTCGTACCTGTTCGGGTACTGGACTGAACGATCTTGCCATACTGTTTTAGTGTAAGAAGCCATTAAATAACCATCCCTTCCGAGCCACAAACAATAGCCCCGCAATATCTATAACTCTGGAAAACCATCATACCCATGTTAAGCAATGAATTTGTATTGCTTTCTAACCTGTTCGCATCCGTGTAATCGAACGTTATCCCAACCGACCACGTTTTTTTTGCTAAGTATGCGGGTGGTGTCATAAAAGCAAGCCTGATAGCATCGAGGTTGTTCTCTATGCGGTTTATGCTCGATAGGTAGTCAATGCTTGTATTGTCCCGTGTTGTGTTCGTCGCTGTTGGGGTGGGTACGGCGTATTGAATGCTTACAAGGTAATTTTTTAGTTCCAGAATGTTATTTTCGATCCTGTTCCAATCCGCGAAATTTATATAATTCGCGTTGTTCCAATCCGTCTTAGGGGTTATCCATGCCATTAGTTAACCGTCCCCTTTGCCTCTGTGTTAGCTCGTAAATATCCGACATAGTTGAGTTCATTTCTCATCACGTAGGCGCTCATATTGGCTCCATATGAGTTCTCAAATGATAGAACATCATTTAGCTCAGCAGCAGGATTCCCACGCCAGTTAATGCGGTATGTGGCTCTGTATTTGAGCTGAGCAAAGAACCAGTTAGCCACTGATGTAGCTCTGGTTGAATCGTTTATTAGTGTGTTGTTTTCAAGCTTCAACGTGTCGCCTAGCGTGTCAGTAGTTGAGTTCACACCGACGATTGCGGATGTTGAAAGGTTTGACCAGTACGTGACCTCTACACGCTTTACAGCCTTGTCTAAGGCAATCTGAGGCTCATTGTACATATTGTCGAAGTCGACTGTATCGACTGGAGCGCCGATCAAAGTGGGATTACATTTCAGTGTGATGATGCTACCCCGTGTCACGTAAATATTGGCACATCCTGCAATTGCAATCATCTGCAAAATATCCTTGCAGTTTGCTTTTTTGACGAGCGAGTTTGTGTTGATCAAGGTTAACGCTGAATCAATCGAATAATTCGTGATACCGCAAAGCGTGAACATATCGACCGCAAATTGATACAGTGTTTTTGTGGACGACGAAAGGTTCTCATAATCGAACGATGCCATGAAATCTAAGTTAGTACGAGCCGTGAATGTAGCCGTTAAACTACCTTCATTGCTCTGCCAATCTTGCAAATAATACGTTCCTAGTGGTACATACTCAAAGAAACCACTAATTGTTTCAAGACCAATCTCAGCATATATTTGTTGCTTCTGCTGCAAGTATTTATAAAATCCAGTAGGGTTCAAGATGTTGAAAGCCCTATCGCTGTTGTCTACCGTGAACTTAAATTCAGGCGAAGGCATTTGACCAGTAAGTATATCCATTTGCTCAATGAGATTCATTGAAACTAGGCCGTCATCGTCGTATTGCTTAACAAACCCGAAATCAACCTCCATAACCCGCGCCCGCCTATTGGGTACCGACCATTTTTTGATAGTTACGGATACCTTTCTATAGTTGAGCAATTGCCCTAACGGAACAGCTATAACATCTGTATTACCTGTCACTGAGGTAGTCGCTATAACAGCGTTCGAAGCGTCATAAGCGGTCATATCGAAGTCAGTAGCATATTCCCCTGTTACTTGGTCAAATGTGACCGTCAAGCCCGCGCTAGAGTGGTTAGCATTGAATGTGAATGTTATTGTTTGGTTTGGCGTGAAAACTCTCGAAGAGTCACAAATAACAGAACTCAACCAACCCAATTCACCGTTATTCGCAATTGTATCGTCAGGAAAAGAAAAAGAACCGTCCAACTTGAAACGGTCTTGCTCTAGTGTAGCTGTGTTGTATGTTGAACTTCTGATCTTATCTATAAGCTGTGACTTCACACTCAACGGTGACTCTGAGGTAACAGTAATGCTCGCCACATCACCGACCGCCGTTAGATCCGAAATATCAAATGTAACGCGCCCTGTTGTACGTCTGGTAGGTGCATATATGTTGTTTTTGAAACTGGAACTCGTTGGATACATATATGTACCTACCTTTCAATAATATTGAATTTTACGTCTTTGTATCTCCCGACCCCGCCTAGAAAGTCGATCATTCCAATCGACCTATCTCCACAATAGAATGTGGCAGTTCGATTGCTCCCCGTCTGTGGATTGAAATAGGTTACGTCGAAAAGATTCGGAGCTACGGCATTCAATATCAAAGTTAACTGCGCTTGCGTTACATATTTCCAAGAAAGATCAAGCTTTGCTTTTGTTGCAATCAGTTCTGAAATCATGGACCCATTTGTGTTACGCTCTGCTTTTTTGATGTCTTGTATTCCATATGTGAAATCTGAGGGAGTAGGAAGATCTACTCCGCCAATGTTAATCAAAGCCGTCATATTCAACCAACTCCCATTTATGACGTGGTAATCATTGCTCCACCAACTCGGTTACTTTCTTTATTTAAGTAAGGTGCAATAGCACGAGCAATCGCTATACCGTCGATATTAAAGACTGTTTCACCTGATCCACCTTTATTGCTACCCATCTGCATAGCTGTGAGGACTGCGGTTCCCAACGCACTCGCTACTTTATCCACGAATGAAGTATTCTCAAGAGGTACAACCATCTCCGCACCTGCTTCACCGGCTATATAGTTACCCATATTCGTTGCGCCGTCTACGATACCGCCACGGGCTAGTTTTGGTATGCGAGGAATTGTTACTCCGAACTTCTTCCCCCCTAAGCCAGGAACCCAATCTGGAATATCGAACTTTATTGAACCAATTCCGTCGATAACGGCATTGATAGCGTCGATAATAAGATTCAAAGGTGTTTTGACGATTGTATATAGGCCGTCGAATATGCCCTTAAATACGTCCCTGACGCCTGTCCAAGCTTTCTCCCAGTCTCCTGTGAATACGCCAGTGATAAACGTCATTAGCGCCGTAAACGCTGTTTGTAAGTCTTTTATTACTGTACCGATAGCTTTGAAGGCTGTTTCAAACTCAGTTTTCAAAGTAGCTCCTACCCAGGTAACTAAAGGTTTCAATACATCGTTCCAGAGAAGCGAAACGATATCAACTATGGATTGGAAATGTCCTTTGAGTTCTTCGCCTAAGTAAGTGCCGAACGGTTTCAATACGTCATTCCATAGAACATTGAATACCGCGGATAACGCTTCTATAACTGGGTGGAATGTTTCCCCCAAGAACTTTCCTAACGGCTTCATTACGTTTTCCCAGAAGGATTTAGCTATGTCTGCCAGCGTGCTGAATGCAACCCCGAGAACGTCACCTAAAACGGTTGCTAGAGGTTCTACAACGTTATGCCAAAACCAGGATAGGAAGCTACCCAGAGGTATAAGGATATTTTTCCATAGCCATTCAGCCGCCACTGTTAACCCATCCCAAGCAGCTACGAAGACAGTTCCTATCCACTGACCAAAGGGAACTAGAACGTTGTTCCATAGCCAAACCGCCGTATCGCCGATGGCTTTTAAAATCCCATCAACAACACCTTTGAATGTTTCGTTCGTTCGGTAGAAATATATGAATGCTGCGACTAATGCAGCAACGGCCGCTACGATCAAAACAATAGGCCAACTAATTGCAGCCCACGTAGCGACGATGGAAAGTTTTAAGGCGTTGAATGCTGCAACTAGCCCAGAGATAATGGCATACCAATTTGTGGCTAGGAGGAAAGTAGCGAATCCAGCAGCAATTCCGCCCAATGCCGCAATTATGATATCCTTGTGTTCTTTGATGAAAGAACTTATGCCATTCCAAATTTCTTTTATCTTGTCTGCTGCCGCTTGTGCTCCTGCTGAAATAGAGTCGAGTGCGGATCCTTGACCTGAACCTGTGGCATCCGCTCCTGTTCCAGCCGCTGTTGCTGCATCATCACCACCTCCACTTGTGTCTGAAAGGGTGTGGACCTCATCAAAACCAGCCAGTGCCCCTTGAGCGGCTTTCCCTGCTTGTTTGTAAGAGTCCCCTAGTTTGCCGACTGACGCCGCTTGTGCATCTGTCGCCTTTGCTCCCTTTGTCATGTCTGCCTTGCCGAATAAAGCTTGAGAGAATTGAGCGACAACAGACATGATATGAGAAAGAGAAGTCGCAAAAGCGGTCAGAGATGGAAGTATGACATTAAGAATAGGGAGGAATGCTTGACCTAAACTTAGCTGGACATTTTTTAATTGAGTGGTAAAAGCGCCGAGCCTAGAAGCAGTGTTATCTGCTAATGTATCGCCATACTTCTTCGTGGTCTGTTCCAGGATACCGAACATGATAATTTGCTGTTTTACTTTGAAATCCAGTTGATCCCATGACTTGCCGTTTGCAAACTTCTTAAAGGCATCTGTGCTCTCTAGCATTGAGGCGTTAACGTTGACGCCTAAATCTTCAATACTTTCGGTATTACCGAGCATCATTGTGTTATCGCAAAGGCTTTTTATCCTCTGCTTCCGGGGCTTTCGCCGCATGATAGGATGTTCCTTCATCCTCGGTTCAGCGTACATTTTCACCCTCGCCCTACTAAAGCGACGTTCGGGGCTGGAGACTCTTGGGCGCATTTTTGCTCTCTTATCGCTCAGCGCCTACGCGTTACAAAGACTTGTGATTTCAAGCCCTCTCGGTATTAGCATGTCGGCAAACAAAGTAAGTCACCCTGCGGTAGGTGACTTACTTCTTTGAACTTCCATCTAAGAATGGTTCCATCTTCTAGCTTTCCAGCATAAGTACGTTCGTTTCGGCAACACATGCGGACGCCATTGGGATGAACGTTATAAAACAGAGCCGCTTCTTTTGCTGTATCGAATTCCTTACCTGTCGTCAAACACACAACGGGACGAGCGGCGGGATTGTCTTTACCCTGTCTCTTATTGCTCATTTTAGCGCGTGATGTAGCCGTATGACTCCTCCCAGTTGCGCGGGATCTTATTTTATCTCTAGCTTCATCCGAATGTTTCTTTCCGAAGAATGGATTCCCTGCACCAGAAAAGATGATACTATACCGCTCTTTTCGTTCGGCACTAATTGGTTTGCCGAACATCGGATTTAGAGAGCCTGTCATCTTTCCTTTGTGAGCAAGTGATTGCTTCAGTCTTGTTTCGAGAGATACCTTTCTGCCGTACATGGGATTGTTCACACCACCAAGTGCCTTTTTCCTTTTCTCGATTGATTGTGGTGAGTTTAGATACTTGCAAGAAACTGGGTACCTCCGTTTACAGGCATCACTTATTTTTTGTCTTGTTTCATCGGAAAGTATTTTGTTTGCCCTGCCTCCACTTTCATTATTAAACCCCTTGTGTTTATTGGTTGAATTGAATTTATCTATCCAATAAACTTCAGCTGCATCAATTTCTGATTCCTCGTACATTTTTAATATACTGTGTTCAAATTTTTCCTCACCGTACTTATCCCAAGCCCGTTGCAATTTTATTGAATGGTGACGACCAGAACGTAAATCATTTTTATGTTCTTTCCAACGCTTTTCAACATTCTTGGACTGACCAATGTATACTTTTCCAGTTGCCAAACATTCAATCTTGTAAATGGCGTGAAGTGTAATACTAATCACCTTATTTTAAATAAATTCCGCATTTTGCCGATTTAGCTTTCACCGATTTTCCCCAGTTTTTCATAGAGCATTTCTGCTCTAGGCGGCATACTCTCTACCGCTTCGAATTCTTTCCAGAACATCACCCATATCACGGCCAGTTGCAGCCGCAATCACTGACGATGCTTTCAATAGTTCCTTCGTGTGATTCGATATATCAGAGGTGTTTGTATCAAAAGTGGAAACCAAGTTCGAGAATGTAGCGCCAAAGCGAATAGCCTCAGAACGAGATAAATTAAAAGCGCCCGCGCTATTCTTCGCCCAGTCTGCAAATTCGGGTGCACTATTACCCATCATGCGGTTCACTTGCTGCATAGCAGCTTCAACTTTCATTGCATCTTCCACAACAGTTTTAAGGCCAAATCCGATGCCGATTGCTCCGAGCGTAGCGGTTATTCCAGCGACTGCAGTTCTGGCCTGTCTACCGAAGTCTTTTAAGTCCTTGTTTGCTTTTTGGAGCTCACGGCGGAGACCTGAAAAATCGGCTCCCGCGCGGATTACCAGGTTACGTATGACCGAAATAACAACCGCCCCCTTCCTTTAATACTCAGTCCCGCCTAATGCCGCGTTTAGTCGTTTCACCTCCGCGAGCATATCGACGGCAGCTTGTTCCTTTTTCACTTTTGGCTGTGGTTTATCTTTGAGGACGTCTTCTAACTTAGGCCAGTTTTTAACCCGTTCGAAATAAGCGCCCATATAAGCCGCTGCAACTCGTTCTTTTTGCATATACTTTTCCCGCTTATAAAATTCTTCAATGTGCATGTTCAACTCAAACGGCGTCATATCGTCATATTCACTAACTGATATTCCTACTGCCAATGCAGCCCTGAGTGATTCCTGCCAATCAAATGGCTTTACTTCCTGCGGCGATTCACCTGATTCGCTGGAGGCGTCACCGCTTGGGAGTTTCCCATAAATGACCCAGATGATTTAGTAAAGGCTTCTTGCAATTTTTCCATCATGTACTCATATGAAGGGGCGTAATCGAGAATATCTTCCATCATATCAAGAGTAAGTGTTTCTCCGTTTTCTTTAGCATCCTTTTCTAAACCGTAAAAAAAGATCAACTCGAGTTCTTCCAAGTTCAAGTCTTGATCTTCTTGTTCCATATCTTCGACAGATTTTCCAGTAAAGGCCAACATCTTCTTCATCGCTTTATGTCTGAACCTTAGTTCTCTAGGTCTGTCCAGTTCAATAATTACAACATCATTGTTGTTTTTAGTAGGTTTGATCATGGGATTCCAATCCTCCGATTAATAAAAATAAGGCTAGAACCGTTTAAAGTCCTAGCCAGCAATAAATTCAAGTGTCATGTCATCAGGAAGTTTTTACGACCACCACTTCGTAAACCTTCTGTGTTTTGCCCGACTCATACGCAAGGATCGTCAGCTTCTTACCGATGTTAATCGTCAACGTAATAGCGGCCGAAGGTGAACCACTCACTAAATCCTGTGAGTACGTGCCATCAATGTACAATTTCAACGTGTGTGACGCTGCCGTAGCTGTCACCGTTGCCGAAGTAGCCGAAACCCCGCTGAATGTGTAGCTATAGTTTCCATTAGCAAATGCAGGGGATAGAGTACCGCCCGTTGCCGTAACAGCCAAAGCAGTTAAGCCACCACTTGCAGTTGTGCCAAGCGAAGGAGATCCAGACACCTTGATAGTAGACTCGAAACCAATTGCATTATCTGTGTCGATGTCAGTTGTTTTAAATCCAGTAACAACTCCCGTGAACGTCCATGACGCGCCCAAAGCAGATGGGAAAATGATAGTGAAGGAATTCGTTACGCCCGATTGGAACGCTGAATACATAGCCATTTGACCATTAGTGTCAGACGGATTGAAGAAACCAGTTACGGCAACCTCGCCCGCATCTTTGAAACCGCCGATAAATTCGCGATAACCGCCGGTACTTGCCAGTGTCGTCGTTTCAATCGTGTCTGCAGACAACTCAAGACCGCCAATGGACTTCAATTCTGCGATGGAGTTAGCCCCGATTTGTAACAGTGTACCAATTGCTCTTTGTGCCAAATTAACGACCTCCTATAAATGAATTTGAAAAGGAATGAGGCTTCTATACAGATCAGGTAAGTCCTCATAGAATTCAAGTGGTTGTGAGTAAGTTAAATCTTGAACGTATAGCGCCTCATTTCCGATCGTGCGAGATTGGAAACTGATAATTTTCTCAAGAGTGAGTGAGGCGATTTGCTTCATTTCACTATAAGTTTTAGCTACGACATTGACCTCAACATTGATTGTTTTGCTGTCAATATATCCACCAATCGTCTTATCTCTAAGACCTTCGCTTGATCCGAAAGCAGCATAAGGAGCAGTTTTCCCTTCAGTAACAACTAGAGGAAACACCTTCCCTGATAGCGCTGGAATCATTGATAACTCAATGACCAAAGCTTGTTCGAAACTCAATCAATCTCACCTCTCTCTGAGAATCTTATCTATTTCTTTGCCTGCTGTATCAATAACTTTCCGTTCAATTGCCTCGGAATTATTCTCTAATGAATGTCTCAAATATCTGTATCCCGGAATGTATTTCCCCGTGGCAGTCATCCACCCGTATTCTTGCGATGCAGGGTAATATGACCGCTTACCCGTTTTTGAAAGCTTAACGAATATGTCATTCTTCTTTGGATCTGGCATGATGTCATATACTTTTTTCCCTGCTTTTACTCTTCGCTCCGGCTTTATAATAAGTCCCGATTTTAGCGCACCCGTATCAACTGGCGCATTGTTCTTTGCCGCTTTTTTAGCGATCGTAGCGCCCGCGCGAGCTGACTTTGTAACTACCTTTTGCGGAACCTCTCCAAGCCTTCGCATCATTCGTTCTAATTCTCGCAAGCCCTCGATTTCACCACTTCTAGCCACCGTGGACCACCAACTTACAGTAAATGAGTAATTCCTTATTCAGAGATTGAACATTAATTGCAGAAAGGATCTCATACACCTCAGAACCATGCTGTATCCGCATTGCATTATTGATGCCATCTCGATACCTGATCCTAAACTTTACCTCTACCAAGCTTTGCATTTGCTCTGCCTTGAAGTATTCGTTACCTAATAATGGTTCTTTTGATGCCCGAACAGTTAGATAATCCAGCCATTCGTGTGTACTCTCTCCATACTCATTACGATTAGAACTTAAGTATTTAATGGTGATCGAGTGTCGAAGCCTACCTGCTTGCATCATTGGAGCCTCACAACCTTGTACGGGCCAATTAGCAGATCGAAAGTCATCGGGATAATCTCAGTTTTAGTATTTAAAGTAATTGGTTCACGGTTCTCATAAAACTGTGAGATAAGGAATAACATTGCTTGTTTTAGTGCCCTCGGGACAGCATCAGCATTTCCGTACCCAGCAACAAAGCGAATGCGAACAGCAGCTGCAGGCTGAAGAATTGCGACCGGCCAAACCTTAGCAAAGCCTAAAAAGATTCGCCCTGGTACGCTTTTCGTATCTACAACGTAGTCTGTTACGGGCATGATGTGTTCAACACCAGAACTGTCCGTATAATTCACACTCGTTACAGATTGAAGCGAAGGCTTCCGCAGTTTAATCTCACTACACACAGGAAAGTCATCCAATACATAATCCCAAGTCTGAGTGATTAAGGCGCGGTTTGTACGCTGCTCAGTGATCTCTCTAGCGACTGTAATAAGTGCGAGGATATAAGCGTCGTCATCATCGAAATCAACCCGTAAATGGGCCTTGGCTTCTTCTAATGTGATTGGTTCATCGGCTGGCTCGCTAACAACGGACAAAGCCCACTCCTTGGAAGCTCCTCGGAAGTCTTGGTACATCATCGATCACCCTTTCTAATAAAAAAGGGCATCACGAGGATGCCCAAATTCCTAATCTATTCTTCTAGTGCTTCGTTCTTCAGCTTTGTTCTTAAAGCTTCGATAGCTGCTTCCTTACCTTTTACTTTCTCCCCGTCAGGAAGCTCGAATGTTCCGCCCCCAACGTGATGGAGCTGAGCAGCAAGTTCTTCATCTGTCAGGTCAGTTTCATCTTCCTTCTGGTCCTGGTCGTCATCTAAGGGACGATCCAGATACTCGGCATAGTTACCACCTACCAGAGATTCAGCTTCCTCTGCTGAGACAAGATAGATGCCACCTTGTGCCATCACACCATCAGGCCCAGCACTCATAGTCTTCATTCTAATTTTCGGCATATGTCGTTATCCTCCTAAGCCAGTGGTTTCTTGCGAGCTGGGCCACCACGGATAATTGTCGCCGCATATACGCCACCCGTAGTCGCACCAGAAACAGTTGTTACTGCGCGAACATAACGCTTGATACCTTTGTATCCGATCCGCTGAACTGAGTTAGAGGTTAGTACCGCAAGGGTACCGATAAGATCCGGAGTAGCAACGTTGGTAAAGGTGGTGTTGTCGTCACTTTCTTGTAGTGAAATCGTGTGTGTACCATCGGTGATTGTTCCCGCTTGAACATAAAGAACCGCGCCTTCAACGCATGAAAGGTCAACCCCTGTTCCGTTAGCAGTTGCAGTTTTAGCAGAAGGTGCAAGTGTTGTCCATACATCAATTTCATTTTTAATATCTAACATTGATATTTCACGCTCCTAGTTTTTATTTTAGGGGGCAAAAGCGCCCCCATTTCCGTTAATTAGCCTAATTTCACACGAACAAATGCCTCTTCAAGTACAGGCATGCCATCGCTTTCCATACGGCCAATGAAGCCGGTCTGATTTGTGCGGGCATACAACTCAACCAAACGTTGAATACCCATGTCAAGTGCGTCAACAATCCAGTAGAAATCGAAATTTCCGATGATTCCTGCGTACTTGCCAGTTGTGAAGGTGTTTGGAGCGAATTCAGACATTTGATATGCAACATCAAGGATTGTATCAGGTTGACCAGTCTCGATGCCCGCTCTCCAGATATATTCACCCGTAGTATCCTTAATTTTACGGATACCCTTCACAGCATCACGATGGAAAATCCATTGCGCGCCTTTCCAGTACTGAGGCTTAAGCTTGAATTTCGCCTCGATCAGGCCATCGGAGCCGATATCAGTAGATGTATTTCCCGTGCTTACGTCGCGAGCAGTAGAAATACCGTTTGTAGAAGCTGTAAAGATGCCCAACGGCTGATTTGCCCCAGAACCAGTCATAAATGCCTTCTCCTGAGTAACCGCGAACTTATAAGCCAGGCGGTCACGAATAAGACCTTCCACATCAATCGAGGAAGAACGTAGCAACTTGTTAGAAGCACGAACTAATTTAGCTACAGCATGTGGTGTTAACTCACGCTTACCAAAGTTGATATCCGTTTCTTGTCCAGTATCAACCTCAGAAGTCCAATCTGCATCACTCGGATCAGAATCAAGTGTCGGAACGCCAAGGCTTTGTGCTTTGTCGACGGTGAATTTACGAGCTAATTGGCGAATGATCACTGCGTCATCCATAGATTTTAAGAGTTCATTAACGAATTGCTGTGGAGTTACAACAAATCCACCTGCAGTGTCCGTGTCTGCTTGAAGAGCTTTAAAGTCATCTGGTGACATCGCATTTGGACCGCTGCGAACGTAATTAGCGAAAGCTCTGCTGTACGCCTCAGTTTCACGAGCATTTTTCTTATCCTCAGGTTGTTGAGGAGTCGGTTTGCCAGCAGAAAGACCACTGCTCGACTGCATGAACCCTTCACGTTCCAATTGTTTCTCCATGCGAGCAATATCTTCACCGAATGCATCGAAATCTTTGTCCATACGGTCATAACTTTGTTGCTCTTCAGAAGTCAAAGATCGTTTTTCAGTGTCTGCCTTGTCAAGAATAGTACGCATATCCACTACGAGTTGAGCACGTTGCTGTTTCTTTTCATCGATTTTTACGGACATTTACAAATCATCTCCCTAGATTGTTTTATTTTTTAGTTCAAGCTTTTTGCGCAATAAAAAAACGCCTAGATCATTGTCCAAAGCGTCGGGTTCTTGCTTATTTAATTGTGGCTCCTGAGAAGGAATGAGACTCTTGACGATATCCGCTACCATCGAGCTAATTTCATCTCGACTAAGCTGGATTGGCTCAGAAGGAGGTTGCTTTTCCTCCTCAGGCAGCTTTGGAGCGTTCTTGAAACGGCTCCAATCCATTTCCACTCCGTTGATAATAGCAGTTTCACCTAGAAGGGATGCGGCTATTGTCATTCCTTCTTCGATTTGTGTGGCGAAACCAGATGCAACTGCTTCTTCAGCGGTGTACCAAGTTTCATTTACCATGATAGACATTACATCTTCAGGTGACTTTTCGGACTTATCCGAATATATCGCCGCCATTGATTCAGCGATTTTATCAAGTACATCAGCTCGATTTCTCATGTCTTCAGCAGTTCCAACCACACCTGACCAAGGCCGATGAATCATCATCATGCTACCTTTTGCCATGGTAATTGTGTCTCCAGCCATAGCGATAATCGAAGCTATAGATGCCGCCAATCCATCGACAATCACATTGATCTTCGCGTCATGGCGTTTTAACATCGCGTGAATTGCAGTTCCGGCAAAAACATCACCACCAGGACTGTTAATTCGAACGTTGATTTGATCGACTTTGCCTAGAGATTTAAGTTCAGCATCTAATAGATTCGGAGTCACTTCATCTCCCCACCAACTAGTACTAGAAATCTCTCCGTAGAGAATTAATTCCCCAACAGTCGGAGTCGTTTTTTTTGTCATCCAGAACTTTTTCAATTTGTTTTCACCTCCTTTGTCTGTGATGACGATTGATCCGGAGACATATTGACTGGCTTCCAGTACTCCGTTCCAGCCACTCCATCAATTGGGTTCATGTCCTCAAGTTCACGAATATCATTGGCATTTAACCAACCATCAAGGCGAGCATTGTGATAAAACTCGGATCGGCTCTTACTGTCGCCTCGCATCAGACCATTAATCATGAATTTCGTGAAATACGTACTATTTACACCTTTTGGATCTTTTGCAAATATGAGTTTCATGTCCATACCTTGCTCCCAACGGGTGTACCAAGGCAACATCGTGTTTGTTACAAAATCAATACTTTGCTGTTCGATATTATTATTCGTACTCCGTTCCAAATCACCGATCATATGCGGAGGCACATGATAAAATCGCGCAATATCAGTCACTGCGAATTTGCGCGTCTCTAAGTATTGCGCTGTTTGCGGCGGAATGCCGATTTGGTTGTACTTTAATCCCTCTTCTAGAATCATCAAACGATGGGATTTCTCTAAACCACTATGGAGTTCTTCGAAAGATTGCCTCAAATTCTTTCGGCCGTCTTCACCAAGTTCACCAGGATGCTCTAAAACACCGCTAACAGTAGCCCCATTCCCAAAGAAACGTGCTCCATACTCTTCTGCAGCGAGCCCAATTCCAATAGATTGAGCAGCGAGGTCGATTGGATTATACCCCCGGATCCCATCAAAACCGAATCCAGCAATGTGTAGTACTCTGTTTCTTGGTAATTTAACTGTTGTTCCATCGGGCAACGTGGTGAAATACTCCAGCTCCCTAGTCTCTGGATTCCTATACGGATAAGTTTTATCCGGTCTAAGCGGCCATAATCCGATAATCTGTCCTGCATTATTGAGTTCAATTTCGGAGTACCCGTTTCCCCACAATCCTATATGACCTTGCATAGTTTCTCGCCATATAAAGCTGCTCATCTCACTGTTTGCAGCCTTATGAAGTACGGGATAAAGCGGATGGTTGACAGCTTTTAGCTTTCCACCAGTTGATTGAGATTGAAAAACGTTAAGTGGAAGAGTTGCGATATTCTGGGCAAGAATGTGCACACACGCGTACACGGCCGTATGCTGCAGAGCCTTCATTTCAGTAACATTGATGCCAGTTGAAGATGCTCGCCCTCCTAAAAAGTTAGTTAACCATTCGGAAGGTTTTGACACCCCGGATGTAGGTCCTTTTGTGGCACTCCAAACGCCTTGTAAGATACCCATTAGCCTCTACTCCTTGCAATTGCTATTAGTAATAGGAGAGCACCAAGAACAACGTAGGCGGCTGGCGCCGACCATAGATGAATACCGTAAAACAAAACCCCCATACCCGCTAAGGCAAGAAGGTCGTTTAGATCGGGTGGATCTGGTTTGCTTCTAATTTGATTCAAAGCGCCTCAACTCCTCTTGTTTTATAAACTGACGGCTTTTTGATTGGAACATTAAAAGCCCGAACATGGGCATCTATCACAGCAGCCGCAGGGTCAATGCGCTCTGTAGATTTGTCCTTGTCGAGCATGATGTTTTCGTTATGATCCTGTCTTACAACTGCGTTACTAAACGCCCATCGCAAGACTGGATTTCGATTATGAAGGATTCGCTTCGAGTAGACCATGTCTCTGAAATCCTTGGTCGGTCCTGAAAGAGTTTGAACACCTTGTCTAATCTCAATGCATTCATAGCCCTGCGATTGGAGATCTGATGCGAACTGAGTCGCATTGTAAGGGTCAAAGCATACTTCTTTGATCTTCCATCCCTTTTCCTGAACTACTCGCAGCATATACGAGCTGATGAAACGATAGTCCGTTACGGCACCAGGAGTATCTGTGATCCAACCTTGGCTTACCCATAAGGCATAGGGAACTTTATCCGTTTGCGTTTTGGATTTTAACGTTTCTTCTGGCATAAAAGAATGAGAGTACACAGCGTATGTACCGTCATCTAATTGGAACTCAAATGAAATACTGGTTAAATCGATCTTTTTAGATAAGTCGATTCCCACGAAGCACTCACGGCCACGCAGATCCGGCATATCTTTATCATCAACACCGCATGCGTCCCATTTATTTAAAGGCATATAGCCATTATCTTTCTGATCAATCCACAAATTAAAGTTCTTTGTGAATACTCCGCGCCGCTTCTCAGGCATTTCCTGAGCTATTTTCAATTCACCGCGAAGGAATTTCAATCCCTCTTCAGTTTGTGCAAGCAGCGGATTAGCTTTTATCCAGTTTCTTTCGTCATTGATATCATCTTCTTCGTCCATCTCAGCAATGTAGATGAAATATTCATCATTTTCATAGATGCCATCTAAAACCTTTTTGCAATAAACATATTCGGCGTAACATGGTCCAGATAAATTAAAGCCTGCTGTTGAGATAACGAACATCAGCGGCTGCCGACGCATACCCATACCCGAAATAAGAACGTCATACATATCACTGGTTGGATGTGCATGATACTCATCGACAATTCCACAGTGTGGATTGAATCCGTCCATCTTTTTTGTTTCTTTAGAAAGCGGCAGCATTTTCCCGCCGTTTGTTTTGTGGAACATGGTGTTGCGGCGAGTTTTAATCTTTGCTTTTAAAACCTTGTTCTGCTCAACCATTGCAGCTGAAGCGTCATAAACAATCTTCGCCTGGTCCCGCATTGTACCGGCTGTATATATTTGCGGACCACCCTCACCATCAGCGGCCAACATTTTCAAGCCTACAACGCTTAGTGTCGTAGACTTGGAATTTTTCCTTGCTACTTGCTCGTAAGCCTTCCGGAAACGTCGCAGTCCTGAATCTTTATGAACCCACCCGAATACACTCCCGATAATGAAGTGTAGGAATGGATCGAATGTGACCGGATCACCTTTTCGAACTGTTAATCCATCTTCAATATGACAGCAATACTTTTCAGCGAATGTGAACACATCTGTTGCTTTTTCGTCGCTAAAGACGTAGGGAAAGCCTTCCGATCCCTGCCGTTCTAAATCGTTTAGGTGTCGCTTGCATGCCAGGATTACGTATTTACCCGCTACGATCTTACCGCTCACCACATCAAGAGCGTACTGCGTTGTAGGATGATTAATGCTAATCGAGACCGTCATCCTCTTCACCTTCATCACCGTCGTCTGGTAGTGTTAGGCGCGCCCTGGCTGCCGGTGATAGCCCGAACTCTGCAAGGTATGATTTAAAGATGGTGTGGTATTTATGAGCGATCGCGACGGAAGGATTTTGTATCTTATTCGTTGCCTTACCAGTGTTCGTATACTTCAACTTTTGGCCTTCCCGTTTTATTGCCCGTGTTGCTTTAACATAGTTCGAAAAAGCATCGCAACAGATAGCCAAGGCGTAAACATCGACGTTCGTCATTAGCCCTAAAAGACCGAGTTCTTCAACCAAAACTCTCCACATGTTCATGCCGGTTGCATCCATAGGAATTGGACATTTTATTTTGTCCTTTCCAAATTTAAAGGCCGCTTCCGATTCACGGCGGGCCTCGATTTCTTCTGCTGTTAAGTGTGTTTTGCCCTTCGCTAGAAGGACCTCAATCGGAGCTTTATTTCTGCCCGCCAAATGAACCACCTCCTAAGGGGCTAATGTCAAAAAAGGAAAATTTCGCGCACAAAGCTGGCACACGGTCTTGGAGAGCGCCCCTTTCGAGGAATTTGCCCCCATACCCCCTGCCGTATCCTCGTTCACTTACTTTTCGTACATGGTTTGAACTGCATTGAATGCACGTTTTAGATCCGCTATTGCTTCTGGGCTACTCACGACACCTTTAGTTGGCATCTCAACCTCAACCAACCTGTACCTCTTACCACACACCTCAGCAGTTAGGTTAAGCATGGCATCCACTTCTATATCAGAGTCCCTCAGGAATAGCTCTGCTGTTAGGGTAGGAACACCACCTACTGCTACACTGTAGCTAATAGCTCTTACGCCTTTCAACGGTAGGTCATCAATCAATACATTTGTGCTAAATGGATTCATTCCACCTGTTATCTTAACCTTGCTTATCATCACTTCATCTCCCTTTGAATCCACCATCTTCAAGTACAGTCTTAGTCGAGTGACATGGTTGACATAACCCTTGATGATTCTTCGGTTCCCAAAACAGTGGATCATCTGGTCCCTTAACAGCAACGATATGATCCACGTGTGCGCTTGGCGTTATCCTACCTTCATTCTCACAATGCACACACAGAGGATGCTTCTTTCTATACCTTATAGAGTACTGTGTCCACCTGTATGTATAACCACGTTCGGCAGGTGAACCGCGCTGCTTATCATACTTCTGTGCCTTATCTTTCTTATGTGCTGGACAGTAACCTTCGAGTGTGAGCTCAGGACAGCAAGGTTTATTACATGGTCTCTTTAATGCACTTGGTATGATCGATCACTCCTTATATCAGAAAACACTATCCCTGCAATGTTTTTCCGTTGTATCCGTTACTATCGCGCCGTGATACAAATCACATCGATTAGTACCTTTGTCATCTCGTAGTTGCTCACACTCAGAACAACTCATCGCATTCTCAACTGGTTCCCTATTATTCATGAGTTACCTCGCTTTCCCTGAAATAGAAAAAGCCCATTCTCGAAAGAACAGGCTTCACGTTTAATCATATTTAGTTTTATTCCGTTTCGTTTGTTGAACTATCATCAAGAATAACTTCTAAGTTGTATCGGATGATTCCAGTGGCTTTTAAATTAGGATACTTACCGTCAATAGTGTCAGGTAGCATTTCTTCAATATCTCGTGTGACACTTCCGCCAAGGTGAGTAACACTTACGTCTTCATTTTTCAACTTCTCCAGTAGCTGCTCTAAGAGTTGAATCAACGTTTCTTTGTTTTGCTCGGGACTTCTCAATACAACATCTCCTTTAGAGCACCAATGTTACTAAGGCGCTGTTTTAAAGATAAAACCGTGGTCACTTCGGACCACAAATAAAGAAAAGGGGCTCATAGCCGCCCCTCTGTCCCTACTGAAAACCGTACGGGACATTCACCTATGCCTAGTCATAATGCTGAAAACCGCATTACGACCGGTATATTTTTCTCAATCTTTTAAATTATCTGTAGAACAGGTCAAGAGCACACAATTGCTTCGCTCTGTGTTTAAGATCCTTGTACTTAGTTACTAGAGAGAAGAGAAGGACAAGATCATTTTACTGATTATGAAGTCTACGTGTCAACTATCCCGCTAGTGGTTTTTTCATTTTCCAAAATTTCAACTTTTACTGCTTTGGATTCCCAGTGAACCTTATAACTAACGCCGCAACCCTCTTCACCATCGCAAATCCGTTTAGACCATCCATATTCATATACCCAATCTTCATCATGTCCAGTGTCATCACTTCCACATTTAGGGCATACGGTAAAATCGATGTCACTCATTTGGATTCAACAACCTTTCATTTCCATTCTTTCGGATCTTCCACTCTTGAAATTACATAATCAACACCATCGACCATATATGTCCAACTTCTCAAATAGATGTTTCTTCTAAAATCCTTAGTCACAATCCACCAAGCCCATTTTCGCAACCATTTACTCATCAGGGTTCAACCCTTTCTGATTAAGTGTTACTTCGAGTATTCCTTTTTCTTCAAGCATTGAAGCAATCTTCTCCTGCTCTTGAATACCCAACATTCCAAAAGCCTCTACGAAGCACGAACATAGATTTTTGAATACGTCCAAGTCCTTTATGCTTATGTTGCAATTTAGTTTGCTCATGGATTCAACAACCTCTCCAGCCTAATAATTTCTTTCTGCTGATACTGGATACAATCAACCAATTCCTCAATGATCATTAGCCGCCAATCGAATTTATCATCTGGACAATCATCCAGCGTGTGACCGTACTTATTCAAGCCCTTCTCGGTCTGCTTGTTGAAGTATTCGAAGATACGGCCTTTGATGCTTTTAGGGTTAACGCCGCCTAAATAGCCCATAACTACTTTAGCAAAGTCTACACCGTCTATCTTCATGACAACTTCCTGTGGATCTACGCCACCAATCCTTTGTAGGTTGTCGGCGTTGACTATGCCGCCTGTCGCTAAAGGTTGGCAATTATGTTTTAAATAATCGTCCAACAACTCAAACGGCCTACCGCATTTATCACATTGAGACATAATCATTGCTTATCCACCTCTCTATCACCTCATACAAAGCCCTCAGCGCCCCGTACAGCCGTTTTCCAGTACAGAACATACATTTGTAGCACTCAACTCTAAATGGCTATCTCAGGCGCTTTTAGATTACTCCCCAATCTTCTGCAAACATATCTGGTTGCGAAGGATTCCAACCGACTGTAACTGAACCATCAGCCGCTTTCATGTCAATGTGTGAATTGATTGTTACCACGCCTGTGCTGTCGCCGCAAGTTGAACAATCTTTCAAATGTGTGTACGCCTCGTTTATCAAACGATCTTTATCATAAAAAGTGGAACGTACCATGTAGATAAACATACCCTTGCCATTCCAACCAGAACGAGCAACTTTTTTACCTCGTTTCAATTCTTCCAGAGCTCCACCAAAGTTCATCTCTCATCCACACCTCTCTTATTTAAACCGCACTTAAAACGTGAAACGAGTAAGGTTCCCCTCAATACCCAAGTTTCCGCAAGGATATTCATTCCACGTTCTAAATGCAGTTTGTTTAAATTAAAAAGCCACCCTGTATGAAGGAGTGGCCATCTCGCGTTTAGGCTGTGTCCCGTCAGCCGTCTAACCCAATCAATTACAGGTCGCCTTTCCGCTGCTCCTGTACAACGCTTCACTGACTAGCGCCTATCCAACCAAAGAGTCCGGGCAAAAGAAAAAGCACCCGCGGTGGAGTGCTTTCCTGTTTACTACTCTTCTTTTGATAATTCGAATAGTAAACGTTTTTGAAAATTGCTCTCAATTTCCATGTTGTTACGCATAATAGCCCGGCTAATCGCTTCGATTAAATCATCCTTACTTACCATTTCACTGTACCTTAACGCATCTTCGATAATTGCTTTTAAATCTTCTTGATCGAGACCTAATTTCATATAATCACCCCCATCTATATTCTCTAACATAGAAAGAGGTTTGTCTAATTGAATTCGGCAGTTAAAAGAAGTGTATCGCAACGACCGGTCTTTTCTGTCGGAAAGCGACCATAGATTTTTAGTCATCGTTGCGACTAAGAAAACCAAAAGAGAGCTGACGATCCCCGCAATGAGTTGGACTCACACGCAGCTATTCACTACTGCTGCGCGGCCAATGCTCGTTAGCGTTCGGGGTGTCTTGCTCTCTTCTCGATTTCCTATGGTACTAATATACCACGGTGAAAACCTAATAACACACGCGGAACCCGCTTTAAATCCGTTTCATCGGCGTGCGAGCTCATTGTTCAAATAAGACCTTCCTGTCTCAACCTTTCTTCATACCCGTTCTCAATAAGTTTTTTACGAACTATATCCACGCAAGTCTGATTTACATTCTGTATTTTTGTCACACTGACTGGATCGATAGCTGTCTTTTTGATTTCCGCCAGTTGATCACGTTTAAAACACATGTATTGAAGTTGCTTTATTTCAATCTCAAAATACAATTCTGAGATACGTTCTTTATTTTCTTCGAAATTTACAAAAAGAGCTTCACGTTCGTTCTTTGTCACAGTAATCTCTTCCCACTTTGAGTCCATCTTCTGTTTAATATTCACAACCATCACATTCACGCTCCTCATTTTCTTTTTCTCTCATCCTACGCTTCATCTTCTGTTCCATATGCAACTTCAGTAATCCGCGGCGCTCTAAAGCCAAATTCCGCTTATACGCAAACTTGAATGCCTGCCGCTGCGGTGTGATCGGTCCGCCGAATGGTGTGTTACGGGTCATTATCGAACCATCCTTTTATTAAGATCTGCTTCGATTATCTTGGTAGTATTTATAGCTTGATCGGGAGAGCGCATCGCTGGCAGCGATGAGGTCAGGGGTTCGATCCCCCTAGGCTCCATACAATAAAAACCGCGATCCTTCTGGATCGCGGTTTTTTGTATGGATCATGGGGGTGAGAACCCCTCAGGGTTCGCCCGCGCGGACGGAGAGGTTGAGTCCACTTCATTGATAAAGCTTCAAGTGCAGGAGCACGGCGTCTGAATCCACCGCTAAAAGTCCTCGTCGAGTATGCTTCGTCAGCCATTTAAATCATGATTCGGACATCCCTAATTGGGATTGCCATGCAAGTGGCATCCCCCTAGGCTCCATACAATAGAAACCGCGATCCTTCTGGATCGCGGTTTTTTGTATGGATCATGGGGGTGAGAACCCCTCAGGGTTCGCCCGCGCGCCGCTAATTAAGAATCCAAATCGCCCAATGGAGAAGGTTTCCACCAAATAAATCATAAATTGCTTTACAGGACACGTAATGGTGTTATATCATGAAATAGGACACCTAATGGTGTCGTATAATAATAAATTAAAAGGGAAGAGGATACAAATGCATATACTAACCATCGTTATTCAAAGTTGGCTGCTTTTCTCCATGGCATTCTTTGGCGGAAGCAAGCTTGCAGGAGCCAAGCATCAGGTCGAACTGTTTGATTCGATTAAACTTCCTCAATGGTTCCGCGTCATTACGGGCTACGTTCAAATTGTTGGATGCATAGGACTCATTATCGGCTACTGGTATCCGGGGATTGCCGCATGGACCGGAATATTGATAAGCATTATGATGCTATTGGCGATCCTTTCACATTTCAGAGTCAAACATCCGATCGGAAAAGTGATGCCGGCCATATTGAATCTCCTGATAGCTATTGCAGTAGTATTCTTATATGCAGACGAACTGCCCCATCTTTTTGGGTAAGTTCATATCTATGGTAGTGAAATACCCAATGGTGGGAAAGTGCATCGCTGGCAGCGATGCGGTCATGGGTTCAATCCCCCTAGGCTCCATATTGAACGAGAGGCTTAGGAACACTACGTCTGAATCTACATATAAGCTTGTCCTCGTCGAAATATAGCCTGTTAAACTTAATCAATAGGCTGAAACCACGCAAATTAGCGTGGTTTTTGTTTATTTTAGAAACTTTTAATCGAAAAGTCATTCTTTGACGGCACCAATTGCAATCCCTTTAACAAAGAACCGTTGCAGGAAGGCATAGACTACCAATATTGGAAGTGCGCCGATAAATATCTGAGATGCTCGGATCGTTCGTTGAGATTGATTGGCAACCGCTGACAGATCAATCTTCGACATATCTGCTTGAACAATAATGGTTTGCATGAAACTTGCAAGCGGCAGATGTTCAGCATCTTTCATATAGATCAAGCCGTCAAAATAAGCGTTCCAATGTCCTACCATCGTAAACAATGTAATTGTCGCTATGGCCGGTAATGAGATGGGCAAGTAAATCATGAAGAAGGTTCGAAAATGCCCGGCTCCGTCAATAAAGGCAGCTTCCTCAAGATCTTTAGGAACGTTACGGAAGAAGTTAAGAAGCAGAATGAGGTTGTAGACAGCTACCATTCCTGGCAGAATAAGCGCCCACATCGTATTCATCAAACCAAGCTTATAGATAAGGATATAGTTGGGAATCAAGCCCCCGTTGAACAGCATGGTTATGACAAAATACCAGAGATAGCCGGTACGAGCGCGAAAAACGCGAGTATCTTTCGAGAGCGCGTAAGCTGCAATGGCGTTAATGAACATCGCTAGTACCGTTCCAAGGACAGTTCGTTTAATGGATACCCCAAGTGATGTAAGAAATTGGGCATTGTTAAACGTTTTTTCGTAGGCTGCAAAAGTAAAACCAATCGGCCAAAACGTAACCAGCCCGGCGTTGGCAGGAGCGTTTGAGCTTAATGACACCATCAATAAGTGAAATAACGGAAGTAGGCAAAGAACTGAGAGTATGATCAACAGCGCATTGTTAAACACGGAAAATATGCGATAAGCTAAAGTTTTGTGGTACATATGTTGTCCTCCTTAAAGTTTTCGCAGAAAGCTGGCTTCATAAGCATTCGCTTAGAAGATTCGATATCCAGCGAATCTATAAGCAAGACGGTAGGATATCATGATTAAGATTAAGCTGATCACTGATTTGAATAGACCGACTGCTGTTGCGAAGCTGAATTGTCCACTAAGTAGACCTTCCCGATAGACAAATGTGTCGATAATATCTCCCTGCTGATAGATCAGAGGACTATACAAGTTAAACACCTGGTCGAAGTTCGCATTCAGTACATTGCCCAGTGCCAAAGTTGCAACAACGATTGCGATCGGTATAAGTGATGGTATGGTAACATGCATCGCTTGCTTTAAGCGGCTCGCACCGTCGACTTCAGCTGCTTCGTACAGTGCGGGATTAATGCCAGTAAGCGCTGCTAGGAAGAAAATCGTATTGAACCCGAACTCTTTCCAGACATCACTGAAGATAATGGTAAATCGGAACCAGTTGCCGTCACCTAGGAAGAAAATCGGCTTAATACCGAAAACATGGGTAAGGAACTGGTTGACGAGCCCAGTCTGGGAAAGCAAATCGATCAGAATTCCTGCAAGTGTGACCCAAGAAAGAAAATGTGGAAAGTAGACAAGTGTTTGGATGGACCTTTTGAGCCCCATGTTCCTTACCTCATTCAATAACAGGGCGAAAATAAACGGGATGATTAAGTTCATCACGATCTTGGTGCAAGCAAAGAATAGGGTATTCCACGTAATTTTCAAAAAATAATCATTCTCAAACATATATCGAAAATGCTTCAATCCGACCCATGGAGAGCCGGTTATTCCCAATCCAGACTTATAATCCTGAAACGCCATAATGATCCCCGACATTGGAAGATAAGAAAATACGAATACCAATATAACAGCCGGCAGCACCATGAAATGAAGCATCCATGGTTGCTTGTAGCTGCTTTTCCTTTTCACACGTTCGGTAGCTTGGTGAGTCACTTGCTGTACAGTATTAGTATCCATAGCTCTCTACCCCGTTCCTTAAAACTTATTTGTATATTTTGAGAAACCCTGATATATATAGTATCAACAAATTCTACACAGAAACTATATGACATTGTTAGGATGGATAGGGTTTTGTTAGGGACATCTTGTGGGGGGATCGGTTATGGTACTACGAAGAGGAAGTGGTATTGCGTTTGTCAAAAGAAAGTTCGGTTTCAGGTTTAGTCTGTTTGCGAAAATGAACGGTCTCATTTTAATTTTGTTCATCCCCATCATTCTCGTATTTACCTATTCCAACAGAATTGCATTCGATGTGATCAGCAAAGAGCTTCAGGTATCTAACATCAAACAACTCTCTTTCCTATCCAGCCAAATTGACTCGAGGATCAATCAGATGATGGACTTTGTCACGACCTTTTCGAAAGATCCGAATGTTCAGAAATTCAATGGATTAAACATCTGGGAAGATCGTTATGATCGCATGCAGACTAGATATGTGGTCCAGGAAAAAATGGTGCTGCAGTCCGGTATTATGAACATCTGGCCCGTTAAATACACGGTGTATTCCCAACAGAACAAAGAAACCATTTCTAATGCTATTCAAACAACCGACTATGATGAGACTTATTTGAAAAGGAATATGACTGGAAAATGGACTTACGGTGATGGAGAAACCGTACCCCCAGGTAGTCCGAAAGCCTTTTATTGGTTCTATACGGATTCTTTCGGTCAACAAAATACGCTTAGTGGAAGTAATTTGGTGGTTGAAGCCAGCTTCGGTCACGAAAATATTCAAAATTTGCTGGACACCTATAAAGCAGGCGGTCAAGGAGATCCTTTCTTTTATCACAAGGGAGAGACTCCGATCTTGAATCGCAGCGCGTCCACGCAGTTATCAACTGATCTTATCCATTATTTGGACGGGCAGTCTTTGGAAGATACGATGCAGCAGGTAGTAAGATTAGGGAATAAAAATTATTTGGTTAGTGCTGTGAAATCTCCCCTATTGGATTGGCATCTGGTTGATATTGTTCCGCTCGATCAAATTTTGGGCCCGATATCATTCAGTCGCAAAATATTTTACTTAGCGATGGTTTTACTTTTTGTTGTTGGTATTTCTTCCTCCGTGTTGCTATACCGGAACGTCCAACGTCCGATCAGAAAGCTGATTCGTGGGTTACAGAGCGTACAACGGGGGGATTTTTCAGTAAGAATCAACCCCAATGTGAACAATGAGTTTTCTTTTCTGTTTTATCGATTTAATGATATGTCTCAGCAAATTCAAGGTTTAATTGAAAAAGTACTCAATGAGAAACTCCGAGCTAGGGACGCAATATTGAAACAATTACAGGCTCAAATTAATCCGCATTTTCTTTACAACTGTCTCGGCTACATTGTTAACATGGCCCAGATGAAGAACGAAGAGGCTGTCGTTTCCATGGCGTATAATCTAAGTGCTTACTACCGTTACACAACTCGAATGGAGAGGCAAACGGCTAGTCTGGATGAAGAAATTCGACTGATTGTCAACTATCTGGATATTCAGAAGCTGCGCAATGGCAGGATTTATTACACGATCGATATACCCGATGAAATGCTGAACCAACAAGTCCCGCGCTTGATGCTGCAGCCAATCGTGGAAAATGCTGTCATTCATGGGGTAGGAAAATCGTATTCATCGGGTGAAATTCGAATTAGCGGCGAGATGGCAAACGGCTACTGTCGGATTTATATCGATGACGACGGTCCTGGCATGGCGGAGGATCAGCAAGAGGCGTTAAATCGTAAAATGCGGGAGCCGTTGCAAGAGCAAATGGGCTGCGGCCTTTGGAATACCAACCAGCGGATCATTCACCAATTTGGAGATCTTTCTTATCTTCATTTCACGAAATCAATTCTAGGAGGATTTCGGACTGAGATTATTTGGGAGATAACCTCTGGAGAAGAACATCGCCATTATCCATTTATTCAAGGAGACATGTAACATGCAGATGATCATAGTAGACGATGAAGCTCACTGGGTAGACAACCTAGCTATGCACAAACCTTGGCACACATTCGGCATCGAACAGGTTCATAAAGCTTATTCTGCACATGAGGCGCTTCAAATCCTTGAGACGCACCCTATCGATATTGTCATATCGGATATTCTTATGCCTGAAATGACAGGCATAGAGCTAATAGAACGAATTCGCATGTTTGATAAAAAAATAAAATGCATTATTTTATCAGGTCATTCCGACTTTGAGTTTACGAAAGAGGCCGTTCGGAACCAAGCGGTGGATTACCTGTTGAAACCGCCGACTGACAATGAATTGTTCGGAGCAGTCAAAGTGGCCATCGATCAGTTGAATACGGAATGGGAAAGCATCAGCTCCAATGAACGGACCCAGTTCACCCTTCGTGAAAATTTACCTCTTCTTCGTGGCCAGTTGCTTCTTGACGCCTTGCGGGGTCATCGCATGCCCGCCAACGAATGGAGTCGGAAGCTGGAGAATTACGGATTACCGTTCTGCAAAGGCGACTGTGCCCTTGTTCTCGTCCGAATGGAGGAAGAGTTCGAACAATATACAAACAATGGGCAGCAGTTGATGGAATATGCGATCATCAATATGGCCGAAGAGATTATTGGAGAATTTGCAGAGGTCTGGGGTGTTAAGGAGGAGCACGGATATCTTGCCTTTCTGCTTCAACTAAAGGGGGACCGTTCTCACCTCGGGAAAGATACGATGCTAGAAAAGCTGGCTATGCAGCTTCAGTATAAAGTGAAACAGTTCTTGAAAGGATCTCTGTCGATCGTCATCACGGAGTGGTTTCACTTTCCAGATCAGTTACCGGAAAATTACAGGAAAGCATCGGCCTATTTCCGGCAAATTGTAGGTGACGAGCGGGAATTCGTTCTTCGGGTCAGCGAATTAGAGATGAACTTCTCACAGGGAACTTTGGACGCTATCCATATGCCTCCTACTTTGATTCATTTGTTGGAAGCCGGGCGATGGGAAGCGGCTGAAGATAAACTTGCGACTATATTTGCGGAGCTGGAGCAGAGATGGTCCGAATCATGGGAGCACTGTATGGAGGCTGGATTTTCAATCGCTTCTTCCTTCACTCATCTCACACATCGGAATGGCTATACGCTGACCAACTTATTAGGATCTGATATTGAACCTTTGCAGAGCGGAGACGTATTCACCTCCATCAGCAAGCTTCGAAAGTGGTCTCTGGGCGTGCTTGGCAAGCTCAAAGAAAGTACGTCGAATGAAGTCAAAGATATTCGCTCCTTGTATGTGAAAAAAGTTCAGGATTTTGCGGAGAAAAACCTGCATCTTGACGTTTCGCTGCGTGCGTTGGCAGACCATGTTAATCTGCATCCGACACATTTATCTAAAATTTACAAGATTGAAACCGGTCAAGGCATCAGCGATTATATGTCCTCTCTCCGAATGGAGCGTGCTAGCCACTTGCTAAAGACAACCGACAAAAAGGTGTATGAAATCAGTATGGAAATCGGTTATTTGGATCCTGCTTACTTTATTAAAGTGTTTAAACGCCAGTTTGGCGTAACGCCGCAAGAATTTAGAGACGGTATATAATTGCCTAACAAAGTCTTACCGAAACTAAAATAGTCATATAGATACAATCCCCAATAAGTTGGTAGAGTTAGCATGTAGTCATCTTACACCGTAGGGGGAGATCAAAAATGAGTAAATTCAAAAAACCATGGATGCTGCTCGCAGTCACAGCACTTATGGTCATTACGGCCTGTACTGGAAAGTCGGGCGAGAACGCGCAGCCAGTCAATACCGCATCGAATGAGACCACTGCATCCGATGCTGCATTCAAGAAAGGCAAATACGATCCGCCGATTGAGATTAGCACCGTATTAATGCCAAAGAAGTACGTTAAAGGTGACACAAAAGAAAACAATGTCCACGACCGTTGGATGCTGGAGCAGTTCGGTATCAAGCACAAAGATACTTGGTACCCTGCCGGCGCGGATCAATATAAGCAAAAGCTTCAGCTTGCTATTGCTTCCGGCGAGAAATTGCCTGACTTCGTATTCGTACCGACCGATCCTGTATTGACCAACCAACTGATTGATTCCGGCCAGTTTGTGCCGATTGACACACTATTTGAAAAGTACGCCAACAAAACATGGAAAGACCATACCGTTCAACATCCCGAACTATGGTACCCTTTCACGAGAAATGGCAAGAAGTATAACCTGCCAATTCTTGAATATACCGACAATGACGATACAATGTTATGGCTGCGGGAAGATTGGATGGAAAAGCTGAATCTGACGGCTCCCAAGACGATCGCAGAATTAGAGAACGTGATGGACAAATTCAAGAATCAGAACCCAGACGGGCTTGCTGCTAAGGATGTCTATCCGCTCGCGATTTCATTGAAGAACAATACGAACACATGGATGGGCGGGCTTGATTGGCTGTTCGGGGCCTATGGCTCTGTTGAGGAGCAATGGAACAAAGATGCCAATGGCAATCTTGAATATGGTTCAGTTAATCCAGGAGCCAAGAAAGCGCTAGCCAAGCTTCAAGAATGGATGAACAAAGGCTATATTCATCCTGATGCAGCTTTGTGGGACGAGGGTAAATCAGCTGAGATCTGGACCAAAGGGAATGCAGGTGTTCTGCCTGGAGCAAACTGGGTTCCAGATTGGCCGGCTCCGGATTTGTTAAAGAACGTAAAGGGATCGAAATTTAAAGCCTATCCGGTTCCCACAGGTCCAGATGGGTTGGCGGGTACGAAATGGCAAAACAGCGGCGTGAACAGCTCCTTTATGATTAATAAAGATGCCAAGCATCCAGAAGCATTTTTCCTATATTACAACTACATGCTCGACAACTTGGCCAACCCGCCAACCGGCAGCAAATTTGAATATGGCTTTGCTCAAGGCTACGACTGGGATATCGTGGATGGAAAACCTACTAGCGATAAAGAAAAAATTAAGGACTTCTCCAATGAGTTCAATTTCATAACAGGACCAGCGCGGATTCCAGATCTGTACATGAAAACTCTGGTTAAGCTTGCAGACGGTAAGAAGCCTGAAACACCTTACGAGAAGCAGATCGCGGATTTCCGTAAACCAGAAAACTGGTATGCTGCGAAAGTCGTTATGTCACAAATGGACATTCGCAAGCAAAACTATTTCACCGGTGCGGCGACGCCAACGATGATTTCGAAATGGAATCTTCTGCGCCAGTCTGAGCTGGAAACCTTCAACAAAATCATTTATGGCAAACTGCCAGTCAATGCGTTTGACGAATTCGTCGCCAGTTGGAAGGCTAATGGCGGTGATCAGACTACGAAGGAAGTCAATGAGTGGTTCGTGTCTGTATCCAAAAAATAAACAATAGAGTAGCGAACTAATAAAGTAGAAAAAAAATGTGAACTATCATCTCGTTTGTAACTAATCATGCATTATAGAATCCGGGAAAAAGTCAAAAACCCCCAACTTTCAAAAGTTGGGGGTTTTGAGTTTTGTGGAGCACGGGATTTAAATCTTAGTCTTCACTCGGCAATTTGACATTCTCTTTTCTGAAATCATAAGGATGCTTATTCGTCCATTATTTGAATACTTTAGCCTAAGGGCTGACCATCTTTAAACTCGCCTTCATAGTCGAGGATGCCATCTGTGTAATACTTCCCTTTACCATTGAACAATCTTTGAATTTCTTGACCCTCATAAAGAAGCTTGCCATTATCGTTAATACTTGTCCTAACGGACATCTGAGACGTTATTTCTTCATATTTCGATCTATGCAGAAGCTAACGGACATTAGAGACGTTAAATGGCCATAAACTGCTGATTAATGTGTGCATTCAGTTAAATAGCGTCTGCTGTGTCCGTTAGCGATCTGGGTTCAGGGTTCAGGGTTCAGGGTTCAGGGTTCAGGGTTCAGGGTTCGCGGTTCGGGTTCAAGGCTCGGGGTCGGCCGATCCTCGCCGAGCCGCCCTCCAATTTGCCATACCCCTTCGTCTATCAATCCGTTTTTCTAAAAATCAGCGTCTCATTGCTATCGATCCATAACATAGACGAGTCTTCCACAAACTGACGATTATCCGTCCCCGTTTGATAAATCACATGTTTCCAATCCAGGATACAGTCGTTGGCGATGGGGCTATTTTCAAAACGAACAAACAACGAATCCTCTGACAAATTCACAACAATCAGATAGGTAACCCCTTCATACTGTCTCGTATACGACAAAACCTTTTCAGCCGAGTTACGAATGAACGTCAATTCACCTTTCCAAATGGCTGGGTTGTTCGTTCGAAGCTGAATTAAGAATGAATAGTGCTCAAATATCTCCGTATCAAATTGCTGCCAATCCAATTTGTATTCATCGAATAACGAAGTCCACGTTTCCAAGGTGCGCTCATTAAACTCCTGCCCCATCATCAAACATGGAACACCTTCTAGCGTAAGCAAAATGGTAGATGCGGGTCCTGCAAGCTTTTCACCCAAATAGGGAGTGATTCTTGATTGTTCTTTCTCCTCAAGCCAACTCATTCTAAGCGCATGTTTAGGAAAGCTATACTTAAAAGAGTTATAAATTACAATGAAATCGCTTTGCGTGATCGTTCTGTCCATCCAATCGCGAATCAGAATGCGAAGTTTACCATCGTACGTCAAATCGCAAGCTTCAATATGATGATATTCATCGTAAGATTGTGAAATGAGGACCAGATCGGATTTTACCAGTTGCAACTTTTGTTTAATTTCAGTAAGAAAATCATAGGGAGTAATGTCCGAATCGTCCAATCGAATACCGTCAAAATCAAACGCAACGATCCAATACTTCATAGCCTCAATAACATAGCTTCTCATTTCACGATTATCGAATTGCAACCCCGCGAAATATGTACGGTTGGGTACGTCATAATAGATCTCGTTGTGTTCATCTCGTGTAAAATATTCAGGATGACTGCCGGTCATGATATGATCCACACTCGTTCTGTTCAAAACCCAATCCAGAATGACCTTCAACCCGCTCTCATGCGCTAATCGAATAAAAGCGAACAGTTCTTCTTTCGTCCCAAAGCTAGGATCGATACTATAGAAATCTTTGACTGCATAAGGGTCGCCAAAGGCACCTATCCTACCCTCAAATCCAACTTCGTTAAAAGGCATTAGCCAAAGCGTGTTGACCCCGAGCTTTTTGAAGTAGTCTATTTTAGCCGCCAATCCGTTGAAGCCGTTTTCGGTAAATGCTCGAATATGTAGTTCATAGATAACGGCTTTCTTAATCCATTCCGGACTTTCAATAGCTGTAAAATGTTCATACATATACCCCGGCTGTTCTTTCGAAATCTCATTTGTTCTAATGATTACGTCGCCCTGCTCGGTCACCGTAATCGCGGAATTATTTTGCCCATCTTCCGACACACTCGGGTTCATGGGGTCTACAATCCAAGCCTCCCCATTCACTACAAATTTATAGAGATGTCTTCCTTTAGGAATGGCTAATTCAATCTCCCAGCCTTTCCTGTCCTCCATTTGATTCATAAAATGTCTATCGCCATTCCAATTGTTAAAGGTCCCTGCCACCGCAACGCTTTCTACTTGACTATCTGTGTAAAAATAAAATCGCACACCGTTTGAGCCTTTTCTCGGAAAATGCGGCATTGACGTTCATCCCCTTCTGAGTGGAAAATGCGAATGTATATTCTCTTCCCCCATCGTAGCTGAGATGTAAAAGCCTGCCAATATCCGTTTCTACTCATTTATGATGCGATTGTGCTGCAGAACACAAAATTCTTTTTGAGTACATAGCCTATCTAAACTATATCTTAATCCATACACCAATACAAAATATCCCAAAATTTCATTGAAAGAGCGATAGACTCCTAACTTCCAATATGTTACTATTTTTTCAACTTGAATTATTTCCCTAAAGGAGCAATGACATGATTGCCACGATTCTCAGAGTCCTCCGTATGTCTATTAAGAATCAATACCCTTTCAAGTATGTAACCCATTTTGCTAGGGAAAATAACGAAATTTTCTACCTTGAGCGATTTCTAATGAAATTCGATCATCGCGTAGGACACCTTATGCTAGGAACCATTCAAGAAGCTGGGGACGTCGATTGGAAAATCTTCATGAGTTATCCTCCTTATTTCATGGGAATTCCTTGGAAAAAGGTCAAAAACAATAATGTCGCTCCTATTGCAAAACAGTATGTGAAGAACAGACAAAAAGCACTTCGGAGAACCTCCGGTAGCCCTGTCAGCTTCGTTGATTCCAACCTTGAGCAGTCAATTCGCCACCAATTAAAGAAAATTGAAGGTCCATTAACAGATACAGATTTGGTAAATATGGTTAATTTCGATAATGATGATTACGCTATTATTCATATGAAAGATCTGGATCAAGTGAAGAACTTACATTCCATTTGTGTAAATAACAGTCCGCAGCTTCAGAAGGAACACATTTCGAGCTTCACTCACGTACATAATATTGAAATGCAAAATTGTGGTATTCAGGATCTTCGATTCCTTACGCCGCTGACGAAGCTCTTTTTCTTAAAATTGTATAAAAATCACATCTGGGATTTAACGCCGCTCGTAGAATTACCTAAATTAGAGCATTTGTACATTGCAAATAACAAGATCACTGACGTTTTGCCGCTTAATAATATGAAGAAGCTGGCCATTGTCAACCTTGATCATAATCCAACCCAGAACTTGAATGAGTTACGTAGTAGGACTATTAAGTATTTACGTATCTGCCACAATCCAAGCCAGGATTTGCAAAACTTACCTGAGAATCTTCCAGAACTACAGCAACTTACGCTGGATCAGTCTCAAATGGATGAACGTACATTGCGTGTAATTACAAGGCTTCGTAATAAAGGTGTTCAGGTCGATGTAGAAAATAGTCATAGAGATACGATTGATGAAGTATCATAATTACAAAAAAAGTGCCCTAGAATAAAATTCTAGTGGCACTTTTCTTATAAAAATTCATCCATTTAGTTGCTTTTCGCAAAAAAGCAAAGAATACCCAAAATAACTGCAACGACTGACCAATACTCCATTCGTACGAAGAACAGGCTGTGACTTCTTCCCACGTTTATCTCTTTCCCCGTTTCTCTATCGATCAGGATTCGTTGGGAGCGTGAATGAAACCATCTTCCCATATACCAGATCGGAACCGCCGAGATCATAAGCCCAATCCCAATAATGATGTTCGCAACGCTTGATTTCATCACGTCCCCGCTTACGAACAACGTTGAAGCCATAGCAATTACGAAAATCCCAAGTAGTGCAATGGGAATGACAAGAATCCCCCAACCTCTCCAAACGATCAATTCAAACACCCCTACTTTTATCATTTACAAATCATTCCACCTCATAGTATATCGCAGTAAGTTTATTCCTGTATATACAAATTTCGACTTTATCTCCCCATATACCCTTCAGCCCCTCAGCCTTTCAGACCTTCGCCCGCTTGCGATCCCGATACTGTTTCGGTGTGACTCCGACAATTTTCTTGAACGACTTGATGAAATGAGTTTGGTCGTAATAGTTCAGGCGAGTAGCAATCGTAGAAACCGATTCACTTGTGAAATCCAGTAGCTTCTTAGCCTCGTCCACCTTCTCCTGCTGGATAAAGTTACTGATCGTGACACCGGTCTCCTTTTTGAAAAGTGAAGACAAATAGGTTCCATTTAAGCCTGTCTTAGCAGCCAGCTCCGAAATGGGAATCACATCATACAAATGATTGAATATATATTCGCGGCACTGGGCGATCGGCTTAGATACGGTGCCTTTTCGGTTTTCGCTGACACGCCCCGCAATATCTAAGAATGCGTCGATCATCGCGGTTTCCACCGAGCGAACATCTGTCAGCTCCTCAATATGCTGAATGTACGTATCGCTTAATCGGTACGCAAGCTCGGTATATAGTCCTCCCTCCATGGCCGCTCGAACCGCTACAGCAATTCCGCATATGGCAATATTTTTGCGGCTTCTCAGAAGACTCCGTTTAGAGAGAGTTCCTGCCTCACCAATCGATCCCATGACAAACATATTCTTAAGTGCTTCTTTATCACCATTCTTAATATGACGTAATAAGATTTGTTCAATTTCTGGGCTCGTATGCAGATCAGAGAGCTCATTCATCTCCGACATCGAGATCTCAATAGCTTCCTCTGACAAAAATCGTTGGCCTATTCGAAAATTATGCTCAAGTACATCTGACAGTTCTAACGCCTCTTGATTCACAATCCAATGTGTCATCAACCCTATGTGAAATAATCGCTGTTTAGAAACTAGCGGAAGGCCTCTTAAATAATCGGCCCAAATCGCATGAAACTTACCAGGAATCTGACTATCATTCATGAGATTTCGAATGGTCTCCTCCGAGGGCCTATGATCAATAGAAGCGCCAATGACGATGGTGCCTACTCGCTTCTCATCCGAAAAGACAGGCTGCAAGACAAACTGTTCCAGAAACTCTGTCGTCTGGATAACGGGAAAAGCCTTATCCCAGGTTCGTTTAATTAATTGTTGTAAGTATTCGGGATTTTGTAAGGTTGAAGCCGGAATATGGGCGTTGGCTGCGAAATACTCCTGATCGTCTAGTTCATTCTCACTTATCCAATAGACAGGCAGTTGAACGCTTTCATGAATTATTTCGGCTAAGAAGACAGGATTAAATTCCATCTTATGACTCCTAATATATTTACTTTTTTTCAAATAATCATACCATATTTCGGCCTGTTCGATCATCTATAATGAGTGAGCAGTCCCAATGAAAACGCTTCATAATTTTAATCATTTAACAATAGGAGGATTCAAAATGAATCGTGACATACAAAAGATTGTTTCACAAATGACTTTGGAAGAAAAAGCTGGTATATGCTCTGGCTTAGATGTCTGGCATTTAAAAGGTGTTGAGCGTCTCGGAATCCCTTCCATCATGGTAGCCAATGGCCCTAATGGCCTGCACAAACAATCGGCTTCATCCGCAGGCATTGACATGAATGGCGGTATTCCCTCCATTTGCTTTCCATCTGCTGCCGGACTAGCTAGTACGTGGAACCGTGATCTGGTTCGTGAAGTGGGCGTTGCACTTGGTGAAGTATGCCAAGCCGAAAATGTCGCTGTACTATTAGGACCTGGTGCCAACATTAAACGTTCGCCACTTGGTGGACGCAACTTTGAATACTTCTCTGAAGACCCTTACTTATCATCTGAAATTGCAGCTAGTCATATCCAAGGCGTACAAAGTCAAGGTGTTGGTACCTCTCTCAAACATTTTGCTGCGAACAATCAAGAACATCACCGGATGTCCTATGACGCGGTTATCGATGAACGCACATTGCGTGAAATTTATTTAGCTAGCTTTGAAGGTGCTGTTAGAAAAGGTCAACCTTGGACGCTTATGACAGCTTACAATAAAATTAACGGCGATTATGCTTCACAAAATGAGCATTTACTGGGGGATGTCCTACGCAATGATTGGGGCTTTGAAGGTTTAGTCGTGTCCGACTGGGGCGCTGTCGATCAACTCGTTGACTCACTCAGTGGCGGTCTTGAGCTTGAAATGCCTGGGAACAGCGGCATCAGCGAGAAGAAAATCATTCAAGCCGTGAAAAGTGAAGTACTCGCTGAAGAAACATTAGACCGTGCTGTAGCACGGATGCTGCAACTCATCTTCCTGCACCTGGACAACAAGAAGGAGAATGCTACTTTCAATCCAGATGAGCACCATTTCTTGGCTTCTAAGGTAGCCAGTGAAAGTATCGTTCTTCTGAAAAATGAAGAAGGTATACTCCCGCTAGAGAAGAGCAGCAAAGTTGCCATTATCGGTGCACTTGCCCAGACACCGAAATACCAAGGCGGCGGCAGTGCCTTTGTTGTACCAACACGCGTTGACATTCCGCTTGATGTAATCAAGCAACTTTCCTCAAATCCAGATTCGATTACTTATGTGTCTGGATACGCCTTGGACAACGAAGATGTGGACCATAACTTGATTGAAGAAGCAAAGCTGGCAGCCCAAGCTGCTGAAGTCACTGTTATTTTCGCTGGATTACCTGATGGCTTCGAATCCGAATTGTCCGATCGCCAACACTTGAAGCTACCGTTTAACCAACAACAGCTCATTGAAGCTGTCGCAGCCGTGCAGAACAAGGTTGTTGTCGTCCTCATGAACGGCTCAGCGCTGGAAATGCCTTGGGCACCGCAAGTTGGCGGGATCGTTGAAGCTTACTTGGGCGGACAAGCCGTAGGAAGTGCGATTGCAGACGTACTATATGGAGAATCTAATCCGAGCGGTAAACTAGCCGAAACATTCCCAATGAAACTGGAAGATAATCCATCTTTCCTTCACTTCCCTGGCGAAGGCGATCGCGTGGAATACAAAGAAGGCATCTTTGTTGGCTATCGCTATTATGACACGAAAAAAATGGCGCCTCTTTTCCCATTCGGGCATGGGCTTAGCTATACATCTTTCGAATATTCGAATCTTACAGTGAGCCGCAATGAATTATTTGATACAGAAACCGTTGATGTACAGGTGACAGTCACCAACATAGGAAGTCGCGCAGGCAAAGAAACTGTTCAGCTTTATGTGAAAGATGTCGAGAGTACAATAACCAGACCGGACAAAGAATTAAAGGATTTCGCTAAGATAGATCTCCAACCTGCTGAACAAACGACTGTCTCTTTTACACTAGATAAACGTTCCTTCGCTTATTACAGTATCCAGCTGAAAGATTGGCACGTAGAGAGTGGTGAGTTTGAGATTCTCATCGGTGGATCTTCTAGAAATATAACTCAGCGAGCTTCGATTCAAGTGAATTCAACGGTGGAACTCCGCCAAACGTTCACGCGAAACTCTTTGCTTGGAGATCTCATGAGAAATCCGGTTGCAGCACCAATGATGCAAGCACTAACACAGAATTTCCAAGCCTCCATGGGTATAAGTGACGGTGACGAGAAAATGGCCAAAATCATGCAAGCCGCGCTGATCTCCATGCCACTTCGTAATCTCATTTCATTCAGCCGAGGCGCTTTTACAGATGAAATGGCGGAACATTTGCTCCTTCAATTAAACGGACAAAACTAATCATAGAAGCGAGGACCCGACAATGGAACAAACAAAAATCAAATTTTCTGAGAAGCTGGGCTACGGCGTTGGGGATCTGGCAAGTAATCTCATCTGGACATCTGCTGCGACTTTCCTGACCTTCTATTATACGGACATCGTTGGCTTCTCCGCAGCTGCCGTAGGTACTTTGTTATTGATTGCCCGTTTCTTCGATGCTTTCGTAGATATCGGTGTCGGTGTGCTCGTGGATAAAACAAGAAGCAAGCACGGCAAAGCTCGTCCCTGGTTGCTTTGGCTTGCCGTTCCTTTCGGCATCTCCGGAGTCTTACTGTTCTCAGCTCCAGATTTAGGCCATACAGGCGCACTTATTTACGCTTATGCGACTTATTTCCTAATCAATATTATTTACTCTGGCGCCAACGTTCCTTACGGCGTGTTGAACTCACTAATCACACAAGAGCCCTACGAACGATCCTTGCTTAACATTTTCCGCATGTTGATGGCCATTTTTGGTGCCGTCGCAGTATCCGTCATGACCGTTCCCATCGTTAATGGGTTTGGCGGAGGTAAACACGGGTGGACAATGACCTTTATCGTTTACGGAGCCGTTGCCGCTGTTCTGTTCTTGATTACTTTCCGCACGACGAAAGAGCGAGTTAAGTCTTCTGTTGTTCAAAATGCGGTTCCGCTTCGTCGCTCTCTGAAGGCGCTCTTCCGCAACAAGTACTGGGCCTTGCTTGTCGTCTTTATGATGCTAAGCTTCATCATGACTTCTGTTAGCACCGCAGTTAACATTTATTATGCGCAATATATTTTAGAAAATGTGGATTTAATGTCCGTTCTCGGTCTCATTTCCTTTGTCCCATTGGTACTCGGATTGCTATTCGTTGCCCCGATTATCAAAAGATTAGGTAAACGCAACTCTGCGATTCTCGGCTTGGGCATCACTATTCTTGGAGCTGCGATTACCATTATTGATCCGACAAGTCTGAAGATTGTCATCATCGCTTCCGTGATTAAATCACTTGGCGGCGTGCCACTAGCGGCAACGATGTTCGCTATGCTGGCAGACACCGTTGAATATGGCGAATGGAAAACAGGTATGCGAACTGAAGGCCTCGTATACAGCGCTGGCAGCTTCGGCTCAAAGGCAGGCAGCGGGCTTGGCGCTGCGATCGTTGGTTGGTTGCTTGCGTTCGGAGGCTATGTAGGTGGACAAGAACATATCAGCGAATCTGCGCGTTCTTCTATCCTGTTCATGTACATTTATTTGCCGATCATCATTAGTGCGCTCATGGCGGTCATTCTTTACTTCTATAAATTAGATAAACAATTCCCGCAAATTGTGAAAGAATTGCAAGAATCTTCGGATGAAGAACAAGCATTAGAACTTGGGAAGCTATTTAAGTAATAGCTTTCTATGAACAAGCAGGTGCCTTTAATCGGCGCCTGCTTATTTCTTTTCAACACCTTTGCTAACTTCGCCCCAAGCTGCTTCACTTTATCCAACCATTTGGCTCGTTTTTCAGGAGAAGATGGCTTAATCGGCCCAATCTCTGTAATGCGTATCGGTGTGATCCCGCAGAATTGCATAATATTATGTTTCATGACGCGATACCCCGACAATATCGGACCAACATCCACAGTGGACAAATCAGTGCGAATCGATGAACCTTTGCAATGCTTTCATCTTTATATTAAAACAGCGTTTCTTAGAGTCAGACTCTTGGAGCGTCATTATTTCATATTTACAAACCAACAGTCTGTTTGTATAATGAAAACAGAAGGATGTATTTCCCATTTTCGGAGGATAACCATATGAAGAACGAGGAACGCAGAGAACTCACCACGCGCAAATTACTTGTGGCAACCAAGGCACTATTGCAGGAAAAAGGCTGTCACGCCATTACTATGAAGGATATCATGGACCGATCCTCCCTTTCGAAGGGAGCCATCTTTCATTATGTCAAAAGCAAAGACGAAATTTATGCATGGGTACTGCACGAAAGACTCGAGGAAATCAATGCGAGTTTCATGCACGAGACGGAGCAATCTGCCAAAACCTTCGAGGCTCCGATGCAAAGTATTGTGCGTAATCTTACTGCTCTGGAAGACGCCAACGAAATTACAAACAAGGTGATCAAGTATTTGCTCGGCAAAGAAGATGATCCTGCTGTCGCTGAAGTACTTCAACATTTCTATGAGCGTTCCGTATCATTCGCCAAACAGTGGATATTACTTGGCCAGCATCATGGCGTTATTGTTGAGACAGTCGATGCGAACAAAACAGCTGAGATGTTCGTCCTTCTATCTCTTGGGTTGCGTGTCCGTTCTTCTTTTGCATCGGAATCCACGCTTCTATCGCAAGAAGTATCGTCTTTTATGTCTACGATTTTGAAAGTCTAGGCTGGCTAAAATGACAGGAGGAATTCCTATGGCGCCATTCATTGCGCTTGTATCATCGTTTATTTTATTCCGGGGAGTTGGGTATTTCGGCTGGTCTTATTTCGATGATTGGCACTCCGCCTTGCAAGCAGCTCTAGCTGTCATGCTACTGCTTACGGCCTCAGCCCATTGGGGCAAAAGACGGCAAGATCTCATTCGGATGGTCCCTCCGGCTTTTCCGAGACCAGCGGTGATCGTAACGATCACCGGATACCTGGAACTTGCGGGAGCTATCGGTATTTTGCTGCCTGCAACATCCCTTGCTGCCTCCATTGGTTTAACGCTCATGCTGATCGCTATGTTTCCAGCAAACGTCTATGCAGCTCGCAGGAAATTAACGATTGGCGGCACTCCGGTGCCACCGTTGACGGTTCGGACTGTGCTGCAGGTTGTTTTTATGGGTGCAGCGGTTTTGGCCTCGCCGGTTTTTGGTTGAACGTTTCTGAGTTCGTAGGGTCATGAGCTAATCGATATTTGTGATACAATGGTAGTTAAAAAAAGGAGCTGCTGACATGCAAAAAATCAGCCCATTTCTATGGTTCGACGGCAATGCAGAAGAAGCAATGAACTTCTATACCTCGATCTTCAGCGATTCCAAGATTGAAAGTATCAATCGATCGGGGCCAGAGGATCCAGTGATCTCAGGTTCATTTTTGCTCAATGGCCAAAGGTTCATGGTCTTAAATGGCGGTCCTCAATTCAAATTCACACCTGCCCTTTCCTTGTTTGTGAACTGCGAGACGCAGGAGGAGGTTGACACCCTTTGGGATAGACTCTCTGAAGGCGGGGAACCTCAACGCTGCGGTTGGGTACAGGACAAATTCGGCTTATCCTGGCAGATCATTCCGACCACCTTGGGTGAATTACTCCATGCCAAGGATCCCGCCAAGGCACAACGTGTAATGACGGCGATGCTAAGCATGCAGAAAATTGATATTGCCGCACTCCAGCAGGCTTACGAAGGATAAGAATTCAAATAAGAAAACCTTAATCCATTGGAGGTGTAGTTACTCCTCCAAATGTCTGTCCAAATCGTCTACTTCTCCTAACGGACATGAAAGACGTTCTTTCTGCCAGAATGGTTCTCTCAAGATGAGCGACCGCGTTTAGTGGAAAGTTTTATCGCCAATAAGAAAGCAGTTTTCGGGAACCGAAAACGTTTACTTTCTTATGTGGAAATCTGTAATGAGGAGGTGAGACATAATCTCACCCCTCTTTTTTTATCACTTTTTTACAACCATTACCATGCTGTAAGCGTTCTCGTAACAGGTTGCTCCAAAACACCTGAGGCTTCACCATCCGCAGCTGCATCCGTCGCACCTGCTGCAACTACATCAGCGGCTACACCTACACCTGAAGCACAGAAACCAGTCACACTTAAATTCTGGGGTGGGGTACCTCCAGAAAGCGGTCCGCAAGAAGCCGTAGACAATTGGAATAAAGCGAATCCGAATATTAAAGTGGAATATACACGTTATGTGAATGACGATCCGGGCAACCTGAAGCTAGAAACAGCCCTGCTCTCGAATACAGATGCGCCCGATATTTATATGAATTACGGTGATGCATACATGACGAAACGACAAGCTGCTGGCATGGCAGAGCCACTGGATGATCTGATCGCCAAAGCAGGCTTTGACGTTGAAGGAATTATCGGGGCAGCTAACATCAAGAAATTCGCAGATGGGAAATATTATTACCTACCTGCTAACAAGAACTTAGGCGCAGTGATCTTTAACAAAAAAGCGCTAGACGAGGCCGGCGAGAAACTACCAACGGCTTGGACTTGGGATGATTTCAGTGCCATGGCCACGAAGCTGAACAAAGGTGATCGCAAAGGAACGATGCTCGATCCGGCCTTATCTTGGTTTGGCGACTTAGTCCTACAAACATCGAAGCCGCAAGATTGGTCGATCGCCGCAGACGGCACCTCTAATTTCAACAGCCCAGCTATGATGCAAAAGATCTGATCGACGAGGAATCCCTGAAGTCGCTTGTATCGCGCTTCTGATGGACCGATCAATCAGTTCCTCAAGACGGTTGGCATTGCACATCCGCCTGGTTGGCTGTCCAGCCCTAATTCCGCACTATTCGCCATTATCATCATGCAAGTTTGGGTTACGATCGGTTATGCCATGGTACTTTACTTAGCGGGTTTGCAAGGCATTTCGAAGGATTTGTATGAGGCCTCGGATATTGATGGAGCTTCGAAGCTGCGCCAATTTTTCCAAATTACGATACCGATGCTCACACCAACAACCTTTCTAGTTGCCATTACACTCATTATCGGGTCATTCCAGGTATTCGGACCTGTCAACATTATGACCCAGGGCGGACCCATTGATTCGACGATGGTTTTATCCTATCACATTTTCTTGCTTGCTTTCCGTTTCTACAAAATGGGCTATGCAGCTACCGTTTCTTGGGTGCTATTCGCCATCATCTTCGTTGTCACGATCATTCAATGGCAAAGCCAGAAACGTTGGCAGCAGCACTTCTAATTGTAAAGGAGTTTACCCCCATGGAAACTATTGTACCTGTTGAATCTATACGAAAAACGGCAGTCGCCAAAAACAAAAAGGGCCGCCTATGGCTGAAAAGCTTCCTCACGATCCTTGTTGCGGCTATCGCCTTGATCATGATTTTGCCCTTCATCTGGATGATTTCCACCTCCTTCAAAATTAACGGCGAGGTGTTCAAATATCCGATCGACTGGATCCCTAATACTTGGCATTTTGAAAATTATAAGAAGGTTTGGTCCGGTACAGATCCGTTCTATTTATTTTATTGGAATTCGATCAAGATTACGGGAATTACCGTGGCTGGTAACCTGCTCACAAGCGCCATGGCTGGCTATGCCTTTGCCAAAATCCGTTTCAAGGGCCGCAATTTTCTGTTTCTGCTTTATTTATCAACGATGATGATTCCGGGTCAGGTTTTGCTTGTTCCCCGCTTCATCTTGTTCGATCAGCTGAAGCTGATCAATACACACGCTTCACTTATTTTACCAGGCTTGTTCACGGTATTCGGCACCTTCTTGATGCGTCAGTTCTTCAGCTCTCTTCCGAATGAACTGCTGGAGGCAGGACGCGTTGATGGGGCTGGCTATTGGCGGACCTTCTGGCAAATTTGTTTGCCGCTGACCAAGCCTGCGGTAGTCACACTCCTTATTCTCACCTTTACTTGGCATTGGAACGATTACGAGAACCCGCTCATCATGCTTCGAGAAAAGAACTTGTACACCATCCCACTGGGCTTAACGAGTTATGTTGAAGAGTTTGGGACGAATTACGTTCTCACGATGGCAGCCTCCGTTTCGGCACTTGTACCGCTGCTTATCGTCGTCATTGTATGTCAAAAATGGTTCGTAGAGGGTTTCGCCAGCTCGGGATTAAAAGGCTAGTGATGGACAGCACATTCGCCAGTGGTAAGATTGGTTTCCGTACTTATAAACAGACTGCGAGTTTTGATGAGGTATTGTGAATTAAGATTTGGATGTAAGTTCAACGCGAAAAGGCTAACTCACGTAGATATTCTACTAGAGTTAGCCTTTTGGTTTGTTATTTCGGATAATAGGAAAATCCCGGATATTTGACAACGGGCCGCTTTTCCTTGTGTAGAGCATCCAATAGTTCTGGTCCAACATGCAAGTTAGTACTAACAAGGTCCCGTGGGGTAAGCGCCATCCATTGGTTTAGCGATACATCAACAAATCGATCACTTTTAAACATCTCCAAAAACCATAAAGATTGATTACCGGTGTTCTGTATATAGTGTCCAGTAGCAAATGGTACATAGCCGACATCACCAGCTCTATAATCAAATGTACGTGCGTTGCCATTTCCAGTAAAAACCGTCATTCGTCCCTGCCCTTTAAGGTAATACTGCCACTCATCGTTATTCGGATGCCAGTGCATCTCTCTCATCCCGCCAGGTACAATCTCAACAAGCGCGGCTGCAATATTTTTGGATATAGGAAAATTTGAAGAGTCTACGATTCGTACGCTGCCGCCAGGAGTTTTAATCGGGGTTTGCGATAGCAGTTGATGCTTGAAGCTTTGGGGAATGGTTCCGTATGGGGACTGTATCTTCTCACTTTCCAGTGGACCGGGAACCTTGTCTTGATAGATATAGACCTGCTCTGAAGGAATGTTGTTAAAGGCACTCACAGGTACTCCGAAATTGGCAGATAGCACATCTTTTGGCGTTCGTGAAAACCAATCTGAGATGGATATGGTGTTTAGGTCGGAGAAATTACCGTCATCGAATACAAGCAGAAACTCGCAGTGCTCTAACCCCTGAATAGAGTGAGGGAGCCCAGGAGGAAAGTACCAAAGGTCACCCGGACCAACGTCAGCAATAAAATTTCGCCCATCTTGGTCTATGGACGTAATTCGAGCTCGACCTAAAATCATATAGGACCATTCTGCTTGTTGATGCCAATGCAATTCTCGAACACCGCCAGGAGTCAAACTCATATTTACACCTGCAAGCGTGGTCGCAATCGGTAATTCTCTAACGGTAATTTCCCGTGACCAGCCCCCATAATTTAATTTCATAGACGTGTCAGAAAATGAAAATTTCATGTTTGGAAGCAAGCCAGAATCCGTTATAGGCGGAACTAACATGTCAGGATTTTCAATATCCCGCATAATATCCCGGGGACCGATATCCATCCCGCCGGCGCCATCATTTCGGATGGGCTGCGGCACATTTCCGTACACATTCTGATTCCGTCTCGGAATTTCCATTTGGTCGTCTCCTCTCATTAGACGTTATTCTTGGTTAACTTATTCTAAATGATATATGAGACTTTATCTGTGTTCATTACTGTTGCACCCTTTTCGATATAGAAGAGGCCCTGCAATTGAAAAAAGACGCTTTTCGTAAGCGTCTTTCCCTTTCCCCTTCCCCTACCCATAAACCCGAACCTCAACCACTTCCGCACGAGGACAACCGTTCGTCGACTCAACAACAAGTCTCAACCGATTCGTCGTAATCGCAGCCTCCAACGGCAGTCTCCGTGTACGCTTACGATTGTTCGTCACCCGCTGCAGCAGCTTCCAATCTCCATCCATCCAAGCCTCCAGCCGGTAGTCTTTCACCAACTCAGGTCTGACTTCATCACTCGTTCTAAAAGCATGAAGATTGATTAAATCCTCTTGCACATTATCATTAAAGGTCACTTGTACATATCGCAGAATTTGTGATTCATCCCAGCAAAGCTCCAGCCATTCCTCCCTCCCATTACTGATCGTCTCCGACATCCATTGATGTGGTGCGCCGTAAGGACGAAGGTAACCATTCGTCACCTTTTCTGCGGAGAAAGCACGCGTTTCTGACGTGAGCCGGAAGCAGATCGGCTTGCTATCTACGCCATTTTTCATGCTCCACTGAACAACTGGCTGATCAGGCTGATGATTCTCCAGCTTTGGATCTACGATGGGCTTCGTGCCCCGTACAAAAGCAATTGTTCCGGTGTGCTGTTGGTCGGCGTGATATACGACCACATACTCATTCGCCTTCACGATGACAAAAGCATTCTGTTCCTCGTCAGGCTGCCAGCTCAGCGGAAAGCTCACCCATTGACGTTCGCCTGCCTGCACGGTTGCCCCCGCTTGCATGATTCGTCTCTTCGGCACGTAGTTCTCCGCTCTGCCCGTATCCCACAGCTCCACGTAGATTGTCGTCGCTTCGCTCACATCGACAAGCAACTCAAACCCGTCCACGTGTGGCGCAACCGGGAACAATACGGCCACGTCGTCGATCAATCGTCTAATCTCCACCGCGCGTGACACACTCAACTGCGAAAGCGTAGTGGAAGCAGTTACCTTAGCCTTCCTGCCGAGATCCCCCTCATCCTCATTACGCACGCCAATCAAGGAAGCATCCTGACGAAGCAGCACCTGCTGCAGTTCCTTTCGATGCTTCTGATATAGCTCACGCGGTGTCACTCCCTTCTGCACACATAGGGCCGCCCCCGTTCCTGCTGCTTCACCGATCACAGCACAGGTGGCCATGACTCTTGTCGTACCAAAGGCCACATGGGACGCGCTTATATTCCGACCAGCCATCAGCATGTTGGATACATTGACCGAGTACAAACTGCGAAACGGAATATGATAAATACCATCCGCATGCAGATGCTTCGAACCGCTCTCCGTCGAATACATCCCCTGCGGCGGGTGTAAATCAATCGACCATCCTCCGAAGGCAATGGTATCCTCGAACCTCGTCTGCGCCAGAATATCATTCTGATTCAGCATATAATCCCCGATGAAACGGCGGTACTCCCGTTTGCCAGGCAACGCCCCCACCCATTCTAACGTCATATGCGCTGAATCGAATTGACCTGAATTTTTGATATAATCCCATATCCCATAAATAACCGACCATAATTCGTCCCGGATTCGCTCGTTTTCATGTACCGTGTCCAGCTCGCCGCCCCATTCAATCCACCAATAATGACAGCCCGAATCGCCGCTGCGGATCACCCGTTTTATCGGAATCGACGTTGTCGTTATGTCCTTAGCGAAGCTCGGCGGATGGTATTTGACGGGATGCCCCACGTCTTTGGTATAAAATAAAATCGTACTCCCGAGCGTAATGTCATCCGCTGTCTCAGGTGCCCACTCCTCTTGAAATTCCTCCCGTGCTTCTCTACCGATACGGTATTTCGCGCCAGCCAAGAACCCAATAAGTCCATCCCCAGTACAATCTAGGAAGACATCACTTTCGAAACGAATGCGTCGCTCGGAGCCCATCATCCACCCTGTAACTGAGCGAATGACGCGATTGTGCTCATCTCCGTCCGCTTCCACCTCATGCACATCCGTGCCCAGAAAAAGCTGAATATTCGCCTCCGCACGCACCGCTTCAAGTACAATAAGATCCCACACATAGGGATTCCCATCTGGATTCTGGTACTGATTCTCAACAAACAACTCACCCATGATGCCAGTTTCTCTTGCATAGCGATTAATGCCATGTGCAGTTGCTCCGCAAACCCACACGCGGACCTCACTGGATGAATTCCCGCCGAGTACGGGTCTATTTTGAACCAACGCCACCGTTTGACCTAATCTAGCAGCGGCAATCGCTGCACAGACACCAGAGAGTCCGCCACCGACGACTGTTATATCCCTTTTTACTAATTCTTCTCTCATTGGATAACCTCCATGAAATCTATGATTACCCTTATTCTAAAGGAAGAATAAAGCTTTAAACCATGCACGCTTTTATCATTGACTTATACAAAATTTCATTTCAAAGCTTTCTTCTGCTAAGTGTAACCATTATTATAAAAGGAGAGATTATATTAACGATGGGACTCGGAAAGTGAGAGGTGACAAGGACGATGCAACCACAAGATGCAGCCGCGATACGACCGAAACTGCTCAGTCATATGTACTGGAAGGAGAAAGCCGTCTTCCAACTCCAAGAGGATTCCAATGAATTTTGGGTGCTATTTGCTGTGGAGAATGGAAGCTTTACCTATCAGATCCATGAATACGAGGGAACAGCAGCTTTCGGAGATCTTGTGCTATGTCCCCCGGGGGTTATGTTTCGTCGGGAAGTTGTTCAGCCCTTATCTTTTCACGTCATGCTGCTGCAATGGGTAGATGAGACTGGGCAACCTCTGCCAACGGAAGGCACCTTGCCCTCAGGAAAAATCACCATTCTCGATCTTCACCGAGCAGCATCTAACTATGCCTACTTGAAAAAATGGTTCCAATACGAAGGCACCGTCGCCTCTTCCATCCGTCAACATGTGCTTACCGACCTCTGGATGCAAGTTGTGGAGGAATCTTATTCGGCTAGTCCCGAAGCAGCTTCCCCTTGGACACTCGGTAACCCGCACGAAAAGGATGACCTCATGATGCAAGCCACCCAAATCCTTCATGAACAGGCGACATCCACCCCTATGATGAAAAATATTGCTAAGGAATTAGGCCTCACACAGGTCCAATTTACCCGTAAATTCAAAAAATCGACCGGCATGCTGCCGATCGATTACTTAACCTCTCTGCGCATTCAGAAGGTGCAGAAGTTGCTGCTGGACAGCGATATGACTTTAGGGCAAATAGCTGGACAGTGCGGGTTTGAGAACGAATTCTATTTAAGCCGCGTATTCAAAAAGCGCATGAAAATGACGCCTTCCTCCTACCGCAAGCTGCATCGCCTATGACCTTACGCCATAGAAGAATAAGTGCACCATTTCCTCGATGACAGTGTCCATATTGCCGTGCTCCTCAGCGTAAGCGATCATGGTATCCGCCTGGTTCGTCATCATGTTCATATACATCATAATCGTTGACGTGGAAATAGCCTCGGATATCTCTCCCGCCTTCTTCCCGTCTTCAATAAGCTTGACGACCAAGGGGATGCCTTTGGCCATATACTCTTCATGGACGAATTTCGCCAGTTCCGGATCCTCCAACCAAACTTGCTTCATCATTTGAAGCCCGAACGTCCGAGACGACTCCTTCTTTTGAAAAATAATATATTCGATTTTCTCCTTCAGAGAATGCTCGGCGTTCAGAAATACCTCAAACTCCGTAATGGTTTTCCTTATATATGCAACAAACACTTCACGTACTAGATCTTCCTTACTGCCAAAATAATTATAGATCGTGACTTGCGACACGCCTGCCGCGGCAGCAATATCCGCAATTCGCATGGTCTGAGAGTTTGCGGTCTTCAAGAGTTCTAGGGTTGCCGCCATAATTTTATCTTTTTTGAGCTGCGCTCTTTTTTCGTAGCCATTCATTTGCATCACCTGATTTTTGGAATAATGAAATTATACCACAAATATATTTCATAAGTATTGACGGTTTGAACGTTCAGGAGTAACATTAGTTTTGAAATTATACGAAATAAATATTTCATAACTTTATTTCTTAGCTTTCATCTATGGAGGTGGCCGCTATGTTAACTGTTCATCAGTTGACCAAAACTTTTCCAAATGGAAAAGGCATATTCGATGTATCTTTCTCCGTCAAAAAAGGCGAAGTGTTCGGATTCCTAGGACCGAACGGAGCCGGTAAATCAACGACTATCCGCCATATCATGGGCTTCATGAAGCCTGATAATGGCACCGTACAAGTGGGTGGCCTCGATACTTGGACCGAGCAAGGCAACGTGCAGCGTTATCTCGGCTATTTGCCAGGTGAAATCGCGTTTATCGAAGGCATGACAGGCCTATCCTTCCTGAATTTCATGGCAGAATTACAGGGAATGAAGCAAACCGCTTGGCGTGAGGAGCTCATCGAGCGGTTCCAATTTGACGTTAAGACGCCTATCCGTAAAATGTCCAAAGGCATGAAGCAAAAGGTCGGCATCGTCGCCGCTTTCATGCATCGACCGGAAGTCGTCATTTTGGATGAATCCACTTCGGGTCTAGATCCCCTCATGCAGAAGGTGTTCATCAACTTGGTGCTGGAGGAGAAAGCTCGGGGAACAACCTTCCTGATGTCATCACATAGCTTCCAAGAGATGGAGAGGACTTGTGATCGAGCTGCCATCATTAAGGACGGTCGCATCATCACCGTGAAAGATATTCACGAGTTGCAGTCGATGCAGCGTAAGCTGTTCGAGGTCACGTTCGAACGTGTGGAAGATGCTGAAGCGTTTGTGAAAACATCCGGCATCGTAATCGAATCCCGTGATGGCAACCGAGTGCGAGCGGCTGTGCAGGGAGAGTACGCACACTTTCTAGCCGCAACCTCCCAATATGCGATCCGTAACCTCGATGTGTTCACACAAAGCCTCGAAGACGTGTTCATGAACTACTACGACCGGAAGGGGACAATCGCATGAATAAAGCTCTCTATAAACATATGATGCGTATTCATATCAAAGTAATGATGAACTATGCATTCGGCTCCGCTTTCTATATTTTGCTCATGTTTTGGTTATTTCCTAGCTTCGCTAATAACAATGCGGCACTCGATGAGATGATCAAAAATCTACCTCAAAGTTTGACGAACGCTTTTAATTTGGGTAGCGGCTTCGGTACGGTGGAAGCCTTCATTTCTGGTGAATATTACGGTTTGTTGCTCGTGATCATCCTGTCTATTTTTTGCATCCTGTTCACCACTCAATTGATGGCCAAGTTGGTTGATCAAGGTGCGATGGCCTATTTGCTCGTCGTTCCTACAGCGCGTGGGAAAGTAGCGCTGACGCAAGCTGTTGTTTTTGTGACTGGTCTCTTTCTGATTATCGCGGTAACGACACTGTGCGGATTTGCGGGCTATGCCCTCTTTATCGGAGATTTGAGTGACTTTCACGGGGGCGCATACATGCAAATGAACATTGCCGCATTCCTGCTTTTCTTCGCTGTAGGTGGGATTGCCTTCCTCGTCTCTTCACTCGCGAATGACGAGAAGAAAGCGCTGGGGATTTCAGCGGTATTGACTTTTGGATTTTTCAGCCTTGATTTTCTCGGAAAACTCAGTGACAAAATCGATTGGCTGCGCAATTTGAGCTATTTCTCCCTGTATGATCCCAGCGGTGTCATTGGCGGCGAGGTTAGCTTAACCTTCCCCTGGCTGCTGTTGACTGCAATTGGCTTCGTTACCTACGCAGCGGCAATTGTACTTTTCCGCAAACGTGATTTACCTCTGTAAAGCTAGTTCATGTAGAAACCGTTCTTCTAGCAGCATAAGACTGCTAATAGAGCGGTTTTTTGCTAGAGATCATGTACGAAGTACCTTAAAATTAGTATGATACTAGCATCACATCTCTTAGCTGTTCTGCTTTCTTAATACATACTGGAAGGTGAGATTTCCATGAACGTTCTGATTTTTGGAGCCACGGGGATGGTCGGACAAAGCGTGCTGCGTGAATGTCTGCTCGATCCTCAAGTTCATAACGTACTCTCAATTGGCCGAAGTGCTACAACACAGTCTCATCAGAAGCTCCGCGAGCATGTTCTGAAGGATATCACCGATTTGTCTGCTTTCACGGATCAGCTTACGGGCATTGATGCCTGCTTCTTCTGCCTCGGCGTTTCATCTGTGGGCATGAGTGAGGAGAAGTATCGGGCGATCACCTATGATCTGACCATGAGCATTGCCAACACATTAGTCAAAATCCAGCCCCAAATGACCTTCATCTATGTCACAGGTGCTAGTACCGATAGCACCGAGCATGGCAGCAGCATGTGGGCACGTGTGAAAGGCAAACGGAAAATGACCTCCTCAAGCTGCCTTTCAAATCAGCCTATATGTTCCGACCTGGCGCCATTCTGCCGAAGAATGGCGTGAAATCCAAAACGAAGCTCTACCAAACCGCTATAGTCATCATGAGGCCCATTTTTCCCATCTTGCAAAAATGGTTCCCCAATGCCGTCATTGACTCCGAGCAGATTGGCCGGGCTATGATCCATGTAGCGCGGGGTGGCTATCCGAAAGCGATCATGGAGAGCATAGATATTCGCCAGGCGTCGGGGAAATAGACAGGCGTACGGGAGAATCGTTCGGAGGGGAACTGCTTATTGTTAACGTCTGAACCTTTGCTTCCTTGAATTGAAGGGGTTCCACGTATAACGTTCCAGCAGCCCTAGCTGTCGAAACTGTTCCTAGTTAAATAGACGTATTTCCCTTATAAGGAAATTTCGACGATTTGCATCCGGAATTCGAAGTCCTCGATTGGAGGGGATTATCTTATTTATGCGATTTCGCCTGGCTGACGAAGTTCGTAAAGCTGATCATCGAAATTAAGAGCTTTGGCCCACATGTCAGAGATATGGACAGGCAAAAATATTGTAACAAGCTGAACCGGGAAACATGTTTAGCTGCGATGGGGTATCAAGTGATTTCGTTTTCTTATGAATAAGCGGTTTAATGCGAAAATAAATCAATCTCAACCTAATTTCAGAACATTCATACAAAATACTGCGAAAATGCATCATCCCCCCTAATTCCTTATGATTTGTATGACATCGACGCAAGTTCATGTATTTTTGCAGGATATGACCACAATACAGCCAAATTCAAATAAAATTGCTGCACTTTCGCAGTATCTCCATCAAGAAGGCATTCGTTTTGTTCCCGCCAGAATACTTCCCTCCGTCAAAATCGGCTATACGCTCTCAGTTTTATCCCTTTCTAATTGACATTAAATTTCAGGGATGATATAAAGTTAGTGTATAGCACTCACAGCGTGCGAGTGCTAATGACTCATCTAACACATACCCTGTTACATATCGAAAGGAGATCTATCCGTGGAAAAGAAACAGTTTCAAGCCGAATCCAAGCGTCTTTTGGAAATGATGATCAATTCGATTTACACACAACGCGAAATCTTTCTAAGAGAGCTTATCTCCAACTCCAGCGATGCGATTGACAAAATTTATTACAAAGCACTTACAGACGACTCGCTCGTTTTTGACAAAGATAGCTACTTCATCAAAATTACGGCTGATAAAGAAAATCGTATCCTAACTATCCGCGATACGGGTATCGGGATGACGAAAGAAGATCTTGAAAACAATTTGGGGATTATCGCGAAGAGCGGCTCCCTTGCCTTTAAGAAAGAGAACGAAAGCAAAGATGGGCACAACATTATCGGTCAATTCGGGGTAGGCTTCTATTCCGCATTCATGGTGGCTGACCACATTGCGGTAACTAGTAAGGCCCTTGGAAGCGACACGGCTTACAAATGGGAATCGGATGGCGCTGACGGTTACACGATCGCTCCAGCAGAGAAGGATTCCGTCGGTACGGAGATTGTCCTCTCCATCAAACCGAATACAGAAGATGATAACTACGACGAATACTTAGACGAATATCGCCTCAAAGCAATTATCAAAAAATATTCCGACTTCATCCGCTATCCAATCAAAATGGATATCACTGGCAAACGTCTGAAAGAAGGCAGCGAAAGCGAATTCGAGGACTATCAAGAAGAGCAGCATGTGAACAGCATGGTGCCGATCTGGAGAAAGAACAAAAGCGAGTTAACGCCTGAGGATTACGAGAAGTTTTACCATGAGAAGCACTATGGCTTCGACAAACCGCTTAAGCACATTCATGTGAGTGCAGATGGCGCGGTGGTTTACCAAGCGATCCTATTTATCCCGGAAAACATGCCTTATGACTATTATTCCAAGGAATATGAGAAAGGCTTAGAGCTTTACGCAAACGGCGTTCTCATTATGAATAAATGCGCCGACCTGCTTCCTGACTATTTCAGCTTCGTCAAAGGGATGGTTGATTCCGAGAGCTTGTCGCTCAACATTTCCAGAGAAATGCTGCAGCATGATCGTCAGTTGAAGTTGATCGCCAAAAACATTTCCAGCAAAATTAAAGGCTCGCTGCAAAGCCTCCTGAAGGACGAGAGAGAGAAATACGAGCAATTCTACAAGTCCTTTGGCAGACAGCTTAAATTCGGTGTATACAGCGACTACGGCACGCATAAAGAGCTTCTACAGGATCTGTTGATGTTCTCTTCCTCCAAGGAGAAACAACTTGTCACATTGGACGAGTATGTATCGAGAATGCCAGAAGACCAGAAGTACATTTACTATGCTTCCGGTGAGTCGATGGAAAGAATCGATAAGTTGCCGCAAACCGAGCTTGTGACTGATAAAGGCTACGAGATCTTGTACTTTACGGATGATATCGATGAATTCGCCATCAAAATGATTATGACCTACAAAGAGAAAGAATTTAGATCTGTTTCGAGTGGGGATCTCGGTATTGATGTCGAGGATAACCAAAACGATTCCGAGTCTGACAAAAAGGAAAATCAGGATCTATTCGACTACATGAATGGCTTATTGGCTGGCAAAGTGACGAGCGTAAAAGCGTCCAAGCGCTTGAGAAAGCATCCAGTATGCTTATCAACGGATGGCGATGTCACCATCGAGATGGAAAAAATCTTAAACGCGATGCCGAACAACCCGAATGTGAAAGCCGAGAAGGTACTGGAAATCAACGTCAACCACGACGTTTTCGCTTCCCTGAAGGACGCTTTCGAGAAAGATAAAGAGAAGTTGAACCTGTACACTGCACTCTTGTACAATCAAGCCCTCTTAATCGAAGGCCTGCCGCTGCAAGATCCGGTTGAGTTCACCAACGATATCTGCAAAATCATGGTATAAATAAAGTAAAGCACTGCAACTTCATCGTTGTAGTGCTTTTTTTTGGGGGTTAGGCAGGATCCGAAGGAGAAATAGGTTCCGTTTTTTCACAGGTTAGGACGGCTTTTGTACCCGAATAGACATATGCGAGTAAGCGGTCTTGATCGATACCAAGCGCTTCCGCAACCTTCATAATATCCAATTGACAAGAAATTTTACTGGATTTAGGGCTATTGACGGACATAGGATTCAACCATCCTTCGAATTAATGTAATTGATAGCAAGTCAAACCTAACCTGTGATATAGTTTTCATATAAGCGGTTATCGGTACGATAAAGGCAAAATCACTGAAAAGTGATGACGCAAATCTATAGGGACTACATTGGCACTTCTGTCTTCTGTCCAGTATGTCAGCCAGCTACCGCCTCCATCCGATAATTGCAGTACGACAAAGGAGGAAACAGATTGGTAAATAAAATAGTCATTGACGGCAATATGAGCTTAGATGTGAAGCAATTAATTGATAACTTGCATCTTCCTGAAAGTGAAATTCTGGACATGTTCTCCTTTACGTTTGATAACAACGTATTAACCCCTGATGAAGCTATTCGGTTTATTCATTTTCTTCGCAGTGAACTGGACAAACGTACTCAATAAACGAATTATGCCTTATCGATTACAAAAATACAGTCGGTTGATGTCAATAGAATAATTTTTTTTAAAATGTTCATGATGTGGCGTCATTATTGGCTTCGCCGTCATGAAACAGCAAAAGACAGCGGGACACCCGCTGTCTTTTGCTTATTTTTTGTCAGATTTCGAAAAAAAACAAATCAATTCGTGTCAGCATTATACAACCTTATTTATCCCGGAGTAATCCGGTGTCATGCTTTCCCAATATTTGCGTTAACTCCTTTAGGAACATGTTGATGTCCTTAAATTGCCTGTATACAGAGGCGAAGCGAATGTAGGCCACTTCATCGACGGGGTACAATTGTTCCATCACAATTTCACCAATGCCTAGGCTATCTACTTCAGCATGAGCTGTTGTGCGAAGCTGCATTTCAACTTCAGACACGAGCATCTCCAGTCGTTCCATGGAAACCGGTCTTTTTTCACAAGCACGAATCAAGCCACGTAAAATTTTCTCACGACTAAATTCTTCCCGGCTTCCATCTTTTTTAATCACAATTAATGGTGTTTCTTCTACCATTTCAAAAGTTGTGAATCTTCTTGCACATTTCTCACACTCTCGCCGACGACGAATCGATTTATTCTCATTGGCGGACCTGGAGTCAAGCACTTTCGTACCAGAATGGTCACAGAACGGACATTTCATTCGCTTTCCTCTCCTTTCTCTCTTGGAAATTTGGAAATTTCATTACCATATGTTACATGTCTTGAAGTTTCGAGATCTGCACACAATAGATTTACCAACCGACAAGGAGGTGAACAGACATGAGTTCAAACAATACTTTAGTCGTTCCACAAGCTAATGCAGCCTTGGATCAGTTGAAATACGAAGTAGCTCAAGAGCTTGGTATTGCTATCCCACAAGATGGCTATATGGGCAACATGACTTCTCGTGACGCTGGCTCTATTGGTGGTAGCATTACTCGTCGCCTGGTACAAATTGCAGAACAATCTCTAGCAGGTCAATTCAAGTAATCTTGAATTAACCAGGCTCGTGACGACTCTGCCACACAGGAAGCATTGGACTCTTCGCTCCCCCGGGAGCTAGTCCAATGCTTCTTTGTATGCTGACAAAGCAGCTTTTTCAGCACCGTTCCATTGCTCCGTGTAAAGCTTCGTATATTTCTCATAGTAATAGAGAACTCGTTGTACATAATGTCGAGTTTCGCCAAAGGGAATATCACGAATCGTCGATTCAGAACCGTCCCAAACCCCATTGTTTTTCCATTTATTCACATTACCTTGACCTGCATTATAAGCGGCAATGGCGTAGACCAAATTCCCATTATAATGCTTAATCAGCCAATTTAAATACCATGATCCCAAATAAATGTTGATATCAACACGAAGCAAATCTTCTTGCGTATGGGGCCCTAAATTCGAGGATTCTACAATCCAATCCGCGGTATCAGGCATAAGCTGCATCAACCCCAATGCCCCTTTGCTTGATTCTAAATGATATTTATAATTCGTTTCCACACGTATAATGGCAGCAATCAGAAACGGATCTATATTGTGTTTCGCCGCGCTTTGCCTAATCTCCTGCTGAAAGTAGATGGGATATAGCTTTCTTCCTATAATTGCGCTATTCATGAAGAGGATCATGACAAAAACGATAAGCAGAAGTGCGAACATTCGTTTTTTACGAAAGAACGTCATGCTAATCCCTTCCCTACCCAAAACCGCTCTACCCTCATGTTGGTTTCTTCCCATGTCCCGCTATTGTCGATAACGATATCCGCCAACTTCTTTTTCTCCTCGATCGACATCTGCGCATCAAGCCTAAGCTGTGCATTCTCTGCCGACAAGCCATCTCGCTTCATAAGTCGTTCCACTTGCAAGTGACGAGGAATATAAACAACCATAATTTCCTGAAACATCGAGACCAAATTCGATTCTATAAGTAAAGGAACATCAACCACAACCAGCTTGGTGGGGTAGTCCCGTTCATACGATGCCATCTGTTCACGCATCCTTGCGCGAATAGGGGGATGAAGCAGTCCCTCCAGCTGCTTACGCGCTTCTGGGGATCCAAAGATAATTTCACCTAGTTTTTTGCGTTGTAGAGAGCCATCTGATCCAATCACAGCTTGTCCAAAATGTGCAGCAACCTGTTCAAGAACAGGGCTGCCAGGCTCGACAACATCACGAGCAATCTGATCTGCATCGATTAAAAGGGCGCCACGGCTAACCAGCATGAGGCTAACCGTGCTTTTTCCACAGGCAATGCCTCCTGTTAAGCCGATATTCATAAGCTTCTCTCCTAAACGTTCATAGATGATGGATTATAACATTTTCAAAAGTCCCATGACAATAAGAACACATCCTGGAAGGATAGAAAGCTTTTTCATCCAGGGCATCTCCGCATATCGAAAGCCAATCCGTAAACCTACAGCAAGTAAGGATCCACTTGAAATGGAAATGACAGAAGCCGTTAGTAACGGAACGAAGCCGATTAAAGCAGCTCCTATTCCCGCTCCGAAAGCATCTAAAGACAGGGCTAGACCAAGTAAAGTTGCCTCAGAGGCTGAAATATTGCCAGACTTATCAACATCCGCGATGGATGGAGTTCGCAATATTTGAATCACAAGGCCAAAGCGTTTCAGTTCAATATTGAGTATCTCTTTCGTTCTCTGCAAGGTGTCAAAGGTCACTGGTTCCACATAGCCTGAGTTACGAATATCCGCATAAGGCATTGAGCTGAGGCTGATGGCTCCATGATCATCTGAGACAGCTGCCAGCTCTTGTTGCGCTTGGTTTTTCTGCCCTTGTCGCATTTGGATAAGAGCCCAAATACCGATTCCGATTAGTATAAGTGCGCCAATTCGTTTCGCGAACGAGGGTGACATGAAGGAAGACATAAGAACGCCGATCTGCATCGAAGTGAAAATGATGATACCAGACCAAAGCGAAATAATCCCAATGGATATAAGGGGTATACGGATTTTGCGTAACCCATACATAACGCCAACACCGAATCCATCCAAAGAAACCGCAAATGCCAAAATAAGCAGAGAAATGACAGGAAGCATACAAACCCTCCTAAGCGTTTTACCTGTAAACGAGCATTGCGAGCTCATTATCTAGGCTAAGTACTCCATATCATATGGGGAGGGTACGCTTCACGTGCCTATTTCTCAGACTTCTTTCGTGACCGCTTGGGCTTCAGTGGTTGACATGTCAAACAAATGTGAGTTCCTCGGCCGCCAACGACGGTCTTCATAATCTCATTTCCACATGTTTTGCAGGGCTGTGATTGTCTGCCATAAATGTTCAATTGATGTTGGAAAAGGCCAATTTCACCTTGACCATTCACATACGATTTGATCGACGAACCTCCTACTTCAACCGAGTCTTGAAGGGTGCGAATAATCGATTCATGCAGCAGGACTAGCTCCTTTTTACTCAAAGAGGAAGCTTCCCGTTCAGGATGAATCCCAGCTAGAAAGAGGGACTCGTCTACATAAATATTCCCGATCCCCACAATATATGCTTGATTGAGCAGCAGCGGTTTGATCTTCGTAGAACGATGGGCAATCACCTCTCGAAAAGCCTCAAAGGTGAACGCCTCATCCAGCGGCTCAAGACCGAGCTTAACCAGCGGAGGCTGCGTAAGCTCCTCACCCTTAGGAAACAGATGCATCGTTCCGAATTGCCGCACGTCCTTGTATCTAAGCTCACTCTCATCCGTAAAACGAAACAACACATGCGTGTGAGGCTCAAGCGGATCATCGCCTGCATACAAGCCGTACCGGCCTTCCATCCGCAGATGGGAGACCATTACATAATCGGTGAGAATGAATCGAAGAAACTTGCCTCTTCGTTCAATGGTTTCGATCGTTTGACCTTGCAGCAGCGTTTCAAATTGCTGAATATCGTCAGGCTTTTGAATAATACGAGGCAGCCTAACTTGAACATGGGCGATTGTTTTCCCAGTAATTAATTGATTTAACGTTCGTTTGACGGTTTCAACCTCGGGTAGCTCAGGCAAGGTGTTCACCTCCTTCTTGGTGTTGGGAGCAGCTCACACGGATGGCACCCTATTACTTGGCGTCATACCAAGTAAGGCCGAAATCCACGTCTGCACGCAGGGGAACATCCAGCTTCAGAGCAGCCGCCATAACTTCTGGTACGAGCTGACGCATCGTCTCTAATTCATCTTCAGGGACTTCAAATACGAGCTCATCGTGTACTTGAAGCAGCATGCGGCTCTTCAGCCCTTCTTTTACCAATCTGTCCGCCATTTGAACCATAGCGAGCTTAATAATATCTGCGGCTGTCCCTTGAATCGGTGTGTTCATCGCAGTACGTTCCGCAAATGAACGTATATTAAAGTTCGATGCTGTAATTTCAGGCAAATAGCGTCGACGCTGCAGCAACGTTGTGACATAGCCATCTCTGCGCGCATCCTTTACAATTTCATCCATATAGCGGCGAACCCCTTGGAACACGGCAAAATACTGTTCAATGAACTGCCCTGCTTCTTTCCGGGAAATATCTAAGTTCTGGGACAAGCCATACTCGCTGATGCCATACACGATGCCGAAATTAACGGCTTTCGCTTGACGGCGCATATTGCTATCCACAGCGCTTTCCTCTACGCCGAAAACGTCCATCGCTGTCTTCGTGTGAATGTCCATATTCTGAAGGAACGCTTCTGTCAGCTTCTCATCCTGCGAGATGTGCGCTAGCACGCGCAGTTCGATTTGTGAGTAATCCGCTGCAAGAATGTACCATCCAGGCTCGGATGGGACGAAGACCTTGCGGATCTTACGACCCTCTTCCAGACGAATCGGAATGTTCTGGAGGTTCGGGAACTGGCTGCTGAGACGTCCCGTCGCGGCAATCGTCTGCCGGTAATAGGTGTGCACCTTACCGGTCTCAGGCCGCACCTCTTTGAGCAGCCCTTCGACGTAGGTCGACTGCAGCTTCGCTAGCGAGCGGTAGTGCAGGATCTGCCCGACGACTTCGTTGTAGGGCGCAAGACGTTCCAGCACCTCGGCATCCGTCGAGTAGCCGGTTTTGGTCTTCTTCGAAGCTGGCAATCCCAGCTTCTCGAACAGAACCTCACCGAGCTGCTTCGGTGAGTTGATGTTGAACTCGACGCCGGCGAGCTTATAGATGCTGGACATGATCGTGTCCAGCTGCTTGCCAAGCTCCACGCCGAGCGTTTTAAGCCCTTCGGCATCCACGGTGATGCCACGTATCTCCATCTCCGCGAGAACGCCTGCGAGAGGCAGCTCAAGCTCGTAGAAGAGGCGATGCATCTCGCCCTTCTCTAATTCATCGCGCAGCACGGGAACCATGCGCGCCATGGCCATTGCTTTGCGACCTAAGTGGTCGCTAAGCGCAGCTAGTTCCGGCAGGCGAAACTTCGCGCCCTTGCCGAACACATCCTCGTCTGCTTTCACGGCCGGCAGACCATACTTCACAGACAGGCCGCTCAAGCTGAGATTCGACTCTGTCGGATCGAGGAGATAAGCGGCCAGCAGCACGTCGAAATCCACCCCTGCGAGGTGAATGCCCTGCCAAGCTAACGCCAGCTGCGCGCGGTGCAGATCGAAGAGCTGCTTCTTCTTGGAAGCATCGCTGATCCAATCGCGCAGCGGCTTGCCCGCTTCACTCTGCAGCAGTGGGAAAGGCACATAATAAGAGGTGTTGCTAGCACCATCGTCAATAAACCATACAACCCCAACCATGATAGCTTGATGGGGGTTTTCGCCAACAGCTTCCACGTGGATAGCTGCATGATCATCCAATTTAGCAATCAACGTATCTACATTGGCTTCTGTAACCGCGACAGCTTCCAGACTCTCGACGACAAGATCTTCCGCCTCCATGCTGACGGCTCCGAAATCCATCTTCTCCAGCAGCGATTTAAACTCCAACTTACGAAACATACTGGACAGAGCTTGTCCATCGAAACCATCATAGCGGAACGAATCCCAAGCTGTTTCCATCGGAACCTCACGGTAGATGGTCGCCAGCTCCTTGCTCATGATGGCATCCTTCGCATGCTCTTCCACTTTCTCTTTCATCTTGCCCTTCAAACTCGCCGAATTGGCTAATACTTCTTCAACCGTGCCGAATTCATGCAGCATTTTGAGGGCCGTCTTTTCACCTACACCAGGGATCCCCGGTATATTATCGGACGTATCGCCCATAAGACCCTTCAAATCGATAATTTGATTCGGTGTGAGGCCGTATTTTTCTTTAATCGCTTCTGGGCTGTACAGATCCATCTCACTGATTCCCTTACGGGTAATGGCAACTGTGACTTGCTCAGAGGCGAGCTGGAGCATATCCTTATCGCCAGACACGAGAAGAACCTTCTCCCCTTTGGCGTCCGCCGCTTTCGTCAGCGTCCCGATAATATCATCCGCTTCATAGCCTGAGAGCTCGAATTGCGGAATTTTGAACGCTTTCAGCAGTTCTTTAATTAACGGAAATTGTTCAGAGAGCTCCGTTGGCGTTTTGGCACGGCCGCCTTTATATTCGGTGTATTCTTTATGTCGAAACGTAATTTTCCCCGCATCGAAGGCAACGAGAAAATGGGTTGGCTTTTCTTCTTCAATTAATTTCAGTAGCATGGTTGTAAAGCCATACACCGCATTGGTGTGTAAACCGCTTGAATTGCTGAGCAGCGGCAACGCATAGAAGGCACGAAACGCAATTGAGTTCCCATCAATAATAATAAGCTTATCCATAAGTTCCACCCCAATTTTAGACATACTTCCTTCATCATAGCATACGAAATTAAAATAAAAAAACGGTTCCCTACATAAACATGTAAGGAATGCAAGTTAGGATGGTCCGGTCTTCAGAAGGAGGTTCTCCGTATGAGCCCTTTTTTCTCACCCACACGCAAAAAGGTTATATTTTTTGATATGAATAATACGATTCTAGATCGCAGACAATGTTTCGACTCCGCTTTTCTTGAAGTTATGCAGGATTTCACGGCAAGGTGGGAAACAGAGGATACGAAACTGACCGCGCAAGAGGCGCTGCTTAGCTATAAGTCCGAGTGGAGCCGCCATCGTAAAACGCCTATCCGAAGCCCCATCTCTCCCGACGAGCTGCGGCATATTTGTTTAATCAAAGCGCTCCATCCCTTTCCTATGCAGGTCAATACGGCGTTTACGCGAACCTTTTTCAATCAAGTTGAAGAACTGGAAGATAATTTCGTCGCCCTATTTCCAGGAGTAGAAGATACGTTAGAGGTGTTATCCCGTCATTATAAGCTGGCCATCATTAGTAACGGGAATCGGAAACGACTGCAGCGCAATCTGGAGAAAATGAAGCTGACCTCGTGGTTTGATCAGGAGCGTTTGTTTACGACGGAGAATGATGGTCCGCGAAAGCCGCATCCTGCGATTTTTGAGGGAGCTCTGAAATCCATGAACACGGCTTCCAGCCAAAGTGTGATGGTCGGAAACTCATGGCGTAATGATGTGGTAGGTGCAGCTTCAACGGGCATGGACGCGGTCTGGATACATCCGGGGAATATTAAGAAAATATCGGAGAGGCGAATCGGGAAGCAGAAAGTCATTATTGTTCGTTCATTCAAACAGTTAATTTATACATTCTGAATGTTGTTTACCTGATAGGTAGGATGCGGGCAGGGTTAACCTATGGCTTGAAAATGAGAAAACCTCTATCGAGGTCATTCAAGGATGAGCGACCGCGTTCAGATGTAGGTTTTATCGCCAATCGAAAGCAGTTTTCGGTTGCCGAAAACTTATACTTTCATGTGGAAATAAATACTGCCTTGATGCGCCTTCGCTTGCTTTTTGAGTTGGGCTGCCGTTTGTGATATGTGCTCAAGTGAAATGGGGGACTCACAGCTGCACAGAACTAAGGATAGCGAGAGCGTGACCCCCTCGCTCTTCAATTGATTACCGCTCCGATCTACCACATGCACCCATTCTTCTCCTTCGTAGAACAGCCGTACCCCATCTTCAAAGCGATTGATAATTTCCTGACATAGCAGCTTCGGTGAGAATGTTGTGGAGATTGCAATAAAATCATCTCCACCGACATGTCCTACAAAATCTTGCGGGGTTCCATAAAACGCGATCGCTTGCTGCATGACATCCGCCGTATATTGGATGAGTTGGTCACCTTTTTGAAAGCCAAATCGATCATTAAACCATTTGAAATAATCCAAATCCGCATAGATGACATGAAAGGGTTCACTCTCACCTATCCGCTTGTTCAATTCCCGATTAATTTGCAAATTCCCTGGAAGACCCGTTAATGGATTGGCGACTCGGGCCGACTCCATCCGTACATTCGTAATACTTTCCAGAATCGTTCGAATGGACGCCGTTCCCGCCATTTTCCCATTGCTCGTAATGATGACCAGGTCGTATAAATGATGAATGGCGCGAGACGTTGCAAGCAGCGACACTTGCTCAACTGCCACCTGCTCGTCAACGATAAGAGGTGATGCATCCATCACACTATCTATCGTACGATTCCAGTACAAGGAGTAAGCATATTGTCCGGCTAAATGTTGAAACAAACGATCCCGCATAACAAGCCCAACAGGCTGCTCTTCATGAACGATGACCACCCCGACCGCTTCTTGATTCTTCTTGAAGTAATCCGCAACCTGTGAAATCATTGCATGCATATGAAACACCCCAACAGGTGTTTTCAGCCCGCCGATATGCCAAGTCATATTTCCTCCTTGTATATTGCGATGCTGCCAAATGATCATTTTATGTGTGTCCAGTACCCGCGCTGGCGTTGTCGAAGGCTTTCCGAGCAGGAAACCTTGCGCAAAATGCACACCCATTTGTGTTAATTTGGCCAGCTCTTCTACTTGTTCAATGCCCTCAGCGATTAACGAGATGTTCATCTTTAGTGCAAACGTTACGAAGGTTTCGAGAATATACGCTTTCACTTTATTTATGTGAATATTTTCGATCAGCGAACGATCGATTTTAATAAAATCCGGCTGAAGCTCGGCAATCGCTTGGAGAGAGGAATATCCCGCTCCCGCATCATCAATGGCAATCCGATAGCCTTGCGTCCGATAATGGGCGAGAATTTTCTTAGCGAGTGAGAAGTCCTCGATCGAGCTTCTTTCGGTAATTTCGAAGACGACATTGCTCGGGCTAAGTCCATATTTCTGCAAGATATCCAGCGTTTTGCCTGGAACAAAGCCAGGGTCTTCAAGAACGTGCGATGATATATTGATAAATAGTAGTTGCTGTTGATGTTCCAAAATGGATCCTTGAATCGCCTTCTCACGCGCTAACTGCTCTAGTCGATAAAGCTCGCCCTGCTGTTCCGCATATTGAAACATCGCTAATGGTGACTGAAACGGACTATCAACGGGACCTCGTGTTAAGGCTTCATACCCCATGACCTGGCCATCCCGTAAAGAAACAATCGGCTGATAAACGGAAGAGATCCGCTGCTCCTCGATCAGTTTTTGAAACTGTACTACCACGTCTAACTGCGCTTTCATGTCCATCATCCCTCATCTATTTCTGCATGTACCTCTAGTCTATCAAAACAAATGATAAGCTTGATTAACCATATGTAAAATGTATGTAAAGACTTTAAAGAAAAAAGAGGGAATTACACTTTTTCCTCGAAAAGGTGTGATATGAATTGTTAGGTGCGTACAGCAGATATCGTGCGGAAAGGACAAGAGATGGAACAACAAGTAAAAATCTTGGCGGTAGATGATCGCTATGAAAACTTGCTGGCTCTGAATAGCATTCTGGCCTCTTCTTCCTATGACGTTATTTCTTTACAATCAGGGGAGGAAGCACTTCGATATTTATTAAAAGAACCTGCCGATCATATCGCGGTCATTTTGATGGATGTGCAGATGCCAGGGCTTAGCGGCTTTGAAACTGTAGAACTAATCAAGCAAAGGAAAGCTTGTCAGGATATCCCGATCATTTTCTTAACCGCCCTCAGTACCTCGATTGAGCATGTATTACGGGGCTATCATGTGGGGTCCATTGATTACTTATTTAAACCTGTCCATCCCAAAATGCTGCGCATGAAGGTGGATGGTTTCGTAAATATGCATCTGAACCATCAGAAGCTGAAGTCCCAGAGTGAGCTATTACATAAACGCACCCTGGATCTTGAAGAGACGAATCGCAAACTCGCAGAAGCTGAGGAGAAATTAATCGAGCAGAACTTACTTCTCGAGAATTGGGTTGAAGAACGAACTTCAGAGCTGGTCGATGCCCATGAGAAACTGATGAACTCCCAAGAGCATTTCAAAAAAATGTTCATCCTCTCGCCTTCCTTGATGTCAATCCGGCGTCTACCAGACCTTACCTATATCGATGTCAATGAAAGTTGGAAGCAGCATACTGGCTATGGAGACGAAGTTATTGGCACAACTCTGAATCTGTTGCGAGACGAACTCAACAATACGACGAAGTATGGAGATATCGTGCGGAATGAGAAAGTTCGGTATGAAACAAAATCGGGCGAAATTCGAACCGCTCTCCTATCCACAGAGATCATCGATATTGAAGATGAAAACTGCTTGCTTCATGTCGCGGTAGATATTACGGAGAGTCTAAGATTTGAATCCGAAATGGCGCGTTTAGCCCAATTAAACCTAGTCGGTGAAATGGCCGCCGGTATTGCTCATGAGATTCGGAATCCGATGACGACCATTCGCGGCTTCCTCCAACTCTTTCAAGAGAATGATCGCCATATGCAAAAAGAATATATCCCTATAATGTTAGAAGAATTGGACAGAGCGAACGAAATCATTACGGAATATCTTTCCCTCGCCAAAAATAAACAGTCCTATCAGCGTCCTGAGCATATTAACCGCATTATCGAAAGCTTACTGCCCTTGATTCAAGCAGAAGCCGTCATGTCTGGCAAGCATGTCAATGGACAATTCGGCTGCTGCCCAGAGATACAGCTCGACGATAAAGAAATGCGTCAGCTCATCCTGAACATGTGTATGAATGGACTTGAAGCGATGAGCACGGGCGGAACTTTGACCATAGAAACCTATCAAGAATTGGAACATGTTGTTCTCATGATAGCTGATCAGGGCAGTGGTATTCAGACGGAACATTTGGAGAAATTAGGTCGACCCTTCTTCACGACGAAAGATGAAGGAACAGGACTAGGCTTAGCGATCTGTTACAGCATTGCCGCTAGGCATCACGCGTCGATTGAAGTAAGCTCCAGCCCGAATGGGACAACCTTCTTCATTCGGTTTCCACTTCCACAAATTTGAGAAAAAGGCCGCCTCCGAAGTAGATTGTTCTACTTTTGGAAGCGGCCCTTCTTTGTTTATAACTAGCCTTACACGTTCAAATCTTTTCGTTTCCCCGTGACCATATAGATGACACCTTCACCGATATTCGTTGTATGATCCGCCACACGCTCCAGAAAGTGTGCAACGAACAACAGATGAGTTAGTTGACGATTACGATGATAATCCGTACCCATCATGCCCATAAGCTCCTGCATCACGGTGCTATAAAGCTTATCTACCCGATCATCCTTCTCTGCGAGTGAAGCCGCTCTATGTACATCGCGCTCCGTGTACGAGAGAAGGCTTTCGTGCAGCATTTCAATCGCGATTTCCGCCATTTGCGGAATCACTTCTAGCGGTTTGACTAACTCTTCACCCGCGAAACGAATCGTAATCTTGGCAATATCAACAGCATGATCCGCAATACGTTCCAAGTCTGTCGCAATCTTCAGTGCTGTACCAATAATCCTTAGGTCACTTGCCATCGGTTGTTGTAAGGCAATTAATCGAAGACACAACTCGTCAATAGTCATTAAATAATCATCTATAAGATCATCTTTCTGGATAACTTGTTGAGCAGCCTTCTCATCCAGCTTCGCGAGCGACTCCACTGACTGGTGAATTAAGTCCTCCACGCTTTCTCCCATATGCTGCAATTCTTTTTGTAGTAGGGCTAATGATTGATGAAACCCCGGTCTTGCGTCCATGTGCATCTCTCCTTCAATGTGTGTTTAGCCGAATCGACCCGTAATGTAATCTTCTGTACGCTGATCATTCGGATTGGTGAAGATCTTATCGGTTTTGTCTGTTTCTACTAAATAACCGTTAAGGAAGAAGGATGTCATATCTGATATTCTCGCTGCTTGCTGCATGTTGTGTGTCACGATGATAATCGTATACTTCTCTTTTAAGGTTTGTGTTAGTTCTTCAACTTTCAGCGTTGAAATCGGATCAAGGGCGGATGTCGGCTCATCCATCAGTAGTACATCAGGCTCTACCGCCAGCAAACGAGCAATACATAACCGTTGTTGTTGTCCACCTGATAACCCCATCGCAGACTTGTTCAGTCGATCTTTTACTTCATCCCAAAGTGCGGCTTGTACCAGACTGCGTTCTACAATTTCATCAAGTACCGCTTTTTTCTTCGTACCATGAATACGCGGTCCATAGGCAATATTATCATAGATGCTCATTGGGAATGGATTAGGACGTTGGAACACCATACCCACACGCTTACGAAGAGAAACAACGTCGGAATCGGAGCCATAAATATTGTGTCCGTCTACTGCCACGTTCCCTGTGATTCGTACACTATCAATGAGATCATTCATCCGGTTCAAGGTACGAAGGAAGGTAGATTTCCCACAGCCTGATGGACCAATTAACGCCGAAATTGATCCTGTCTCAATATTCAAATCTATGTCGTGAAGCGCCTGATTATCTCCATAAAATAAATTCAACTTTTCTGCCTTAATCTTATACTTCGTCGCAATAGCCATGTGTTATTTCCCCCCGGAAAGTCTTTTTTGCAAGATTCGACTTGGTATCGAAACCAGCAGATTGAAGATTAGGACAACGATTAGAAGCAGCGCAGCACTTCCTTTTGCGATTTCTTTCGCATCAGGAACGAGTGATTCAGCACCGATATACCAGAGGTGAACGGAGAGTGTCTCTCCCATTTTGAGCGGATTGAAATCTGGGAAGTAGCGAGAAACGGACAAACCTGCTGTGTAAATGAGAATCGCTGATTCACCAAGCGCACGGCCGGCAATTAATGTGATGCCTGTAATCAAGCTCGGCAAAGCCGCTGGAATGAGTACTTTGCGGATAGCCTGCCATTTCGTTGAGCCCAGCGCCAAGCTAGCTTCCCAATAGGAATCAGGCACCGTACGAATGGCTTCTTCCGTAACCCGAACCATGACGGGTAAATTTAATAGGGCAACGGTAGCCGCGCCGCCGATCAATGAAAATTTGAGTCCTAGCAAATTAGCAAACAAGAGGAAACCAAACAATCCAAACACGATAGACGGAACGGAAGACAACGCCTCAACAGAAATTCTGACGAGGTCGGTAAACCAATTCTTTTGCGCATAAATCGCTAGGTAAATACCTGAGAATAAACCGATTGGGATCGAAATGACGAGTGACAAGAGCAAAACATAGAAAGAGTTGAAAAGCTGAGGTCCTACCCCGCCGCCGGCTTTAATTTCTTCAGGTTTACCGAAGATGAAATGCCAGGATAAGTGCGGGATGCCATCGCCTAGTATGCGAACGAGAAACCATGCCAGAATCCCGATAATAATAATGCCCGATGACCAGAAATAGATCGTTGCGATGCGGTCCGTTGTTTTACTTGTCATTTAAGTTCACTCCTCTTTGCTACGATACGAATAATGAGAATGAGAGATAAGGAGATGACAAGTAGTAACAAAGCCATCAAGTAAAGAGCGTTATTCCATGTTGATCCGTAATTCGTATTCCCCATATCCTTGACGATTGCTGTTGTTAACACCGTAGTGGAGTCAAGCAGCGATTTCGGCATTTGTGGTGAGTTCCCGATGACCATGAAGACCGCCATCGTTTCGCCAATTGCGCGGCCCATACCAAGGATAATAGCTGTCAGAATTCCAGGTCTTGCTGCTGGCAAGAGAACACGCCACATCGTTTGCCACCGCGTTGCCCCCAACGCCAGTGAGGCTTCTTCCAAACGACCCGGAAGCGAACGAATGGCATCTTCGGAAATGGACAGAATAGTCGGTAGAATCATAATGGCTAGGATGATAGCAGCTGGCAATATACCATAGCCAATACCGCCTGTTATTTTACCAAGTGCAGGGACAATGACGGTCATCCCGATTAGTCCGTATACAACGGATGGAATCCCGACGAATAAATCCGTTGCAGGACGCATGATTTCGCGCATCCATTTAGGTGCGATTTTGGCCATAAATAAAGCACCCGATAACGCTAGCGGAACGGAAAGGACGACAGCAACAAGTGTCATTAGCAGCGTACTGTATAGAAAAGGAAACGCTCCGAATTTATTTTGACCAGGCGTCCAATCGGTTGAGAAGAAAAATTCTAAAGGACTTACACCTTGGAAAGTTTTGATCCCCTGCATGCCGACGAACACGATGATTGAGAATATAATTGCAGAAACTAAAGCAGCACTGCCGACAAACACCCATCTCATCATTCTATCTTGCCGATGCTGATTTTGAGTCCACTTGGTGACGACAGGGCGACTTTCATCCGATTTTGCGCTGGTTAGTTGATCTACTATGGAATTCACTGCGTGATTCCCCTTTCTCTTCATACACAAGACTTAGTAATATCATAGAATACGAATGTTATTGGATCGTAAATGAATTGTTAAGCGAATGTAAAAGTTTTGGTTGGAAACGATAAAAAGAGCGCTCCTTAGATTGCGAGCGCTCTTAGTATGTTCTTTTTAAGAATTTATTATTTTTTAAGCAAATCAGCTGGTAGGAACTTCAAATCGCGAACTTGTTTAGCTTGGAATTCTTTACTGGAGATATAAGCGATAAATGCTTTAGCTGGATCCTTAGCTTCGCCTTTTGTATACATGTGTTCCACACCGAACAATTTGTATGTGCCGTTTTTGATGTTGTCTTCTGTGTAAGCTACGCCATCAATTTTCAAAGCTTTTACAGTATCATCGATATAAGGTGTATCAACATAACCGATAGAACCGGATTGACCTACTACTGCCGTTTTCATTGCACCGCTGTTTTCTTGTGTGATTCCGTCTTTAGTGAATTCTTTGCCGTCCAAGATGATTTGTTGAACCAATTTACGGGAACCTGAGCTGTCTGGACGGTGAACAAGAACGATTTTCGCGTCATTACCGCCAACTTCTTTCCAGTTCGTTACTTTACCCATGTAGATATCTGCTGCTTGTTGCTTCGTTACGTTATCTACTTTTACATCTTTATTTACGATTAGTGCGAATGGAGCAATAGCCACCTGGTGGTCAACAAGACCTTTATCTTTATATTCAGCAGCTGGCTCAACATCGGAGTTACCAATGTCTGATGTACCGTCTGCTACGTTTTTGATTCCTGTACCTGAACCACCTGCAGTTACGTTAATCGTTACCTTAGGGTTCTTTTCCATAAACTCTGTTGCCGCTTGTTTCACTAAAGGAAGAAGTGCGCTTGATCCAGAAGCTGTTACCGTACCACTCAAATCAGTTTTAGGTGCTTCACTAGGCTTTGCAGAAGCTGCTACAGTTGCAGCAGGTGATGCGGAAGCCGTATCTTTCGTTTCTGTTTTAGCGCCGCAACCAACCAAAGTCCCCATCATTAATACCGCGGATAGTGTGAATGTAATTCCTTTTTTCGACATGAAGTTAAACATAGTTAACATGTCCTCCTTTGAATGTATGTTTCTGGATTTGGTTAAGTTCGATCCCCATCTTCTTGTGTGTCGAACGACCTTACTTCTACATCGTAACAAGCGAATGTAAAATTCAAACCATCGAAACGTAAACGTAATGTAAAACTTTTAATTTACAAATTGTTTACATAGTTCGATGCTCTAGTTAATAGAAGCCCCCTATATTAATAAGTAGGTAAGCAGAAAAATGTCAAAGCTTGCCTATTTATAGGAGGTATACATATGCGTATTATGTCTTTGTCCAACTTTTCTATGCGTGCTAAATTGATCGCAAGCTTTAGCGGCGTGCTGCTCGTTTTCTTGGCCGTGGCCCTGTTCAATCTCCATCAGGTAACGCAAATTAAGCAGCATATGACCGAGCAGAACGATAAAGTCGATCTTAAAGTGATGGCACTAGAGCTTAAGAATATGGTTCAGGAGATGAACATCATTGCTTCTGGACTTGAGATTTCAAAGAAACCGGAATTTATCGAGAAGTACAATAGTAAACGAAAGCCCTATAACGATCTCATTCAGAAGATTGGCAATACCGCCAGCTCCCCGGATCAGCAAAAATGGCGAAGCCTTTTAATCCAAGCATCTGTTGATTACATCAATAATTTCGATACGGCAGCCAAAATGGTTCAGGATCCGAATATCAAAGCAAATGATCTTCAAATCAATCTGTTGTACTTATATAGTGAATCGCAAGAGTTGAAGGACAGCATCTTTGGATTAGTCGATAAGTTTTATGTCACCTATGCAGACGGCGCTGCAGCGGCCATTGCTAGCTCCTCCAAGGCCCTTAATGATAGCCGCACAATCATGTTGGTCGCTTCAGCCTTCGTCTTCTTCCTAACCATGGCCATAGCTTTTCTCATTATTACGTCGTTCACACGTCCGATCTCTGTTTTGCAAAAGGCTGTTTCCCGCATTGCTGCCGGTGATTTGACACACACCATTAATTCCACCGCCAAAGATGAACTGGGTCTGTTGAGCAACAGCTTCGATCAAATGATTAAGCAAGTGCGTCTCATGCTCGGCGCGACCAAAGGGATCGCTTCTTCTTTATCCGCTCACTCCCATGAGTTTCATCGATTCTCCCAGCTGACAGCTTCAGCTAATACAGATATTCTGAAAGCAATCCATGAAATTTCAACAGGCGCTGACGAGCAAGCGATGAAAACAGAGAGCAGCTCGATGCTCATTGCCGAGCTGGAAGCAGAGATCCGCGACATCAGCGCGTATACCAATGAAATGAAACGCAGCAGCGACGAGGCAGCTGTCGGTACACAGCAAGGCACCGCGTCCGTGCAGGCGCTGAAAGCTGCGACTGCGCAGTCGCAGATCCTGCTGCAGAAGGTAGATGCGGCGATGCAGACGCTCAGCGCCAGCTCGAACCAGATCGGCGCCATCGTGCGCTCGATCATGGATATTTCAACGCAAACGAATGTGCTTGCGTTGAATGCCGCGATCGAAGCGGCCCGTGCCGGTGTGCACGGCCGCGGCTTCTCCGTGATCGCGGACGAAGTGCGCGAGTTGTCCCTGCAAACCAACGGATCGTCGAAGACGATCAGTGGCATTATCGGGACGCTGCAGGGGCAGATCCAAGAGCTGCAGCTCTCTTTGGTCGATGCGCGTGAATCTGCGTTGACGCAGAGCAGCCACGTGGAGGAGACGTTCGGCTCTTTCAGTCGAATCGAACAGTCGACGTTCGTCATCCGCGAGCAGATTGTGCAGATTCATCAGAAAATCGAGCAAGCTCAGTCCAAAAACGATCACCTCGTCGATTCCGTTCAGTTCGTTGCCGCGATTGCACAGGAAACAGCCGCTGGCGTGGAAGAGGTCAACTCGACCAGTATCCAGCAGGACGCATCCATTCGACGTATTGCCCAAGAGTCGGATGATATTCTCGAGCTTGCACAGCAGCTATTTGCTGAAATAAGTAAGTTTCAGATTGCCGAAGTCGATGGTGAACCTAAGGTGATTGAGGCGGTCGCTAGCTTTGCGACTAAAGAAAAGGATGTTGAGCTAACGAGTCAAACCGTTGTGCAAATCGTTAATCAAATTGCAACAATTGAAGGGGAATTGAGCATCGACCCCGAGTTGGAACAACGTGTTCCGGTGGAAACTGTGGAAGATGATCAGGTTAAACTTCAGGAGAAGAAAAAGGAGCTAGTAACTTCCAAATAGGTGTCCTCCATACAGAAAAAAGAGCTGAGCCCCTTCGGGGACTCAGCTCTTTTGCGTATTTCACGATGCTTGCTTGGCATCATCTCGAACATTCTTCGTTATCAGTGTTCCGCTATTTACTTCGCGATCTCATCGGTTGCCTTAATGTTACGTAGGATACTCACTTCAACACGGCGGTTTTTGGCTCTGCCTTCTGTTGTCTCATTCCCAGCAATTGGACGGTACTCCCCATAACCAACCGAGGAATAAGACGCAGGCTGAATCTTACTGTTATTGAGTAGTATTTTCATAAAATTCACGGCTCGCTTCGCGCTTAAATCCCAGTTTGTTTCAAAATCCGCCCGATGAATCGGTATATTATCGGTATGTCCAGCCACCTCAACCTGATAGCCTGGATATTGCCCAAGTAAATTCGACATCGATACAGCTAACTTTTGCGACTCCTGCTTAATGATAGCGGAACCGGAGTCGAATAGCGCACGATCACTAATCGTGATCGTTAGCTTCTCATTATCGAGCTTCGTTGTCAGCTGTTCACTCATGTTATTTTCCTTAATAAACGCATCCATGCTTTGCTTTAATTCTTTCAAATCTTTCTCTTCCTTCTGAAGCTTAGTGGCCAGCTGGCTTTCTGTCTTACTCTCTTCTTTGGTTGGTGGATTCTGATTTTTCTCATTATTTTTCGTGGAATTCGCAGCATCATTAATGGGAATTAAATTTGACATGGCGAAGGGGGCTTCGCCACCCGTAAAGGCATTGTTTAATGAATGCATGATGGAGTCATATTTCTTGGAATCCAGTTGACTAGACGCAAACAGAATGATAAAAAGGGCAAGGAGTAAAGTTAATAAATCCGCATAGGGAATCAGCCAGGTTTCATCGATATGTTCTTCATGATCCTCATGCTTCTTTTTTTTACTCACTGGGCTGCGCCCTCCTTCATTTCATCGTCATATGCTATACGTTCCTTATTTGCAACGAAGATCATCATTTTTTGCTTCACGGAATTCGCGGATACACCCGATTGAATGGAAAGCAAGCCCTCAACAACCATCAACTTGATTTCTACTTCTTTCTTAGACTTCTGCTTAAGCTTGTTTGCAAAAGGATGAAAGACGACATAGCCTAAGAAAATCCCGAACATGGTTGCCACGAACGCGGCTGAAATCAAGTGTCCAAGCTTCTCAACTTCACTCAAATTACCAAGTGCAGCAATAAGACCTACAACGGCTCCGAGTACCCCCAACGTTGGTGCATATGTACCTGCTTGTGTAAAAATGCTTGCATATTTCTTATGTCTTGTTTCCATTTCTGCAATATCTTCAAGAAGAACATCACGTACGAAATCAGGGTCATTCCCATCGATAATCAGACGCATCCCACTTTTCATAAAAGGGTCGGAAAGCTCCTCTGCTTGCTTCTCCAAGGACAATAGCCCTTCACGACGCGTAATGCTCACCCAGTTAATGAAAGTCTCGATCAACTCTTTTTTGGGCATTAATTTCTGTTCAGTAAAAATGATTTTTAATAAGGCCGGGATTTTCTTCATCTCGTCGAGCGAGAAAGCAATGAACAGCGCCGAAGCTGTTCCACCGAAAATGATTAAGGCAGCCGCGGGATTTAATAAGGCCGCTAGACTTGCTCCTTTTAATACCATACCGAAGCCAATTGATACTGCTGCCAGGACGATACCTATGATTGATGATTTCTCCATGCTTAAAGCACCTCTTTACGATCTATTTGTCATCCGTTATGCAAAATAAACGACTCCACCGTCCTTCTTGGCAGGGTGCGTTTATCAAGAAATATAGCCCAATTATCGTGTGAAACAGATAAACTGTTATATTTTACATCAACTTATTCGACCAAGCTTTTCGACAATAAATGAGTTCCTCTATTTATAATAAGTTTATTTGGACGTTACGACAATCCTTTTCTGTAAAAAAATAGGTCTAAAGTCCCTCCAATTCATAAATTCGATCAAATTAGGTCGAAACTTGACGATCATCTCAACTTTAAAGTTATAGATAAGAGGGTGATATTCCTGCTTGTTTCGCTCTCTCTTACGGAATTCACTCCATGTGTAGTAAAATTGGTATGTCTTGGTATTCATTTTGGGAACGATAGGACAGAACACCATCAGCTTGCCATCGTAGGAGGAATGATTGGATTGGAGAAACGGCCTTTTGGCTCGACCGGAGCACATTTCCCACTATTAAGCTTCGGCGCTCAGCGTATTGTGGATGAACATAACTGTACAGAGGAACAAGCGATTCAGATTGTGAATCGTGCGCTCGATGAGGGAATTACCTATTATGATACGGCGCCAAGTTACTCTGCGGGTCAATCGGAGGAACGTCTCGGCAAAGCGTTAGCACTGCACAAACGCAGGGATGACGTGTGGATTGCGACGAAAACACATGACCGTACTAGAGATGGATCCTTGCGACTTCTAGAAGCGAGTCTGAAGCGTCTCCAGACGGATCATGTTGAGGAGTGGCGCCTGCACAATATTATGAAAATGGAAGAGTTGGAGCAGTGTTTCGCCAAAGGCGGTGCCCTGGAAGCACTTATCGAAGCAAAGGAACAAGGCATGATTAAGCATATTTCGATCAGTGGTCATACGAATCCCCTTGTCCAATTAGAGGCTATTGATCGCTATCCGTTCGATAGTGCACTCGTCGCGCTGTCAGCAGCCGATCACCTTGTCTATAGCTTCGCCCATGAATTTCTGCCGAAAGCGAATGAAAAAGGCGTCGCGATCATCGGCATGAAGGTCATGGCACTAGGTAAATTAGCGCCATGGTATGAAAAAGCACTTCGCTACACATTGTCCTTACCGATCTCAACTGCCATCGTTGGCATGGAGTCTATGGAGCAGCTCGAACAGAATCTTGCGATTGCGAAAACCTTTACCCCGATGACCGATCTCGAACAGCTCGATTTTCTCAAGGAAATCATGCATTTGGCGAACCCGGATGTCCTGCGGTGGAAATCCACGGACTGGGTGTCTGGAGAGTGGTATGTGAGGTAGATAGGACGCAAACAGCCGCCCCACAAACGAGAGGCGGCTGTTAACGTTTATTCTAGTCCAATTGCCGAACATGCACACCCTTGTCACGAATACGATCAAGCGCTTCCTTACTCGTGAGCCGGTCCGTAATGACATGCTGGATCTCCGACCAGCCTGCCACTTGCGTTAAGGCTTGTGTGCCGAACTTACTATGATCAGCGAGCAGATAGGTTTCGTCTGCAATGCTGATCATTTTGCGCTTAATGAGCGCTTGAAGCTCGTTTGATTCGCTGATGCCACGCTGAACATGCACCCCTTTGCATGAGAGAAAAAGCTTATGCGCATGGTACATATCCAAGGATCTTTCCGATAAAGGCCCCACGTAGGATAAGGACTTCGGCGAAAGTAAGCCACCTGTGGAGATGACTTGTATCTTCTCTTTGCCGCTTACCTCGAGTGCAACCTTCATCGAATTCGTGATGATGGTGATGGCCATATCCGGAATCATTTTGGCCATATACCAAGCCGTTGTACTTGCATCAAGAATGATCCTATCATGCTCTTGAATATGCGAAACGGCTTCCTTCGCTATGCTATTTTTGAAGTCAGCGTGCGCTGTCTCCCGCTCCATGAAAGGAACCTCAGTCTGCGCTTCCTTCACGCTCACCGCGCCGCCGTGGCTGCGCATAAGCTTGCCATCTGCCTCTAACCGATCCAAGTCACGTCGAATCGTTTCTTCCGTAACTTGACACAGCTCGCTTAGCTCGGTTACCCGGATGCTTCCTCTTTCATTTACCAATTGAACGATTCTCTGCCATCTTTCTGCTACCAGCATCGTTACCCCTCATTTCACCGTCGATCGGGAGGCCACATCACAAAATACTGCATACGCCGCCTGCCAACCCGCGCCATCCTCTGGATGATACGTTTTGACCGGGAACGAATTCCGAATCAGTTTCCTGGCTTCGCGCAAATTCGCGATATACCCTAGTGCTATCCATTGTACTACAAGGTTTCCTAAGGCACTACCCTCTACTGGGCCCGCCCACACCTCACGCTGTGTAGCGCCCGCTGTGAATTGGCAAAGCAGCTCGTTCTGGATGCCGCCGCCAACGATGTGAAGTCCACGGTACGTTTTACCTGAAAGCTGCTCTGTACGCTCTAAAATAAAGCGGTATTTCAGCGCTAAGCTTTCCAAAATGCAATGCACGATTTCACCGTCGGTTTGAGGCACAGTTTGCCCAGTATCACGACAATATTGCTGGATTTGCTTCGGCATATGAGCAGGGTTGAGGAACATATCATCATCCGGATCGATAAAGAATTGGAAAGGTTTCACGGCTTCCGCTTGCTTCACCAGTTCAGCGAAGCTGCCTGTTTTCCCTTCCTTCTCCCACGTCCGTTTACACTCTTGAATGAGCCATAAGCCCATGATGTTCTTCAATAAACGGTTCGTGCCGTACACGCCGCCTTCGTTCGTGAAATTCCAAGCTAACGCTTGTTCCTTGAGCACTGGCTTCTCTGTTTCTGTACCAAGCAACGACCATGTTCCACAGCTTAGGAACGCAAAGTCATCATCAAGAGCAGGAACAGCAACTACCGCGGAGGCTGTATCATGCTCGCCAACAGCAATGACAGGAATGGAAGGAACATCCAGTTCTTCACAAACGTCAAGACTTAATGCACCGACACGTGTTCCTGAAGCGACTGGCGGCAAGAAGATCTGTGCAGGAAGTCCTAATTGTTCGATGAGCGATGCATCCCACGTCAAACTAGTCGCATTAAACAGCTGCGTCGTAGTCGCGTTGGTGTATTCACTGTGCTTTTCACCGGTGAGGAAATAACGCAACAGGTCTGGGATCATCAGAAACGTTGCTGCGCGGTCAAGCAATTCAGGGTTGTTTTCTTTTAATGCATACAGTTGGAAAATGGAATTGAATTGCAAAAACTGCAGCCCCGTTGAGGCATACAGCTTCTCCCGACCAACAATATCCATGACATGCCCCATGATGCCATCTGTGTGGTGGTCCCGATAGTGATACGGATTCCCCAACAGCTCACCATTCGCAGCTAGAAGTCCGAAATCTACGGCCCACGAATCAATCGCTAAGCTTTCGATATGCGTATAGCCGAGATGCTTTGTTTGTAAAATGCCTTGCTTCAACTCATGAAGCAACCGCAAAATGTCCCAATGAAGGTGGTTGCCCACCCTCACTGGATCATTCGAAAAGCGGTGAATTTCCTCGATCGTAATCCGGCCCGCTTCAGAATCAAGACGTCCGACGATCGCTCTGCCGCTGCTTGCTCCCAAATCAAAGGCTAGAACAGTCGAAGAGGTACTCACCAGCTTGCACCGCCTTTGCCGCGCGCGTTAATTTTCTCGTCGTAGCCGCTTTCCAAATAAGCTTTCATCGGATCTACTGGCACACCGATTTCTTCACGAACCACTTGAAGCAAAGGAGTTACATCAAATTCAAATGCTTTACGAACTGCATCCTCAGCACCAAGAACATCTTGATTCGCTTGCGCAGCTCTAACTTCTTCAAGATTAATCAGAAGGGCTTTTGCGTATTGCGTTTGTACATTCAGAACAGAACGAAGCATCGCAGGGATTTTACGCTCAATGTTATGACTTTGGTCGATCATATAAGAAATGTTGTCTGCAGCTTGACGAATTTGTGGATTCTTATCGTTCGCCGCATCAATGATTTGGTAGAAAATCAAGAACAATTCATAGGGATTCACAGAACCGACGATAAGATCATCATCCCCATATTTACGGGAGTTGAAATGGAACCCGCCTAGTTTATTCTCATCCAACAAGTACGTTACGATATGCTCGATGTTCGTTCCTTGCGGGTGATGCCCAGTGTCCACGAGCACTTCCGCTTGCGGACCCAATTTGTTCGCCAAATTGAATGCCATTCCCCAGTCTGCTAGATCTGTGTGATAGAACGCTGGCTCGTAGAACTTGTATTCAATCAACATACGCATACTTGGTGTCATCGCGTTATACATTTCTTTAAGTGACTCGTACATCCACGCTTTACGCGCTCTGATATCCACTTGACCTGGATAGTTGGAACCGTCAGCAAACCACAGGCTCAGCACATCGGAACCTACCGTTTTGGCGATATCCACGCACTCCAGCAAGTGATCCGTCGCTTTGCGACGAATTGCAGCGTTCGAGTTCGTTACACTTCCAAAGATATAATCATCTTCTTGGAAAAGGTTTGGGTTCACCGCCCCGATGGAAACGCCAAGATCAGACGCATGCTGCTTCAGCTTCGCGTAATCGTCTACCTTGTCCCACGGAATGTGGATGGCAACCGACGGGCAAACACCCGTCAGTTTATGAACTTGCGCAGCATCTTCGAATTTCTCGAATGGATTACGCGGTACGCCCGTTTGTTTGTATACTTTGAAGCGCGTTCCTGAATCCCCGTAGCCCCATGAAGGAGTTTCAACTTTAAGGGCCTTTAGTTTTGCTTTTACAGTTGCTAAATCAATGCCTCTCAGGGCTTGTTGCTCTTCGAACAGCGCATAGGCTTTATCGCTCATTGGTTTATTACCTCCTAGTGGGTGAATTAGCGCGTGAAGGCAGCTGGTACGCCACCATCAACTGTGATCATGCAACCTGTTGTTTTTGCTGACTTGGATGAAGCAAAGTACACGATCGCTTCTGCAACATCTTTCGGGAAAATGTTAACAAGCAGCGTCGTTCTTTTGCGGTAGTGCTCTTCGAGCTGATCCGGTTCAATTCCGTAAGCAGCAGCCCGCTCATTACGCCAGCCGGAGTTCCAAATCGCGGATCCTTGTAGAATCGCATCTGGCAATACGGAGTTCACGCGAATACCGAATTCGCCGCCTTCCGCTGCGATACAACGAGCCAAGTGAATCTCTGCCGCTTTTGCCGTGGAGTAAGCGGATGCATTTTTCCCTGCAAATACGGAGTTTTTGGAGCCAACGAATACCATGCTGCCGCCAATCGTTTGCTTTTTCATAATTTTAAACGCTTCTCTCGCTACAAGGAAATAACCTGTGCTGAGGACGTTCATGTTCAGGTTCCACTCTTTAAGGGATGTTTCGTCAAACGGACTGGAAGTTGCAAGACCTGCGTTATTCACGATAATATCGATTCCGCCGTAGCTTAGGATCGCATCGCGGAAAGCCGCTTCTACTTCTTCTTCTTTCGTTACGTCCATACGAACAGCAATCGCTCTGTTTTCGCCATATTGTTCGTTCAGTTCTGCTGCTAGCTTCTGAGCACCTTCAAGGTTCAGGTCAGCGAGCACAACATGTGCGCCATCTTTCAGGAATTGACGAGCTGTAACGCTTCCGATTCCGCCCGCGCCGCCAGTGATGAACGCAACTTGACGGGAGAATTCAGCTTCAGCAGGAGCCAGTGTTAATTTATAAAGCTCAAGTGGCCAGTACTCCACGTTGTAAGATTCGTTTTCGCTAAGGGATACGAACGTTCCAAGAGAAGTAGCACCTCTCATTACGGAGATTGCACGGTGGTACAGAGCGCCGCTTACTTGCGCCATGGCCCAGCTTTTACCTGTGTTGATCATCCCAATTCCAGGAATCAAGATAACACGCGGAGCTGCTTCATTGATCACGTCGCCTTCATTTTTGTTACGGTCAAAATAGGCTTTGTACTCTTCTTTATACGCTTCGATACCGGCTGTCAGTGCTTCGCTAAGGGATGCTGCGTCACCTGTTGTCGGGTTCCAATCGATATATAAAGGTTTCATTTTCGTATGAACAAGGTGATCTGGGCAAGCCGCTCCCACTTGGGATAAGACTGCTGCATCACGGCTATTTACAAATTGAATCACGTCATCTGCGCTGTCTGTTGTAAGGATCATTTTCTTCTCGTTGCTTACAGCACCGCGTACGATTGGTAGAACTTGCGCTAGAATCTCGTTACGAGCTTCTACGCTAAGTGTTTCATATTTGGATCCGCCATACAAATTAGCTTCGTTCACACGAGCTTCGATGAAGCTTTCCGCTTCATTAATGATGGCAAGTGTTTTGAGGTAGCTTTCTTCGGACGTTTCGCCCCAAGTAACTAGACCATGCTTCTCCATAAGAACAAGCTCAGCCTTCGGATTATTTCTAACACCATCAGCAATCATTTTGGAGAGTGTAAAACCAGGTCTTACATAAGGTACCCAAACGAAACGATCGCCATAAATTTCTTTCGCAAGCTCACGTCCATTGTGTGCGCAGCAGAGTGCGATAATCGCATCTGGATGCGTATGGTCAACGTTTTTATAAGGTAAAAAGGCATGTAAAAGTGTCTCAATGGAAGCACGCGGATGTTTACTGTCGATCATACAGTTCACAAGGTAAGCAACCATTTCTTCATCGGACATTTCGTCACGCTCGATCAATGGACGAATATCTTCCATGCGCAAACCTGTGAAATTCTTTGCTTTCATCGTTGCAAGGTCAGAACCGCTGCCTTTTACGTACATCACTTCGACATCGCGACCACGGAAATCCTTCTCAATCGTTTTGTATGAGGTGTTACCGCCGCCCCAGTTGGCAACTGCACGATCGGTTCCTAATAAATTGGAACGGTAAACAAGCTCCTCTACGCCTTTTGATACCGCATTCGCTTTCGATGAATCCCACAAATTCGCAACCATAAGTACCCTCCTAATTTTACATCGCATGAATTTTTGTTTGTTTTTGATGGTTTCATCTTACCACATCTTTGTTTGTTTTTGAATAGTTATTTTTATGTTTGTTTATCTGTGTAAGAGAAACAGTTTCCTCCATGTGCCGTATATAGAAGAAAGGTGATGATTGGGATGATTTTTATCAGCATTCTGTTTCGATTCGATTCAAAAAGGGACGCACATCAGATCAATTGACCTGACGAACGTCCCTTTTCCGTTATATATCATCATCGAAATGCCACTTATCTCCACCGCTGCTTGAATCCCCAGTCATATCATCCTGCATGTCCCCTGGATAATCACCTACATCATCCTCGGCAACATTTTGCAAGTCAAAGGCATTGATCGTCATGATCGGATACGCATGATGCGCCGCGATTTGTGCAGCCTGCAGTTTCATAAACTTCGGCGAGCCCTCTGTCTCTTCATCATAGACAAGCAGAATGCCATCAGAGTTTCGTAATAGGAACTTGTCCCTCTCTTTGAATTGCCACGGCCCCTCATACTTGGTCTTCGTTATACTATTCACGTAATTGGCGCGCTGCATAACGCTAGCGTAGCACCCTTTTTTATCGTCGCTCCACTTCTCTTCTTGCTCTAGAAATGGTGTGATCACCGCAAGCTTCAGATCGGGATGGGTTCGTTCTCTCAGATCAAGCACAGCTTCTGCCGCCCATAGCTCTACACCCCATTGACCACTAACTACAACCCATTCAAGTCCGTCATCCAACAAAGCGATGAGCCGCTTTTGAATCGCTTTTTTAATAATCGGTATACCAGGATGTTTCAATGAGAAAATGCCCAACTCATTCGCTTTATACCCTGTAATAAGCACACGTTTCAAACGAACTCACCTCCTTGTTGATCATCCTAACAGGTTAGCATAGTTGCATCTACTTAGGAAGAAGCACTTCCCCGCAATGGATGATATTGATTTGTTTTGATACCTAGCAATCTTGCAAATGGACGCTCATTTCGATGATCAACTAGCCTCTCGACCAAGCCAGTCCACTATGATTTGCATAACTTATATCATCTCTTCTCGAAAGGATGATAGAACATGGCAAAAATCAAACAAGGATCCGGCGGACCTGTACAATTCAGACATCGCATGGAGGGCTTGACGTCACTAGTGCTAAATCATAGACATTCCTTCGGTAATTTATCGGATATAGTCATTCCAGTGAACGGTAGACACCGTCATACGTTTCAGGGAATTACTACAACAGCCGATGGTCATCGTCATTCCTACACCGGACAAACAGGTCTCAACATCGGTGTCGGTTCGAACCATTTTCATCGCTTCCAAATTCTAACAAATGTCACCAATGGGCATCGCCATGTCATTTCCGGCAGAACTACGGGTGTCATTCGTATCGGTGTTGTGCTTGGGCACAAATTGATCATTGAGAGTATTGTTCGTCAGAAAGTATAGCAAGTTAGTACAATGCACAAGCCTTTGGTCGCGTAAAACCCAAAAAGACTACTATACATTCAGTAGTCTTTTTTGTACTTAAATAAACTTCAAGATTCCCTAATCACTTACCCATTAAAACCTCAACCAACCACGGATACGCCTGGCTCCCATTCACTTCATGAACACCATCATAGAGATGAACGCCCAAGCGATCTGGAACGCCCGAAATCGCATACACTTGTTCCAAATAGGAGACAGCCGTTTCCACGCCGTCAACTGGAAAAATCGGATCCTGTCTTCCGGATGCGACGAACAATGGTCGTGGAGCAAGTAATCCGATCAATTCAGGAAGCTCCGCAAAATCGAGCACACCAGGTACATAGTTATCGATACAATGTCGAATTCCCATGATGCTGCGCTTAAATGTATTGGTGAACGCACACAGGACCGTAGCCTGAATACGTTCATCTAATACAGCCGTATAAGCAGCAAGCAGTCCGCCTCCAGAGAATCCAAAACAACCGATACGGTTAATGTCTACATCCTTGCGTGACACAATGTAATCCAATGCTCGCATCGCTTCTTGTACACGTACAGCAGCTAACGAGACACCATATAACAAAAGATGTGAAGCGAGCGTCTGGCAAGACGAATTGCCGACTTGCCCATCCCGTTGATCTACTTCCAACCGCCGATCACCGAAGCCAAGGATTTCGGGAACGACGACCACGAAGCCGCGCCTAACCATTTCCAAGGCATAGTTTCCATGTAGATCCGGCTCTCCGCTATGCTCAGTCCCATCTGCGTTCAGACCTACGATCTGCCTGCTCCCATAACCATGCCCATGCAGGGCAAGGACTGCGGCAGACTTACCAGTAGCGCCTTTTGGCAGCAGCACATAGACGGGAACTCGAAAGCCCCAAAACGTGCCGATTTCGATTCGTTCGCGGAAATGATCCTGGAGCTCCACACGTTCAAGAAGAACAGGACGAAGTTCGTCCTGTCCCTCCATTGGCACAGCTAATGAGCTCACCAAACGCTTCTTCATTTGATCCTTCGTCAGTTCAGCCCATTCAGCATGCTGCTGCTCGCGTTTCAACTCGAAAGAACGATAGAGCTGTTCCATACTGTCGTCCGGACTCCACATTCGACATCCCTCCGTAGTAAGTTAAAATTTCACAAGCTTATTAACAGCAACGGGTTGACCCGTCCGTAGTGAGATATTTCCAGCAATGCCTGTCAGGATGGACATCGCTCCGTCCACGTGTGAAGCCGCGCGATTAAAACGGTCATCGGATGGCTTATCGAAGATATCTTGCAACAGCACAGGATCTCCGCCGCCGTGGCCGCCGACGCCTTCTTCGATTTCCACTTGATACGGCGCCGCGAACATTGGGAATACTTTGATCGATTTCTCCTTCAATGCGCCCTCATCCGCTTTTTCGCCGCCCGAATTTACGTAGGATTTCTCAACAACGCGCATTTCAATACGACCCTTGCTGCCATTGATATTCACATTGAAACCTTCCCAAGGCAAATACGCATTCAAGGAATAAGTAAGAATCGCTTTGTTTTTATATCGAACCATAACGCCCATCGTATCTTCAATGGAGATCCCGTCACCAAAAACGCTTTGATCACGTTGGTAGCCATCTTCATGCTCTGCATCCAAATACAGCCCTTTGAGATGCTCATTGCTATCCAAATGCAGGGCAAATGGATCTTCTTTGGCATACGCATTCCCTGTTGCACGTTGGTAGAACTTCGTTTCTCCGCGCTTCTCTGCATTCGCTTTTCCATAAAACATTAGATCTCCCATAGCGAAAACCGTCTCTGGCTGCGTTCCTAACCAGAAGTTGACGAGATCGAAATGGTGCGTTGACTTATGAACAAGCAAGCCGCCGCCATTACGTTTATCGCGGTGCCATCTACGGAAATAGTCCGCTCCATGCTCCGTATTTAACAACCATTCAAAATGTACCGAATGAACATCGCCAATCGTCCCATCCATAATTAACTCACGAATTTTCGTATTGTGCGGTGCATAACGGTAGTTAAACGTCACGCGAAGCTGACGCCCCGTCCGTTTAATGGCATCAAGGATTTCTTGGCATTTCTCTTCGTCAACCGTCATCGGCTTCTCTGAAATGACATCACAACCAAGCTCCATCGCTTTGATAATGTACGTATGATGTGTACGGTCTACCGTTGTAACAATGATCGCATCTGGCTTCTCTCGGCGGATCATTTCCTCGAATTGATCAGCTTTATAAGTAGGAACAGCATGATATTCATACTTCGAGGCAAGTAAATCATTCGTAAAATTCATGCGCGTTTGATTAATATCACAAATCGCAACTAACTCCGATGTATCTTGAAAGTCCTTCACCATGGAACCATAGAAGAATTCAGCTCGTCCTCCAGTACCTACAATCGCATAACGTGTTTTCATCTTGTACCATGCCCCTCTCGTTTTAGAACCATTTCATGTCTTATAGCAAGATTAATACAATATTTGTTGCGTTTCTAATCAAATATTACTTAATCACTTTATTTCCTTGCATATATTGCTGTAAAATGGAGGGAAGACTGCGAATCAGAGAGGTGTCCGCCTTGTTTCATTACGAGATTGAAAGACTGCGCAGGGAGCAATCCTACACCATGCCAGTGAATCATATTCATGCCCATTATGAAATTTATTATTTGATCAGCGGCAAGCGTTACTATTTCATCCAGGATCGCTCTTATTTGATGCAAGTGGGTGATCTCGTTTTTATCGATAAAAATAAACTTCATAAAACGCTAGACGCGAACGATCTTCCTCACGAACGCATCTTATTAAGTTTCAACGACAACTGGATAAGTACGATGGGCCAAGAAATTCACACGATCGCATTGGCTCCTTTTCGGCAAAAGCAGATTATCTTTTCGCTATCAGGTGCGAATCGGACACTCGTCGAAAACCTTCTTTTTAGCTTACTTCGCGAACAGCAGCAAGAGCAGAACGGCTGGGAGCTCAACAGTAAAGCGCTGCTAACCCAATTGCTTATCTGTTGCACGCGACTTATTGATCAGCTAAGCCCCTCTGAAGAGCACCCGCAGGCTCATAATCCCAAAATTTTCGAGATTGCTTCCTATATCAATGAACATTTCCACGAACGACTCAGCTTGGCGTCTATTTCGGAGAAATTCCATATAAGTCCCAGTTATTTCTGCCGTTCCTTCAAGGATACGACTGGTTTCTCCTTCATTGAATACTTGAACAACATCCGCATTCGTGAAGCACAGCGACTACTGAGAGAAACGAAGCTAAAGGTCATTCACATCGCTGAACAATCCGGGTTCGATAGTGTCGCCCATTTCGGGCGGGTTTTCAAACAGGTCACTTCTCAAACACCGTTGGAATGCCGGAAGATGATGCATCTGGGCTTGTAACCATTTTCCGATACTCTGTCGGCGTCATATGTTTGAGCGCTTTGAACGTCTTGATAAAATAACTCGGACTTTCAAAACCAACCTCACTGGCAACATCAATAATTAGGATCCTTGGATCTTCCAGACACTTCATCACTTTCTCGACTCTATAGAAGTTGAGGTATTCGACGGGTGTCTTTTTGACGATCGCTTTGAAAAATCGACAGAAATGACCTTCACTCATCCCAATCAAGGATGCGAGTTCTTGAATCAGAATTCGCTCTTTATAATGCTCATGCATAAAGTGGAGCACTGGCTTGATTCTCTCGATTTTGCTAGCCTGCGTGGAGTTTCGCGGCAGATCAGAGGAGTGCTCGCTATGCGGCAGCAGTTCGGCGAATATCGCCAGCAAATCCGCTTTTATTTTCAGCTCATAGCCCAGCGTTTTCCCCTCATATTGCTTGATAATGTCCATGAGCATCAAGAGAACTTGCTGTCCCCAGTCCGTCGAACGGAAAATACCCGGCAAGATCAGTCGTTGTTCGAGCCATGGCTGGATATATTTACTTTGGATGACATCGTAAGCGCTGCTGCTGAGCAGATGAGAGTCAAAGACGATTGCATGAAAATAGGCGGAATGTTCACTCGCTGGGTAGCAGGCATGCAGTTGCCCGCTCGGAATGAGCAATGCTTCACCTTGCGCAAGCTCTGTCATAGACGAGCCTATATAGAAGCTTGCGCTCCCTTCAGTCATATATATAAATTCAATTTCCTCATGCCAATGGTAGTTGAAGAAGACGTCATTTTCTTTCTCAACACGGTACACACTTAGCGGAAACATGAGATCACCATGAATTCGACCTTCATGTAAGGTTACCAGATTCATAGTTGCGACACTCCTTACATATCAAAATTGTTATATAACGATATCAGCATCCTGCAAGACAAATATACCATAAAGCGAATACAATTTTACTTAGTGATACAGGATTATATCAATATAGTTATACAAATAACTCATAAGGAGCTGACTGCATTGAAATTTAGTGATGGTCAATGGATGACCCGCAAGGAATACCAAATTATTAGTCCTGTTGAAGTACATGATACGTATACAACTGATCATTCTCTTACCCTATTCGGCCCACCCAAACCGATTATTGACCGTGCTGGCGAGTTAGACACTCCCCTTATTGAAGTGAAGTTGTCCTCCCCCATCAAGGATGTCATTCGCGTTCAAATTTTTCATCATAAAGGAAAAAAACAAGTTGGACCGTACTTTGCGATCAACTCAGACGAGGGGCTTGCCGTTCACATAGACGCAAATAAGTTAGAAGCAAGCTTGACCAGCGGCAACCTGCGGGCAAGCATTCGAAGAGACCAACCATGGCAGCTGCAATTTGATTATGAGGGGCGCAAGCTCACTTCCAGCGGTTTCAAAAGCATCGGCTACGTGATCTCAGATAGCGCAACCACTTACGTAAGAGACCAACTTGATCTAGGTGTAGGCGAGAACGTTTACGGACTTGGTGAGCGATTTACGTCATTTGTCAAAAATGGTCAAAGCGTTGATATCTGGAATCGTGATGGAGGAACCAACTCCGAACAATCTTATAAAAACATCCCTTTCTATGTAACAAATAAAGGGTATGGCGTATTCGTAAATCATCCTGAGAACGTTTCCTTTGAGGTTGCCTCCGAGAAAGTATCGAAGGTGCAATTTAGTGTGGAAGGTGAATACCTCGAGTATTTCCTGATTGGCGGAGCCAATTTGAAAGAAGTACTTGGCAATTACACAACTTTAACAGGAAAACCTGCACTGCCTCCAGCTTGGACATTCGGTCTCTGGCTGACGACTTCGTTCACAACGAATTACGACGAATCAACAGTCACCAGCTTCATTGATGGTATGGCGGAGCGTGAACTACCGCTGCACGTTTTCCACTTCGACTGCTTCTGGATGCGAGAATTCCATTGGTGCGATTTCGAATGGGATACAAGAATCTTCCCAGAGCCAGAGCAGATGCTGCAGCGGCTAAAGAGCAAAGGCTTGAAAATTTGTCTATGGATTAATCCGTATATCGCACAGCGTTCTCCGATGTTTGAAGAAGGAATGCAAGGCGGCTACCTACTGAAACGACCAAACGGCGATGTGTGGCAGTGGGATATGTGGCAGCCAGGGATGGGTATCGTTGACTTTACGAATCCTGCCGCGTGTGAGTGGTATGCTGGAAAGCTGAGGAAGCTAGTCGATATGGGAGTTGACTCCTTCAAGACAGACTTCGGCGAACGCATTCCGACCGACGTTATTTATCATGACGGTTCCGATCCCGTTAAAATGCATAATTACTATACGCAGTTGTATAACAAAGTCGTCTTTGACGTACTGGAAGAGAAGCTTGGCAAGGGAGAAGCTGCCTTGTTTGCCCGTTCCGCAACTGCTGGCGGACAGCAATTCCCCGTACACTGGGGTGGCGATTGTACGGCAACTTACGAATCCATGGCCGAAAGCTTGCGAGGCGGGCTGTCATTGGGGCTTTCTGGTTTCGGCTTCTGGAGCCATGATATCGGCGGCTTCGAAAGCACTTCTAGCGCAGACCTTTACAAGCGATGGGCCGCATTCGGTTTGTTATCCAGTCACAGTCGTCTGCATGGCAGCCGCTCGTACCGAGTTCCGTGGATGTACGACGACGAAGCCGTTGATGTATTGCGCTTTTTCACAAAACTCAAAAGCAGGTTGATGCCGTACATTTTCCAAACAGCCGTTGATGCCTCTCAGCTTGGATTGCCGCTTATGCGTGCTATGGTACTCGAATTCGGCAACGATCCGACTTGCGATAACCTAGATCGCCAATATATGATTGGAGAATCACTTCTCGTCGCCCCTATCTTTGACGAAACGGGCATTGTGTCTTATTACCTGCCTGCTGGAACTTGGACACATTTCTTAACGGGGGAGAAAGTCGAAGGCAATCGATGGTTCAAAGAGCATCATGATTACATGAGCATCCCGCTCCTCGTGCGTCCGAACACGCTATTAGCGGTCGGGACCGTAGACGAGAAGCCGGACTATGACTACACAGCAAATAGCGAATTTCATCTTTTTGAACTGGAAGACGGTCGTGTTGCCGTTTCACGCGTGTATCATCCAACAACGAAGGATGAGCTTACACTCACTGTTACGCGCAGCGGAAATGTCATTCAAGCAGCAGCATCTGGTGATGCAGCAGCGGGTGGCCATTCATGGAGCATCGTACTTAGAGGCGCATCCTCGACACCACTGGTGGAAAATGGCACGGTAGGATCGCATGAATTCGGTGTGCGAATCACCGCGGACAACGCAAGTTCAGCAGTCAGCATAACCCTCAAAAAATGACGTATACAGACTTCCCTCTCACTTCTTTTATCGTTGTGAGGGGGAAGTTTTATCCTTTTGAAACGACCCAAACAAGGAGAATGCCATCGCAATGGAACGTTTATTTCGCATGTTTAACGAGCGGCTTCGCAGCAAGCTGATCGTTGTTTTTTCGCTGATTGTCGTCTTGATTGTGATCCTGCTCTCCTATTTATCGTATCGGCAATCCTCCTTGATGAATGAGGAAAATTTCATTGACAGCAACCAGAAGATCATGGGGCTAGTCAATCAAAATCTAGATAATTACATCAGCAAAATTGATGAATTCTCCCTGTCTCCGCGGAAAGATGCTGTATTCATGGATGCTATTATTTCAAGCGAGTATTTGTCTCAATTTAATATCCAGAATGTGATGAAAAACATGTTTTACTCTCGCGAAGATATTGAAGAAATGACGATCTACACACCCATTAACCATACCCAGTACCGACTCTCTCGTTCAACCGTCAATTTGACGCAGGTAAGCGATTTCCAAACCGAGCAAGAAGCTTGGTATAAAGAGGCCGCGGAAACACCGAAATTCAGCAGTATGGAGCCTGCATCTCAGGCGCAGCATTTTCTCGTGTTTCACCGTATTTTGATCAATATTGCGGATAAAAGGCCGTTAGCAGTTATTTCCATTACACTGAATTATCGTGAATTGAATCGCATATTCGGTGATCTGTCGGACAAATCAGGCGAGGTGATCGGGCTATTTAACAACGTGAACCAGCCGTTTTTTATAAATAAAGAGGGAATCTCGAACTTTCAATGGAGAGATTTATTAACCTATGTGGATAAGCAGACGAACGAGTCAGGTTATACGGAGCAGCGCTTCGGACACGAGTCTTATCTGACCAATTACAATATTTCTTCACAAAATAAGTGGAAGCTTGTTAAATTAACCCCTATTGCCGAGTTGAATAAAGCCGCTGCGAATGCAAGATCGATCAATCTCGTTGTGGGCAGTGCGTTTGTTGTGTTCTTCATTATCGTTGTTATCTTCGTTTCCAATGCCATAACTCGCAGATTAAAAGATTTCTCTCGCAGAATTGAGCAGCTGGGAGAGGGGAATTTTGAACTCGATTATGAATTCAAAGGAAAGGACGAAATCGCCCACTTATCGCGGAAATTTAACCAAATGGTGGTCAGAATCAATGGTTTGATCGCCGAGCGCTATGAAATAAAGCTAAATGAACGCAATGCCCGGTTGAAAGCGCTCGAAGCGCAAATCAATCCCCATTTTCTCTATAACTCACTGCAAGCGATTTCGACAGAAGCCATTATTCATGAGGTTGATTCCATTCAACGGATGGTCGATGCCCTCGCATCCACCATGCGATATTGTATCAAGGATGGCGAAACCGTTAGCTTACAGCATGAGCTGGAACATATTCAGAACTATTTGATTTTACAAAAAGCTAGATTTGGGGACCGCCTGCAAGTAGCTATCGATATCCCTGAAGATACCCTGAATTTACTTATCCCAAAAATGACACTCCAGATTCTATTGGAAAATGCCATCGAGCATGCGCTTGAGCAAATGTCTGAAGCCATTTATATCGAAATCAGGGCTGATCTTCATGGTTCGTGGCTCCTCCTGAATGTCGCCGATGACGGACCTGGCATGACTGCTCAGCGGCTTGAACAAGTGACCAAAAGTATGAATGAAAATTATATGGAGCTTCAGGAGGAAATCGGATTGAAGAACTTGTATTCCCGCATTAAGCTCATGTTCGGCATGGATGCTTATATGCGCTTACGAAGCCAACCGAATCAAGGAACGGAGATTGAAATCGGGCTCCCTATCCATAAACGCCAGGAGGAATCGCATGTATACAGTGCTAATCATTGATGACGAAGAACCGGCAAGACGTGCGATTCACGCACTTGGATCATGGGAAGAGCACAGAATTACTTCCGTTGTGGAAGCGAAAGACGGCTTGGAAGGATTAAACCTCCTTACCTCCATCCAACCCGATTTGATTTTCGTAGACATGCGTATGCCCTTCATTGGCGGGGTTGAGTTTCTTCAAAAAGCGAAGTCGTTGTCCTCTGGCAAATGCATTGTGGTGAGCGGATATGAAGACTTTGCCTTTGCCCGTGGCGCGATTACGTCTGGTGCTTTGGATTATTTGTTAAAGCCAATTAAGAAACTAGATTTGAATACGGCGATTGCTGGTGCGATTGCACAAATTGATCAAGAACGTGCAGAGCGAAATAACCAGCTCTCCGAGGCCATTTTACAAAATATATCAATGCCCCTGGTGAAAGAGAAAATTTTCGCATCCATTATTGACCAAAATGGCAAATTCCACAAAATCAAGGAGCTCGAGCAGTTGATCGAAGCCAAGCCGAATGACCACTTTCAGGTGATGATCATGACGATTCTGAATTTGGATAGGGTTAGTCAAATGAAGTTTCGAGGGGACTCCCATGCTTGTAATTACGCGATTACGAATGCGCTTAGCGAGCTTTTATCGGCAGTAGGCCAGACTTTCAGCTTTAAAAGCAGCAAAGAAGAACAGGAGTTCATCATCGTGCTTTCTCCGGATGAGTCCATGTCCACGATTACGCTTAGCACGGCCCAGGAGGCCGTTCTTCGTTTGAAGGAAACCTTTGGAACAGAATGCATGGTCGCTATTGGCGAACGGGCAGATCGATTGGATCAGCTGGATACCTCCTACCAGACGGCTAAGCTTTACTTGCAGCAAGCGAATCTCCTTGCCCCTCAGACGGTCCATAGGAGTCCAATGACCAATTCCTCCAATCGCATCTCCATTGTAACGAAGAAGGATTTATTACATCATGCGCTGGATACAGGCAGCGTGGTGTATGTGAGCAATATCCTCAAGGAATACTTCGAAGAGATTAGACGAGTAGGCTATTTCAGCATCGAGATGATGCTCCAGTGCAATAAGGAATTCCACGTTATTGCCGAGCAGCTAGTTCCGGCTGGAAACGTATTGTCACCTGAACAAGCGTCTCATCTCGAGCGGTTTGGGCTTCTTTTTGACAACCAAATTATGAACTTCGATCGGTATATGGATGCGATTACGACGTATCTAGAGGAATGGTTCGTCCTCCTGCTGCAAAGCCATAAATCCACCGATAAGCTAGGGATTGAACACATTAAAGCCTATATTGATCATCATTATTTCGAAGACATTTCAATCGCCTTATTTACGGAAAAATACTTCATTTCCAAAGAGCATCTGCTCCGTTTGTTTAAACAAAAATATGGCTGCGGTATTTATGAATACACACTGCAAGTTCGTATGGACAAGGCTAAAAAGCTGCTTCAGGATCCGGAATTGAAAATCCAAACGGTAAGCGAAAAGATCGGATACAATGACACGAACTACTTTAGTAAAGCGTTTAAAAAGCATTTCGGTGTATCACCATTGGCATTCAGAAGGCAATCCACCTTTCGAGTTTAAGACGTTTATGACATTTTTTTACCCTTAGGAAGGCACCATTTTACGTATATCCTACCTTTGGAATTTAGTTTAATAGAGATAGGCAAGATGCTCACAAACAAAGGGAGGCAGCATTACATGTCAAAAAGATCCTTAACAATACTCGGAACGTCGGTACTTACCATGTCGTTGTTGGCTGGTTGTGCAAGCGACTCCAAGCCAGAAGCAACGAATGCAAGTTCGAAAGAAACGGCAAAGGGAACCGCAGCACCTGCAAGCACCAAGCCTGTGACGCTAAGCATCCTGCAATATGCGCCAGAAATGACAGATGCCATGCATCACTTAGCAGATGAGTACCATAAGCAAAATCCGAACGTAACCATTGATATCACAATCCATCAAGACGATTACCCGACCCTTCTGAAAACACGAATCAACTCCGGCGACATCCCAGATATCTTTATGTCCGGTGCTTATAACGACAATAAAACCTATAAAGACTACGCTTATGATTTATCCAAAGAAGATTTCATGAAAAATATCGCTGATTCAGCGAAAACTGGGGTTACTTTGGACGGCAAAGTCATCGGATATCCCTTGATTCTGCAATCTCACTCCTTTATTTATAACAAAAAGCTGTTTGCCGATGCAGGCATTACCGAGCTGCCGAAAACATACAGTCAATTGGAAGAAGCCGCGAAAAAGCTGCAAGCCAAAGGGATTATCCCCTTCTCCAACGGTTACAAGGAATGGTGGGTGCTAGAGCAAACCTTCACACAAGTCATGGCTTCTATGGGCGGTGACTATGCGGCAAGCTTCGCTGAAGTTTCGGCAGGTAAGAAGAAATTAAGCGACATTCCTTCTGTGAAAAACATTTTTGGTTTGCTGGATATTACCTTGAAATATGGTAATCCGAAGCCGCTTGAAACGGACTTCAATGCACAAGTAAACCTGTTCGCGCAAGGCAAAGCGGCTATGATGCACCAAGGAACTTGGGCGGAAGAATCCATTCGCAAAATCAACAAAGATCTGGACATCGGCTTCCTTGCTGGTCCTGTAGGCGACGATGGTTCCAAAGCTGGGCTTATGGTTGATTCCAATATTGTGTACCGTGTTAACAAAGACTCCAAAAATCTGAAAGAAGTGTTGAAGTTCTTCAATTGGCTGACCACTTCAGATTACGGTAAGAAATTCGTACCAGGTGAGACGAAACAAATTTCCACCATCAAAGATGCGCCATTCCCTGAAGCACAGTTGGCGAAATCCACATCTGAATTTGTAAAAAGCGGTGTTACCTACCCGTGGGTGAAAGGTTACTGGCCAGACGGTTATGAGCAAAAAGCCGGCGAAATTTTACAAAAGTATGTTGGCGGCGCAGCAACGAGCGATCAAGTGAAAGATGAATTAGATAAAATGTGGGCTAAATTAGCCAAAGCTGCTGAGTAAAGTATAATCAACTGTCGAGCCAGAAGGGAGTTCTCTTCTGGCTCGAGATTTAAGAATTCCTAAGTACCGGAGTGAAAATAATGAAAGCTATTCATAAAAGAGCCAGAAGCTACACGGAGTTTTTCGTATTTGTTTCCCCGGCAATGATTTTTATTATGCTTGCAGCCATCATCCCCTTCTGTATGTCACTTTATTACTCGTTGACCAAATGGAACGGCGTAGGTAAAAACATCAAATTTATCGGCTTTGATAATTTTGTTGAGCTTTTTACAACAGATACTGGCACCTTGCAATCCCTGTTGTTCACGCTGTTGTACGGAATCATGAATGTGATTTTGACGAATGTGATTGCGATAACACTTGCGGTTATCTTAACAAAAGGATTGAAATCGAAAGCTGTGCTTCGCGCCGCCTTTTTCATCCCGAACATTATCAGCTTGGTGATTATCGGTTTTATTTGGAAATTCATGTTCACACGGGTTTTCGACGCTTTGTATGTACTGACTCACTGGTCGATGTTTCAGTGGAGTTGGTTAGGTAATCAACATTTAGCTTTTATCTCCATTTTACTTGTTAGTGTCTGGCAGTCCGTTGGATTCTATATGATGATTTATATTACAGGCCTTCAATCTATTCCTTCGGAGTTGAATGAAGCAGCCTCCATTGATGGCGTGGTCGGTTTAAAGCGCTTTTTCACCATTACACTGCCCTTATTAATGCCTTCTTTAACTGTTGCGTTCTTTTTGACAATTGCGAACTCTCTCAAGGTGTTCGATATCATTTATACGTTAACCTTCGGCGGCCCTGGCGGCTCGACGACAAGTATCACCATGGACATTTACAACGAAGCCTTCGTCAATAATCGCTTCGGTTATGCAACTGCGAAATCACTGCTGTTCGTCGTTCTGATCCTGCTTATTACCATTCTGCAGGTCAAATTTTTCAAAAGTAAGGAAGTGGAAGCATGACCAAGCGCAGCCGTAGAAATTTGATACTATTGGAGATTGTCACCATTGCGCTAACGTGTGCGTTTCTCTACCCCCTCTTCCTGGTCGTCATCAATACCTTCAAGGACTATAAAGAAGTCGTCACCAATGTGGTCAGCTTGCCGCGCGCATTAAGCTTTGAGAATTACGTGCAAGTCTGGGATTTGATGAAATATCCAAAGCTGTTCTGGAACACCTTGTTTATAACAGGCATCAGCGTTATTGGGATTCTCCTCTTCGGTTCAATGGCAGGCTATAAATTATCCCGTACCAAGTCGAGACTTAGCGCATTCCTATTCTTCCTGGCCATATCACCTATGATGCTGCCGTTTCAATCGTTCATGATTACATTGACGAAGCTATCCAAGGAATTGCATCTCATTAACAGCTTGAGCGGCCTGAATGTGATTTACTGGGGACTCGGCTGTCCGCTCGCCATATTTATGTTCCACGGTTTCGTGAAACAAATCCCGATGGAGCTCGAAGAGTGCGCGGCGATAGATGGGTGCTCGTCGTACCGCATTTTTTATGGGATCGTATTTCCGATTATGGTACCCGTGATCAGCACGGTTGCCATCCTGAATGTGATGTGGATTTGGAACGACTTCTTGCTGCCGCTCATCATGCTAAACGGCAAAGAAGCCACGCTCCAGCTAGCGTCCTACAAATTCTTTGGCCAGTATAAAAGTGAGTGGAACTACGCGCTAACTGCGGTTGTGTTCACAACAACACCGCCGATTCTGTTCTTCTTGTTCATGCAGCGCTTTATCATCAAGGGTATGGTTGCTGGAGCTGTCAAAGGATAATTGCACACGATCGAACTCATCGTATCGTCAAAAGCTAAAAAGTCTGCCCAGCGGTATACATACCAGCTAAGGCAGACTTTTCTTCTAAGCATCGTTAGAACGCTAGCTTTCCATTGCCCTGAACGATCAATCAGCGGGTTGAGTACTGCACAGAAGAGGCGATTGAAGGGAGAGCGTTTTTTCTTTTTCAAGTATTGTCCCTTCATATCTTGCAATTTTATCATCCATGCGTTCTAACACTTTCTTCATCTCTTCCATTCTGGTTACGAGCTGCTTACGCTGCTCGATTAGGAGTTCTTTTCTGGCATCTATGGTTTCATCGCCCTGCTGAAATAACCCAACATACTCAATCAGAATCTCAATTGGAAGACCTACACCACGCATACATTTGATAAATTCAACCCACCTGCAGTCTTCTTCCGTATAATCCCTGATTCCGCTTTTATTGCGGTTCACTCGTGGAATAAGTCCGATCCGTTCATAATAGCGGAGTGTATCCTGTGATAAATCAAATTTCTCACTTGCTTCTGCTATCAACATGCCGTTTTCACCGCCTTATCTCCCAATAAGAAAGCCCATGATAATGAATAGGGCGTTCTTGTTGTTTCTTTTTATCAAACTGCACCAACTACCCGATGGGGAACATACATCTCTTCCAGCGATGCAATTTCTTCAGGAGTTAACGTAACTGAAAGAGCAGCTACCGCATCATCAAGATGAGATATTTTCGTAACACCGATAATCGGAGCTGTTACGGGTTCTTTCTGCAACAACCAGGCAAGTGCGATTTGCCCCCGGGGAACGCCACGTTTTTCTGCGATTGCTGAAAGTCGCTCTACAATCACTCTATCCTTGCTTGCAAATGCATCATATTTAGATTTCTGAGCTTGATCGGTTTCAGAACGATGCGTTGTTTCCGACCAATCACGCGCTAATCTTCCTGATGCCAGCGGGCTGTATGGGATCACGCCGATTTTTTGATCCTTACAAAGTGGCATCATCTCTCTCTCCTCTTCACGGTATATGAGGTTTAGATGATTTTGCATCGACACAAACCGGGTCCACCCATTTTTTTCAGCAACATGTAATGCCTTTAAGAATTGCCATGCGTACATCGCAGAAGCACCAATGTATCTTGCCTTCCCAGCCTTCACAACATCATGCAAGGCTTCCATCGTTTCTTCGATAGGCGTATTGTAATCCCAGCGATGGATTTGATATAGGTCTACATAATCAGTTCCCAATCTCTTAAGACTCTTATCCATTTCACTCATGATAGCCTTTCGGGAAAGACCAGCACCATTGGGACCTTGATGCATACGGAAATGAACTTTTGTCGCGAGGACAATCTCATCACGATTCGCATAATCCTTAAGCGCTCGTCCAACAATCTCCTCGCTGGTTCCGTCTGAATAGATATTCGCCGTATCAAAAAAATTGATACCAAGCTCCAGCGCTTTTTTTATAATAGGACGACTGTGCTCTTCATTAAGTACCCATGGATGAGTCCACCGCTCTGCTACACCAAAGCTCATACAGCCTAGACTAAGCCGCGATACGTCCAGGCCCGTATTTCCAAGTTTCACATATTCCATTTGATTGTTCCTCACTTCCAATAGATATTGTTTCCTTCCTATGTAGTCTACTCCTTGGAGTGAACTCCAAGTCAAGTGATCATGCTACGCAGTGAGTGGTTAACTTGTCAATCCACTTAATGACGCATCATTCACCAATTAGAAAGCCGCTTCCAGTAACTGAACACATATACTTTCTTATATGGTCAAAAAAACCTCCATGCAAGCTAACGCTCGCACGAAGGTTTCAACATTAAAATCCAAAATATTGCTTTGCATTGTTGTACGAAATGCCTTGAACTAACTGCTTCAATAGCTGCTCGTCGTTCGGGAACTCGCCCGCTTCGACCCATTCACCGAACAGATTACATAGAATCCGGCGGAAGTAATCATGACGCGTGTAGGATAAGAAGCTGCGCGAATCTGTCAGCATGCCCACAAAACTTCCTAGCAAACCGAAGTTACCTAGTGATTTCATTTGGGATACCATGCCATCCCGTGTATCATTGAACCACCATGCGGCGCCTAGTTGGATTTTGCCAGCGATGCCATCGCCTTGGAAGCTGCCCATTAAGGAAGCTAGAATTTCGTTATCCCGCGCATTCAACGAGTAGAGAATCGTGCGCGGCAATGAATTCGCTACAGCCAAGGAGGACAACAACCCTGTTAACGCACTTGCCACTGGACTGTCACCGATGGAGTCAAAACCTGTATCTGGTCCTAACGTTGCGAAAGCCTGTCCATTGTTATTTCTAGACGCGTTAATGTGGTATTGCATCGCCCAATCCAGCTTCTTATAGATACCGCCTAAGAATAATAGCGTGAACGCTTTGTATTTCTTTTCATCTTCTAAGCTAACTGACTGACCAGCAAGTCCTGCAGCGAAGATAGCGTCAACTTCTTCTTTCGTAGCTACTGCGAAAGGCACATAGTCCAGGGCGTGGTCAGATACCTTACATCCTACGGAGTCGAAGAATACTGCGCGGCTTTCTAGACCCGCTAGCAAGTCATCATATGTGCGGATAGGCGTGCCTACAGCTTTTTCGAGTTGATTAATCCATGGAAGGAACGTCGCACGATTGATTTCCAACGCCTTATCCGGACGGTACGATGGCAGCACCTGTGTTTCAAAACCTTCAATATCTTTAATTTTGATATGATATTCCAAGGAATCCACGGGATCGTCTGTCGTACAAATAACCGTTACTTTGGAGTTTGTGATGAGGTCTCTAGCACGCGATCCTCCTTCAGCTAGCTTCGCGTTCACTTTTTCCCAAATCGCTGGTGCATTCTGCTCATTAATAAGTTCGTATACGCCGAAATACGTTTGAAGCTCCATGTGGGACCAGTGATACAACGGATTCCCAATCGCCATCGGAAGCGTCGCTGCCCAAGCTACAAAGCGATCATAATCACTAGCTTCGCCAGTAACCTTGGACTCGTCTACGCCATTGGCACGCATCATCCGCCATTTGTAGTGGTCCCCATATAACCAAGCTTCGGTTAGGTTATTGAACTGTTTATTTTCATAGATTTCCTTAGGACTTAAATGGCAGTGATAGTCAATAATCGGCAGATCTTTGGCATATTCATGAAAAAGATGTACTGCGGTTTCATTCGTAAGTAAGAAATTCTCATCTAAAAACGTTTTCATAAAGCGATTTCCACCCTTCTCAAGCTGAATGATCTGCCTTCTATATTAGCAAAAGATCAGCTCGAAAATCTTGCGATTTCGTACTTTAATTTCATAAAATATGCATATATTGACCTCCTGATAGGCTCCTAGGGTTAAGGGAGCATTTTTCCTACATTTGAATTCGTTTCAATTTCTTCTGGGATTGCTTCTGCTGCACCAGGCACATGGCGTGCTTTGAAATTGATAAGGTCAGAAGATGAAATACTGATTTGGACCCGTCCAGGCAACGTGTGCGCTCGAATTAAGATAGGCTGATTATAATCGTTTCTAAAGCTAAAATCAGGCCCGCCCCAATTGACTGTTGCATCTCTTCCCTGCGGCACATAGGGCACCGATCGGCTATGGGAGTACCTTTCAATTATGGTGAGACCTGCGCGGTCTACAGCATTAAATAGGGTTGAGGATATTTGACAGATGCCTCCGCCTATCCCCTCTGAGAATTCGCCCCTTACAATAATTTTAGCTGGCATATACCCCCTGTTTGGCGTTCGAACCCCAACGACCCGATTAAAGGAAAACGTCTCATTCGGTTGCACAACATAATTGTTGATAGCCTGAGAAGCTAATTTGAGATTCGTAACACGGTGTTTATTGTTGGAATTAAAATAGGTAACATAATATCCTATAGGACGAACACGTATGCTTGCAAGCAATTCACTGTCTACTTTGGGATATATGGATTGCAGCGGAAGTTCCACCTTCATAGGGCCTTCTGCATAGAACTGTTCATAAAACTGATTGAGAAACGCACGACGATTCAACCTAACGCCTGCGACCTCCTTCACAAGTCCACCACTATCATTAATGCTCGCATTGATCGGCTTTCGGTAAATCGACTTGTCAATTTGCTCCGCAAGCCGGTTTAATTTCTGAGCATCCACCATCGGCACATCCAGGAGATGTATCGAGTAAGGCTCTCGCTGAATCTGAGCGATCCGCTCTCCATTCGGGTTTTCTAATAGTTGAAAAGGTATTTCTTTGGGATGGGCTAGCAACAACAAGCCCAATAGCCATTCATAGCGCATGAACGCAATTCACCTCCAGCCCATAGTGTAAACAAATGTAAAAATTCCATGCAATAACAACTAAGATACATTTTAATTTACAAATTTTTCGAACGGTAAAATTTATTTGACAGTAAGCGAACAGAGCGATAAACTTCAAGCAAGACGGAGTAAAAGGAGGATTTTTCTAATGACGTTTGAACAAAATCTTGAGAAATATGCGGAGCTGACGGTACGAGTAGCACTCAACATTCAAACCTGTCAATCGCTTTGGATTCATGCGCCAATTGGGCACCCTGATTTCGTGCGACTCATAACCCGCAAAGCGTATGAAACTGGCGCCAAGCATGTACATATTGAATGGCAGGATGAAATCTGTACACAAATCCGCTATACACACGCGCCTGAAGAAGCGTTCAATGAATATCCAACTTGGCGCGCGCAAGCGCTAACCGAGTTAGCCGAAATCAATGGCGCCTACTTATGGATCGATGCTGATAATCCGGAGTTGCTCAAGGATGTAGATCCTGCTCGTATCTCAGCGAATGCCAAAGCGGCGGGTCCTAAGCTAGTCAAATGGCGAGAATACATGTCCTCCTATAAAATGACGTGGTCCATCATCGCTGTTCCTTCGATTGCTTGGGCACAGAAGGTTTTCCCTGATCTCGAAGATCAGGCAGCTGTAAGCGCCTTATGGGATGCTATTTTTGAAGCTACTCGTGTAGATCAAGAGAATCCCGTGAAGACATGGCACGACCATAACGCGACACTCCGAAGCAAACGGGAACAATTGAATGCGAAGCAATTTCATAAAATTCATTACCGTGCTCCTGGCACTCAACTTACCGTTGAACTCCCGCCAAAACACATCTGGCGTGGGGGTTCCGCTACGAACGAAACAGGCGACTTCGATTTCAACCCGAACATCCCGACAGAGGAAGTGTTCATTTCTCCTAACCGTTTAGGAACGAACGGCACGGTTTGCAGCACCAAGCCATTAAGCTACCAAGGAAGTTTGATCGATAAATTCTCAATCACTTTCGAGCAAGGCCGCGTCACGCATTATACAGCTGAACAAGGCTTTGAATCCCTGCAAGCCATGATCGAGATGGATGAAGGCGCACATTTCTTGGGTGAAATCGCACTTGTGCCGCATGTCTCCCCGATTTCGAACACGAATTTAATCTTTTTCAACACGCTCTATGATGAAAATGCATCAAACCATCTGGCCCTCGGTCGAGCCTTCCCGACTTGCATTGAAGGCGGAACGAAGATGACCAAAGAAGATCAGCTGCAAGCTGGATTGAACGACAGCCTCATTCACGTCGATTTCATGATCGGCTCCGCGGAGATGGATATTGACGGTGAGCACGCAGATGGCACCATTGAACCGATTTTCCGCAAGGGGAATTGGGCATTCTAATATAGAAAGGCTCGGATTGTAGTTAATAAACTACGACCTGAGCCTTTTTCATTCAACCTACAATACACACGATAAACCCCGCAACCACTCCCCAGACCTCTCAGCATGAACGCCCGCTTTATCTTCATACACGAGTCGACCGCGACTCCAGGTTGAAAGCACTTTACATCCAAATTCTCTACCCACATAAGGACTGTGCTTATGCTTATACCATAAGTCGTCAGCTTTCAGTTCATACCCCTCTGTGAGAGAAACCATCACGAGATCTGCATCAGCACCTATCTGAATGACACCCTTATGAGGAAGAAGGCCAAACCTTTTGGCAGGTGCATAAGAAAGTAACTGGCTTAAATGATTCAGCGGAATCCCCCGCTTCAGATAACCTTCATCCAACATAAGGGCAAGTGTGCTCTGCGCACCTGAAATACCACCCCAAGCCTCGAAATAATTCGCTGATTCTTTCAGCCCACCAGGACAAGGTGAATGATCCGACGAAATCATGTCAATGTAGCCAAGTCGCAGCGCCTCCCACAGCTTTTCCTGCTCAGCCCTGCTTCGGAGTGGAGGAGCGCATTTTGCCGTAGGGCCTATCCATTCCAAATCCTCGTCCGACAATACTAAATAATGCGGGCACGTTTCCAGCGTGACATCCATCCCCCGCCGCTTAGCCTCAACAATCCGAATAACAGCTGCTTCTGAGCTAATATGCACAAAATGCAGCGGACACCCCGTTAGTTCTGCGTAAAACAGCGCGCGATTCACCGCCTCAAGCTCGGCGATAATAGGCCTCGAAGCGCTGTAATCACCCGCTGAAACCATGCCACTCGCTTGCTTCTCGCGCGCGATTCGCGAGACGATCGCTTCACTCTCCGCGTGAAGCGCCAGCACACGGTTCATCCGTGCAATGCGCTTCATCCCTTCCCACAAGGTGAGGTCATCGACTTCGCGAAAGGCCTCCTCACCCGGATCACCTGGCGCGGACATGAACGCTTTGAACCCGATGACGCCTGCTTCATTCAGCGCTTCCAAATCCTCCAAATGCCCGGGGACAAGTCCTCCCCACAGCCCATAATCTACCGAGGATTGTCCACGGGCGGCCTCCCGCTTCAGCTCCAATGCGGCGACCGTCACTGTCGGCGGCACCCCATTCAGCGGCATATCGAGATAGGCCGTGCAGCCTCCAGCAGCTAGAGCAGCTGATCCTGTAGCGAAGCCTTCCCAATCACCGAGACCTGGTTCATTCAAATGAACATGAATATCGATCACACCTGATATGATGAAGTTTCCCGAAGCATCCACCACCTGCTTTGCCTCCATAGGCAGGCGTTCTCCTAAATGTGTAATCTTACCATCCTTAATCCCTATATCCAGAAAACGGACGTCATCCAGTCCGACAACAGAACCGTTTCGAATCATCATATCGAGTCGTTCGCTCATTCGTTTCACCTCGTTTACACACGTATGAATAGCAGCAGGGCCGAAACACGTATGCCTCGGCCCTGCGTTTACAATGTCATTATTTCAATTCCACTTTAATGAGCGCAGGATCTACGGATTTTAACAAGCTTAAGTCATGGTAAGACTCGGCTTTTGGAATGGTTTTAATATTGCCAACGGCTTTCAAATATTCACCAACCGCAGCGCCATTACTACCGTTCACATACGTGTCATTCACTTCCATTGAATACACATTTCGACTCATGATTTGCGTTAACTCATCCACACTCAAGTGAAGCTCAGGTGCGAGGATTTTGATGGCGTCATCACGGTTACTATTGATGTATTTCGTTGCTTTTTCAAGTCCAGCCAAAATCGCTTTAATCGTATTCGGATTTTTCTTAATGTAATCATCGGAAACCTGCATGGTCGTATGTACGCTCATCCAGTTCACATCACCTTTTTTATCCGGCAAGTCACTCTTCGTTCCACTGAATAAGAACTTCCCGCCACCTTGAATCGCTTTGGTGATAAATGGCTCCCAGCAAGCTAGGGCATCAATATCGCCTTTTTGCAACGCAACGACGGCATCACTTGGTGCGATGTTCACATATTTAATTTTCGTCACATCTACGCCAAGCTCTTTCCCCATGTTATCAATGGCAATTTTCACGTCGGCGCCATTCGGGATCCCGATGGTTTTGCCTTCGAGGTCCTTAGCCGATTTCAGCACCAAATTCTTCGAACCAACCACAGCTTGCGTGCCTGCAATTTGGGCAAGTGGCGCTACAATTTTAACCGGTACATTGGAGGATTTCAAAATAATATCCATGAAGTTCGTTTGAATGGACAATGGTGCGCTTCCGCCTGCAACCATAGGTCCAATATCGGGTCCACTTTCGATGAGTTGAGAGGTTACGTTGAGTCCTGATTCTTTGAAGTAGCCAAGCTTATCCGCTATGATTTGTTGCGAAGAGATTTGTGCATCGCGTACACCGACTAAGGTCACGTCCTTCGTTTCGGGGACTGCAGCTGCAGGTGTTGCTGCCATGGTCGCAGCTGCGGCAGGTGCCGCAGTAGCTATTGCCGCCACGGATGCTGCTGGTGTTGTACTCGTTGATGCCTCTTTGGAACTACATGCTGTCACGACCATAGCTGCTGTTATCATAACCAAGAATGATTGCGCCCAAATCCGTTTGTTTTTCATGTGTTTCCCTCCACGTATCTCTCTATTTGTTTTGATTTCACCACTACCACTTCACTACAACTTCAACGCTGCTTCTCTACTGCATCTCTAATCCCGCCTTTACGCCAAGCGAGGACCCTCCTCTCCACCAATTTCACTAAGAAAGAAAACAAGCTGTATGATAAGCCAATTAAAATAATGGCCACAAACATGTTGGAAATTTTAAAATAATTCCTTGCATCCACAATGATATAACCCAGTCCTGACCTCGCCCCCATCATCTCGGAAACAATCAGCGCAGAGAATGACAATCCTAGGCTTACACGTGCGCCAACGATGAAGTTCGGGATAGCGGAGGGAATCATAACTCGGGTGAAAATTTGCCGTTCCGAAGCCCCAAGACTTAGTGCAGAGCGAATAAGCGTGGATGGGACAGATTTGAAGCCGTCAACGGTATACACAAGAACGGGAACGAATGTCGTCCAAGCGATAAGCAACACCTTAGGAAATTCCCCAATTCCAAACCAGATGATGAACAAGGGCAGAAGTGCTAAGGCAGGAATGGGACTAACGAGATTGAGGATCGGTGACATCCATCGTTCAAAGGTTCGAAATTTACTCATCAGAATGCCGAACACCACGGCGACTATACACCCGATGATGAAGCCCAATGCGATACGAATCGAGCTCGAAACTAAGCTTTCAACAATGATACCTGTCTTTGCCAAATCCCAGGCGTCCGATACAATCAAGGATGGTGGCGGTAAAAAGAGGGGATTAAACCAAATCATTTTCTCATTCAACTGTGAAAAAGCCTCCCATACGAGGAAAAACGTGATGAACGGCATGATATTCCATCGCACGAACCAGCTTTCCTTGTTAGCGATGCGTTTCTGAGGGGACTTAACAACCTTTGTCCCTGTTAACATTAATTCATTATCACTTACAACGGATACCAATGGATCACTCATCAGATCGCCTCCTCGATTTCATCTTCCATGAGAATTCGCTCGATGTTATGCAACGCTTCACTGAATCCTGGGGATTCAAATGTTCGCGGATGCTCAATTCGAATGGGGAAGGTTTCTGCAATCTCTCCATCCTTCATAACGACGACCCGATCAGCCAAATACACAGCCTCACTAATACTATGGGTGACAAAGAGTATCGTTGGCTTCAGCTTCGCGCAGATACGTCTAAGCTCCCTGCGCATCATGTCTCGTGTTAAAATATCCAGCGCCCCAAAGGGTTCATCCATCAATAGAATTTCAGGCGAACTGGCCAACGCTCTTGCGATACCAACCCGCTGTTTCATTCCACCGGATAGCTCAGCGGGATAATGATTTGCATAATTGTCTAACCCTACAAGCTGTAGAAATTCCATCCCTATTTCTTTTGCTTTCCCCTTCGACAAGCCCTGCACATCAGGTCCGAAGGAAATGTTCTCAAGTACTGTATACCATGGGAAAAGAGCATGATCCTGAAAAACCATTCCTCTGGATTTGGAAGGCCCTTTGATAGGCACGCCATCAACCGTGATCTCTCCCTCATCTGGAAGTAAATAACCAGCCACCATATTTAATAACGTAGACTTTCCACACCCGCTATGCCCCAATATGCATATAAATTCATGCGAAAATACCGTCAAATCCACCGATTTCAGAACCGTACGATCTCCGTAGCTTTTCCCTACCCCTTTAACCGTTAGCTGCATGCTCTCATCCCCTTCTTACACTCAACGTTTTCCACCAACCTTGTGTTGTATGCAATGTAAACGCGATTCACACACAAGATTGTATACAATTTATGATTTAAAAAAAGCTACCTTCTGACAGGAGCGTGGCTGCGCGATTTGAAAATATCTGAAAGGGATTGTGTTTTCGCTTCATGCTCTTCAAAATCCAAGGAAACCTCGATTTCTCTGAGATGTTCAACCATAAATCGTTCAGCAAGATCGACATTTCCCTCGCGAAGCGCTTTTAAAATTTGCCCATGATCATGGCAATAGCGATTTTTCTTCATTCCATAAAAGGCAATAATGACATACGTAAGCGACACTAATTCTTCCAAGTAGTGATAGTAGTAATAATTACCAGCCATCTCAGCAATTCGCAAATGGAAATCTCCAGATATGCGCAATGCGCCTAACAAATCGCCTTGATGATGAGCTTCGTGTTCGTCATCGAGCATCGTTTTGAGCTGGAGAAACTGTTCTCCTGTCAGCTTACTGCTCGCCTTACGGATTGCTGCCGCTTCAATCACTCGGCGCATTTCAAACACTTCCTTCGCCTCGTGAGCCGAGGGACAAGCAACGAACGTTCCCTTATAGGGAATGACCGTGACAAGCTTCTCACTCGCCATTCGACGCAATACATTGCGCACTGGGGTTCGGCTTACTCCGAAAGACTCGGCCAGCACTTCCTCCACGAGCTGCATATTGGGGCGAAGCTTTTGTTCAATGATCGCATCTTTAATAGCTGTGTACATCTCAAGTTCATTCGCTTGTAGCATAGGCACTATTCTCCAATCACCATGATGTGAAGTAAGATTTACCATGATCGTAAAGAATATTAGTTTTAGTGTCAATATATATAACATCATTTTAGTTGTATTTTAGGATAACAGACAAAAATTCTTAGCGAATTTGTTTTTAGTCATAAAATTAGGTGATAAATCGACGGAATCACATTATCAATGTTATGTTATATAACATTTAAGGTAGTAGCCCCATTTTGACCTCACATAAAAAGGAATTTACAAGCTGAACAAAGAAAATATAGCTTCATATAGTAAAGAAGGATGGTTACATGTAGATTGGGAATGTTAGTCAAAGGAGCGCAACCCGAGGATTTATTGTCTAGTCATCCAATAAAAAGGAGTTGATCCGATGAGTATCAAACCGAAAATCGCTGCAATCAGTGTCAACTTTGATCTTGGGGCAGGTCGCCGAGGTGCAAGTCATGGACCTAAGGCCATTTTTGAAGCAGGATTAATTCAAGAGCTGCAGCAATTAGATTATACCGTTGATCACGTTGCTGATCTTCGTCTCGTTAATGACACAGCAACTCCCTTAGATGCACAAGTGGAGTCACGCAATCTCAATTATTTTGCAGAGGTTATTGAGATTAATACCCAGCTCGCCGAGCAGGTTTCTCAGGTTGTCAGCCGAGGTGATTTCCCACTCATTATCGGTGGCGATCATAGCATTGCTATTGGCACGATAGCGGGATTATCTAGCCATTATTCAAACTTAGGGGTCATCTGGATTGATGCCCATTCTGACTTAAATTCACCGGATACAAGCCCATCTGGCAATATACATGGAATGTCGCTTGCTGTCAGCATGGGCATAGGGCATCCTTTACTAACAGATATAAGGGGGGTGAACCCGAAGGTGAAGCCGGAAAATATCGTACTCATCGGGGCTCGCTCACTGGACACGGGGGAGAAGAAACTGATTCGCTCGCTTGGTATTAAATGCTTTACCATGTATGATATTGACCGCAAAGGAATGGCACATGTGATGCAAGAAGCTATTGATTATATTAAAATAAAAACAGATGGCGTTCATCTCAGTTATGATGTTGATTCCGTAGATCCCATGGAAGCACCAGGAACCGGGACTGCCGTCAAAGGTGGACTTCAATTCCGTGAAGCTCATCTCGCCGTTGAAATGCTGCATGAAGCCGGTATCGTGACTTCTGCCGAATTTGTTGAGGTAAATCCGCTTCTGGATGACAGCAACAAAACCTCCCAGTTGGCAGTTAGCCTCATCAGCTCCTTGTTCGGTGAGCAAATATTATAAGCCGTTTGAATGATTACACAAATAACCCCCGCTCATTTACTGAGGCGGGGGTATTGTCATTTCTAATGTTTAGTCTGCTGGTCGAAGCAATCTGTCGCCTGCTATCCCAGGTGTGGTCATTTGAATCGGATTCAAAATTTCTTCAATCTCCTCTGGTGTAAGCAAACCTCTTTCCAGAATGAGCTCCTTCAGTGTATGTCCCGTACGAACCGCTTCTTTCACAAGCTGCGCGGCAACCTCATAACCAAGATGAGGGTTTAAGGCTGTGACGATGCCGAAGCTCTGCTCAACGTAATTCTTACAGCGCTCCCGATCGGCTTCCAAGCCCTCAATTGCGAAGCGTTCAAACACGCTGGCTGCGTTTCGTAATATTTTAAGTGATTGCAAGAGATTAAAGGCTAAGACAGGCCCCATTACGTTAAGCTCAAATTGACCCGCTTCACAGGCCAGACAAATCGTATGGTCATTTCCAATGACTTGGAACGCGACCTGATTCACGACTTCTGGCATCACTGGGTTTACTTTCCCTGGCATAATGGAAGAACCAGGCTGTCTTGGCGGCAGCTTCAGTTCACCTAACCCAGCGCGAGGTCCAGATGCCATCATACGGATATCATTGCATATTTTCGAGAGGTTGACGGCGCATACTTTTAAGGAAGCAGACAACTCTGTGTAGGCATCCATGTTTTGTGTCCCATCAACTAAGTGCTCCGAAATTTCGACTGGAATTCCTGCTGATCCTTTCAAATGAAACATCACACGTTCCACATATTCAGGTTTCGCATTAAGCCCAGTGCCTACAGCTGTGGCACCCATATTGACGATCAAAAGCCCCCGCATCGCTTGCTTGATTCGATTGATATCACGCATCAACACACGCGCGTAGGCGCCAAATTCTTGTCCCATACGGATAGGTACGGCATCTTGAAGATGTGTTCGGCCCATTTTAATCACATCATCAAACTCAATTTCCTTCCGCGCAAACGCACTTTGTAACGAGCTTAGTGCCTCTATTAATTGCTCGGATAAGCGATATGCGGCTATCTTAATCGCTGTTGGAATCACGTCATTTGTCGATTGTGACATGTTCACATGATTATTCGGGTTACAGTGGAAGTAACTGCCTTTCTCCTCACCTATCAGCTCTAAGGCCCGATTAGCCAGCACTTCGTTCATATTCATATTAATGGAGGTTCCTGCTCCGCCTTGAATGGAATCGACAATAAATTCTTCAATAAGCCGTCCACCGCTCACTTCTTCAGCCGCTTTTACTAAAGCTTCTCCTATTTTCTTAGGCAGCATGTGCGTATCCATATTCGCTTGTGCAGCTGCACGCTTCACTTCAGCCAATGCCGTAATAAGCTCTACATGAATGGTGACCCCCGTAATGGGGAAATTCTCAATTGCTCTCATCGTTTGAATGCCATAATAGGCATGAGACGGGACTTGCTTTTCACCTAAAAAGTCTTTCTCGATGCGATAAGTCATCCGACTACCATCCTTTTTCACTTCATATTTCGTTCCCAAAACTTCCATTGAATCCGGCTGGGGCAATGAGTCCTTTAACATGGTTATTTTTAGCTTAAAAGTGAGGGATATGCACGGTAAAGCTAAGAATGGACTCCTCACCTATTTTTAATTATATACTTAGGATGTCATTGTACGCTAATACTAGAATACAATGAAGTACACCTGAAGATTCTATGACCTAATTATGGGGAGGAAAAATATGCCTACGCAAAGCTCCAATATCATTGAACAAACCGAGAAATATGGTGCACGTAATTACAACCCGCTGCCTCTGGTTATTTCAAAGGCGGAAGGTGTTTGGGTTGAAGACCCTGAGGGTCATCGATATATGGACATGCTGAGTGCTTATTCCGCTCTGAATCAAGGGCATCGTCATCCGCATATTTTGAAGGCTCTGCATGAACAAGCGGAAAAGGTTACACTGACATCTAGAGCTTTTCATAGCGAAACACTTGGCTTATTTTATGAGAAATTAGCTCAATACACAGATAAACCCATGATTCTCCCAATGAATACGGGGGCCGAAGCTGTCGAGACGGCAGTGAAAGCCGTTCGTCGTTGGGGCTACGATGTGAAGGGGATTCCCGCTGAACAGGCAGAGATCATCGTGTGCGAAGGGAATTTCCATGGACGTACGGTGACGATCACATCTTTCTCCTCGTCGCCTGAATATCAGCGCGGATTCGGTCCATTCACACCTGGATTTCGCATCATCCCCTATGGGGATTTGGCTGCTCTGCGTGAGGCCATCGGGCCGAATACAGCTGGATTTATGGTCGAACCCATTCAAGGTGAAGCCGGGATCGTGATTCCGCCGGACGGCTACTTGCGTGCGAGCTATGAGCTATGTCAGGCGAATAACGTTGTGTTCATCGCGGACGAAATCCAGACCGGATTCGGCCGCACTGGCCGCCGCTTTGCTTGCGATTGGGAAGGCGTCACCCCAGATCTCTATGTCGTGGGCAAAGCCCTTGGCGGCGGTGTATTCCCGATCTCGGCGGTTGCCGGGGATCGAGAAGTGCTTGAGGTATTCGAGCCAGGCTCACACGGCTCGACATTCGGGGGGAACCCGCTCGGTTGCGCCGTCGGGATCGCCGCACTTGAGGTGTTGGAGAACGAACAGCTCGCAGAGCGTTCGGAAGAGCTTGGGGCTTATTTCCTAAAGAAGCTCAAGGAAATTCAATCTCCACTGATCAAAGAAATCCGCGGCCGCGGGTTGTTTATCGGGATTGATTTGACGGTAGCTGCTCGTCCATTCTGCGAAGCATTGATGGAAAAAGGCTTGCTGTGCAAGGAAACACATGATCATATCATTCGACTTGCTCCACCACTAATCATCACAAAAGATGAGCTCGACTGGGCTTGGCAGCACCTTCACGATGTTCTTTAGTAACATCTAACCCGTTTGGTGACTAATCTAGGAAGGTACAATTGGTTAATGAATGTAGATAGAAAACAGCCTTCCTTTAACAGTTTGATCTGTCGAGGAAGGCTGTTTTTTGATTAGGCTCGGATACTGAGCCTATATGTATGGGGCTTCGCTTCGTTGCTTTCCTTCAATCTTTAACAAACACAAGCTCCCCAAATTGCTGAGAAATATGAAAATTAACCTTGCCGGTAGGCGACCAAGCCCAATAATGCCGAATACCATCACGGTCATCGTCAATCCGGAATACATTCCAATGCCACACCGTTCCGTCCTGCGGCACCCCTGCGTCATCTAAATCAGCGAATGGGATCCGCACATCATATATGCGCCATCCATCAGGTCCATCTGTGACGGTTGCTTGAAATCCTTCCGCCATCCATGAGGTATCGACATCCTTATTGCCATCCAGTGAGTTTTGGATCAAGGCATCGAATAGCACGCCCCTCGGGCTCACCTCAAACTCATAATAGGTGGTACCTCCACCCTTAGTATCAATGAAAACCTCTACGACGTCTTCTTCAAAAAGGGGGTCATCACGCCGCGTCATCGTCGACACAACATGATCATCCTCACATTCGTATCGGATGAACAAGCTGTCCGCTGTCCAGCATGCTCGAAAGCGAGTTTCCAACCTTGGCGAGTCACCCGTTACAACCTCACGCAAATAACCAACTTGCGTTTTCTCCCAATTCTCATGACTAAATTCATCTATGTAACGACATTCATATTTCATTTGATTTGGAGCTCCCCCACTTCTTCCTTATTCAATTCTTATAAACTATATTAATATCATATTCCTTCGATAGGAAGCCTGAAATTTGGTCACGAGCCTCTGACTTCACATCTTTGAGCCACGATGCATCAAGACGCTCTATCGCTTCTATACGTAAATCTTCATATTTACTCTTCGCCTTCTCCGTTTCCTTCGCTCGATTGGAGGCATAAAGAAAAAGAGAAATACAGGCGAGTAACAAGCCGCATAACAGTTTATTCGAAATTAGTAAATCTAATATCACTAATGCGTTGCCGCCCGAACGCACAATCACTTGACGATATAACATATAAATGACAATAAGTAAGATGGCACCGGTCGTGATAGATAAGATAGGTTGTATCTGCTTTAGTTTGTCCCATTTGTGCTTTCTTTTTTGCAACTCTTTCAGCATAGCGTCTGTATCTTCACTCACATTAATATTAGGTCCAAACACAGCATCTCCCCCTCATTACCATGCTATGCTTGTCTACCGCTATTCTTTCCAAAAAAAAAGACCAAGAGCATCACTCTTCACGCCTCGCTGAAGATGCTCTCGATCCTGACCTATTATTTAGAAGAAATTTTTCAATAATTCCGATTAAAACCGTTTCTTTCCTACAAGAAACTTTTTGTTTCCTTTTTTAGCTGTTACAGGCACATGCTTGTAGCTGCGCACCATTTGTGTTTTACATAGCGGGCACGTTGGTAAAGCTTCCGTCACGAACTCTTTGCGAACCCAAGCTTTGCAATCCGTTCCTTTACATTTCCAAATCTCAATCTGTTCAACTTCTGGCTTCTGCTCTTCCGTTACAATACTCGTCGTTGTAGACATTTCAATTATGTGCTCCCTGCTTCGTAGATTAGACTACTTATTATTATACAGATCGCATCGAATATCAAGTCTTTCCCGTGTTCAAAAGTATTTACCAGTGGTAGAATAGAAAAAGCGATTGCAATTTAGACACAAAATACAAAGGCAGGATTATCGCATGACCAATCTACTACGTGAATGGAAGCTGCAACTCGAAGGCTACAGCCGAAATATTAAACTTTTTTTCTGGTTTAATTTTGTTTGGAACTTAGGAATTAGCATGTTTGGGCTTGTGTACAACCTCTATGTAAGAAGCTTGGGCTACGAGCAGACAATGGTTGGCAGCATCGTTGGGATGACGTCTTTGGCCGCGGCGATTATACTCATCCCGGCAGGCATCATGAACGACCGGTTCGGTCCCAAACGCGTTATTTCTTTCGGTCTCATTTTTACAATTGCTGCACTGACCGCCCGCTCCCTCATTGAATTGAATGAAGGTATGCTGATTTCTGCCTTCTTAGGGGGGATGGCTTTAGCTGTCGTATCGGCGACGATCCTACCCTTTATGGCCAATAATTCAACGCCTCAGCAGCGGGTTCATCTTTTCTCCCTCAATATGGCATTGGTTATGCTGGCGAACGTCATTGGGATTGCCATCGGAGGCGTGCTTTGTGATTTCTTTCAGTTCTTGATTGGTGTGGATGAAATCCATAGCTTAAGGTATACCTTATTAATTGGCGTGGCCATCGCTGCACTTGGTGTCATTCCCATGTCCCTCTTTGAAAAAAATGAACACGAGAAAGAAGAAGCACCGCACCGCGAAGCTTTGAATTGGAAAGCCACCTGGCGTGAGCATAAAACGTCTATCCAAGTCATTGGCCTATTCTGTTTACTCGGTTTACTCTCCTCACTCGGCGGCGGGATGATCGTTCCATATCTCAACGTGTATTTTGAGGATCGCTTTGAAGCTTCGAAATCCGCCATTGGGATCGTCGTTGCCTTAGGACAAGCAGCAACTGGGGTCGCTTTCCTAATCGGACCCGTGATTGCCAAGCGCTTTGGGGAAGTCAAATCAGTCGTGTATTTACAGCTTAGCTCCATTCCCTTTTTGCTTATAACCGCCTTCTCGGCTAACTTCTACTTATCTTCGGGCGGGTATTTATTCCGTCAAGCTCTAATGAACGCAGCAAATCCTTTTTACAATTCGATCAAAATGAGCTATGTGCATCGTTCGCTTCGCGGGCTTGCCTCAAGTTCAGGAGAGGCTGTTTTCAATCTCGGTTGGTTTATTGCCTCTCCAATTAGTACAGGCCTCGTATTCCGATACGGAAGTTATTTCGGTTATGCGTACGCTTTCTGCATCACGGCCGTCGTGTATTCTGTTATTTCGTTTTTATTTTATTTTTTCTTTGGCAAGCAGCGTTTCAAAACCCTTGAATAAACCCACATAAAAAAGCTCTTTTCCCTCGTTGACGTAGACGAAGGAAAGGAAATACAATAGAATGAGAGCGCATTCATGCTTACTTCTCAATGCTCAAATGAAAAGTTGAATGCCAAGGGGGCCTTGCCTATGCGGAAAAAACTCATTTTTAATGGACAAAGCATCGTCTTAACGTGGTTAATCTCATACATTGTCATCCTTTTATTACCTGTAGTGATAGGTCTATTATTATATATAGAGTCTAACCGCACATTAAAGGAAGAAATTCAGCAAGCCAATGATTCCCTGCTGAAGCAAGTACGAGAAGTGATGGACAACCAATTCAAAGCCATGGAACAGCTCAATTTTGAGATCACTTGGAATGTGAATGTGCAAGAGCTGCTGTATTCCAACAAATATGAAACGTATCCGAAAGATCTTCCTTATGATGCCTATCAAATCGCAAAGAGCTTTTCTTTGTACAAAAACTCCTATCCGTTGATCGACTCTTTTTATGTTTACTTAAATAAAGATCAGTCTGTCATTCTCCCAACGACCGTTCGTTCGAAAAACTTTGCCTACGAAACCTTACACAAAAGCGATGATTTCTCTTTCACTTCCTGGCAATCTATTATGACGCGCAGTAATTTCAAAGGTTTTATCCCCATGTATCGCATTGGTGACGATAATAGCCTTCTGAAAACAGTAGCTTATATAAGTACCTATCCCTTTGAACACGACCAGCCGCTCGCCACGAATGTCATCATGGTCGATCAATCGCGCATTCTAGGTGCCATTCAAAATATGGAAATCTTCAATAAAGGCCATGTCCTCATTCTTAATGAACAAAATCAAGTTCTGGCTTCCAGTTCCTCGAGCACGATGCCTGTGGATTTTCCCTATGCAAGCCTAGATCAAGCAACTAACTTCTATTTTAAAAGCAACGATGGCGAGAAATATGAAGTATTTAATATTCAATCGCCGCGTTCCAAACTCAAATACGTCTCGATCATGCCTAGCACGACTTATTGGCAAAAGGCGTCACATATCCGCAATCTGACCTATTTGAGTATGCTCATCAGCCTGCTAGGCGGAGGTTTGCTGACCTTTTTCTTCCTACGAAGAAATTACAACCCTGTTCGGCGTTTGGTTCACGCTTTTTCCAAGAAACAGACACTCGAATCCGGCAGAACCTACAATGAATTTCATTTCATCCAGGAAGCCGTGGATAGCACGTTAATTGAAATGGCTGATTTCAAAAGTAAAGTTGAGCAGCACCGACATATTGTACGATCTCATTTTGTAGAAAAGCTCTTAAAAGGGAAACTAGATGGCAAAATCCCTATCGCAGAGGCCTTAACGACGTTTGATATGGAGCTGGATCGGAAAGAGTTTGCGGTCATGCTTTTCGTTATCGATAAGAGCGAATCCTTTTTCGAACGTATCGTACATACACCCGAAGAAGAGAAATGGAAGCTGCTCCAATTTATCGTCAGTAACGTGGTAGAAGAATTAGTATCGCAGCAGCATCGTGGCTATGTGGCGGAAATTGATGATACACTTGCGTGTTTAGTTAATCTTTCCATGGAGGAAGGCCATAGCTCCAAAGATGAATTAGTTCGCATCGCAGATGCGGCGCAAACGTTCCTTGCTTCCACCTATGATATCCATTTAACAATTGCAATAAGCAGTGTATATGAACACATCCCATGTGTTCCACAGGCTTTCTTGGAAGCCTTAGATGCGATGACTTACAAGCTCGTCATGGGTGGGCACGAAATTCTAGCCTATAACGACCTCAAACCCAATATGCACTGCGATAATCCCTCTGGCTATTATTATCCGATGGGGGTGGAACAGCAGTTTCTGAATGCCTTGAAGTTCGGAGAGTTGTCCGATGCGCGTCAAATCCTCAGTGAAATTATCGCGAAAAACTTTAATGGTTCCGGCATATCAGTGTCACTTACCAAATGCTTGATGATGGGCTTAGTTACAACGATGATGAAAAGCCTTAATGATACAGGGGGAATGCAGGAAAGCTTCTTCATTCGCAATCCCAAGCAGCTTGATCGCCTCTTGAACGCTAAAACTGTCCAAGATATGGAGTTTCAGCTGGATGACATGCTTGCACAGGTTTGTGCCTATACCTCCGCCAAACGACAACATGCCAATTCATTAACAAAACAGAAGGCGCTGCAACAGCTCGTAGAGCAAGTGAACACCTATATTGAACACAATTATACCGATGTGAATTTGAATGTAACGATGATCGGCAGTCATTTTGATCGTAAAGCGACTTACCTTTCCAAGCTTTTCAAGGATTATGTGGGGGAAGGCTTGCTGGATCGGATCAACAAGGTTCGCATTGAGAAATCGAAACAGCTGCTCCAAGGGAAAGAGCAAACGGTCGGAGATGCCGCATACGGTGTCGGCTTCAATGATATTAACGCTTTTATCCGCGTGTTTAAGAAAGTCGAGGGAATTACACCAGGTAAATATAAAGAAATGCTTGAAAAATAAGGCATGGAGGGGCGGCGAATAGCTGCCCTTTTTGCTTCCTAAAAGCAAATTCCAACGGCTTAATTACACAATTTCACCCGAAATTGGCTTTTTTCATGAAAGGATTGGATATTTTGTAGAGTCTTTCGGTAATTATCGAGACGCCATTGGAGAAATTGAAGATACCATTCGTGTAAGCGTTACCATATAGTTAGGGTATAGCACAGGCAACCAAACAATGTAGACTTCCGAAGCCTGTTTTTCTGGTTCTAACGAAAAACACAGTAACGCTTTTGGTGCCAGTTTTTCTGGCGAAAAACTTTGAGGAGGTCAACGCATGAAAAGAAACAGTAAAAAAATGTTCACCATGTTGGTTACCACATCTTTAATGGGAAGCTTAGTTGTTGCCTGTTCGTCCAACTCTTCAACAACAAGTACAGCAAGTCCGGCAGCTTCATCAGGTACAACTACTAAGGCTTCTACAGCGCCAGCTGGAGCAGCTGTTACTTATCCGCTCAAATCGGACAAAACCTTAACCTACTGGGGAGAGCTTCCTGGTAACTTGACTGGGGTAAAAGCGACGCACGCAGATACACCATTCTTCCAAAATTGGCAAAAAGTATCCGGCGTTCCTTTGAAATTCACAGCTCCGCCGACCAACCAAACGACGCAAGCGCTTAACGTCTTGCTCGCAACTGGCGATCTGCCTGACATGATCGAATACAACTGGCAAGGCGAATTCCCAGGCGGACCTGAGAAAGCGATCAAAGACGGATATATTCTCAAATTAAATGATACGATTGATAAATTTGCACCGAATTTGAAGAAATATCTCAAAGAACATCCAGAGGTGGATAAGCAAGTAAAAACCGATAACGGCAGCTATTATGTATTCCCATTCATTCGTGGCGACGATTACCTGCGCGTCTACCAAGGTCCGATCGTACGTAAGGATTGGCTAGATGAGCTTGGTCTTCCTGTCCCTGAAACCATTGATGATTGGTATACAACGCTTAAAGCCTTCAAAGAGAAAAAAGGAGCAACCGCAGCCTTCTCCGTTGTCTCTGTTCCTAGACCTTTCAATGAATTAGGCAACGGCGCATTTGCAAGTGCTTTTGGTGTCACACGTGACTTCTTCATCGACGATAGCGGCGCCATTAAGTTCGGTCCTGCTGAGAAAGGCTACAAAGACTTCCTGGCTACCTTCCACAAATGGTATGCCGAAGGCTTGATCGATAAAAACTTTGCAACGGCAGACAGCAAAGCTATGGATGCGAACATGGCGTCCGGTGCTACAGGCGTAACTGTCGGTAACGCAGGCGGCGGTATCGGTAAATTCCAACCGCTCATTACGGCCAAAGATCCTAAAGGCGTTCTACTCGGAGCTCCTTATCCAGTTCTCAAAAAAGGCGACAAGGCCATGTACGGTCAGAAAGACCCTGCGAATGCGCCAGGTGGATCTGTAGCGATTACCGCTTCTTCCAAAAATATCGAAACAGCCGCAAAACTTCTTGACTATGGCTACTCCGATGAGGGGCGCATGTTCTTCAACTTCGGAACACCAGGCGTTTCTTATAACCTAGATAGCTCCGGTTATCCGAAATACACCGATTTGCTCATGAAAAATCCAGATAAATTGGCACCAGCCCAAGCTATGTCCTTGTATATTCGCGGTAACTACAATGGACCATTCGTTCAAGATAAACGTTACGTCGAGCAATACCTAGCTTTGCAATCCCAACGTGATGCTGTATCTACATGGGGAAAAACCGATGTAGATAAACACAAAATCCCACCAGTTACTGCAACACCAGAAGAAAGTACAGAACTTGCTAAAATCATGACAGATCTGAACACACTCGTTGATGAAATGACACTCAAAATTATCCTGGGAACTGAGCCTGTAGATAGCTTCGACAAATATTTAGAAAAATTCAATTCCGTTAAATTGAGCCGTGCGATCGAAATCAAAAAAGCGTCCTTAGATCGTTTTAACAAAAGATAATGAGTACCATGGGGGCGGGGAGCACTAGCTCCTCCCCCTATACATTCAATTTCCTCGGTGAAAGGAGAGATATGATGCGTAAAACAGCGGAGGCTAGCTTTCCCGTACGCTTCAAACGCGATTTTCTTTTAAATAAATATTTATATCTCATGATGGTTCCCGTCCTGGCTTACTACTTTATCTTCCACTATGCGCCGATGTATGGAGCCATTATTGCGTTCAAAGAATATACCCCGATCAAAGGGATCCTAGGCAGCCCATGGATCGGATTCCAGAACTTTCATGATTTCTTCACGAGCTATTATTTCTGGCGTATTCTTAAAAATACGGTTCTCATCTCGCTTTACACACTATGTTTTGAATTTCCTGCCCCGATTATATTGGCTATTCTGATTAATGAACTGGCGAATAAGAAGTTCCAACGTTTTGTGCAAACGGTCACTTACATGCCTTACTTCATCTCGCTAGTCGTCATCGCTGGTATGATTAAGGATTTTACGAATAATGGCGGCTTAGTGAATACGTTACTGACTTATTTTGGCGCGAATGATACAGCGATGCTGCAGAAGCCTGAGCTGTTCCGAACCATATATGTGTTATCCGAAATTTGGCAAAAAATTGGCTGGGAGTCTATTATTTATTTAGCTGCTCTCATGAGCATCGATCAGGAGCAATATGAAGCCGCGAAGATGGACGGTGCGACTCGAATCAAGTCCATTTGGCACATCACCTTGCCAGGTATACTACCTACCATTTCGATTATGTTCATTCTTCGGATGGGGAATTTGCTCAATGTAGGCTTTGAGAAAATTATTTTGCTGTACAACCCAAGCACCTACGATACCGCTGATGTCATCTCCTCCTTCGTTTACCGCAAAGGGTTACTCGAATTTGGTTGGAGCTATAGTGCCGCCGTTGGCCTATTCAATTCCGTTATTAATTTAGCGTTGCTCATAGCAGCCAACAAAATAAGTAAAAGAATTAGTGAAAATAGCTTATGGTAGTGAAGGAGGGACGAAGATGAGAACCAGCTATTCAGACCGCATATTTTACGCCGTTAACCATGTCTTATTGATTTTGTTAGTCATTGTCACGCTCTATCCGCTCATCTATGTCACTTTCGCTTCCATCAGCGACGGTGCACAACTGATCACACACAAAGGCTTTCTCTATCGCCCTCTGGGCTTCAGTTTGGAAGCTTACAAAAATGTATTTCATAATCCGTCGATCTTAAAAGGCTACCGAAACACCTTATTCATCCTTGTCTTCGGTGTTTCGACCAACTTAATTGTCACTGCCTTAGGCGCCTATGTGCTTTCCCGTAAAAATGTGATGTGGAACAAAGTGTTTATTTTTATCGTGATCCTCACCATGTTTTTCAGCGGTGGACTTGTCCCGATGTACCTTATCGTGAAAGGTGTCGGCTTAATCGACTCCCTGTGGGCAACGATATTACCTTTCGCCGTCAATACCTTCAACTTGATTATTATGCGGACAGCCTTTATGGCAGTTCCCGAAAGCCTAGAGGAATCAGCCAAGATGGACGGTGCCAACCATTTCGTCATCTTATTTAAAATCATTATCCCGCTTTCCATGCCGGTTATCGCGGTCATGATCTTGTATTATGCCGTTGAGAAATGGAACGGATGGTTCTGGGCTTCTATCTTCCTCAAGGATCGAGAACTGTATCCACTTCAGCTCACCCTTCGGGAAATTTTAATCGCGAACAACACGGATATGATGTCTTCCGGCGCTAATGCCGCCGATCAATTCCAGATCGGGGAAACGATCAAATATGCCACCATCATGGTTGCCTCTGTACCGATTCTGATCCTCTATCCTTTCGTTCAAAAATATTTCGTGAAGGGCGTCATGATTGGCGCTGTCAAAGGGTAACAACAAAACGTCGTCCACTCCATACTGGAGGGACGACGTTTTGTTAGTTGCGATTAGTTGCGATTAGTTGCGATCATTGATCGCTTTGATAATCTCCACGGGGATTTTCGGCTTGCGATCATAGGTCAGTAAGCCATTGATCTCTTGCTCAACATCCGTCAATTGTGTATAACAATAGCCTTGAACAACACCAGAGTTCAGGAGTGGACGAATGACAGCGCGCAGTTTTTGCTCATAGTCCTCGTCATTATCTGCCCCGGAGTAGCCCCAGCCTTCCCATTCACTCTTCTTATAGGCAATTCCGCCAAATTCGGTGATGAGGATCGGCTGATCCTGATAGGGGAAGCCTTCCACAACTAATCGTCGATTCCCCGGCATCGCATGAACCGCCTTTTCTTTGGAGCTGTATCGCTCACTCAGCACCTCTTCCCTCCACTCATAATCATGAATGGCGAATAGATCTGTTGTCACGAGCTCCCAACCATCATTCGAAATAACTGGCCGCATGGGATCCAGCGATTTGCTCAAATGATACATCGTAAGCGCATGCTGCTGTTGCAATTTATCGATTTGAATATTTGGAACGCCCCAGCTCTCATTGAGAGGTACCCAAGCAATAATCGACGGATGATTATAATCCCTCTCCATCGAGGCGATCCATTCTTTGGTAAATTGCCCGACATATTTATCCGAGTATTCATACGCATTCGCCGCTTCGCTCCATACGACGAGCCCCAGCACATCACACCAATATAGAAATCTTGGATCCTCAAGCTTCTGATGCTTCCGAGCGCCGTTAAAGCCCATCGCCTTGGTAAGCTCGATATCTTGTTTTATCGCATCGTCGCTCGGCGGCGTCAAATTCCCATCCGGGAAATAGCCTTGATCCAGCACCATTTTCAGAAAATATGGACGGTTATTCAGGCATAATTTGCCATCTTCAATCGAAACCTTTCGCATACCGAAGTAACTAGTCACGACATCCTCAACCTTGTTATCCGTCAGGAGTGTAAATGTAACATCATATAGGTTAGGGTTCTCCGGCGTCCACCAACCGCCAAGTCCATGATCATTGAAATCATTGAGACGGATCTTCCGTGTACCCGTCCCGCTTCGAATGCCATACACATCTTCCGAGACAAGCTCACCTTTGAAAGAAATATCAACCTTCAGCTGGTGCTTGGACGTTGAATGTGCGTCAATGCCCTCGATTTCGTAGCTGATTTCAATCTGCTTTGCATCGATATCCGGTGTCATTTTCACCTTATCTAAGTACGCGTTCGTTGAAACAGCCTCCATCCAAACCGTTTGCCAAATCCCAGTTGTTCTCGTATAGAAAATACTTGCGGAATCCGCTTTCCAATATTGCTTCCCTCTTGGCAGCGTAACATCTTGGCTAAAGTCAACAGCTTTGACCACGAGCTTATTAGTCCCATCTTGAAGGGCTTCCGTAATATCAGCGTGGAAAGGCGTATGACCACCTTCATGCGTTGCTACAAGTATCCCATTCACCCAAACCGATGCTTGATAATCCACTGCGCCAAAATGAAGCAGAATACGCTTATTCGCAAACGCCTGAGGAATCTCAAGCTCGCGGCGATACCAAACGACATCGTGAAATTCGTTAGAGCCAATGCCACTTAATTGACTTTGAAAAGCAAACGGCACCTGAATCGCCTGTGAGAAATCCTTTTCACCTGTATGCCACTTCTGTTTCGTCCCTACAGACGCATCATCGAATTCGAACTGCCACTCACCATTCAGACTGATCCAGCTATCTCGTACAAATTGCGGCCTCGGATATTCGGCTCTCGGTTGGTTGCTCATTGTGCAGGAAAACCTCCAATTAGATAATTTAAAAGTTAACTAAATAACGTAATAATTCCTGTTTTCATTATGCAACCCTCCCAATATAAAGTCAATATGCGTTATTTAATTAACTTTTAAGTTAACAAAAACAAAAATCCACCCCCACATAGATAACTCTACGTGAGGGCAGCCCCTTTAATCCTAGGATGACCTAGTCGATATAGCCGGCCATGCCATTTTTCATTAAGTATTCCATCTCAGCTTCTAGAATCGTATCCACCGCAAGCTCACTCAGCTTCACGTCGGATCGACTTAGAATATGATCAATCAAATCATCACTGTCGATATCTACAGCGCCTTTCGAGCCTTGTTCTGCTTTTGCGATATACGCTTTTTCATGTTTCAACACAAGCTCAATTTGCTTCGGATCGGCCTTCGTCTTACCGATGATGAATTGTAAAAGCTCCTGCTCATTGATTGGGGCAGTCATTTTTCTCACTCCTAGTATGGGTATATGGCCTATTGTACCATAAGTGGACACAAAGAGACCCACAGCAACGGGCTGCGGGTCTTAAGATATATATTTTAAAAGGGGGTCGTCTTTTATTATAAGCGATTAACATGAATGGCAGATGACTACTATATTTCTTTTATATTACAAATTTACTTGAATCACGTAGGGAACAATGAAAACTTCGTTATTCTGTTGAAATTGACCCCAAATTTTGTAGATCCCTTTTTTGGGGAACTGAATCGTGAATGCCGCGGTAGGGCCGGAAGTAACGACCGTATCCTTCGGATGAACATGCACGTATTCTTTGCCGTCTTCGCTAATGGCCACAACATGGCCTACGCTTCCCAAATACGGCTGCAAGTTCGTAATAGGCTCCTTCGAAGCCCCCTGTTTAAAGGTGAATATCATGTCAAGCGGCATGCCTGCCATGAGATGGTCGAAGGCTAGGGTGACTTCCTTGTCACCGACTTGTTTCGTTAAGCTTTTATCTGGTTGAAGCTTAACAGCCTTGGGGGCCTTCCCATTGATCGTTACCCAATGGGACTGTACGGTCTCCCCTAAGTCACTCGGCGTGTAATCGGCAATAAGCTGATAGTAGCCTCCTGCGGGAAACGATGTTTGAACATCGAAGCGCCCGCCTCCTGCGTAGGTGGGGTGCAAATGATCGAAGTATGACAAATCCTTACTGACCACGATGAGGTGCATCAGCTTCTCGTGCATGACATCAAATTTATCGATGGGCCGATTCCATTTATTCTGAACCAGAATGGTGATATTCGATAGCTCATTCGGTAAATAATTCGGTGAATCCACTGAGAAATGAGCAAGGGCATCATTCGTATGCTGATGTGTGACAGGGGACGTCATCGTCATGCCAGACATCCCCGTCATGCTTGAGTTATCGGACATATCAATCGTTGTCGTGGATGACGAACCGCATGCTGATACGAAGAAGACCAAGCAAATTAGGGGCAATAGCTTCACTTTCATTCGCTTTTGCTAGATGTAACCGGTGCTGCAAGTATACTTAATCCAAGTGAAGTTAGTGCGCAAAGGAAAATCGAGCCTCCCCACAACTCTGGCGCCCAGTCCAAGGTATGAAATAATTTCAAGTTAGCGAAATACATCCCCCAGATCAATACAGGAAGGACAAAGAACACTGCCTTGTAGCGCCAGTCTGTAACTTCCCTCTCTTTTATCCGACTAAATAACAGATCACCAATCACGCCGCTAATGAGCAAGATGATAATCGATCCGTAGTCTCTAAATCCATCCAGGACCGCCAGAAATATGGACTCAAACAGAAAGAAGAAAGTAACCGTACCGAACGGAAGTTTCCATCTCCGTAGCACAAACATCAATGGAATCACAAGAATCATCGTTGTAATCAGGAAATCCACTACGGCTCTTCCGATTGCGTCCTCTTCCCTCGCCATCCATAGGCTCTGGCGGAAGGACCAAGCATACATAAGAAAGAAGGCGAACACGGTAAATGTTAACCCAATAGACGTTAACGCAGGTAACAATTGGCGAAACGTCGGCGCAGCCCTCTTTTCAGCAGCGCTGATTGCACGATAGGGGCTTGTCAGAATCATTAACGCGCCCGCCAGCAAAAGGAGATGAGTCGGGCTTAGAAGGGCTTCGATATTTTTCTCAATGCCGAATACGGTATGCCAATACATATCACCGAGCCCGCCTACAAAGAAGAGGATTACGCCCGCTGCACCAAGCTTGTAGCCAACAGGGATCGCCGCGATCCAAGTGGAAGATTGGCTGTTGATTTTATTCGAGCGAATCATCATAAATATCCAAACCGCACAAGCCAAGTACCCCGAGTATAGAATCCCGTGCCACGGTGTAAAGAAAGTCTCGACAGCCCCATGGTTATGCGCGAAGCCATCAATAAACAGACCGATAATGAGCCACATCCCCATGATCATCGTGATCGAATGTTTGGACGTTGTGGTGGATACTTGCGTTGGACTTACCGTCAGTGGAATCGACAAAACCATCAGCTCCTTAAGAAATGGGTAGATGTAATTCTTCTGGGGTACTAAGACCGTCGTATATGGCCTGCTGACGCAAAACCAAATATAACTCGGCTTTCGTTGAATTATAATACGGCAATACGAACAACACGCCTATCCCTAAGGCTAATACACCAAGAAGATACCACCCGATAAAGGAGAGATCAAGCACAAATATCCGCCATTTGAATCCTCGAGTCATCTGATTGCTGAGTTGGACCGCTCGTTTCCTACCAATCGTAGGATTATCACCAAGAATATAAGGTACCATACTGTACGCATAAGTCTTCACAATCCCTGGGATGATGAATAATAAAAACCACAAGAAATTCAATAACGCACTCCAAAACATGGCGGCAACAACGCCTAAATATCTACCTTTCCCGAATGCATACAAGAGGTAATTCAAGTCAGCCTCACCCTGTGAAGCTTGTTTAAAATATTGAAGTGTATTCACCTTAAATGGAGCAAGTACAAAAATGTTGAAAGCTATCGCTACCAAGCCAGCCACAATCGCAACGATAATGAGAAAAATAAGAATGAAAAGACCGATTCCATCCGTTACATTCCCAAAATCTACTTTCCCGAAGCCCATATGCATATCCGACAAATTAATGGTTGAATTGGCATCCCATTTCCCAGAACAACTTGGAATTCCACCACTAATGAATGCAAGTAACAAGCTTACAAGAAATGCTTTCCAGTACGTTGTTCGCAGTACCTGTTTCGCTCTACTTTTCAAATCTTCACGCGACCAATGCACGTAATCCCTCCTTAGAAAATCCTATATACCATCCTATTTTAACTCAGACAGTCATAGAACAATACCTTTTTTTTCCAAAGTGAGCGGACTCACATATCACATAAGTAGGTTACTTTTCAGTAAATGAGTTGAATGTTTCATCCCTCATCATAGAAACATCTAATTAGGATATCTTGATCGTAATTTCCGAATCCCTTACCGAAAAGAGTTAAACCGCCACGTCCGCGTTTGGTATCCTCCGCGCTTATTCGGAATATCCAGTACTTCGGATCTACTCGCAGGTCATGGATGCTCACATCAGAAAGACGTTGACCATCGATATAAGAACCGTTTTCGGTAATACGAAGGACCTTCAGCAACCCGTATTGATTCACGTCCGAGTGCCACCACTCTGGCGTCAGCTTACCCCTCGTTTCACCATAATCACCAGGACTTGTCCATCTACCAAGCAACATCTCATTTAGAGAAAAACAGATATCAGAGGGCCAGTTTTCATTCACTTGAGGAGCCTCGGATCCAATTTCCATCGAAATTTCTATTTCCTTTAAAACTTGATCTTTTAACAAGTAATTGGGTACCTTATACTCAATAAATCCTCTCGCGAACCAAAGAATACCCGCGTTTACCCTTTCCGGATCCATGAAATAGGTAGGGTTATCATAGTGACCAATCATTTTCTCCGTTGTGGCAATTCCACATGTTGGCCACGCTTCATAATCCGTGTATTGGCCAATAGGCACTGACACTTCCTTAAAGCTATTCATTGATTTCCTTTCAGGAGACAGCTTTATCTGCAAATATTCCGTATTCACGAAGCAACATTTGTAGGTTCCACCGTTGACTCGCTTCATTTTACTACCTACAAGTCCCGCTTGTTCGAGCTTGTTGACATGACTACTTACAATCGCATTACTGAGATAGAGCTCTGCAGCGAGTTCCTTAATATGCATTTCCTTTATAAATAGTTTATCTATAATTTTAAGGCGAACTTCGCTCGCCAATGCTTCGTAAACCTGAAGCGATGCAGAATCCGTTTTTAGAAACATGGAATCGAACTCCTTAGAATAAGTAATTTAGTTAATCCTAAATTTTGCACTTGAACCATATAATCATTATCGTACATAATAAAGAGGAAATCAACAAAATCAGAATTCATAAATAAGCTAATTCTCAAGGAGGAATATACAAATGTCTTTACGTTCAACTATGCTCATTGACAAAGATTTCGTTAAAGCACAAATTGACCCTCGTCTATATGGATCCTTTATTGAACACTTAGGACGAGCTGTTTATGGCGGTATTTATGAGCCAGGTCACCCTACCGCAGATGCGAATGGTTTCCGACAAGATGCGATTGAAGCCATTCGCGCGTTGCAAGTTCCTATTATTCGTTATCCGGGAGGCAACTTTGTTTCCGGATATAATTGGGAAGATGGCGTCGGACCCAAGAAAGATCGTAAGCGACTTCTAGAGCTTGCTTGGTGGACAACAGAGACCAACGAGATCGGTACCAATGAATTCGCTGATTGGGCGAAGTTAGTTGGTTCCGAGGTCATGATGGCGGTTAATCTCGGGACACGCGGCATAGACGACGCAAGAAATCTTATCGAGTACTGCAATCATCCTTCTGGCTCCTACTGGAGTGATATGCGCATTTCACACGGTTATAAGGAACCTCACCGATTCAAAACCTGGTGCTTGGGCAACGAAATGGATGGGCCATGGCAGATCGGGACCAAAACAGCTGTCGAGTATGGTCGCCTCGCTAATGAAACCGCAAAAGTGATGCGCTGGGTAGATCCTTCCATTGAGTTGGTTGCTTGCGGAAGCTCATCAAGCGGGATGAGTACGTTTGCAGAATGGGAGGCAACTGTTCTCGATTTGACCTATGAGAATGTTGACTATTTGTCCTTGCATGCGTATTACAATAATAATAGCAACGATACCTCAAATTTCCTTGCTACATCACTTAATCTAGACCAGTTCATTAGCAGTGTCGCATCCATTTGTGATTATGTGAAAGCCAAAAAGCGCAGTAAGAAAAAGCTTATGCTCTCCTTAGATGAATGGAATGTATGGCACACAATTGGATCCAGTCGAGCGGAAGAGCGCTGGCAGATCGCACCTCCAGAATTCGAAGATGTGTATACACATGAGGATGCATTGGCCGTTGGCTGCTTCCTGATCACGCTACTGAAACATGCTGACCGTGTCAAAATGGCTTGCATGGCGCAATTGATTAACGTTATCGCGCCGATTACTACGGAAACAGGTGGTCCACTGTGGCTGCAAACGACGTATTACCCATTCCTCCATGCTTCTATTTATGGCAGAGGTACCGTACTTCATACTGTCAATTCTTCACCGAAATACGATTCCAAAGATTTTACGGATGTCCCTTATCTTGAATCTATATGCGTATACGACGAAGAGCAGGGTTATATTACGATCTTTGCCGTCAATCGACATCTTACCGAAACCATGGAATTGGAACTCGACATCCGCAGCTTTGGAGATGTTAGCTTGATCGAGCATATCGTGCTTGAACATGAAGATCTTAAAGCGGTTAATACAAAGACTAACCCAAATAATGTTACCCCGCATAGGAACGGTCAATCCTTCATTGACAGTGGTCGTGTCAAAAGTCATCTTGCCAAAGCATCTTGGAACGTCATCCGTTTACAAACCCAAAAAGGTTAACAAAACGTTGGTCACTTTTTCAGTATTATAGAGAAAGCTCAATTTGCCGCGCTCGATGAAGAGGACTGCCGGCCCCCGCCGGTTCAAGGCCGGCATGACAAGAAGAGCGCCGCCCGTCATTCGGGCGGCGCTCGCTTTCATTGGTCGGATTTAGCGTAAAAATACATTTTGAACTAGACCTTCTTTGTAACTAGTCTTGATAAATAGGTTTGATTGAATGCTCATCATATTCCCGACATCCGGAAATAGAAAAGAAGCTGAATCATTGATTACAGCTTCTTTCATTCTTGCGTCTTATCCGAAAGGAAAAGTTAAACATATTGCAGGCAATACTTCAGTCAATTTTCAATTCCATTATCCGGTAAACAGGTTTACTTCTAATTTCATTTAACGCAATAAACTATAGTATTGCCCAAGATAAATCAATGTATACATAGATACAAAACTTTTATATTGAGTCCCCTCAAGCTCGGCGAGACCTTTTCTTGATTACTGTGATATTCCATAATGAATTAGAAAACGGAGCCTGCAAACCTGCGGAAATTACAAAAGGCTTACATGAACCTGAAAATCCACTTGTAACTTCGGATAATATTCTTCTCTCCAGTTTTTTAATTCCTGATATGGAATCCGATTACGGAAATGTTGGCCAAACCCAAAAATATCTGCTTTGTTTTCTTGGGCTTTTTCAAACATCTTATTAAACTGCTTTTCGATCAATTTTTCGAGTTCTTCTTGGATCTGTTTATTCGTCACGCCTTCTTTTCTTTCCCTAACTTGTATTTTTAATTTCAAATCGCATGACACCAACGGTTCATCCTTTTTCATTGACGACTTGATGTGCAATGAGCTGTTTTTTACGATTATGTCGGCAGAGCCCAGGCTCATAATCTCGCCTATTGCTTTGCGGTGATGAAACAAATTCACCAATAGAGTTTCCTTCGGATTGATCCGCTCCACTATTTTCCCTTTTTTCAAAATAGCGGCACCCTCGAAGCGTAATACTGTATCTTTGCCGGAAGAGACGATCGGAACGCTTGTATCATTCGTATAGGAATACAAACCCCGATACAATTCCCAGATGCGCGTACTCGAAACCTCCGGTGCCCACTCCCCTTTATAAAAAAAGTCATTGATAGAGGTTGCATGAACACCCACTACTTTCTCAATATTCAACAACATTTTCTCAATATCATCATCTGTAATGGCAACCAACGCTTTGGACGGCAGTTGCTCCATCTCCATTGAAAGTCGAATAAGTTTACCAAATTCCTCTTCGTTCTTTGCCACGTTGTTTTGGATGACAAGTAATTGTACTTGTGAGTAATCAAGGGCATCATCAGAGTTTGTCCGCATTTGTCGGAGAATATTGGAAATAGAATTACCTTTTTCCGTTACAATTCTTGATTCTGTTTTGCCTCTTTTCGTAAAGGGAACATACAGTGTCACTCTGTATTCATCATTGTTTCCCTTGGCTATGCCAAGGAGCAAAGGAGGGGTACGCAGATTGATTTCTTTAATATCCCAACAACCGCAGAGCAAGGTTAAAGACGTAAGTACAATGAAAAGTTTGAATCGATTATTACTTTTCATAACCTGCCATCCTTCTTCGACTAGAGATGCCATAGATGAAAATGGTCAATGGAATGATTACGGTTAACAAAGCGTGAGCACCTGCATTCATCTCTATAATTTTTATAACCAAGTCCTGGTTTGGGACATATACGCCCATAAGAAATGCGATTAGAGAGAAAGCGATGATCCAATAAGATCGTTTGGTTCTTTGCCAATTGAATGTTTTCTGCATGAGTTGTCCGGCCTGCCATAGCGTAAGGGCATTCAAAAAGATCGTGAACGCAATTAATGAAATACCTATGAACATCGTTTGCCGGCTGAATATAAACCATCTCATGTCAACGGTATCCACCGCCTCTTCTAACTTATAACGAAGCGTGATAATCGTCTCTTGTCCAAATATGAAAAGCGGAACATATACAGCTACTAGTATGAAGAGCGTCACATAGGTCCATACCCCGAACAGGTGGCCGTATTTCATATTGTTTTCGGAAGGCACGAATCCTAAAAATAATAACGGTGAAAATCCCGTAAGATAATAGTAAAACTTTGTGCTCCATAAGAAACGGAGAGATGAAGGCCAAACTGGCGAAGCGTTGTGAAAATCAAAGTTTACCATCACAGTAAAAGTGTTTAACATGATCAATAAACTAGTGATGATGAAAACAATTACAGAAGCACGCAGCATCGTTTCTAAGCCTTTTATTGCTGCAAAAGCGGATATAAAAACAAAAAGGGCCAATACCGCCCAGTAAGGTGTTCGATTCAAAAAAATCGCAATGATTTCTTCGCTATGGGCGCGAAGAGCCAATCCAACCATCAATGTCAGAATGAATGCATAAGGGACAAGAATGATGAATGCAACCCACTTTCCCATTTGCCTAAATATATCGATAAGATCCTTTTTCGGAAAATAATCCAATCCTTTTTTGTAGATCAGCATAAAAACCATTTGCAGCAATCCTGCACAAAGAATCACTACCCAATGACCGCCTTCCGTCGACGAATATACAAGATTGGGATACAGCAAATAAACGAAGCCCCCGCTCGCGACACAAACCAATAATGCAAGTTGTACCCTATGGTTCACTTGGCATCCCCCTTTTCCGTTATCCGAAATGCCATATACGGAATATCGCATGTCTTTAAACTTGCCAGAATTATGCATACAAATAATAATCCGGTACATATACCCAGTATGCCGAAAACGGATGCCGCAATTAAAATAAAGTATTTTAGCGTACGAATGTACAACGCGTTTTGAACTCCAACGACTGTTGAACCTGAAATCAACATTGCGGTGATGACAATGACCAATAAACTACTGACTAATTTCGCTTCAACTACCCCTTGGCCAAGTATGACTCCTCCAACCATCGTAACGGTCGGTCCTACGGTTTTGGGGAGTCTGATAATCGCTTCAGTCACTAAATCAACTAATACGACCATAGCAAGGGTTTCGAATAAGGGGGTTAGCGGAATGCCTTCTCTGCTTTCTGCGACAAACAAGAGGAGGTCTATTTTTAATATTTCAGGATTGACTGACGTTATGGCAACATAAAAAGCAGGAAGGATGAGATTGCACAATATCCCCAATCCCCTGAGGGTTCGAATCATATAGGTGAAACTGACATGGAAATTGCGATCATTTGCTGTGGACAACATATCCCATAACAGATGCGGAAGAACAAAGGCGTAGGGAGTATTGTCCAAAAAGAGAACGACTCTGTTCCGTTTTAACGAATAGACGGCTTGCACCGGAAGTTCAGTTATGGAGAAATGATTGACAGGTACAAATTTGTGGGCACCAAAAAGATTATTCAGGTCATTTATCGTTTCAATATCTGAGTGAGCTTGTTTCAACTTCTGGTCTATTTTTTCAATAAGATCATCCGGAGCTTTTCCTTTAAGATAAAGCATGGAAATCCTTCGCTTTGGCAGCTCTCCGACTTGATATGAGCTATGGATCAGACGCTCAGTGCCCAGTCTCATTCGGATCAGCCCTATGTTAATATCAATATCCTCTCCAAAGGCGTCCAAAGGACCTTGAACAGGGCTTTCATTTTTGGGCTCATCAATGCTTCTCCTCAGATTTTGGGGGACGGGTTCCACAATGGCGTTACGTTGATCGTCTCCTGTTAAGATGACCAACTTGCCTTCTAGAACGGCCTTTATGATTTGTTTAGCATCCACATCAAGCTGATCACTGAGGTTCGTAAATAGTTCATCAACGGAATCAGACAATTGCGCCATTTGCCGAACGTATAAATTGGACTTGGAAAAATTGATGAGCGAATTAAATCCGATAAGAAAAAGTGCTGTATGATCAAATTGCTCTTCGTGAATGAAAAAATCATCATGCTCGGCGAACGTGGATTTCATTTCCTGAACGAAATTGCCCATGAATCCTGCCCCTTCAAGTAACGTGTAACCCTATTGTTTCCAGCAAGTGGAATGACTATGCACGGTCAAACCGTTTGTCCACTCACAGCGTTATCGTAATAATAGGACGGTGAGCCAGTATTAAAAAAGGGCAGCTGCATGAAGCAAACTGCCCTTTTTTTTCATTTGCATTCGAATGTTAAGCTGTTCCATTCCCTAATAATTGCCTAATAGACAAAATTGCATAATCAAAATACTCCTCCGGTGATTTACTGCTGTTCTGCTTCCAATCAACTGCAGCTGCGTAAATCATCCAACTTAGCATGGTTGCGACAATTCTTAGCTTTTCGTTATCTTCACCCTGATCCTTTTTTAACAGTAATTGATAAATAATATGTTCAAGTTCTTTTTTTATTATGGCTTCTACATTCACACTCATATCATCATAACTCCGCTGACAGCGTTCAGATAAACTCAAGTGAAATTTAGTTATGGATAAAAATACACTTTTAAGCATTTCTTCATTAAACTCTTCATTATTTGAAATTTCCTGAAGAACATTCGCCATTAATTCTTCTTTAACCACTTTTTCGAGCAAATCATATTTATCAACGAAATGGTGATAAAAGGTTGCCCGATTAATCATAGCTAGTGATGTAATATCACTGATTTTGATACTGTTGAAACTCTTTTTCATCAAAAGTTGTAAAAAGGAATCAATAATGAATTTCCTTGTTCGAATCATACGCAGGTCTTTATTGCCCTCCATCAAAGATACCTCCATTCCAGAAAAAAATTTTTAGACAGTTTAGATAAAATGTGACTTATGCAACAATATTAAGATTATGTTGGTTGAGTGGCTGTGAAGTAATGTCTATAATCTAATTTATACAACAACTGTTCCATATGCAACAGGAGTTAGATTTATGATGTAGGAGGGATTAATTTACAAATCCCATTTGGGAAGAAGTCTCTGATGGCGGACGTTTGTTAGGAATACGCTAGAAAAAATCAGACAAGCATTTCAGATTTTTAAGCTGAAATTTTGGGATCACCTGCTGTAATAGACTAAACATGAGGGAAACACGAAAGGATGATATTTATGGATTTTGTAATTTTAATTGGAAGAATATTATTTTCAATTATTTTTATATCTGCAGGATTTAATCATATAAAAGGTTTTACTCACACAGTAGAGATGGCGAAGAAAACCAAAGCTCCTTTTCCCCAATTGTCAGCTGCTGCTATGAGTCTCTTTGCATTTGTTGGCGGTTTAAGTGTTGCACTTGGCTTTTATTCAAAAATCGGTGCAATTCTTCTTATTATTTTTCTAATACCGACAACTTTTATCATCCACCGTTTTTGGGGATTGCCAGATGATCAAAAGCAAATTCAGACAGTTCATTTTTTTAAGAACCTTTCTCTTATGGGTGCATCATTAATGATTTTCTATTTCGGTTCTGGTCCTTTAAGCTTGAGTTAAATCGGAGTTACTCAAACAATACCCGAAACATAAAGAAGTAATCAAAAAGCTAGCCTTTGAACTGATTCCAGTCTAAAGGATTGCATAATACAACACGTCGATGTGACGTGTTTTTTATTTTTGGCATTTGTTGTAGAATGACATTATTACATAGACCTTTTTGGGAATAGCTATCCGATTGGAGCAAAATAATGATCTATCAAAATTTAGAAGAATGCTTAGTTGATTTAGAAAAGAACGGACATTTGGTTCGCATTCATGAAGAAGTTGATCCTGAGCTTGAAATGGCAGCCATTCATATGAAAGTTCATGAAGCCGGTGGCCGGGCCTTATTATTCGAGAATGTTAAAGGTTCGAAGTTTCGGGCGGTATCCAACCTTTTCGGTACAGTAGAGCGCAGCAAGTATATATTTCGAGATACTTGGGAAGGCGTGAAAAACGTAATCTCTTTGCGAAGCGATCCCATGAAGGCAATGAAAAGCCCACTTAAACATATCGGTACGGGACTTGCTGCCTGGAAAGCACTGCCGATCAAAATAACCGGTGGTCTGCCGGCTGCTTTTGAGGAAATCAGCATTGCTGACCTCCCACTCATCAAGCACTGGCCAGAGGATGGCGGTGCATTCGTCACCCTGCCTCAAGTGTATTCGGAAGATCCGGAGAAACCAGGAATTATGAATTCCAATCTGGGGATGTATCGGATTCAACTGAGCGGGAACGAGTATGAATTAAATAAAGAGATCGGCTTGCATTATCAGATTCATCGCGGTATCGGAGTCCACCAGGCAAAGGCAACTAAGCAAGGAGCCCCTTTAAAAGTAAGCTGTTTTATTGGCGGGCCGCCGGCGCACACGTTGTCAGCGGTTATGCCCTTGCCGGAAGGCATGAGTGAGATTACCTTTGCGGGATTGCTCTCAGGGCGCCGCTTCCGCTACAGCTATATTGATGGCTATTGTATTAGTCATGATGCTGATTTTGTTATCACAGGAGAAATATATCCTGGCGAGACCAAGCCGGAGGGCCCTTTCGGCGATCATTTGGGCTACTACAGCCTTACGCATCCTTTTCCTCTCATGAGAGTCCACAAAGTATATGCCAAGAAGAATGCGATCTTTCCATTTACTGTCGTGGGCAGGCCCCCTCAAGAGGATACGGCGTTCGGGGCATTAATTCACGAACTCACAGGCGATGCAATCATGCAAGAAATTCCAGGTGTCAAAGAAGTTCATGCCGTAGATGCTGCGGGCGTACACCCCTTGCTCTTTGCGATTGGCAGCGAACGTTACACGCCCTATCAACAAGTCAAGCAGCCGGCAGAGCTGCTAACGATAGCTAATCGAATTTTAGGTACGGGACAAGTTAGCTTAGCCAAGTACTTATTCATCACAGCAGAAGAGAGCCAGCCTTTGGATTCTCATGATATAGAGCATTTCTTAACTTACATTTTGGCTCGAATAGACCTTCATCGGGACCTTCATTTTTATACCAATACAACTATCGATACCTTAGACTACTCAGGTACAGGTTTGAATAGCGGCAGTAAGGTTGTATTCGCAGCAGTCGGAGATAAAAAAAGGGATTTATGCCTAGAGGTTCCTGGCGTTTTCAATGAAATACCGGGGGTCCAACATGCGCGTTTGGTGATGCCGGGAATCGTCGCGATTCAGCTTTCTGAATTTAAAAGTTACGGCGAGACACAGGTTGAAATGAAAGATTTATGCGAGGCTATTGGAGCAAAGGGCCCACTCCCTGCTTGTCCATTGATCATCGTATGTGATGACAGCCATTTTATGAGTGAGACCATTAACAACTTTGTTTGGGCTACATTCACACGTAGCAATCCTTCCCATGATATATATGGCGTGAACAGTTTTTATGAGAATAAGCATTGGGCTTGCGATAATGTTGTGCTTGATGCGCGAATTAAACCGCACCAAGCACCGCCATTAATACCGGATCCAACGGTTGAAAAAAATATCATGCGATTATTTGCCAAAGGTGCCAGTTTAGGCGGCATTCAAAAGTAGTAAAGAGCAAAAGCAGCATCACACCTTAGGGATTGTGGTGCTGTTTTCTTTTGGAGCCACGGTAGCAAGTCGGCTTGTTGGGGTAGTATCAGCGAAGCTGTTACCACTCGCAAAGCAGATGGAATATAGTGGTATTTCCAAGCCCGAAATCAGATACAGCCGACATACGTGTAAAAACAGATCACTTTAGTTTAATGCCATCAGAGCAAAACGTCTAAAATGACCTGGACATAAGAAAAGCACCGACCACTCGTAGATCACGAATGTCGGTGCTTCAGCTTTGTAATTAAGTGCTCTTCATAGCGGGTTATTATGAATTTCGTGGATTAGTAGGATCAATTTTTTTCATCTGCTCAGGGTAACCATAGCTACCATGTTCACTCAAATCCAACCCAATGATTTCTTCTTCCTCGGTAACACGCAGCCCAATTGTTACTTTCAATATTCCAAGAATGATGAAGGAAAGCACTAATACAAATGCTAATGCTCCGAATACACCTAAAGCTTGGATTCCCAATTGATGTAATCCACCACCATAAAACAGCCCTGCTCCACCTACATTCACTTGTTTCGCCAATTCAGGAGTAGCAAACAATCCTGTAGAAAGTGTACCCCAAATTCCTGCAATTCCATGAGCCGAACATGCGGAGATGGGGTCATCGATCCCTACTTTTTCAATCCATTGTGCGGCGAAGAAGCAAATTATTCCTGCAAGTGCTCCGATGACAATCGCCGCCCAAGGCTCTACAAATGCACACGCCGCAGTTATAGCAACCAACGCGGCAAGCACGCCATTTAACATACTTGGAATATCTGCCTTACCGAAGTACATCCAAGATACTATCAAGGCCGCGACACCACCAGCCGCCGCCGCCATGTTTGTTGTCAGAGCAATATAACCGAAAAATCCGTCACCCATTGCACTCAACGTGCTTCCTGCATTAAATCCGAACCAACCGATCCAGAGAATGATTACACCAAGTACCGTCAATACTTGGTTATGACCTTGGATTGCATTAGGCGTACGATCTTTATTATACTTACCAACTCGTGCCTTTAATAAAATCGTCGCAACAAACGCCGCAGTAGCCCCTTGTAGATGAACGACCGTTGAACCAGCGAAATCCTGCATTCCAAGGGTAGCCAACCAACCGCCGCCCCATACCCAGTGAGCAACAACAGGATAGATGACAATCGTAAATAATATGCCAAAGATGAAGTATGCCGACAACTTTGCTCTTTCTGCAAAACCACCCCAAGCAATTGCTAAAGAGACACCCGCAAACGCCAATTGAAACAAAAATTTAATGCTGATGGGGACGTCAGAAAAAGCTAGTGAACTAAAGGCTACCTTTGCTTGCTCCATTGCTCCATTGAAAAAAAATCCAGTTGTACCAAAGAAGCTGTTTCCGTCCCCGAACGCAAATCCGAAACCAAACGCCCAGAAAGCAATGGCACAAAGACCAAAAGTAAACACCGTTTTCCCTGCTACGTGACCCGCGTTCTTCATTCTTGTCGATCCTGCCTCGAGTAATACGAAGCCAGCTTGCATAAAAATAACCAGTATAGCCGCTAGCATGACCCAAACTGAATCGATTGCTGATTGCAGTTGGCCACTGGTTACTCCGTCATCTGCAAATGCCATTGTAGGGAACAATGAAAGCATCCCCGTAAATGCTAATAACAACTTCCTCATGTATACTGCCTCCTAGATGTCATGTTTCTTAACAATTCTGTGATTTAATGTCCTAATTTTACTTGATAACTCGCAATACAACAAGATACTTCACATTATTAAATATTGGTTATCAGGATAATAGTCAGAAAAACGCCATAATCACTTCGACATATAACGTGGTATGTAATGTATTTGTGAACGAGCGATTCCTGTGCGCATAAAAATCAACCAGATCCATTCATTGCTAGAAACGCTCAAAGTACATAAAAAGCACCATCGAATGATGATGCTTTGTTACCTATGCAGGATAGCCTCCACCAGGAGGTGGCCAAGCGCCGAACAGACGACGCAGCAGGACAATTTCTCCAAGATGATACGAATTATGGGAAGCAATATTGCGCAAAATGCCAGCTTTCGTTTCCGTTGGAAAATGGGTTAAGGTTTCATCAAGCTGCATGCTTTCTGAATAGCTAATGGCCTTATCAATTCCTTGCAGAAATTGCTTGATAACCAACTGCCATTCGTCTTCACTTCCTGGTTCTCCCTCACTCGGCCAGCTTTCCGCGACACTTGAAGGCAATTGAGGCTTGCCTCCATCCAAGTAGGTTAACAAAAAGTTCTGCCAATAGCTCATATGTTTCAATAGCTGGTAGATCGTATAGGGTGCACCCTCCATTCGTTTGCCTGCTAGCTCAACAGTAATATCTGGCAACGCACGAGCAATGGGAAGATGTCCTCGTTCGCCTATTAAAGATTTCACAAGCGTTTGACCAAAAGCTCGATTGGACTCCGACATGGCTATTTTCTCCTATCATCCAACATTTATATTCATTTCCAACATTATTTACACTCCCTACAGAATTAAACAAGTGAGTATAACGATTAGAATAACAAAAGGAAATAGGAAAAGCCAGAAACAGCACTCGAGTTAAGTGCTATTTACGATTTTACTGCGCCTTCTGTGACACCAGCGATAATAAATCGCTGCGAGAAAAGATATATGATCGAGGTTGGAACCATGACGGCCATAATACCTGCCGATAACACATTCCATTGGGATACTCGATCTTGGGTAAAGAACATCAACCCGCTCGTTATCGTCATTAATTTAAGAGAAGGCATATAGAGCACTGGGACGAAAAAGTCATTATATATCGATACAACCTTTAACACGGCGACGGTGGCAATAGCCGGCTGCATCATGGGTAATATAATGGACCAGTATACCTTATAATAAGAAGCGCCATCGATTCTCGCGCTTTCGTCCAGCTCTTTGGGGATTTTATACATGAACTGCATGAAGATATAGATATCCAGAACACCCGCCGCAGAGTACAGCAGACAACCTGCCAAGATCGAATTGTACAGGTGCAACGATTTAATCAGAGTAAAGGTGGCGATAGCTGTTGTCGTCGTCGGTAAAATGGAAGCAAACAGATAAGACATCAGTAAAAATTTCTTTATTCGAAAATTAAATCGCGTGACAACATACGATACCATCGTTCCCATAAATATACTCGTTACCAGCGCAATCGATATCATCGTAAAAACATTTTTGAAGCCAAGAAGCATCTGACCTCTCTGAAAATAAATACGATAATTTTCAAAATTCAAAATATTTTCAGGAAAATCCCATACCTTGGAATAAATATATTCCTGATTCGATTTAAAGGACGTAATCAAGATAATAGCAATTGGCACAAAGACAAGAAGTGTGAAACAAATCAATAACACATAATTAAACATATGTAATAATGGATTTCGCACAACCAGTCCTGATTTAAATCGTTTTTTCTTCATTCCGCATCACCCCCGCTTCGAATCACTAACCTTTGCAGCAAGAGCACGCATATTACAATCAAAAGCAAGAAAACACCGAGTGCCGAAGCTTTCCCAAAGTTATGGAAATTAAAAGCCGTATAATATGCGTTGGATGCAAAGGTTTGTGTGCGATCCCCCGGACCGCCTTGTGTCATAATGAACGGTTGGAAAAACGCCTGTAACGCACCGCTTAAGCTTAGAAACAAATTGATTTCAATCACTAATTTTATATTAGGCAAAGTAACATACCTTATATTCTGAAAGAAATTGCTGCCGTCAATACTTGCCGATTCATACAAGTCCTTCGGAACGGATTGCAGCGCCCCCAGAAAAATAACCATAACCAAGCCTGTATATTGCCACAGTCCCATAAAGGCCAAGGACAAATTACTATACCAGTTATTTCCTAGCCAATGTATGGAGTAATCACCAAGTCCGATCGCATTTAAAACAATATTAAGCGGGCCATCCTCGTAACTGTATAAATAACTGAACATATAAGCTACAGCGACACCATTAAGAATAAACGGCATGAACAGCGCCGATCTGAAAAATTTTTTGCCCCGAATGTTAGAATCCAGAATAATCGCGAAGTACAGCCCTAAAAACGTTTGGATGACTGAAATAATCACATACGCGATATTATTAATGAGCGTTTTTATTGCTGTTTGATCCTGAAACATTTCCTTATAGTTGACAAAACCTCGATAATTAAACTGTTTCGTCAACCCATCCCAGTCTGTAAAGCTTAATTGAATCAGCTTTAATGCAGGATAATAGGAAAAAGCAAGCAGCAGGGTCAATGGTACAAATAAAAACAGGGTAATAATGATCGTGCGCTCACTATTTTTAAAAATCATACGCATTGCCGCATCTCCATTTCCCAAATTATTCCGTAAAGGGAAGCAGGTTATCCTGCTAAGCGATAACCCGCTTCCTGCACGGCTATATTTATTGATGTAATTATTTGCCTAGAGCCTTCTTGGCATCTGCCCATTTCTTGTTGTACTTGTCTATAATCTCCTGCGGATTCTTGCTGATGACATATTCCTGTGCCAACGAGTTTCTATCGATTTGCGCTTTATTGACAACCTCTTGGAATTCCGGAGAATCGTCGACTCCTTCCATAACCGGGATACGAAACGATAATAATTCATTCATAAACCCTGCATCAGGCTTGTAATCCTTATTTGGCGGAATCATTCCGATCTTCTTCGGCATATAACCGTCCTGCCACATGAATTTCAGAAACGCCTTGGAAAGCTCCGGATATTTAGAGTTTTTGGTCACGCCGTACTTTAAATCGCCGCCAGTTACAAGTGCTTTAGCACCAGGCAGCGGGAACATGCCGATATCTTCTACTTTCGCGCCATTTTCCACAATTTGCGGAGGCAGCCATGAACCTAGATACATCATTGCAATTTTGCCCTGAGCCAGATCTCGCTTGGAGCCATCCCAGTTGGAGGACATGAGATCTTTTTCTAAATAGCCTTTATCATTCAATGTTTTTAGAAAATTAAGTCCTTCCAGAATACCGCCTTTATCGTTCTGTAAAAAGTCTTTCGTTAGCAGTGTATTTTTATAATTAGTTAATCCAGTCGTATCATTTTGATAACTTCCATCAACATAACTGCCCAATGGCCACTTATCTTTAAAGTTTGAAGCAATCGGGACAATGCCTTTGGCTTTAAGCTTTTCATTATCTGCCATTAATTCATCCATTGTAACCGGGGGCTTGTCGATTCCTGCCGTTTTAAACGCATTTTTATTGTAGATAATCCCTTGATAGTTCATTCCAATATTAAGGAGGTATAGCTTGTCATCCAAGCCTGTTCCATTTTTAAAATACCAGGTATTATCGTTCGTAAAACCTAGATCGTCGATTGGAATAAAATAGGTTGGATAATCCTTGCGTGTAATCCCCAAACCCGCTGGAACAAACATTATATCAGGCAGTTCATTTGCCGCAATTCGTGTTTTCAACACATCATCGCTCTTGCTGGGTTCAACAACGATCTCGGTGCCTGGATATTTCGCCATGAATTCCTTGGCAATATCCGTCAATACATTGTCCGCTTTATCTGTGCGGTGCGTCAAAAATGTAATTTTTCCTTTTAACGCTGCTTTTGCTGTCGTATCTGCTGCTTTTGGTGTATCTGCGGCATTCGTTGCTACTGGTGCTTTGGTGGAGTCCGTGCTTGTTGTTGACTGGCCACAGCCTGCTGCAAGTGCTGCTGTCATAGAAACGGTGATAAGTAAGCTTAATGCTCTTTTCAAAGTCCATTCCCCCTAGTAATAGTAGAGCTCAAAAGATTGTCTCTGTAATTAGAATATAAGAACGCTTACATTTAAGAAATAACAGAAATCCAGTTTTATTCGCATTTATTCAGGTAACCAATTTTTTGTATGCCGAAGGCGAAATACCCATTACGTTTTTAAAGGCTCGATTAAATGAGGTAACATTGTCATAACCAACCAGATACGCAACATCATAAATTTTAACATCATGTTCAAGCAACAGCTTCTTGGCCACTTGAATCCGGGTTTCAATAAGATAATCCATATAATTTGTGTTTGTTTCCTGCTTAAAATAGTCGGAGAAATAATTGGGATTCAGGTTTACGTAATCCGCAACCGCTTTTAAAGTGATATTTTGTTGATAATGCTTTTGAATATAATCCTTCGCCATGGCAATGATTTTCGTTCCCTTTTTTAACTTCTCCTCGTTAACCCACTCTATTGCCTTATAAAGCGCATGAACCAAAGTTTGCTTCATTTCCTCTGCGGTGTCCGTATATTGAATTAAATGAATTAATATTGTTTTTTGCATTTCAACATCTGTTTCATCCAAATCCATGCAATCCGCAAAGGTTTTCCTAATGAGATCCGTCAAAACTTCACGTACTCGCTCAGGTTGAATTTTATTAGCAATGAAGTGGCCGATGAGCAACTCCACCTCTTGTTTAACTTTAGCCGCATTTCTCAGCTCCATTCCATGATGAAGTTGACTTAAGATAGCCGAGGCTTGATTCTCCTTAAAGGGTTGAAGACCTGCGTGCGTTGAGTTAAAGGTATAAATGAGCCCTTTCCCTTCATAGAACTTATGGTTTAAGACGCTGAGCGCTTGTTGATATGCCTTAGGCAGCTCAGCATGCACGCTGAATGCAGCGCTCAGACCTACGGAAAAAGTAATCTGCGAAGCCATCTGCATATCCAGTTTGATCTCGTGAATCAGATCGATTACATCGCTGGGCGGTTCAGACTCTTCCGGATCCACAAATAACACAATCACATGTTCTTTCAAAGTACAGGCTAGTAAACGTCCCTTCATATCATGTTTATATACACATTGAAGCAGTTTGTTCTGCGAGTCATTCCTTTCTAATGCCAATGCCGAAGTGTTATCTTGACTAATAGCACAAAGAACGAACGACTTAGCATGCTCGATGTGCTTAAATTCGTTGACCTGGCCCTCATTCCCTTGAAGCCAATCCATCAATATTCGCTGCTTCAGCAAATATTCGTTGTCTTGCGCCCTTTTTTTTAAAAATTCATATTCCTTGGATGTTTGCGCTTTCTGTTCGAGCTGAACTTCAATATCGGCAAGTTGCTGCAGCAATTCCTTTTTTTGAATAGGCTTTAGCAGGTAATTGACCGCGCCATATTTCATGCATTCCTTAACATAATGAAAGTCATCAAATCCGCTCAAGGCAACGATGGACAGCGGCAGCTTTAAAGCTGTAACCTCTTGCATCAGCTGAATCCCATCCATCATCGGCATTTTGATATCGGTTAATAATACATCCGGTTTCAGAAGCTTGACCTTCTCCAGGGCCATTAGGCCATCAGATGCTTCATTATCCACCTCGTACTTGCGATTGACGCCGGATAAAATCGCTTTTAATCCCTCCCGAATCGTTTTGTCATCATCCGCAATCACTATTTTCAACATAAGGCACCTCTTCTATTTATCTGTTCACTTCAAAGCTATCATGTTAGAATATTAAGAAAATCGATTCGAGAGTGAAATCATATGAAAAAAAGGATTAAAAAATTAAGCTTCTCGAATAATATAGAGCGCTTCCATTTTCGCAATATTCCCATTTCGTATAAATTACATCTTGGATTTACCTTTATCTTTATTATCATGATCTTATTGTCATGGATCACTTTTAGCAACTACAAAAATGACAAAAATAAAAGTACGCTTGATCTCATCACCCAAATGAACCGTCAAACCATTACCAAGCTTGATGAAAATTTCACTCGCCTCATCAATGCGACTATTCAACCTCTTGTTAGAAACGATGGAATATATAGTAATTTATTCACAATACTAGATTCATCTAATGATACAGGACATTTCGAAAATGGTTTTTCGAAAGCAATTGAAGAAGAAGCCTACCGTGTTACACTTTTTAATCCAAACATGCAGTCCTTTTTAGTCTTTAATTTGATGGGTCAAGGGGACTATTACAGTTCAAACGGCGCTATTATTCCATCCGAGTTGCAACCAACCCAGAAAAAATGGTTTAAGGATAGTATTAATAATTATAAGCAACCCGTCATTATCAGCACTTATCCCATCCAAAACCTATATAGTTCAAAGCCTACTTTCGTATTTGGCGTTTCCCGCGGGATTTACAAACTGGAGGATGCCAAAGTCATCGGCGTCATTCTCATCAACAACAAGCTTGATTTCCTCACACAACTAAGTAAAGACATGGAGATTGTTCCAGAACAAAGGATAATCATAGTTGACAAAGATAATACTATCGTATCAGATAAAGATTTGACCCAAATATCGCAAAAGATACCGCCACAAATTGCGAATCAAATCATAGCGGGTCAATCCAAAATAACCAAAAACATCAAAATTAACGGGCAAAATTACTTATTTAGCTACGATTCTTCTCCATTGACAGGCTGGAAGGTCATTAATATCATCCCTTCACGAGAACTATACAAAAATATCGAGTCTATGGCGATCACGACCACATTGATTACACTTGCCGTTATTCTGATAACTGCTGTGTTTATATTTATCTTTTCTAAGAACATTGTCAGGCCGGTAAAAAAACTTGTGCTATTAATGCAATTAGCTCAAGAAGGCCATTTTGATAAACATATCGTTTTACAGCAGGAGGATGAAATCGGCCAATTAGCCAAATCATTTAATCAGATGTCCAGTAGAATAAAACATTTAATCAATGAGGTCTATGTTGATAAAATTATTCGAAAAGAACTCGAACTCCAAATGCTTAAAAATCAAATAAACCCACATTTTCTTTACAATACACTTGAATCCATTCGGATGGTGGCGGAGGCTAAGCATGTGGAGGAAGTTGCAGATATGGTCTATTCGTTGGGGAAAATTCTAAGTTACGGGATTTCAATGGATCGGGATATCGTACCTATTCATGAAGAAATTGAACATTTAGAGCAATATATTTTGCTTCAAAAGGTGCGCTTCGAGGATATTTTTACTATTTCCCTGCATATTGATCATAGCATCATGCACTTTCTAATTCTTAAAGTCATCCTCCAGCCTATTGTTGAAAACGCGATTAATCATGGATTAACCAATCGGGCTAACGGCGGATTAATAACAGTACGAGGCTGCCGTAAGTTAGATCAAATCATCTTCGAGGTCGAAGATAACGGCTGTGGCATTGCTCCCATGCAAGTGCAGGCGATGAATAAATCTTATGTCAACAAGAACTTCAAGCCCACGGGGATTGGCTTATATAACGTCAATAAACGTATACAGCTGTATTACGGCGAAGAATACGGAATTCAAATCATGAGTACACCTGATGTGGGAACACGAGTTGTTGTTCGCATTCCTGCAACTAACGCGCATACTTCTTTACTGAAGATACCGACAATAACACCACCCAATGCGGAGAGGACAGGCGAATGATTTCATTCGACCTGTCCTTTTCTTGTCATGTGCATGACTTCGACTCCTGCGATTGTTTTCTCAGCAATACTTTATGTTGCAAATTACACAACACTTACAGAGGAATCTCATCGTAATGTCGCTACGTCAACCATCACCAATCTACCGTAATGCTTTCTACAGTTACTGTTTGCTATTCTTATGGTATACTTCCGTTCAACCGACATCTCTAAATGGAGAGTAATCTATAGCAAAACAAGGAGGCGACGATCGTGTATGGTCCAAAAAAAAAGTTACGGGGTATACGGCTTCCGTTTCCAAGAAGGCCCCGTAAAGCCACTTTACCAGTTGTTTGCCGTCGGATTTCAGGATATTCGGCAGCAAGATTATGATTGGGACGGCATGAAGCGGATCGATGGACCTCTGTATTTGTTCCAATATACGCTGTCCGGGCGAGGACGGATCGAACTGGACGGCCAACATCACGATGTGTCGGAGGGAATGTCCTTTTTGGTAGAAATACCGGGCAGGCATCGTTACTATTTACCAGAAGACAGCTCTCACTGGTCGTTCTATTTCGCTCTATTTAGGCAGAGCCATCTGCAGGATCTGTGGAAGGGAATACTCCAGGAGCTGGGATCGTTGCCACGGCTCGACCCCCGCTGCCTGGCGATTCGCCGACTCGAAACCATATACTCAGAAGCGCGAATCGGCGCAATTAAAGACGGCTATTACGCATCCTCCCTCGTGTACAGTTTCATGATGGAGCTTCTTCGGTGCGGCAATGCTCAGCGCCAGGAACGAAGTAACTGGCCGGAGATCGTGCGCCGGGCAGCTGATTATATTGAGACTCACTTCAGAATGCTTGAGGGACTCGACAATATCGCGGAGGCAGCTGGAAGCTCTAAGTACCATCTGGCACGCACTTTCCATCAAGTAACTGGCTTCTCACCGATGGCATACACCTCTAAACTACGTATCGAACTTGCCGTAAAACTGCTTCGGAGCAGCTCTTTGACTGTAGAGGAAATTGCTAGAGAGGTTGGTTACAGAAATGGCAGCTACTTTAGTAAAGTATTCCGCAGTTGGACCGGCTATCCTCCAAGTGGGTTCCGAGAAGGAAAAGAACTACTTCCGATCGATCGGATAATGTTCGATTAGAGAGCTAGCGCAATATTTTACATACAACAGCAAAACATTGCGCTAGCTTCCATTTCGACTTCCCCTTATGATATGGCTATTACTTTAAATCAGAAGGGACGAGTTAATCCGATGACCAATCATCATCAATGGGCTTCCGTACCACCGCTCGGCTGGAATAGCTGGGACTGTTATGGCGCGGCCGTCAGAGAAGAAGAAGTGCGCGGAAACGCAGAATATATGGCCGAATATCTAAAGCCTTATGGCTGGGAGTATGTTGTCGTCGACATACAATGGTACGAGTCGGGAGCCGTTTCTTCGGCTTATCGTCCTTATGTCCCGCTCGAAATGGATGCGTTTTCCCGTCTCATTCCCGCCACGAACCGTTTTCCATCCGCCTCGGACGGACAAGGATTCAAACAACTTGCTGATTACGTGCACAGCCTAGGCTTGAAGTTCGGCATTCACATAATGAGAGGAATTCCGCGTCAGGCAGTTCATGCTGATACACCGATACTTGGGACGAATAAGACTGCACGGTCCATCGCAAAGACGTGGAACGGCGCCATTTGCAAGTGGAATACTGATATGTACGGCGTCGATCCGACAAAGGAAGGCGCACAGGAATATTATGATTCGTTATTCGAGCTTTACGCATCATGGGGCGTAGACTATGTCAAAGTGGACGATATCGCAGATTCGCTACTCTACGGCATTCAACTCGACGAAATTCTACTCATCCGAAGGGCGATCGACAAGTGTTGCCGTCCAATGGTGCTGAGCTTATCCCCAGGTCCTGCGCCGCTCGAGCTCGCGGAAGAGCTCAAGGCGAACGCCAACCTTTGGCGCATGACAGACGACTTTTGGGACATCTGGCGACTACTCTATGGCATGTTCGAGCGCTGTGAGAAATGGGCGCCGCATGTTGGAGCAGGCAATTGGCCGGATTGCGATATGCTGCCACTCGGTCACATCGGCATTCGTTCCGTCGACGGAGGAGCAAGCGACCGCTGGACCCGATTCACAAAGGACGAGCAGAAAACGATGATGACTCTTTGGGCGATCTTCCGCTCGCCGCTTATGTTCGGAGGAGAGCTAAGGGACAATGACGAGTGGACGCTGTCGCTACTCACGAATGAGGAAGTGTTGGATGTACTTCGTAACGGGCGAGATGCCCGTCAATTGTACCGCGAAGATGAGCGTATTGTCTGGACATCGAATGGCTATGACGGCAATCGTTATGTCGCTTTATTCAATACCAGTGAAGAAGTACAGACGGTAAAAGTGACATCTTCCCAACTTGGTTCCCATTCGCTCGGCCGTGTGCGTGATCTATGGAAACGCGAAGAGTTAGGTACGCCGAATGAGCTTTCTTTTACACTCGCCCCGCATGCGTCAATACTGTTGAAGCTTTCTCTGTGAAATAATTTCAAAATGATGAAGAAACCTGATATTTATTGTTCACCTGTCCGAGACATAACCATAGGCTATACCAAATAATAAGTTTAAGGCTAATTTTACTTCTGAATATATGGCAAATCAGTTAATAGATTGATCGTCAGTACAGCCGTGCCGGGCTCATAGCCCGCGCGGATGATCGCAAGTAGCCTGCCCTTATAGGAAGTAAAGTCGCCTTTTGTATAGTTTTCGGTCGTCTGCGGCCTGCCGGTGCCAAATGCTGCAAGCGTAGCTACTCCTTCCACTTTGGCTGTTGCCTTTATTTCGGCAGTCTGAACAAGTCTGCCCTCTGCATCAATGATCTCAACAACCACATAGGCTAGCGACTGTCCGTCTGCCAAGAATTCCTTCTTATCAGGAATAATTCTGATGCCAGCAGGCTTTCCTGCGGACTTCAATATATCGGATGAAATTTTCTTGCCAGCCGTATAACTTACAGCTTCCAAAATTCCCGGCTCAAAGGTCAGATCAAACTGTGCTATGAATCGATTCACTTTTCCGGCTGGCTTTCTCCCGAGGCTCTTTCCGTTCAGAATAAGTTCTACTTCCTCTGCGGCTGAGTACACATCCACCTGCACCGGATTTCCCTCATAACCAGCCCAGCTCCATATGTTTTCGCATTCAGGCCATCCCCATCGGCTTAAGATTTCCTTCTTACCATAGTTTTTAGGATTACGCGAAGCAATATAGGTCTCATCGGAGCCCCACACGATTCTGCGGTAGGCAAGCTGAGGACGTGCAAAGCCGCAAAGGTCAAAGTCAGCGGCATTTGCAAGGCGCCACGGATATTTGGATATATATGAACTCATTAATGTAAATGTTGTAGTAGCCTCATGCGGATCAACATATTCTGCTTTCCCGAGACCTGCTTCACCGATGTAGTCATAACTCGTCCAAGTAAAATCTCCAATCACTTGGGAAAAGCGTTCAACATCATGCCAGTATTTCTCCATTTCCATTGCTCTGCTTTCGGTGCCGCAGATAACCCGGTTGGGATAACTCTTTATAGAATCTTCGTATTGGTAATTAAGATAATTATATCCCACGACATCCAGCGGGGCGCAAAAGGCTTCGGTATAGTCGCCCCAGATCTTTTTACCAAATTCTGAATCAATATTTATCAGGTCCCCTCCTGTTTCCTTCCATTGTTTGTACAAACTCTCCCAAAATTTCCTAGTATTCTCGTCATCAAGTCCGATATAAAGGGAACAAACGGAATTTGTGACCAGGCGTGTAGAATCAAGCTCACGTACCCATGCCGCCAGTTTGGCAGCCCAGTGATATCCATCGGACAAACCGCCTTGCTCTCCCACCTCATTGCCGGTAGACCACATGATAATGCTGGGATGATTCCGGTCACGGAGAATAAAGGCTTCCATATCCATCTTCCAGTTCTCTTCGAAGTACTGGCTATAATCTTGGGTGGTTTTCTCCATCCTCCAAACGTCGAATGCTTCGTTAATGACAAGCAGTCCCAAGCGGTCGCATGCATCCAGCATATCCCTCGACGGCGGATTGTGCGCGCAGCGGATGGCATTATATCCGTTGTCTTTGTGGAGCTTCATCTTGCGGTATTCACTGTCTTTAAAAGACGCAGCGCCAAGGATGCCGTTGTCATGATGCACGCATCCGCCTTTGAGCTTGATGGTGCGCCCGTTCAGCATAAAGCTGTTCTTTACGTCAACGGAAATTGTCCTTATTCCGAACAGGGTGCTGTCACGATCAAGAACCTTCACTTTGTCGGTTAATTGAGCGGTGATCCTGTAAAGATTCGGGGAATTAATGTCCCAAATTTCGGCGTTTTCAACAGCGATCATCACCCGGCCGACGGACTTTTCTCCTGCGGGTATGTGCACTTTGACCCTTCCGGTACCCGCTTCGGTGCCGCAGGACTCCTTCTCGATCTTGATGTCCACCCACAGATTTGTGCGATCGGCTGTATGGTTTTCCACCGTCGTTTCAACAATTACAAACGCAGTACCGCCTACAAAATGCGAAGTGTAGGCGTAAATTCCCCACGGGGCTATATGCAGCTTCGGGGCGCAAAGCAGATCGACGTGGCGATAGAGACCCGAGCCTGAATACCAGCGTGCATTCGGCTGCGCTGCGTTATTGACGGTTACTGCTAGACGATTCGGTTTGCCTGGCTTCATGTAGGGAGTGAGATCGGCATGGAACGGCGTGTAGCCGTAATGGTGTCTTGTCACGGTATTTCCGTTCAATCCTACAGTTGTGTTCATGTAAGCCCCGTCAAACTCCACCAGGACTCGTTTACCGGCATACTCTTCGGGAATGTTCAGTATCTTTGTATATGTCCCAAGTCCTCCGCCGTAATAGCCCGTTAATGACCCGCCTGGTGCCTCTGGAAACGTATCCGTCTCGATTGTAAAGTCATGCGGCAGATTAACTATTTTTGCTGTCTGTGCAGGTCCATAGCCCGGTATCCCGGACGGTTTACCGTTTACAAACTCCCACGCTCGGTCAATGTTTTCTCTGATCATAATAAATCTCCTCTCAATACATGATCGGGAACAAGGTTGGTATAGTGACTGTATCCGCGATTGCAACGGCGGCGACCCGAACATGTGGAATTCTGCAATCGCTTTTCGATGATCGCGGTACTCATGACGACTGACGCCGCGCACAAGCATATGGTCTGTTCAACTCTCAGACCTTCTGTTATATGTAGTACTGGAGAAGATGCATATCAATATCTTCCTAAGGGGTTTACCACGTCCTCAAAGTTGATTTCTTGTTTGGCGCCGCTTCATGAATATTTATATGATATTTGCCTAAGTCAGGTTCATCTTTTTTTCGGGAGTAGGAAGACAGGCACCTTACATTTGTTAATGGAGCTTTGCAATGCTGGGCAACTTGTAGTTTATCGGAGCATCTAAGAGGTACGAATAAAAAGACGACACTCATTCCCCGTTTTTGGGGACGAGAGTCGTCTTTTCATATCTAAACAGGTCTTCAAATTTACGAAGAGCTATCTTAAACTTGGTACCGAGTTCCAAGGCCGTTCTTTTGACATACTGATCAGCCACACAACGATCGTGTTCAGTCGTTATTTGGTAATGGAATATGAGCGTTCTTGGCTGTACGTCTTTAACATCTGTCCTTTGTCGCCATGCCAAACACCCCCTAAAATAGTTTAGATTAACCCAGGGGTTTTTTCTAATGTCTATTTTAGGGGGTGCGGTTCACACTATCGATTATTCCGAATCTCTCACCCAAACTGTCATCTCACCTATACCTCGGTTTGCCCACGCGAAATAGGGAATAAAGGTCAAATTCACGGTTTCATTCCGGATATCACTCGCAGGCTTGTAGAGCTCGTCTGCCCATTCTTTGATATTCATTCGTTTGGCAGCAGTTTTGATCACTTTCACCTCTGCCCCTCCCAAAAGCTCATAATTAGCCTCTACTTCTAACGAGCTCATCTGTGGCAGTACCAATTGATGCATTTGTTTCCCATTGTCCGCCTCTTCTAAGCAATAAACCAAAGGCCCCCTCTGCAAGGCTACCTTGCCTGCTGTTTGCCTAACCAGAGGATGTCCTTTCATGCGATGAACCGGCATAGGAAGTATCAGCTCCACCAGATCACCCCGTTGCCATATTCTGTTCAGCAAGGCATATCCATCTACAACTTGAGCTTCAATCGGGAATGGATCTCCATTTATTTGTACACTTGCCCCATCGCACCAAGCAGGAATACGCAGTGCCAATGTAAATTGGGTGGCTTCATCCATGGTCAATTCGAACCGTACCGCACCATCCCATGGATAATTGGTTCGCTGTTCTAGATGAATAGACTTGCCTCCAAGCTCCAAATCGGCTTGCCCTCCCACATATAAATGTGTATAAACGGTTTGGTCCTGAACGGTGTAAATATATTGTCCAAGAGATGCCAACAGCCTCGCAACATTCGGAGGACAACAAGCACAGCCGTACCATCCTTGACGAACAGGCTTAATGTGATCATAATTCTTATTTTTTCCGCATGCATCGGGATAAACTTCGAGCGGATTCACATAGAAGAAGTGTTTTCCATCACGTGACATACCGCTGATTACTGTATTGTATAAGGCGCGTTCCATGGTGTCCGCATACTCGCTTTTCGGTTCTAATTGCAGCATTCTTTGTGCGAAAAAAATGAGTCCGATAGAAGCACAAGTTTCCGCATATACCGTATCGTTAGGCAGATCGTAATCCAGGGAGAAAGCTTCTCCTCGAGCCATGGAGCCAATCCCGCCTGTTATATACATTCGTCTGGAGACGATATTTTTCCATAATTTTCGGCAAGCTTCTAGCAGCTCGCGATCACCGGTCTCGGCAGCAACATCGGCCATGCCCGCACACATATAAACGAGGCGCACAGCGTGCCCTTCTGCTTTGTCCTGCTCGCGTACTGGCAAGTGAGCTTGACTGTAGTCCTTCTCGTTAATCATCATCGTATCTGGCCAATGATGCGTTTTGCCTCTCTTTTCCCATTCCACATCGTAAAAATGAGGGGGCTGCTGCCCTCTTTCATCCAGGAAATACTTGCTTAGCAGCAAATATTTTTCCTGCCCTGTGACATGATACAGCTTAACAAGCGCAAGCTCAATTTCCTGATGCCCGTCATATCCTCTTAACTTGCCTGCTTCATCCCCGAACACAGCATCGATGTTATCGGCTATTCCACATGCAACTTCCAATATTTTACGCTTTCCTGTTGCCCGGTAATAAGCAACAGCCGCTTCAATCATATGTCCGGCACTGTATAACTCATGGCACTCTGCTAAATTCGTCCATCTCTGGTCGGTTTCTTTCACCGTATAGTACGTATTTAAGTATCCATCCTGCTGCTGTGCCCTTGCTATAAGATCAATCACGTCATCCGCTACCCGTTCCAATTCCGAATCTGCTTCTGTTTCAAGCAAATAACCTACAGCCTCCAACCATTTGGCTACGTCGCTGTCTTGAAAAACCATGCCATAAAACTCACCCTCGGCTTCCCCTGCTGCGATCTTAAAGTTGCGAATGGCATGGCTGGGCTCCGCATCCGGTACCCGGTCGTTTAATGCCTCCCATTGATAAGGCACAACGACTTCTCTCACCAAGCGGATATATTCAGACCAGAATGCATCCTGAATACGTACGTTTTTTAAAGGCAATGACTGTGCAAGTTGTCTACTCTCCATATTCTCTCCTGCTCCTTTATTTCCTATAAGTTAGTTGGGTAAAATGTCTAGCCTTTCACTCCCGTCATGGCAATTCCTTCAATAAAATACCTCTGTGCAAAGAGGAAAATGATTAGAGAAGGCAGCACGACAATGGCTACAGCAGCCATCATAATATTCCATTGAGCTGAATATTGCCCTTGGAACAAGGTTAAACCAAGCATCAACGTATATTTTTTCTCCGAAGAAATGTAAAGGATAGGCGCCAAATAATCGTTCCAACTGCCCAGAAACGTAAAAAGTCCAACCACAATCATCGACTGCTTGCTTAAAGGTACAATAATTCGTGAATAGACCTTCAGATGGTTGGCTCCATCCATATAAGCAGCCTCATCTAATTCCTTGGGAATTGACATGAAAAACTGACGAAGCAGAAAAATATTAAACAAACCTCCGCCGAAAAAAGCAGGCACAATAAGAGGGGCATAGGTATCCGTTAAGCCCAGATAGCTCCAACCAATGAAGTGTGGAATCATAACCACAGCGAATGGAAGCATGAGCGCAGTCATCAAGAAACCGAATAATTTATCCCGCCCAGGCCATTCCAGTCTTGAAAATCCATAGGCGCAAAGAGAACTGGTCAGTAAAACACCGACAATATTCGCGATTGTAATGAAAGCCGTGTTCAGAAAAAACGTGCCGAATGGCTGTGCTGTCAACGCATTCTTATAGTTCTCCCATTTAATAGCGTGTGGAATAATGGACGGCTCGACCTGAAAAATCTCACTGGTATCAACAAGTGATGTTCGTATCATCCAATAGAAGGGGAACAAACATACTAGGGTGCCTAGGATCAGCAAAAGATAAATGATGAATGTACCCATGGTTTTTCTCTTTCTCATTTTCCTTTGCCATCCCCTTCGTAATTAATCCAAGATTTTGAAAATTTAAAAATAAGAAGTGTAAATAGGACAGAGATGATGAAAAGAATGACCGAGGAAGCGCTGGCTGCGCCCATTTTGGAAAACTTAAAACCGTTTTGGAAAATATAAAGCACATACAGCAAGCTGGCGTTATTAGGACCGCCTGCACTGACCCCGCTGCTGCCGGATCCGCCAGTCATCACTTGCGGTTGTACGAAGGTCTGAAGAGCATTAATAAAACCAATGACCGTGTTAAAAAAAATAATAGGTGCGCTAACCGGAATGGTGATATAGATGAGTTTATGCCATGCATTTCCACCATCTACCTCAAGCGCTTCATACAAATGTGATGGAATGGATTGCAATCCTGCCAGAAAAATCACGATCGTACTGCCGCAAGTCCATAAGCTAAACAAAATTAAGGTAGGCATAACCGTTGTATCCGATGCGAGCCAGCTAGATGGCGGCAAACCTGCTGCACGCAGCAAATAGTTTACGACACCGAAATCGGGCTGCAGCATCCACATCCAGATAATGCCGGAAGAAGCAATCGGAATAATGACAGGTAGATAAAACACTCCCCTAAAAAAGCCGCGAGCTTTAATCTTCTGATTCAATAACACGGCTGCAAGAAAGGAAACAATAATCCCCAATGGAACACTGACAAACACATAATACGCAGTCGCTTTCATCGCCGGATAAAAGAAAACATCCTTACCCGTAAACATATCTGTGAAATTTGAGAATCCGATGAACTTCATAGACTGTGCGCCAATTGAGTAATCCGTAAAGCTTAGGATAAAAGTCAACAACAGCGGTACAGCAATAAAAATAGCGTATCCAAGCAGTACGGGCGAAGTGAATAGTAAGCCGATGTAGAGATTATTCCTTCGTTGGCTACGCTTTTTTTTGACTGGCAAATCCGCACTCAAGTTAATTGTAGATTCCATCTACACTTCCTCTTTCCCCATAAATTTGGCAGAAAGCCAAGGATTTAGCCCTGGCTTTCTGCTTTATGGCTTTATTCTTTCACATCGTATCTGCCTTGAATATCTGGTTGAACTTTAGCCGCAACTGCATTCAAAGCATCCGCCGCGTTTTTCTTGCCTAACCAAACCTCATCCAGTGAAGAACTAACTGTAGCCACAATTTTCGCTTGGTTTTTCAAATAATAAGCGACACCTGGAACGCCATTTTTAAGCAAATTATTCATCATGGCATCCTTAAATCCAGGCGGATGAGCGGCTGGATTCGCATCTACCCATTTTGCAACTAATGCTGGATCTGTATACCACTTTTTCATCGTAGGCATCCATAACCCACTACTGTATAGCTCGATAGCGCCCTCAGGATTCGACATCCATTTAAACAGCATCCATGCTTCATCCGGATGTTTGGACTCTTTGAAGAATACGGTAGCGCCGCTTAAAGCAACGACAACATCTTTTTTCAGCTTAGGAAGCACACCAATATCATAATTAACCTTGGCATTTCCCAAATCCAGGTTCATCCATTGGCCGCCGATTGCCATCGCTGCAATCCCCGATTGCAGTGCAACATTCATGGCCGGCATGGATTTAGCTGCTAGCGGAGAAGGTGCAACATGATACACGTTGATGAGATCAGAAAGCTTTTGGATGGCTTCCGCGCTCTCCGGCTGGTTCAGCGTAAAGGTCTTTCCATCTTTGGAAACCCAATCGCCGCCATTGCTGTAGATAAAGTTATTTAACGGCTCGGACCATGTTTCAAACGTTACGCCATACTGCTTAATGCTTTTGGGATCAAAGGCTGGGTCCGCTGCATTTTTGCCATTTTTATCAAGGGTTAATTTTTTAGCATTTTCTACAAATTGATCCCATGTCCATGCATTTTCAGCTTTGGTAGGCGGAGCGCCGACACCGGATTTTTCAAGTAAATCCTTGCGGTAAAACAATCCGAAGGTTTCGCCGGCTGTGCTTATTCCCCATGCATTTTCTGGATTAGACTTGTACCACACGTAATCTAGGAAATCGTCCTTCTTTGTATCTCCGTCCTTGGCAAGCATATCGAACAGATTGACGAATCTTCCTTCTTTCGACCAAGTATCACCCAGATCTGGCGTCATGTAGCCCGTATCCGGCATATCGTTACTAGCTGCCATTGCGGTAAGCTTCGTATTGTAGTCCGCATTAGGGATTTGAATCGTATCTACAGTAATCCACGGGTACTTCTCCGTAAATTTCTTCGTTGCATTTTCGATTGCCTTCTTCTCATCGGGGCTGCCCCAATAGGTAAACTTCAATTTCACCGGATCTTTTTTAGCCGCAGCCGTTGTAGCCGACGCTTTCGCGGCTTCGGGGCTTGCGCTTGTGGTTGGCGCGGATTTATCTCCGCCACTGCTGCAAGCCGCTAAAAGCAAACTTGAAATCATCATCGTACTCACGATTACGGGGAATTTCCCGAAATTTTTTCTCATTTTTTCTGACCTCCTCATATTTATAAAGCGTTATCATTCCTTGCAATTTGAATTATAAGGGATCAGATCACTCGAAAAATTACATTATTATTGGTTTTTTGCACTATTATTCGTACTTAACGCTAATCCTGAGGAAGCCTGATGGTGACCTTGGTTCCTTTCCCTTCTTCGGATTCCATATGAAGGCCATAGTTTTCTCCATAGGTGATGCGAATCCTTTTGTTCACATTTTGAATGCCAATCGAATCATTTTTCTCATCCAACAGGCGTTCCAGCATGTCTTTCGGTATGCCTTTGCCATTATCTTCAATTCGAAAATATCTGCTTCCTTCCTCGATCCAACAAGAAATCTTGATGTTGCCTTCCATCTGCTTCGAATCAAATGCATGCACAAGCGCATTTTCTACGAAGGGCTGCAAAAAGAATTTGGGAACTCCATAAACGAACAATCTTGGATCCATCTCATATTCGAAATGAAACTTCCCTTCAAATCTCTTCGTCATAATGTAAATATAACTTTTGAGGTACTCCCAATCATCCTTAAAGGGAACCAGCGGTTTTTGAGATTTTACCGTATATTTCAGCATCGTAGATAAACTGACAATCATTTCACTAACCTCATCTTGTCCGTTTTCTACAGAAATTAAATTAATTAAATTGAGTGTATTGTACATAAAATGAGGATCCAGTTGAAGATTTAACGCTGTTATTTCCGCTTCTTTTTCTTTAATTTTGCTTTCATAATTTTCTTCAATTAACTTCTGAATCTTTCCGTTCATTTCATTAAATTTTTTACTTAATACGGTAAGTTCCCTGCTTCCTTCTTCCTTAATGCTAGCGTCAAAGTTGCCTTCCCCTGTCTTCCTAATCGCTTTGAGCATGTTCCGAATAGGTTTGGTAATACGGTCTGTAATAAAATAAGAAGTGAAGAAGGAAATGATCAATAGAATAAAGACCGAATACATAATATAAGACTTCATTGTATCCAAGATTTTACCCAATAACTGATCAGATGGGATAACCACAGCGGAAGTCCACCCCGTTACTTTGGAGGTGTCAAAGCAAATAATCCTATTTTTACCGTCAATCTGAATGTTTGCTGTACCGCTGCCTTTATCTACAATTTCATGAAGCCAAGGCCAATCCGCTTTCTTGCTAATTAGATTTGCATCTTGATGGGATACGATGTTACCTTCCTTCGTCACAACAAAAAAGTAACTTCCATCAACAGGGTTAATCCCATTAAAGGCTTTTTGAAAAAAATCTGCTTTGTAATTAACAATTAATACAGGTTTTTCCATATTCGGAGGAAAAGTATGATAATTTAAACCATCAAAATAAGACCCATTGATCAACTCGACAGCGGAAAACATGTGACGGTATTCGACATTCGCATCTTTCATATAATCCAGGTGAAACATACTAGAGAATTCATAAGTCGGAACCCATTCGATTTTACCGTCTCTCTTAACAGCAGTCTGATAAAGCTGCGTATTTTTCAATACGCCTGGAGGAATAAAGTTTTTGTAGCCGCCATTATTTGGGGCCATGGATGGACCGAATGTATAATAGCTGGTAGCTAATTGTGAGGAATAAATGTCCGGTGAATGTGAGAAATATTTATCCATTATGACCGATATTTTTTTATCCAATAAATTGATCTGGTAGTCTTCCTCCGGCTTGATCTCGGAAAAAGCACTGTAAAGATCCTTATCCACCATAAATGACACAATATTATCCGTCACCTGCGACAGTTTGGTGTCCATAATTTCATTGTTTTTTTTGACAATTTCATACACATTTTTCTGCACGATGTCCGATACGACATTTTTACTTACCGAATAATATTTGTAGCCAAAAAAACTTAGAGGGATCATAATCAGCAACAAATAAGTAACCACAAGCTGCGTTTTAAGCCCAAACTTTTGCGGGAATGCGAGATTAGCTTTTGCTCTCATAACTAGGATTCCTTCCTTTTCAAATGCCTGAATTTATTAGGTGAGACCCCTAGTTCCCTTTTGAACAGCCGAATGAAATAAGCCGAATCCTTGTATCCGATTTTAACGGCAATATCAGAAATTTTATCATCCGAATTGCTTAGTAATCGTTTCGCATTATCCATCCTGACTTTGATCACATAATCCGATAAACTCGTACCGGTGTGGTTTTTAAATAAACTGCTAAAGTAAGAGGTGTTAAAATGATACATTTGCGCTATGAACTCCAAAGACAGTTCTTCCGCGAAATGTTCTTGAATATAGGTCATACATTTTTCAATAATGATGCGGTTTTTATCTTTACCTGCCGTTTGATAAAGATCGATCATCTTCAGCAGCATCTTTTTCGTCCAATAACGCAGCTCCTTATAGTCCTCACAGGAAGCCAGTTGACTTCTCATTTCCCTCAGTCTCATGTGATACTCTTCTTCGCTTATGAGATGGTTGGCCGCTTTTAATTGAAACACAATTAAACGACTGATATCTTCTTTTATTTCCGCCGGATTCAAGTGGGTTAAAGAAGGAATGTGTTCAAAAAGAGTATTAATTCTGCCATTCATCGCATCCTCATCACCCTTTTTCATCGCAGCCAACAGTTCTTCCTCTTGTCCGATCAGAGGATTAAGTTTCGATGTGTCCGTCGTCATTTCCTCAAAAAAAATCACTTGACCCGAACCAAGAAAAAACTTGCGCTGCAGCGCGGAAAGAGCGTGTTCATAACAACGCTTACCGCTCACCATCATTTCAGTCCATGCCGACCCTACCCCGACCGTTATTTTCATGCCATACTCCGCTTTGCAATTGCCTATCCAGTTTTCCAAAATGACCAACAACTCTTTGGGACGAAATAGTCGCGGCTCCTTACTTGAAACAACAAAAGCCACTGTACTCTCTTGCCCATCCAGAATGAATGAAATCACATGTCCACGACTCTTTAATAGCGATTTTAGCTCCATATTCATTTGATGCATGATTCGCTCTTTAGACGCTTCCATAGGTTTGCTTTTTCCCAATTCCGTAATCAACAGAATACCACTTTCCTCAGTTCCAACCGCTTTTTCCAATTCAACCGACTCAGCTTCGTTTAACTGACCATGAATCCATTTATTTAAGAGATGGGTTTGATATACCGGCAGAGATTCGTCTAACTTCCGCGCCATTTCTTCCTTTCTTTTATTCTCTGCATAATCATCTTCAAGAGCGTGATCGATTTTCAAAAGCAGCTGTTCAAGACCCGATTTTCCAAAGGGTTTCACAATATAATCAAAAATACCGAGGCGTATCGCTTTTTGGGCATAATCAAATTCTCCATAGCCGGTAAGCAAAATCACTTTGGCACGATTTTTTTTCTCATATAGAGCCTCGACTAGCTGTAAGCCGTCCATTTCGGGCATTCTAATATCCGTAATAATGACATCCATAGGGTTATCCTGAATAAAATCGAGCGCCAATCTACCATTAAGAGCCTCATGCACCTCATATTCGGGACGCAAGGCTCTGACAATATTGGCCAATGCCTTTAATTGTCTGGATTCATCGTCTACCAAGAGCATTTTATACATAAACAGAAGCCACCTCTCTCTTAGATGCATATAAACCAAACTTACTCGATATATGCGATACATAAATGGCACTTTCATTGAAAAATAGGAGTATTATTGGTTTTCACTCCAAATTTTATTCACTATTCTACAATATCCGCATACATTTACAAGCGCTTTCAAAAAAGTACAAATAAATCTAAAGTTAGTACAATAATCAAACAACTATTATATTTTCAACTCGATGATCTATGTTAATTTTAATAGGAAAGATACCATGTTCTAGGGGGCGAGTAAATATGTAAGCGCTTTTTGTTATACCTTTGGTAATGGCTTTTAACCAAGATCCCAATATTAGGAGGAAGAATTGATGAAAAAATCTGCAAGTATGGTGATGAGTTCTATATTGGCTCTCAGTGTGTTCTCCGGAATCTCCAGTTACCCAAAAAATGTAGAAGCAGCTGTAGCTCCCCAGTTTACAGTGGATTTGTCCAACCAATATCGAACTGCAACGCATGTCGCTTCAGGATCGCTCTATGGACTTGCTGAGGATGGAAGACCCACGGATGCCTTGATTGGACCCACAAAGCCTAAAATGTTTACACAAATGGCGCCCAATGGCGGGCAATTGCCGAATGGTGAAACGACACCCATTGGTGATGCACTCAAAGTAGCTCCAATTGCAGCAAGAAACGGTGCGCAGGTCATGATTCGCATGCCGGATATTTTTCCTAACTTCCCTTACCAATGGGTGAGTTGGGCTGACTGGTACAGCAAGGTTGATACAATGGTGAATGCTAGAATTGCATCCGGTGCAACCAATATCTACGGCTATGAGATTTGGAATGAGCCTAACTGGACTTGGGATACCACACATGCCGGCGCCTTTAATGACGGTTGGAAGAATACGTATTTGAGAATCAAAACCCTTGATACGACTACAAAAATTGTTGGACCTAGCATCGAACATTATGATGGTGCGTGGATGAGCAACTTCCTAACGTATGCCAAGAATAATAACGTACTGCCTGATATTATCAGCTGGCATGAATTAGGGGATCCGGAAGGAAACTATATCAACGACCCTAAACCATGGAATATTTCATCTCACATTGCTGCTTATAGAGCATTGGAAAGCAGTCTTGGGATCTCTCCTATACCGATTAGCATAAATGAATACAGTGTTATACAGGAAGAAGGAGTTCCCGGCAGCAACGTACGCTATTTCGCACAGTTTGAACGTAACGGTGTAGATACTGCCAGCGATGCGTTCTGGTTTAGACCTGGTAGACTCAGCAATACGATTACAGATACAGCTAAAGCGAATGGCGGATGGTGGTTATTCAAATGGTATGGGGACATGGCTGGTAATATGGCGATGACGACCCCTTCCGTTACGAATGCTTTAGGTCTCGATGGAATTGCAAGCATTGATTCTGCCAATCAGGTATCTCATGTCTTGTTCGGTGGAGCAGATGGTGATAGTAATGTTGTTGTAAAAGGGTTTGGATCCGCAAATTTCTTTAGCACCAACGCCCACGTTAAGGTGGAATCTACCCCTTGGTATGGCGTAGATACAGCTGTTTCCTCACCGACGCCAGTTTTTGAAGGGGATTTCACCATTACCAATGGACAGATTTCTGTACCCGTAACCGGCATGAACAAATCGTGGGGTTACCATATGATTATTACCCCTACAGGAACAAACAACAATAGATACGAAGCTGAGAGCGCGACAATCAATCATTCAACTATCTACAGTAATATTAGCGCATCCAACGGTAAATATATCGGGGGTATCGACTTTAGTGACAGCTACGTACAATATACGGTAAATGCACCAACAGCTGGCACATACAACATGGATATTCACTACGCAAACGGTACAACAGCGAACTCAACCCATAATTTGTCCATTAACGGAGGTGCTTCGTTGGCGGTAACCTATCCTGTTACCGGAGGTTGGTTATCTTCGGGCAACAGTGGCACTTTAACGGTTAGTGTTAACCTGAACGCAGGCAGTAATACGATTCGATTAACCAAGGGCGCAACCGGTTTTGCTGAGCTTGACTATGTGCAATTAGCTAAACCGACTCCATTCAACCTTCGAGTTGAAGCTGAAAAAGCGAGCGTTAATCACTCAGTCATTGGTACAAGTGGGTATGCATCTAGTGATATGTTTGTAGGCAACATCGATTTCTCCGATAGTTATGTACAATATAATGTCAATGTACCTTCAACAGGAACTTATTCGATGGACATCGGATATGCAAATGGGACAGCGGCAAACTCAACTCATAGTTTGTCAGTTAACGGAGGAGCAGCAACAACAGTAACTTACCCTAGCACGGGGGGCTGGACTGCAGCCTACAACCCTAATAATGGAAGTCGTAAAGTCCTTACTCAGAATATCAATCTAAATGCAGGCGACAATACGATTCGATTTACGAAAGGTACGAGTTACGCCGAGTTGGACTACATCCAATTGAAAAATAATACTACCTATGAAGCTGAGAGCGCGACTGTCAACCACTCGAATATCTTAAGCAATCTTAATATTTCCAACGGCAGCTATGTCGGGAATATTGACTTTAGTGACAGCTATGTTGAATTTAGTGTAAGTGTAGCATCAGCTGGCACATATAACTTGGATATTGGCTATGCAAACGGCGGAACAGCAACCTCTACCCATAATTTGTCTTTAAATGGAGGCGCCTCTTCAACAGTAAACTATCCTGTTACTGGCGGATGGCTATCTTCAGGCAATGGGGTTAATCTCGGCGTTGTAACGGTCAATGTCAGCCTTAATGCAGGTACGAATACGATTAGATTAACTAAGGGTGCAACCGGGAATGCTGAACTCGATCGTGTTACCGTGTACTAAAGGAAATTAATATTGCCTGATTATGAGGGGCAGCGAGCTAGATTACATCCAGTTTCAATAGCCTCTCCAAGCTTACCAAGCCTCCGACCTCTTACAGATACTATTGCTAATTTTCTATCCTTGTTTCCAGGTTAATAGCTCTAGGCACAATCAAATTGGTTGTGCTTTTTTTATGTTCTATACGATAACACTGACATTCTTGCGACTTCTTTCGCTCCTTTGGGTACAAAAAAAGCCCCTCGCTTGGGATTAGCGAATGGGCTTAGCCGATTCTAGTTTTAGTCGGTTCAACTAACTCCTCATAAACCCGGGAGTCCAATTTCCCGGAATTTGCCCGGTGACATGCCCACGGTTTTCTGGAAGGTATCGGCGAAATAGCTCCTTGTACCGAAATTTATGATATCCACAATATCTTGTATGCTCAGATCCGTCGTTTTCAAGAGCAGCTTAGCACGATCGATTTTCGCATCGTTGATATAGCTATTCAGGTTTACACCCACTTCGCTTTTGAATTTCCGGGTCAGATAGTATTTGGAGTATCCGAACCGCGAAGCGAGCAGCTCGACCGATAATTTCTCTTCAATGTGCATATGGATAAAATCGCAGCAGCTTTGGATATGCGGCGACAGCGTCGGGCTGATAAGAATTGCATGCACCCTCTGGATAAAATCTTCGTACATCCTTTTGTTAATAGCGGCGAGCTCCGTCAAAATTTTGCATGCTTCGATCGACTGGATATAGTGGTCCCCGACCGCATAGGCGGTATCCGGAGAAAGACCTCCTTCGATGGCGGCTCGGGCACAAAGAGAGGTAAAAACGATGCAGGTGTCTTTCGCCTGGCGAATAGGGTCGCCGACATCCATGCGAATTCCGCTGCTGATGGCGATTCCTTTGGCAAGCACACGCTTGTAATTCAAGTTGCCCTCGCGGACCATTCCTAAAATTTCTTGTTCAAACATATAGGCTATTTGCCCGTTGCTTTGCCCATCTTTGATCGGGCGGGCTCTATTAGGTTCGCCGCTGTCTTGATAGCTGATATCGCTTGGTTTCAGCTTGATTCCTGTCATACAGTAATGCAGCATAAGCGCATATTGTTGAAAGAGTATGGCCGGTACGATGGGAAGGGATTCCAGTACTCCGAACAGTTCGTTTTGCATGGCGATCGACAGATCCAGTGTACGCAATGATTTTTTAAAGCTATCCGGTGACATATCCATGCTGAAGATGGGACCGATCACATGAAATACCGCTTGTTGTTTATCATACACCGAAATCCAACCCAACCCGATCGGCGCGCTTAAAATCATCGGAGCTTCCTGTTTTTGGCCTTGCGCCAGCATGTAATCTTTGCATTTAGAGACGGTAAAAAGCGTATTCAAGGCCAACTCATCAGCACTGTTGCTGTACATGATTTTGCCGTCCGAGCCGAAAACCCAGCTGGATAAGTCCTGATCGCATCGGATTAATTCGCGAAACAGCTTCATATTTTGTTCAACACTCATCTATTCCAATCCCTCTCTTCCATCCGTCAAACGTTCAATAATTAGTTATAATGTTATCATATTAGTGATGTATTCCATAATTATCGAAATATTGAACATAAAGGCGATATTACGAACACTTCTAATCCCGATTCCATCGTAAAGTTATAGCAAGGAAGACAACATTATGAAAAGGAAGGGATTGGACATGAGCAATCAACAATACGGCGAGTTTGAAAACATGAATATTCTTAAAGAAATGAACAATTCCAGCAAATTAGAACAGAAGCTAATGACGGACGGTCTTGAAATCCCAGTTGGGGACATCAAGAGCATTGAAGTTTCAGAGACCGGCCACAATACGCAGGTCAATATTTACTACCCGGAAGGCGAAGGTCCGTTTCCTGTCATGGTGTACATTCACGGAGGCGGAATGGTTACCGGTTTCAACAAGATGGATGAACCCGTGATCCGTCAGATCTGCCGCGATGCCGAATGCGCCGTCATCAGCCCGAACTATGTGCTGGCTCCCAAATATCAATGGCCGGTTGCATTGGATGAACTTTACGAACTGATCCGCTACTTCTTTCAGAATGCCGAGCAATACAATTTCGACAAAACCCGGATTGCTATAGGCGGCAACAGCGCGGGAGGAAATTTGGCCGCAGCCCTTGTCGTCAAAGCACATCAGGAAAAAGAATTTTCGTTCGACTATGCGGCACTGGTCTATCCCGCAATGGACTTTTCGGCGGAGGCAATAGCCGAAGGGGTCAATGAACTGACGAATTTGGAGGCCATGTCACCGGAAGGAGCAGCTCAATTACTTAAGTTATATATTCCTGAGGGAGAAGACCAAAAAAATCCCCTCATTTCGCCATTTTATGCCGATCCGACGATCTTCCCTCCTACAAGCATCTTTGCGGGGCGCAGAGATCTGTTGATGCATCAAAATAAATTGTTTGCTAATAAGTTGACGGATGCCGGGGTAGAAGTTTTATTCAAGTGTTATGATAATGCCGATCATGGATTCCTGGAAATCGCGGGGAATGAATCCATCGCACGAAACTGCAAAACGATTATGGCAACGGAATTAAAACGCATTTTCACAAAATAAAGCATAAACCGAACCCAAGCAGCAAGTAAAGCTGCTTGGGTTTTAATTTCAACTATCATAGATATTCTTTTCCGACTTGATCATCTCGTCTAGAACGGCCTCGAAGTCTTTTCCCACCAAACAAGTAAATTTTGAGAACACCCACGCCCAACGAAAAAGCATGGACCCGGTACAGTACCGAATCCATGCTTTGTGTCGACTTACTTACCCTGCAACCATCTCAGGATGCTCGAATTGGCTGTTATACAAGTTCGCATAGACCCCGCCTTTACGCATCAAATCCTCATGTGTGCCTTGTTCGACGATGTCGCCTTCGTTCATGCACAAAATTAAGTCGGCACCTCGAATCGTCGACAGCCGATGCGCGATAATAAAACTGGTCCGCCCCAGCATCAACCGATCCATAGCCTTCTGGATCAAGATTTCCGTCCGGGTATCTACGGAGCTTGTCGCCTCGTCCAGGATGAGTACCCGTGGATCAGCGAGAATCGCCCTTGCAATGGTAAGCAGTTGCTTCTGTCCTTGCGAAACATTACTCGTTTCCTCGTTTAATTCCATATGATAACCGTCTGGCAACGTACGGACGAAGTGGTCGACCTGCGCTTCCTTCGCAGCAATGATCACTTCCTCGTCGGACGCGCTTAGGCGGCCGTAGCGAATATTCTCCATAATCGTGCCGTTAAACAGCCATGTGTCTTGAAGCACCATACCGAATTTACTCCTTATATCCTGCCGCTTGAACGTCGTCAGGTCATGTCCGTCAATAAGGATCGAACCCCCGTCGAGCTCATGAAACCGCATCAGCAGCTTGACAATCGTCGTCTTCCCCGCCCCAGTCGGCCCGACGATCGCGACACGTTGACCGGCACTCACATGTAAGGAAAAGTCTTTAATAACCGGCTTCCCCTTCTCGTAACCGAACCTCACGTGCTCGAATCGAATTTGGCCTTGAATCGCAGCTTGATCCACGGGCAGGTCGGATTCACACTGCTCCTCCTCGTTCTCGTTCAGAAATTCGAATAAGCGCTCCGATACAGCGACCATGCGCTGCAGTTGGCTCGATAAGTTCGCGATTTGCGTGATCGGCTGGGTGAAATTCCGTACATATTGAATAAAAGCCTGAATATTGCCGATGCTGATATTGCCGTTCGCCGCCATATAAGCCCCTGCAATGCAGATTACGACATACCCGATATTGCCAACAAACATCATGACCGGCATCATTAATCCTGAGAAGAACTCGGCTTTCCTCGCGCTTGCTGCCAACTTACCGTTCTCCGCATCGAACTGCTCGAGGGCCTTCTTCTCGCCGTTAAATGCTTTCATGACGATGTGACCGCCATATATCTCCTCCACCAGTCCGTTCACGCGCCCGAGATATTGTTGTTGATTGCGAAAATGTTTCTGCGATACACGCACCAACGCGATGACTAGGAAAAGCGAGACGGGTATCATGACGACGGCGATCAAGGTCAGCTGCCAGCTGATCGTCAGCATCATCGCGACGACGCCGATGACCATTGCCAAGGAAGACAGCAGTTGGGTTATGCTTTGACTGAGCGATTGCTCCATCGTATCAACATCGTTTGTAATTCTTGATAGCACGTCGCCTTGACTGTTGCGATGGAAATAGCCGAGCGGCATGCGGTTAACCTTGCTGATGATCTCGTTCCGGAGTCGGTAAGAAATCTTCGTGGCTATGCTTGCCATAGCATGCCCCTGCATATAACTGAACATGGCGCCGACCAAATATAACCCCACTAATGAAAGAACGATCGTTCCAATAAAGTTGAAATCGATGTCGCTTGGATCCCCCCGCATTACACGAGCGATTCCCGTTGCCAACTCATCTGTTGCCATGGCCATTATTTTGGGGCCTGCGATTGTAAATATAGCAGCTCCTACGGATAGGAACGCCACAGCAGCAAGCTGCCAGCGAAAGGGAGATAGATAAGACATCAGCTTCTTCAATCCGCCCTTGAGATCTTTCGATTTCTCGACCTTGCCCATGCCTCCTGATTGACCAGCGGATTTCGGTTTTTGATTGTTACTGGATTCGCTCATGCCAGTTCCTCCTTCGTAAGCTGCGACTCCGCAATGTCCCGATACGTCGAGCAACTATTAAGTAACTCTAGATGTGTACCTTTGCCGACGATGCGCCCTTTGTCGAGCACGATGATCTGTTCCGCATTCTTGATCGTGCTCACCCGCTGCGCCACGACCAGGACGATTGCGTTCGCTGTGTATTGTTTCAACGCCCTTCTGAGCATAGCATCCGTCTTCAAATCAAGCGCCGAGAAACTATCGTCAAAGATGTACAAAGACGCCTTCTTGATCAGCGCTCGGGCGATGGCAAGTCGCTGACGCTGGCCTCCACTGAGATTCGTTCCACCCTGCGCGATTGGCGATGCAATCCCTTCCTCCCATTTATCGACGAATGCCTTTGCTTGCGCTACTTCCAGCGCTTCTCTGATTTCAACCTCATTTACTGTCTCTTTCCCGTACCGAATGTTGGAAGCGATATCGCCAGAGAAAAGAACTCCTTTTTGTGGTACATACCCAATATGATTGCGCAGCGCCTCTTGCGACAACTCCCGGATGTCAATGCCACTCAGGGTGATCCTCCCCGCCGTCACGTCGTAGAAACGAGGAATGAGATTCACGAGCGACGACTTACCCGAACCGGTTGTTCCGATGAACGCCGTTGTCTGGCCTGCTTTTGCCGTAAAACTAATGTCTTCTAGAACATTCTCTTCGGCATTCCGATAACCGAAATACACGTGTTCAAACTCGACCGAAATGCCTTCGTCTAGCTCTAACTCTTTCACCTTAGGTTGATCGCGAACGCTCATTTCTGTATTCAATACTTCCTTAATCCGCTCTGCGGAAGCGATTGCCCGAGGGATGGATACAAACATGATTGACATGAACAGGAACGACATAATAATGAGCATGATATACTGCATGAACGCAATCAAATTGCCAATCTGCATTTCGGATTCCGCGATCGCACTAGCCCCCACCCAAATGATCAGCAGCGTAACAAGATTCATCACGAGCGTCATAGCCGGAATCATAAATGCCATTGTTCGTTGGACGAAGCTATTCGTCCTTCGAAGTTTATCATTTGCCTGTTCGAACCGAATTTCCTCAGATGCCTCGTTCCCGAATGCACGAATGACCATCATACCTGTCAAGTTTTCTCGACTAACAAGATTTAATTTATCAATCAGCTTCGGAAGCACCTTGAATTTCGGCATGGCCAAGGAGTAAAGTACGAGAATGATACCGACAATAGAGATAACGGCGACCGCGATAATCCAGCTCATCGACAGGCTGCTGCGAATGGCGAGAATAATGCCGCCAATGCCCATTATTGGGGCGAAAAGCATTAATCGAATCCCCATAAGAATCAACTGTTGGATTTGTTGAACATCATTCGTTGTTCGGGTAATCAATGTAGCTGTCGAGAACCTGTCGTACTCCGAATTCGAGAATTGTCCAACCTTTTCGAAGACGTCAAATCGGATCCTCATGGCTATGGTCGTGGCGATCTTGGAGGAAAACCATCCGACAAGAACCGCGGCGAGGCCTCCCAGCAACGCAACCCCTAACATCTTAAGTCCGGTGCCGATAATGTATTCACGCTGGAAATGGTGAAGGTCGACACCCAGCTCTCGGTAGAATGAACCGGTATATGTAACTGCAATCTGAGAACCAGTCATCGATTTATCTTCTGCAGCTGCCTGAATATAGGCATTCAGTTCACCCGAAGCCTTCAGGCTTGTAAACAGAGGCACCATCTCATAGAGGTTTGACGCCTCTATCCTCCCTCCATCCTGTCCATTCGCCCTTAAGGCACCGTCTGCAGACTCTACTCCTTGCAAGTCCTGCAAAGAAAGGGCCATTGCATGGACTGCGCGGTTATAGACGTTGTCGACAGATTCCGTTCCAGGTTCTTTCCGCTCCGTCAACATATAAATGTCCTGCGTGGTAGCGGCCGGGAAACGTTCCGCAGCGTTCATCGACTTTTCGGTACCAGTCGCGACAAGATCGTAATTATTCATTAATGTCGCTGCGTCTTGCTCGCTCAGAAAGACTTTCAGGAGATCGACTCCGTCTTTACTGATTGCAGAGGGAGCGCCTTGCTCGATGCCTCCAGCCTGAATACCGGTATCGACCATATCGCTCATTAAATTCGGTAATCCTAAATCGCATAACACTTGAACGAATAAGAAAGCGATGCTCATCGTTAGCGTTAGTGTGAATGGTTTTAAATAGCGCAGGATAAGTTTCATGATTTACTCCTTTACCTCTCATTATTTTGTTCGTACACTTACTGTTAGTGCACTAACTAATTGGTTATGAAAACCTCTTACTCGAGGTTTCTCCTTAGTTTCTCTGCGATCTCGTAGAACGAAGCGATTTCCTCCTCGCTTAATCCCCGACACAGCTTTTTTTCGAAATCCACCATTTGTTGAACAGCACGTTCGTGAAATGCTAGCGCTTTAGGCGTCAAAGAAAGCATCTTCAGCCTAGCATCATACTCCACTGGTTTCCGAATAATTAGTCCGTTTCGTTCCATCAGCTGCAAGACGCCAGTGACTGTTGCGCGACGGATGTTAAAGTCCCTTTCGATGTCTCTTTGAAACACCGCCCGGTCCTCACTCGCCAAGATGTAGCTAATAACCCAGATTTGCATACTCGTCAATTTGTCTTCTCCATTTTCTAAAATGCCATCATCTAGACTCCTCTTGATTAAGTTCGACAGTATCTTAATCTCAAAGCCGATCGTCTTTGGCAGTCTCATCGTACCACCTCATCTTGTTAGGGTACTAACATTATCCGTTACATGAATTTCATTGTCAATCCCTAGAATAGAGGTTCAACCACTTTCAAGACAAAAAACCTCTTACGAGGCTTATAAGGTTTAACGATACTATGTTTTCGATTTTCGCTGCCACTCCATGAGCTTGAGCACTTCTGTCCCCGCCAGCATCATGATTCCAATACCGTGATTATCATTCACGACGGTTAACAAATCCTCTTTATAATATTCTGCGGTAAAAGAATACCGAGAGCCGCTGCATACGCCATGCACGTTACCGTGACGGTCAATCGCATGCTGCGTCAAGCCTTCCCAAGCGCGAATTGCGGCGCGAATGTAACGATCTGGTTCGTCCAGCCAGCCGAAGCGAACGCCTCTGGAGAAGGCAAAGGCAAACATCGCTGTGCAGGAGGCTTCCTGGTAAGCATCTGGATGAGTTAGCACCTGATGCCACAAGCCGTTCTCGCCCTGAAGTGCGGCATAACCCTCAGACAGCTGGTTGAAGAATGAAATTAGCTCCGGTCGTTCTGGATGCTCCAGCGGCAATACCTCCAGAAGCTCCGATAAGGAGAAGATGCTCCAGCCGTTTCCGCGCCCCCATGGAATCTGAGTCGCTTGACCGTATTTAAAATCAAATACATGCGACATGATTTTCTGTTCCGGCATGTACAAATATTTCTTGAACAAAAGGAACTGCTTAGCCGCTTCGTCCAAGTATTCGCCGTTTCCAGTGATCCTGGAATATCTTCGCAAGAAAGGCGTGCTCATGTAGAGGTCATCTGCCCACATGGTGTTCTCCGAATAATCTCCGAAGCATTCTCGGTAGAAAGCTCCATCTTCCTTGCGCTCTAGCCTGTTCATCATAAAATCGGCAATATGCTCTGCAATCGCGAGGAAGCTCATCTCCTCGCCTTCCATGTAAGCTTCAAGCATCGCTGAGCCGAAGGAACCGCAATTGTCAAGCATGCGCATCATTACCAACTGCTGATTGATGGCGGGAAAGCCGTATTCTTGTCGATCCCACAGTGAGTATTCGTACATATCGGTGCATGCCTTAATATGTGCAACGGCATAGTTGACCATATCCGGACGTTCTAATTGTCTGCCTGCTTGCAAGAGACCGTACATGGTTACACCAAGTGGATAATCCCATCGCCCAAAATTTGTTACTCCGCTTGTAGTCCATTTGTTGCTGAGCATGGCATTCTCGTAATAAGGACGCACCCACGCGTCTGGAGCATCCACTCGCCAATATCGTTTCTTCGGTCCATCTTCGAACAAACGGGACATCGACTTCACATCTGAAGGATTACTTACGGCCGCTGCATCCAGGGGTCCCAAATAAAGCCATGGCTCTAAGTAGCCATGCACGCTATAAGGCTGAAGGAATCGGCACAACGTTCCTTTAGCTCCAGTCAATTCTCCACCTCTACCTGCAAGTACACCTACATTTTCACCTAAATCTGGGACTGCGGTGGCTATCCTCAACTCAAAGCCCCAATTCTCGGCTCCACTCTCGCTCTTGACCAGCAAATCCTGCTCACCCGAAGGCAGGTCCAGCTTCGCTTGGAACTCCCCTGCTTGATCAACGGTAAGCACCTGCTGATCATTGATCCACACGGTTATTGGCCCTGCAGACGTGCCCTCCAAACGGCATAACTGCTCAGCCACTCCAGGAATAACAACCTTACACCAAGCGTAAGCCACTTTCCCTGGCTGAACGCCAAACAAGCGCTCACAAGCCAGCATACCTCGCTCCTCTTGGCTCCACTCTGTACGCGGTAACCACTTCACTCTGCACAGCGTTTCAGACTTATGCGGATCGGGGAACACCCCTCCCGCATACACATCCTCGTCTACAGCCTCGGAGAAGACCCAGCCCGCTTGCCCTTTTCTCTCTTGAAAAGGAGCAAGCACGTTCAAGATCCGAACCTTAGCTTCCTCGGCACCGATCAAACAGCCGAAACCAGCCGGAGTTTTCCTCATCTGGATGAAGAGCGTATTCCAGCCTTTGCGAAAATCCAAATTGAGCTTCACCTTTGAATCCGGCTTAATTTCATCAATCACATTAGAGCGGTACGTTTGCTCGCTGTTAAAATAAAAGCGCAACGGACCCAGACAGCTAATCCCTATCTCCAGATTTCTTTCGCTATCGCTCCATACTAAACCGTATGCATAGGCATATTGGCCGACCTCAGCATGGGGAAGCTTTTCATCCAAGTTGATCCTGTACATACCTTCAGAATTCTGAACAATTCCGGATTGATGGAAAGCCCTATAGGTAAAAGGAGCAGCAGGGTTGGCACCGATATATCGATCAGCAAGCAGGGTCAAAATCCCTCGATCATCACTCCCAAACCGGTACCGGGAGCTGTCCATTTCTTCCATATAACTAGTCAAACCCTCTCATCCTCCCTATTTCAAAATTACGGTTCAATCACTAAGTATGGGGAATTCCGCTGCCTGCGGCGTGAGTTCCGAGCATTCGTATCGTTAATGTCTTATTAAACGGTGTTAGTAAGTTTACATGCACATATTTACAGCCGCTCGGATGCTGGTCTTCCCTGACCATTGGAAGCCAGTGATCATAAGCGCCTCCATCGATTTCAATAGCATCATCACCAACTGTGTAGCGGAAAGCTCCATTTTTCAAGATATATTTATCTCCGCCTGCATCGTGCACATCATTTCCGCTGATCGAGCCCTCTTCCCCTAATATAAAAGTTAGCTGCGTGTACACATCTTCGCGATCATCCGAATTCAGTTGAATCGTCCAGGCGGCATCGCTTTGCTTAAGTTCCACTTCAAGCCTATGCTTCTGAAGATGCGTCATCGGGCGGTGTTGATGTGGCAGCAAGTACCAGGGACTAGCCCCAGCTCCCTTTGCCGAATCCGGTAACAGATGACTAGGAATCGGTCCGTTGTAGCCTTTCTCTAATGTAGTGGCAAGCTTGTAACCGCCATCAATGATTGAGAATTCATTGAAAGCGACAATGCCAGGTGAAAAAGAGGTAGACAGCTTAACCCCGAGCAAACGCACCTTACCATGCCGCATCGAGAAGAAAGACGGCGTTCTCGTCATTATGGTTACACTGTTTTCCCGATCACGAATTCGCACAATTCTCGTTCCAAATGCAAAGTGCATGTTGCTGTGCTGAATTCGCGAATGATGGCCGACCGATTCCACTTGCTTCAAATGCTCATGGATCGGATGATTCTTGTTGAGAATTTTGACATAGTTGTCAGGCAATGGCGCCCTTTCCAAATCGGTAATATGGATCTCAGGGAATAACAAATAACCCATCATGGCACTATTGCCTCTGCTATTCGCGGTGATAAAGCTTCCTGCATAGTCAGACATCGCAGCAAAATATGGATCGCCATCCAGCGCCGCCATTAAACGATACACCAAAAAATAACCCGACAGGTCAGCATTCTGACCGAAATCTTGACGACCCGAGTAATCGGTGACTACTTCTCCCGAAGGATGCACCAAGTACATCATCATGCGCAAATTGCGCCGTACATATTGAAGCAGCCCCGGACGATGAAGCAACATGGCCGCATGGTATAAAGCAATATCACTAACGCAATTATAAATGCCGTTGCTGCGCTCAGTCCATTCGCCATCCTCCGTGATGTCCATGCCTTCAGCCAGCCACGCATCTGCCCTCTCAACAAGCTCCTGCAGCCCAAAAATCTCATACAGAAACGCAAGCGCTGCGGTTATCACCCAACGATGATTAGGGGTATGGCAGCCCCCTGTGAGCATTGGTGGAAGGGTACGTTCTAGAAATAGCTTCAGCTTGGCAGCTACTGGCTTCGTTTCCTGCCAGTCATGGCGCTGCAGCAGCTTATACACCGGTGCAATGACGCCTACAACAAATGCCGTATCCGGGGGAGAATTGAAATTGGTCGAACCGAGTGATATGGTACCATCAGCATGCTGGCGATTGAGCATGAAATCGGAAGCACGATCTATGGCCGCAAGAAGCATCACATCGTGATAATACTCGGAATCCGGATTGATCAGCGCAGGGATCCAATACGTGAGCACAGCCGCAGAGCCGACATGGTTAGGTCTCGCTACACCGCTCATAGCATCAATGATCCCTCCTAGGAATCTGCTCTTGGGATCCGTTACTTGTCTCTCCAATGCAGATTTTGTCCATGTATCATTGCATTTCACTAAATGAGTATACATACGATTTACCTCTCGTTTCCTTGGAGTGCTGCTATCTTCTTCATGATTAAAGAGTGACTTTCATCTATTTCAGCAGACTGGCAAGCCGCTTTCAATTCGTAGACTTTGAGCGGAGCCTTATCGACGATTTCATTTCATCCATTCCCGGAATAACCCTACCCTTTGACAGATCCCAGCATAATGCCAGAAACGAAATATTTTTGCAGCCATGGATACACGATCAGAATCGGTACCGTAGCAAACATAATGCTCGCAGCTTTCAAGCTTTCCGGCAAAAATTGCGCAATTTGAGTTCCTTCCATTTGCATTTGATCGGTCATCATACTATTCACGATTAGCTGATACAACTTTAATTGCAGCGGATAGAGTTCCGGGTTCGTAATATAAAACAACGTATCCTGAAAACCATTCCAACGATTAACCGCATAAAATAAGCTTAAAGTAGCCAGAATAGGCGTCGATAAAGGCAGAACAATGCGAAACAACGTTCCAAAGAAGCTGCTTCCGTCAATTTCAGCGGATTCCTCTAAGCTCGGGGGAAGCGAATTGAAAAATGAAATCAAAATAATTAAATAAAACGGGTTAATCAGCCCCGGCAAAACCAAGGACCAAATGCTATTCAACAAATGTAATTGCTTGACCAGAATATATTCTGGAATGATGCCTCCGCTAAAGAACATCGTAAAAACAATCATATACATGATTATTTTTCTGCCTTTAAGTTTTGTCTTTGTTAAGGGAAAGGCTGCCATAACGGTCATCAGCATACAGAACGCCGTGAATAGCACCGTCAAACTAATTGTAAATCCAAGAGATTTAATCATGGCTGCATCTTTAAAAACTCTCAAATAGGCTTCATAGCTCACATTAATTGGGAAAATAGTGACAGCTCCAGTCAGAATCGGCGCATTAGAGCTTAATGAAATGGCGATAATATGAAAAAATGGAATTAAACTTAACCCGAGAAATAGGAGAAGAACTACAAGATTCGTGTAATCAAAAAATTGATATTTAGCTTTTGCGTTCACAAGATGGCTCCTTTCATGGAACATCGATTAGATAATACCTTGGTCCGTCGTTTTTTTGGAAATGTAGTTGGAAGTCAAGATGAAAACCAGGCCGACAACTGCTTGAAAGAAACCAACCGCAGTCGCAACAGAATAATCTCCGTTTTGCAATCCCATTCGATATACGAACGTACTTAATACATCTGCAAATTCACGTACCTGAATATTTCCAATAACGAAAGGACGATCAAACCCGATTGACACCATTTCGCCTAATTTAAGAACTAACAAAATAATAATGGTCGGTTTAATCCCCGGAAGCGTAATATGCCAGATTTTCTTGAATCGGTCCGCGCCGTCAACCTCTGCAGCTTCGTAAAGGTCTTTATTAATTCCTGTTAGCGCTGCGAGATAAATAATCGTTCCCCAGCCTGCGCTTTGCCATACCCCTGTGAATAAATAAGTGACCAGCCAATAGTATTTATTAGATAAAAAAGGAATTTCGTGTATGCCAAAATGGCCAAGAAACTCATTGGCTAGACCGGTTTTCGTTGCAAAAACTTGCGTAACAATCCCGCCAATAATAATCCAGGATATAAAATGCGGCAAATAGAGAATCGTTTGCGATAATTTCTTAAACCAAACGGTCTTCAGCTCATTCAGCATGACTGCCAAAAGAATAGGTGCCGGAAATGAAAAGATCAAATCCAGAAAGTTAAGCATAAATGTATTTCGAAGCGACGTATAAAAATCGTGCATTTTAAAAATCTCTTTAAAGGTTTGAAATCCAACCCAAGGACTGTGATTGATCCCTTTAAAGAAATTAAAATCTTTAAAAGCAATCGTTACGCCATACATCGGTCCATATTTAAAAATAATAAAGAATGATACAGGTAGTACCAGCATGATGTAGAGCTGCCAATATCTATTCAAATACCGCAAAGAACCTTTCAATGGTTTCACCTTCCTCGCATCCAATGTAAAAGTTTCATGCATGAAAGCCATGGCCTTCATGCATGAAATCTACCTATGCTCGATTATTTCTTCATTGCTTTAAAGGCAGCTGTTCTTTCTTTCAAGACTTCGTCTCCGCCGTTAGCCATGTAGTCTTTCACCATATCATCGTAAACCTTGCTGAAATCTGCAGGCTTAGCAAGGATGGATTTCACCAGAATTTCATCATATTTATCAGCTAACGCCTTCCCGTATTTCACTTCGGCTGCAATCGGATGATCGAAGCGAAGCGGCGGCAAGCCATCCTGTAAACCATACTTCCTGGATAGGGTTGCATCTGCTCTTAGCGCTTCTGGGACCCCTGTTGCCATCCCTTTCATGGTTTTGTCCGGGTCGCCAAGGTCAAAGCCATTCGAAATAATCATCATATCACCTGCGTTGTAAAAGCTCTTTTTCGTATCATCGTTAATTTCAACAAAAGGCACACCATCGATCATCTTATAGTTTTTGCCTTCAACGCCGTAAACCATTTGCATCATCGAATCTTTCTGAGCCATCCAATTCAAATACTGTACGGCTTCTGCAGCATGCTTGCTTGCTTTCGGAACCATAATATACATCCCTGACGGTATATAGGAAGGTTTCGCATGCTTGCCTTCTTCATTCGTATAAGGATCAACCGGTGTAATTTTGGCTGTAGGGATCGTTTGATGTAAAACACCAATCACATCTGGTGCCGTACCATAAGTTCTTGCAGCATCTTCACTGTACATGCCAACTTTACCTGTCATAATATCCTGCTGCATTTTCTTCCAATCCTTATCCAATGCGAAGTCAGGGCTCATCAAACCTTCATTATAAAGCTTATTCAAGAATTGAACGCCTTCTTTGTGCCCAGGCAGCAGAAGCATATTATCGCGTGCTAATGATTGAGCTAATGTATATCTTTGCTCATCCGTTGCTTTCTTCAAGAAGGAATAAAGGATCGGCTCGTAAGAAGCCGGTGTCAAGGAAAATCCGAGTGGAATCGTTTTTCCGCCAGTTGCACCCGGATCCTTTTCTTTAAACGCTTTCAACGCGTTGTAAACTTCATCCGTTGTTTTCGGCATTGGAAGACCTAATTTTTCTAACCAATCCTGGCGAATCATAGAGGAATATTTGCCTAAATAAACCCTTCTAGCTGGAATAGCATATTGCCCGTTATCAAATACACCAGCAGCCAGCGTATCCTTGCCCAAGAAGTTTTTGAGGTCAGTACCGTTTGCATCGATCACTTTAGCAAGATCCATTAATCCGCCTTGCTGCACATACTTATAGACGGTATTGACATCATAAGTAAAGACGATATCCGGAGAATCACCGCTCGCCATCAAAATATTTAACTTCTCTACCTCTTGCGAACGGGGTACTGGCACATACTCAACACTAATGTTTGTTTTTGTCGTAAAATTGTCCTTGACCAAATTGGTTAAGTAGTTATTTGTTACCGACGTGCCTGCAGGAGAATTGCCTCGATCAAATACCTCGACTTTAATAGTTACTGGATCTTTCGCTTTTGTCGCACTTGGCGCCGCTGTTGCTTTTGCTGTCTCTGTTGCTGTTGATTGCCCTGCTTTACTCGTACATCCGGCCAACACGCTGATTGCCATCGTTGTTGCCAAAACTGAAAATGCTGCTTTTTTAAGCGCTTTCTTTTTCAACAATACCAACTCCCTCTACTTGTAAGTTACTGTCCGCCAGCAGCATTTCATTATCACCGCCACCGGCTGTAACCTAGTTATACAGTGGCAGTGACTGTAGGAGCAATCTACAAAATTCAGCGGCTTATACAATACTCAGAAAAGCCAAAAATGGGGCAACCAACAATATTCAGATCATAAACATTTTATCTTTAACCACTTAAATTACACCGAAAAAGGCTTGATTTCAAAGGGATTTATCACTAAGTACTCATATATTTGCGAAAGTCACCGGGCGTAACTCCGACCACCTTCTTAAAGGTCCTGCCAAAGGAAATGGCATGAATATACCCTACGCTCATGGCAATATCATTGATCGATTCATCGGTTTGCAGCAGCAAGGCCTTGGCATGCTCCATACGCAAGTTCACCAAGAAATCCACAAACTTCATCCCGAATTCTTCCTTGAACAATTGGCTCGCATATTTACCGTTAACCGCAAACGTATCGCTAATGTGATTTAGTGACAAATCCGGATTAGCATAGTTATTCTCGATATATTTGCGAATCTTATTGACCAAGATATGATGGGTGCTGGATTCACGGGTCGCTAAATAATTTTGAAACGATTCCTTAAGCTCACGAATAAAGTTTGGTCTGATTTCCTCGATGGTTTCGGATAATTCCAACGTGCTCAGTAGAGCCGGATGCGCTTGTTCCGTCCATACATGGGCAGCCTCCATTGGCAGTTCCCCCATTTCTTTATTGAAGATCCGCAACATGTAAGTCAATACAAACTGGATATCAGCTTCTTTGAGCACTTCCTGCTCCAATTGATCGAATATTTGTTCTAGCACCGTTTCCCAAGATGGGTTTGTGATGCGGAAATCTTGAACCATCGCATTGATCATCTGCACATATTTAGAAGTATCGTTTGAAGTTCTCCCTAACACTTCCTCGTAGCTGATCACTTGATTGATCCCTAACGACATTTTATACTGCAATGCAGTGATAGCCGATTCAAATAGACTGGGAACCTTGCTTAATTGGTTAACAGAACCACCCAAACCGATTGTAAGGGAGTGCTTCAGATTCACCGCAATCCAAGTTCGGAATTTATCGAGGATGGTAACGGTCTTTTCATTGAATTTTTCGCTATCTTCATCGGAGATAAAAAGCACAGCCAGCCTCTGTCCAGAAATCCATTCCAACCAAAGGGGCTGTTCCGCATTGAAGCTAAACTCGTTCAAAACATTGGTCATGCCAAATTTCAGTAGGTTTTGGTCGGTTGAATTATAGGCCTGTTGGAAGAAAGCATATTGATCAATTTCTATAACGGCAAGCGACAGATGACTAAACTCTCTTTGAAGGTTGAACCGGCTCATATACTTCCGCCAATCCTCCACGGAAATTGCATGTCCCCCTTCAATAAGCTCCAGAAAGAACTGTTTTTTTCTAATCAAAAGATCTTCCTGGTATTGCTTCTCATACACTTGGGTTTGGTCAATTAAATTCCCTAGTACCTTCCCGATAAAGGAAAATTCATCATTCCCTTTGCCTTTGGCTTCGTTTCGATGCTGATATGACTTAATTTGTTCCATTAAGATTTCAATCGGCTTATAGTTTCTTCTCGTGATATAAACGATATAAGCAATACTAAATAGAATGGTCGCAATACCGATACCAAGCCATATACGTGATAAGAAAGAAACCCAACTGAAATATTTTCCTGCATTCAGGCCACTAATGAAATTCCAACCGATATAGGAGGAATAGAACTCCGTACCCACCTTGCCTTGCGAGGTCTTAGCTTGAGCGTTGCCTTCAGGTAAGCTTTGAGGTTTCGGATAAACCTGCTCTTCTTTGCCGCTCCATATCTGCATAAATGTAATGTCTTTGTTGATCATTTCATCGACGACGTTTAAGAGCGAGTCCACTTTGACATTCACAACGACTAAGCCTTGGTTACCGAACGGCAGTGGCGCTTTCTTGCTCATGGATATGACTTTATAGGTGGAATCCCACCTCGGGAATTGGGCATAGCTTCTTACTGGGGACCACTGAACGCTTGTAGGCTGTTGGTAGGCTTGGAGAATGAAATTCTTGTCTTCAAAATTATCGATTTTTTCAATTAGATTATTGGAGATCACCGTTTGATCAACATTTCTATACATATAAATGGAATCAATCATCAAATTATCGCCCATGATCTTACTGAGTTCCTGCGATACCTCATAATTGAAAATTCTTTGATCTTCATAATTAGCCGTCTTAAAGAAATCATTTATTTTGCTATTGTTGCCCATATTTTCTAACATCAATCGTTCTATGCCGCGCAATGACCTGTCCATCGAATCCGTTACATAATTGGTAAAAATGCGATTGGCTTTTTCCGTTTCTTTAATGGAAATTTCGCTGATGATCGAAACGGATATAAAGATGATCACCGTAATCGTAATGAAAAATATCGGAACATAGGAGATCAATAACCGATTAAACCACGTTTTTTTCAATGGAATCACTACCTTTTTGCGATTGGTATGTTATCTACTCTCATCAGAGCAAGCATCTTCTCTGGCTGAGAACTGTTATTTCGAGTTTATCATAGATCTTCAACAAAAATGAGCTCTATAAAACAGAATTTAAACTGCGCTTCGGCTAAGGTGACAAAAAAGGCGAACTCCCCCCATTCCTCTCAGGGGAGTTCGCCTTTGCCTCAAGCACGTAAACCTCAGACAAACTGCTTCAGTGACAGTAACTATTTGTCAATCAGTGGATCGCGATTTCGGTACGATCTTGTACCTGGATCCCACAAAAGTTGCGAACGTAATGCAACCTGAGCGTTCCGCTGAAGTAAATGTAACTTCGCGGCCGTCCTCATCTAACACATGCACCGGCATTTGAGAATAAACCGTACACAGTTCGCCGTTCAAAGAAACGATCCCCGCTTCGCTCAGACAGCCTCTGTCCCACTGCAGACTGACCGTGAACCCTCCGCGCGCCCGCAACCCGTTTACATTACCGGAAGTCCACGTTTCGGGAAGCGCTGGCAACAAGTGCAGAAACCCTTTATGCGACTGCAGCAGCAATTCCGAAATGCCGGCTGTAGCGGCAAAATTGCCGTCAATTTGGAAAGGCGGGTGCGCACCAAACAAATTGGCATAAACGCCGCCTTTCTGCGGTTTCCAGTCGTCTGACTTCACGAGTTGCAACATGTTGGAGATAAGCAGCAGCGCGCGATCGCCGTCTTGGAAACGGGCCCATAAGCCGATTTTCCAACCGAGACTCCAGCCTGTCCCCTCGTCCCCGCGCCGCTCTAAAGACGTTCGCGCCGCCGTGAACAAATCGGGCGTGACCTCCTCATTCATTTGGCTGCCCGGATACACCCCGAACAAATGAGAGACGTGACGGTGATTCAAGTCCTCTTCCTCGAAGTCCCGATACCATTCCTGAAGCTGGCCGTGCCGTCCAATTTTCAGCGGGAGCAGCCTACTTCTCGCCAACTTGAGCTCGGACCTGAAAGCCTCATCAACACTTAGAACTTCAGCCGCTTCGAGGCAATTCGTAAACAATTCCCAGATCAATGATAAGTCCATCGTCGATGCTGTGCTTACAGAAGCGTTCTTACCGTCGCTAGCGACAAATTTATGTTCCGGCGACGTGGATGGGGCTGTGACAAGATATCCATCCTGATCCAGAATCAGCCAATCCAAACAAAACAGAGCGGCCTCCTTCATAATCGGATACGCCTTCTCGCTTAGATACGCCTTATCTCTGCCAAACGCGTAATGCTCCCACAGATGCTGGCAAAGCCAGACGCCGCCCATTGGCCAGTACGCCCAAACCGGGTCGCCGTGTCCATAATCGCCTACGGGTGCGCTCTGAGCCCAAATGTCCGAGTTGTGATGCGCCGTCCATCCGCGAGCGCCGTAATTGATCTCCGCGGTAGTCTTTCCGTTAACCGACAAATTTCCGATAAATTCGAGCAGTGGCTGATGGCATTCAGGTAGATTGCAGGTTTCTGCAGGCCAATAGTTCATCTCGGTATTGATGTTCAATGTATAATTGCTGCTCCACGGTGGCCGTGTCTCTTTATTCCAAATACCCTGCAGGTTAGTTGGCTGCGTGCCCACGCGCGAGCTGGCGATCATCAAATAGCGACCATACTGAAATAATAGCTCTACTAAGCCCGGATCCTGAGCCCCAAACTCTGAAATCCGTTTGTCTGTCGGCTGGTCTGCAGGGCTGATCGTCTGCCCCAGATGAATGCTGACTCGATCGAACAAGCTGCGATAGTCGTTGACATGACTGTCGCGAAGCTCACGATAAGAATGTTGCATTGCCTCTGACAGATATGCTTCCGTGATCATTCCCGGATTCTTGCCCTCTTTGCCAGGCGAACGATTAAAGCCGTTAAAGCTCGTGGCCGCACTGAAGTAAAGCGTCACACTTGTGGCTCCGCGAACATGCAAACCGGCTTGGTCTGCATGCACGTATCCGTCGTCCGTAACAACCGCGAGCCGACCTTCGAAAGACATCGCCTCTCCATCCTCTTGATCTTCGTATACGATCGGTTGGTCAACACGATAATAGCTTGGGGCCACCTGCAACGGTGCCTTGCCACGCATGATCCAATGACCGTTCTCTTGAAGCATACTAACACGCAGCAGGCTATCCAGACGCGCGGTAAAATTTAGCGATCCGACTTGGCTGGACTGCAGACGCACAGCAATAACCTGACTGGGATAGGAAGCGAACATCTCTCGCGTATACAGAACGTTACCAACCTTGTACTCGACGCGGGATACGCCTTCCTGCAAATCCAGCTCTCGGTGATAGGAATGCGCGATGTCCCCATGCTCAAATACAATGGAGATATCGCCTAACGGCAAATATGATTGCGTGTACGGCCCCAACATCTCCTTACACAATTGGTCGGCCTCCAAATACTTGCCTTCTGCCAAGAGACGACGCACCTCCGGCAGCACTTCTTTGGCACGAGGGTTATTCCAATTCTTCGGTCCCCCCGACCAGAGCGTATCTTCGTTTAATTGAATTTTTTCAACTTCGATTCCGCCGAAAATCATGGCGCCCATTCGACCGTTGCCAATTGGCAGCGCGTCAGTCCATTCCTTTGCCGGACTTTGATAAAACAATCTCATTTCGCCTCATCCCTTCGATTACTTTTTATGAGAATTCATTGTAAACTTACTAAGCAGGCAGCTATCCAATAATTAAAATTTTACCAAGGTTTTCTCTGACACATGATCAACAATAATAAGCTGCAAAACTACGTATCAAAGCTTTCTCTATGCTAGCCTCCACGCGAAGCCGCAGTTGCTTGGTGCGGATGGTTTCGAATCGGTCAATCTTTTTGTGGCCTATAGCGCTTCCTTTAACCAGTTCTATCCATTGCCCTTGCTGCTCTGCCTCGAGCACGTAAGCGCGAACGCGTTCGCCGTCGGCATTTGCTTCCATTAAAATCACATGATTGACATCGGTTTCTGCTTCAAACGAAAGGTATATTGTATCTCCCTCTCCATCCGTTCTAGCAATCGGGTTCGAGAATCTTCTCTTGATTTCGTCAGTGAATTCAATCAAACGGTTAACGTCCACCTCAGGCAAGAGGCCCCTGTTATCGGGAGCCAGATTTAGCAAAAGTGTGCAGCCATGTCCAACAGAACGATAATAAATATCGAGTAAGTTGTCCAGCGACCGAAGTGTGTGTTCGTCATTCGGATGCCAGAACCAGCGATCTTTTCGGATAGGCACATCGCACTCGGCAGGCACCCATGCCGGAGTCTCCGGCAACCATGTCGCCATATCGTTCGTGTACATGCTAAGCTTGGCCGATTCAGCCGTGTTCCAACACGGATACGGCGCGACGCCATCCTCATTGCCTACCCACCGAATCGTTGGCGCTCCCATATTGAAAATCATGGCATCCGGCTGATATTGATTTACGAGTCCGATGATGCGTCTCCAATCGTATTCCCTGCCATGCGAACCGGCTCCATCGAACCAAACTTCCATAAGCGGGCCGTACTGCGTAAGCAGTTCAGTAAGCTGTGCGGCGTAAAAATCGTCATAAGCCTCCTTGTCTTGGTAACAAGGCTCATGTCGGTCCCACGGCGATACATATAATCCGAAACGGATGCCCTCCTGTTCGCACGCATCAACAACCTCACGAACCACATCGCCTTCTCCATTTCTCCAAGGGCTCGATTTTACGGAATAGTCGGTCGTTTTCGTCGGCCATAAGCAGAAGCCATCATGGTGCTTGGCGGTTAAAATGAAATAAGCAAACCCTGCTTGTTTTGCGGCGCGGACCCACTGCAGAGCATCAAACTGAGTTGGGTTGAACAACTCCGGCGAATCGGTTCCTTCCCCCCACTCCTGATCACAAAATGTATTGATGCCAAAATGACAAAACATCCCTAATTCCATATCTTGCCATTTATGCTGTTGCCCTGTCGGTTTGGCTAGTACAGTGTGATTCATCGTTATAATCCCCTCTCAAAATATGTGATTTACCTTCATTGTAAGATGTGGAAACCGGAATATGAATGTATAATAATATGAAGTATTTGCACAAAAGTAAGCTATTTTCATGAGAGAGGTAAGTGGCAGGATGAATTTGGCTCGTACATACTTGTCGAACAATGTCATTTTAGCGCAACCGTGGGGGAAATTAATTTATTTGATTTACTGATCACGCCGCATTGCATCGCTCTGAGAAATGACGAAACTATAAAACACCACGAATAATTAAACAATTAAGGACTCGAAGGTCAAAGTGAAATAGGATAATTGTTCGAGTTTTGTTTCAACGTAGATGAGTGGCTATAAATACGAAGCCACTCCTGATCATGGAGTGGCTTCTTTAATAGAACTTTCTCTTCTATCAACTAGCTTTTTCATTCGTAATTGCGGCGGGCGCTAAGAAATATCCCTCTAAGTTAATCGGCATCCGAGTTCAAGATCTGTACGTCGAAATGCGGTACGATTGACAATCGCGGAAAGTCTTTGCACCACGCGTTCGTTCACCGGAATGTTGACCGAGCGTTCTTTTTTCAACTCTGTTCCAAGCAAATAGAGCTTCGCTTCGCCATCGATTTGGAGCACCGTCTTCCCTTTAACCAGCGCTTTCACTCCAGTCGAAAGAATATCAGTCTCGCTGTAATCCAGAATGGACACGGATTCGCGGATGCTGGCGTCGTCCGTGTGATGAAGCAAAGGGCGAATAATATGGTCTTGCACCACGGCAAAATTGATCATTGTATCTAAATAAAAAAGTCGGTAATGGCGGTCACCGACAGTGAAATCACTCGATTTGAAGTCGGAGCTTTGTGATAGCATTTCCTTCAGCGTCTTTTCGTTATTTTCTAGTTTGGGGACATTATTGCTGGGCATTATCAATAATCCCTTATTTTATTCCGACAGACGCGAAAGTGGAGATTTTTTCGTAAGAGAAAGAAGCCGGCAGAGTCACCTTGTTCAGGTCTTCTCCCGGCTTCTTAAATAAGAATGGAAATTTGTTCAGTAAAGCGAAGGAATCGGAGGACACGCAACGGCATCAATGAATCTCGAATCGATACCGTAAAAATACCAAAATGCTCCGAAAAAAAATGTGTGGCGTCATAAATAGTGAGAAATAATCGACGGAATATGTAGATTTATCAAGGGTCGTTTTCATAATTGGTGAGAATCAAACCATTTGCGACTTCTCAAAGATGCCGTAATTGTCATAGTTGTTGAGATTATCCGCAAATTCAACTTTGTATAATTATTCATCATAATGCATAATCAAAATAAATCCCGCTTTTGGTTAAGATTGCCTCATTGTATCCCTATCAGATCAATCTGCCGATGCTTTTCTCGATTTCAGATACGACTTATATGGGTATTTTACCAAAGGTGTAGATTATGCCGGATTTCTCGTATCCTATGGGATATTTCCATTATTCAATGCAATCTATCTAAACATGTTTCCCTTTAAACGATCTATTGTACGAAAAACGGTATACACCAGCGCAAGCGATGTGATGCCATCGCCACACCGATGCAGTTGCCTGTTGAGATCCTGCCAGATTTCCTCGTACCGGGACGGGTCTCTTCCAATCAAAGAGTTGATGACGTAATCGTCGATAAGCGATTTGATCGCCGTTCCGCCAACGCCTACCGTGTAGCTGATTCCGATGCTTTCTAGGCCATTGTCAGTCTTGATCCTAATTTCAATAAATTCAATTCCTGACACGACATGCGTCGAGTCAATTCACGGCATGCTTGGCGGCACACGGTAGAGGAATGATTCAGCATGAATGATTCTCATTGAAGTCCTCCCTGTATCTGCAGCTCTTCATTGATGTGATAGATATGGCCGGCTTTATACTCAAAGCTGACCGTTCGGTCGCGATAACGCAATATTGTGCGTCCAGTGGTAAAGGCTTTTACGGTTGCTTCTGTAATATGACCATCCAACCAAATAACATCGACTTCCAAAGCTCCTCTTGCTCTCAAACCGGCAAACTTTCCGGAAGCCCAATTTGATGGAAGCGCAGGCAGCAGATGGAGCACTCCTGCATGGCTTTGAAGAAGCATGTCTGCGATGACTGCGGTTCCTCCGTAATTACCGTCCGCGACATAGATTTTGGTCTCAGCCCCTGCGATTCCCGGTTTCGAGTAGGTAAGAAGATTGGGATAGCAAAGCTCTCCAATCAAATGAGAGATTTGCTCGTAAGCACGGTCTCCGTCGTGCAGCCTAGAAAAGCATCCTGCAAAAGCCGCTGCCGTAAATTCGATATCCTCATGATTGTCGCTGGACTTCCGTGCCTCCAGCGTAATCCGAGCTGCTTTGCTTAACGCCGGTGTATCCTGTGGGGTGATTCGGTAACCCGGAAACAGGCTGTGCAAGTGAGACAAGTGGCGGTGCTCCGGCTGAGCTTCTTCGTAATCCTCCAACCACTCCTGCAGCTGTCCTTTTTTGCCAATTTGGAGCGGAGGCAACAGTTCAATCGCCTTCTTAAGTTTAATTTGCAGCTCTTCATCTCTTTGCAGCCTCTCTGCCGCTGCCAAACAGAATTCGAACAAATCGCTTACGAGCACCTGATCCAAAGTCGTTCCCATAGACAAAGTGCGGTGCACCTTCGTCCCCTCGTTCGCAAAAAAGGTATTCTCAGGAGAAATTGACGGACCGGTAACCAGCCAACCATAACTCGGATGAATTGTCATATAATCCAGGAAAAAAAGCGCTGCTTCCTTTAATATCGGATAGCCCATTTCTTTAAGAAACTCATCATCTAACGAGAATTCGTAATGGTCGCGAAGCTGACCGGCTATCCAGAGTCCACCAGTCACATTCAGTCCCCAAGATGTCTGCCACGCCGGCGCTGAGAACTCCCATGCATTGGAGACAGTATGCGCGACCCAGCCTTCACAACCATAAAAATCTATTGCCGCCGACCTCCCCCCCTGCGATAAACGCTCGATATACCTCATCAACGGAAGATGGCTTTCCGACAAATTCGTAATCTCCGTCGGGTAATAATTCATCTCGGTATTAATATCAAGGTGATAGTCACACGTCCAGCCCATCCGGCAAGCTTGGTTATCATTCCAAATTCCCTGCAAGTTCAATGGAAGCGGAGAATCTTCCCGTGCACCGCAGATGGTCAAATACCGGCCATATTGGAAAAAAAGCGAATACAGATGAGGGTCTTCGTCGTACCCTTCCGCTAATAGCTTAATTCTGGCATCCGTCGGTAGCTCACTGTGACTGGAGTCACCGAAATCCATTCTGACACGTTCGTACAATTTGCGGTAATCCGCGATATGATCTGCTTTGAGCTGCGGATATCCTTTGGCTTCTGCTTTCTCCAGCTGTCTGTAGCTTTCGCTCAGCCAACTATCGTCAGATTGGCCGTAATCCGTAGAAACACTGAAGTATATAATGGCATCATTCGCCTTTTCAATGACAAGGCTGCCTGATTCGCCCGTTATTTGCCCGCCCTTAACCCGTACGCCGACATTCCCTTGGCAACGTACACCGCATTCGCCGTCGCTGTGAACACTCTCTGCGGCTTGTCCCCGGAATGCCAACGTGACAGTTGTCTCATTCCAGCTTTCGAAGCGTTCCGTTTTCCCTTCTAAACGGAGGGAGAAAGATACACCATCCTGAAGCTCGCTCCATATCCGGCAGGCGATGATACCATCTTCGTGAGAAGCGAACATTTCGCGATGCAGATTGGCTCCGTTAACTTTATAGGATGTCGTCACGATCGCATTATCAATGCTCAACTGGCGGGCAATATTCTCTTCCAGATGCCCGAAGTGCAGCAGTACATCGCACATCGGTAGATTCGTGCCGAAGTTTCCTTTGACCGGCTCGAGGAGTTCACCAGCCAACCGTTCACCCGCTTCGTAATCCCCTTCGAAAAAATGCTGCCTGAGCCTTGCTAAATCTTCTTTTCCGGAAGAGATACTGGTGACAGCTTCCCTTTTCCCAGACCAGTAAGTCAGTTCCGTTATGTTCCATGTCTCATCCTCCGCTCCACCATAGACCATTGCGGCCAGTCTTCCGTTGCCGATCGGCAGCCCTTCCGACCATTCCTTCGCGCCTTTGGTGTACCATAGTTTCATTTCATTCATTCCGAACTACCTCCGTTATCCCATATTTAATAAAAAATGAACTATCTCTAAAACAAAGTAACTTGTCTTCGAGATAGCTCTCACTTCTTTATATAACGTGATCCAAATCAAATTTTACTGCCCTACCCCAACATTAATTTCTGCTGCCGAAGCATACCCATTCACCCCAGCCAAAGCTTCAAGCTTAACACATTGCGCTGTTACAGGTGTAAAAGTAGCTGTCTTAAGTAACGCATTATTATCCCAATTGCCATGAGCAACCAACGTGAAGTTTAAACCATCATTGCTTACATAGATATTGTAATCAGTAATAATCCCGTTCGGGCCATCACTTCTTGGAAGGTACTTTAAGCTGCTGATATTGTAGGAACCTCCAAGCTTTAGCGTTATAGACTGTGGCAGATTATCATATGGACTCCATGATGTATGCCACAGCGTTCCCGGATCGCCGTCAATAGCGTTTGAAGCCGGTGTCCAAGTCTCTTGCGCGCTTGTTGCAGTGGCAGTCATCTGGGATTGCGGTATATTTTGACTAACGGTGAAATGGATTGTATAAGTCTTTGTTGTAACGCCATCTAATGCGGTAACCACGACTGATGTTGTACCTGGCAAGCTTACAGCTGGTGTCACCACTGCTTTAGCTTGATTCTCAGCTTTTACTGTTGCGGCCACTTTTGGAACGATAGTCGTTCCAAAAGGTAATTCTATGTCGTAGTTTTCTATAGCTCCAGAGAATCCGGTTATCGTCTCTCCATTTACTGTTAAATCAGCTAATGATGCCTCTGTCCTAGCTTCCGGCACAACAGCAAAATGGATTGAATAGGTTTTTGTAGTCTTTCCGCTTTCTGAGGTTACGTCTATTGTTGCTGTTCCTGGCAAGCTTTTTGCTTTCTTTTCTTTAGCTTTAGCTCGGTTGTTTACAGTTGTTGCTTTAATCTTTGGTTCTTTCGTTGTACCGTAAGGGAGCACAATCGTATAGTTTGTCGCATCAACCGCAAATCCCTTAAGTGCCGCACCATCCATTGTTATACCGCTTAATGTTGTATTCTCGCTTGTCTCATCCAGCTTGACGATTGTCGATTCTCCCGGATTAAGCGTTAAGCTAAGTGATCCAGTCGCACTTGTTGTGGCGTTGGTCCATAAATCCGTTACGGTATAATTCGTATTACCTTTTAAACCGGCCCTTGATAAATCTACGGTTTTTGCGGCGCTTGAATTTGTATCATAATTAAAGACGGCGATATAATGCTCTCCGCTGTCATCAAGCGTAAACGTATCTGCTGCCCCAACCCCTGTATTGCCCTCAACAGGTCTGAACGACTTCCCTCTTTTTGCCAGATTATTAATGTTTGGATTTGTCAGGTATGCCGATGCCCTGTTTTGCGCATTTACATCACTTAAATCATCGTTGTTCAAGAAAATAGTTCCGGTAATGGCAGCGCCGTTGACTCTCGTTTTGTTGTCGGTATCGCTGTATATTGCCCCGGAATAACTCTTGTAGAGCACCATACCATCTGGATCATTATAATTGTATAATTTTTCATTCATCCACCACCCATAGGATACGGAGTTCAAGGTATATTGCGTCTCGCTCACTTTCCCATAGGTATCCGTAGCAATCCTTCTCGCCTGGCCATATTGGTACGGGAACAAAGGTGCAATAGATAGGCTTATGAACATTGACCCGTTAATTTGGTCTTTAATCGTTTGCATGGCTTTATTGTATGCCTGAATACCCGTTTGAACAGATGGATCGTAATGTACGCCATCGTTCGAACCGCCCTCAAGTGAACCATGGGTTAGAAAATCCAATTTGATATATTCAAAACCTTTACTTTTGAAGTATGCAAATTTGAGATTATTCATTTTGATCGTTCCAGGATGTGTCGGGTCGAGGGCAAAGGCCCCGCCAAGCGATATAGGTGTTCCGTCGCTCTTTCGCATAACAATATCACTATACTTATAATTCGTTCCCTCAACCTGCGAATTTAGGTCCGAACCCCAATACACAAAAGGTCCCCAGTAAATTCCAGCCTTCTGGCCATTATTATGGACGGTAGATACAAAATTGCTCAATTGCGCATCAGTAAAGTTAGTCCAATACGAATCAAGATTTATGTAAGCAGTGTCGTTATTGCTAAAGTTGTCATTCATTAGCCCTTTCTTAATAAAGTTTGATGCAGCCGTGGCCTTCGTATAACTTAACTTCGTCCCGAGCCCTCCCCAGCTATTCCATCCAAAAGGTACGCCTCCGTTCCAAGTGAACTTTGGAGCATGAGCTGTATTTTCATTGGCATAGGTTTCCATTCCATTCCGCCAATCCATGAAATACCCGACAAATACCTTTGGAGACTTTATCGCGTTCCCGGTAACCTTGCCATGAGGCATGACATCGCGGGTCGCATCTATATTCGTATTTCCGCCAAACACATTAAGATTGATTAGCTTATTGCCAACACCATTATAGGTAATGCCGGTTTTCCATGTATCGTGCACAACCGACCCAATAACCAATCCATTCCTGCTGGTATTGTCGTAGAAGGCAGTTACTTCGTTGCTTGTTGCCGTGTTATTGATCGACATTGCGTTGTAGCTGACCCAAGCATCGTTATCGTATGGAACCCATAACGCCCTGACATTTGAATATTGACCTATATCTACATTTCCTGTAGGATCCACTACGATCGGCGCAATCCTGTTCGTACTTAAGTTAGCGCCACTCACCTCTACAAGCGTATCGAAGTAATCCGCGTTAACCATATAAAAGTGCTGCTTCATTGTAGGCAGCCCGCTGCCTTCAAGTGTAATTGTCGTTTCATTACCAGAAGTTGAAACTGTTCTAGTCGTATAATCCTTGCTTGTTATATCGTTATCCAACTGGACGCTTGCATAAAAGTTAGCTATTTTTTTAACGCCGTTTGCATAATAATTGGCTACTCCGTTGTTAAGATCATATTCTATTTTCACATTTCCATTGATGATATTAACAAAATGACTATTGGGGTATACAACAGGTTCACTTGGATTCCCTCCCGGATCCGACACCGGTTCGATGGAAATCGTTATTCGATCCAAATCCGGCGCATATCCCCCCGCCTTATCAAACTTGATCGTGTTATCTCCTGCTGCGAGGGCCACATTCGTTGTAACCGATCCTACCGTACTCCATGAACCTGTAGAGGGTGTTGTCAGATTTACGACATCTCCATTATTATTGACCGTATAATAAAACGAGCGGGCGTTATCCCCAACAATATAATAAACGTTCATTTTATAAGTGCCGCTGGTGGGAACATTAACATGGTTAATGATTACAGCGCCGTTCCCAAGGTTATTTACCTTTTTCCCGCCCGAACAACTCGCGCAATCTCCTATTCCGGCCCCATTCTGCAACGTATTTCCCGGTGCTTCCGCTTCATAGGCATTGTTTATCTCCGAAGCCTGAGTATTGGCCGGATTAACCGTAATTCCTATCAATAGATTAGGTAATAGAAATACTAACATTAATAAATAAAAACCTGTATTCTTTAATATTCTTTTAGACATAATTAACCTCCGCATCATTTTTTATGACATATCCAGCCAATCAATAACGCCTGCCACATAATCGTTCTCCTCGGAGAACTTCAGCAGAAATTCGGTCTCTTCTTCAAAAGAAAGAATATTTTTTGCGGAGTGAATTACAGCATCCCATCTTATTCACTTTTTTTGTTCAGCTTAAAAATTTTGGATTCAGCCGGCACTAAATGTACCGTGAGCTTTTCCTGAACTTCGCTTTCCGTGCCTTCCCACAGGTCAGAAACGATGTATCGCTGACTGGGATCAAGCCCCGCCCGTTCCAGTGCTACTGATTTTGCGACAGATTGCACCGCATCAAAATTAAACACAGCAAGATAAACAATCTGGTCATCGTCTGGATGGAGAAGTACGAAAGTATCAGAAGCCTTGTCTCCATAATTCCCCTCGACCGGCATAAAAGTTTTCCCCAGACGGGCAAGGTCCATGATTTCTCGATTTTGCAACCAAGCTTTGGCACGCCATGCCGCTTCTTCATTTCGGAAATCATCTCCCAGCAGAAGAACAGTGCCTGCAATAACGGAAGCCGTCAGACGGCTTCGCCCTTCATGCCGTGTCGTCATCTCCTGATTGAAGCTCTTGTACAGCACGGAATGGTCCGGATCGTTAAATCGGTATAAGGTATTGTTCATCCACCATCCGTGCGTCAGTGAATTTAATAAATACTCTGTGTCCTGTATCATTCCGAATACATCGCAGGAAATTCTGCGACTGTGAGCAAAAGCGTAAGGGAACAATGGTGCAATCGACAGGTTGATAAAAATCGGTCTTCCCGCCGCTTCAGGCGACAGTCTCTTCGTCAAATAGGACAGCCCATAGTTGTACGCAGCAATTCCCGTAGTTATCTCAGGGTGATAGTGCCTTCCTTCAAGCGCACCATGCGCCATAAAATCCAGTTTGATGTATTCGAAGCCTTCCAAAATCATTTTGCTGGTGAACCAATCGATTCTTTCAAGTGTTCCTGGATGCGTCGGATCCAGGGCCAGCCCTCCGGCTATATCCGGGAGAATTTCCCCGTCAAAGCCTCGAAGCAGAAGGTCAGCGTACGTGTATTTGCCGTTCGTTCCTTCGACAGTTTGACCGAACTGAGCTGGGCTCCCCCAAAAAACGAAAGGAGTCCAGTACGTTCCAGCCTTGTGACCGTTTTGACGAACTCTCTTCAGCGCGTCCTCCATTTCGGCAGGGGTCAAATTGTCCCAGAAAGCGTCAAAATTGATGTACAGCGTATTTTCGTTCTGAAATCCCAGCGACTGTACTTCCTTTTTCAGAAAATCACTCGTTGAGGTATACAGGTCATAATCCAACTTGGTCATTGCGGCAGACCAACTGTTCCAACCGAAGGGAACGCCGCCCTCCCACTTCAGTGAAGCCGCTATGCGAGTGTTAGCCCCTCCGTACATCTCAAGACCCTCGCGGTAATCCGCATAAAACCCAGCAAAAACGAGCGGAGATTCGATACGTGTCCCTTTCACATGTCCATGCGGCTGGGAATCGCGAGTCATTTCGCACGCCGCTCCGCCATACAGCTCGAGCTCATCCAGTTTTCCGGCCATCTCCCCTTTGATCCGAATGCCTGTTTTCCATGTATCGTGGGTGATTGAACCCAAGATGAGCCCTTGCCGAGTGCTAGGCTGATACACAACGGCAACTTCATAGCTTTCGATTTCAAGCGGCAGCGGTTTGGCGACATAACGCACCCATTTGTCATTATCATAAGGAACACGCAGCACATGAAGCTCCTGCTCCGGTGCGGAGTCATTTTCTAATGTTAATGTATTCGTTTTCATAACTGAAATTCGGTTTACCTTTGTTTCTTCTTCATGAATCACAACGACTTTGGTCAAAAAGTAAGACATATTCTGGTACACATAAAAATGCTGCTCTACATTTGGAAGGCCGATAGATTCGTGCCGAATAACCAAATGAATACCTTTTCCGAAACTGTCTTCAATTTCCCCCGGTTTTTCATACATGTAATGTCGTTTATAAATCCCTGTGTTGTATTCCCGACCTTGCCATCTAAATGCGCTTCGAATTTCTTTCAAGACAAATAAACCGTGGCGGAAACAAGCAAATTCGCCTTTTTCCAAATCAATTTCGATGTGCACCAAACCATTATCTGCATGAATAATTGACTCAGAATCCACGCGCACGCTTACTTTGTTTTCATTGTTTAATTGCACACATCTGCCTCCTTGTCAGTCCCATTTTCAAGAAAATAGAGGGAAGCCTCCCTCCGTGTAACTCCAGACACGGAAAGTGGAACTTCCCTTTGTTTCATACACTTATTCGATTGCTTGTATGCGATAAAGTAGACTATCAAAATCCCCGCGCAATGGCAGCTCAATGCCTATATTCATTAAAGCTCTGCCCGTCCATCTTCCAGGCAACTGATCAATGCTATACGCTTGATCTGATTCTAATCCTTGTAAACACAAACGAGGCAAAGGCTCACCTAATCGCTGCGAGTGCAGGAATGCGAAGAAGATACTCTCTGAACCACTGTCATTCACATATTGAACAGAAGTTACCCCTTTATGCTTCAGACTTGACAGACGGTACTGATGGCCAAATTGCACTAAGGGACGTATTTCCTTATACTGCTGGACAAATGCAGCAGACTGTTCAATGAGCTCATCGCTCCACTCGTTCAAGTTCGAACCTATCCCAAGTGTCCCCATCATGGCGCTATGGAAGCGATATTGCAGTGATGCCATCCGCTTATTCATCCCGCTAGGCGATTCCGTAACCCAGCATGTCATCATTTTTGGAGGATACACATAGGCGAACCCTTCTTGAATGCTTAGACGGTCAAAGGCATCCGTATTATCACTAGGCCAAGACTGGTCTGCATAGCGCAAAATCCCCAGATCAATTCGGGAACCCCCGCCCGCACAAGTTTCAAATGCGACATGCGGGAACCGATTCCGCAGCTCTGCCCAAATCTCATACAAACTCTGAACATGACGAACCCAAATCTCCTTCTGCCGATTGATCGGATGATCCTTCATGCCCGGTTCTGTAACGGTACGGTTCATATCCCATTTAATAAATGCAATATCATGTTCACTGAGTAGGTTTGACATGAATTCGATAATGAAGCTTTTCACTTCAGGCTTCGAGATGTTCAATAGTAGCTGATTACGCAATTCCGTCCGACCTCGGGTAGGGAAATGATACACCCAGTCCGGATGCTGACGATACAAGTCACTGTCCGGATTTACAGATTCAGGCTCCACCCAAATGCCAAATTCCATGCCCAGTTCATGAACCTTATGAATTAATTCATTCAACCCGTTCGGGAATTTCTCCTTATTCACTAACCAATCTCCCAGTCCCGCCCGGTCATGGTTCCGTTGTCCAAACCAGCCATCATCGACTACAAAAAGCTCTACGCCCAATTTAGCTGCGCGCTCGGCTAACGCCATCTGATCTTTGGCATTCACATCGAAATATGTCGCTTCCCAAGAATTATATAAGACTTTGCGAGTTTCCTGGCTTGGAATAATATAATTGTACTGATATTGATGAAGATGACGACTCATTTCACCAAATCCACGTGCTGTATATCCACCTACAAACATCGGCGTTTCGAAGCTTTCACCGGGCCCCAACATCCACTCGCTATCAAAATCATTGATACCGCCAGTCACTCGGACTTGATTAAACGGCGTTTTCTCCGCTGTAATCTTCCAGTTACCGCTCCAACCAAGCGCACCGAACCATACCTTTCCGCTCTCTTCCGTTGCATGTCCATTATCAATGGCAAACCACGGATTCGCATGCCCGTCTGTGAAACCTCTTCGGGATTCCAGCACTTTCTTACCCTCGGATAGTACGGTATCTCGAAGCTGGAATTCACCAGACCATTTCCCCGTCACATGGGTTAAACGATAATTGGATAAGGTGGGCATCGTCCAGGCAGCAGATTGCATACTTTCCAAGTAAACGTCGCCATCACCTGTATTCACGATTCGTGCTGAACGCTCAATGAGATCAAACTCAGAAATGACAACATACGTTAAGTGTACTTCTAAGGGATAGACACAGTCCTTCATCGTAACGACCAAAACCTCTTTACCATCTTGCTCAAAGATTCGGTGATCTGCATATTCCATACAAAGGTCGCGTACGCCATCAGGCCACGTAACTTTGAGAGAAGGCTCGCTGTAAACGAGCTCTCCCCAGAAGCTATATTCTTCAATCTCGCGCTCTAGTTCCATATCAAAGGAACTATGGAACCGGGAACGGAGTAACGGAATACAATCCTCTACATTTACCGATGCGCCCCAGTGAAGGTGCTGCAAACTTTCTTTTTCATTCAGACCAAATACATAAGAAGTTGTATTCATCTGAATTGCAAATATGCGATGTTTTTCATCATATTGTATCGTCATTCTTTTCACCTGCTATTCGTTACTAAAATAGGTTATTTCCACAATTTCAAGCGTGCTTGATAGTTATCGTTATAAATTTTTTCCAATTTGGAAAGACCTGCCGCTTCCACTTCCTGCATCATTTGATTGTACAAGTCGGTCACTTGTTGTTCGGAAGGAGCTAATGCCATTTTTAGGTAGTATTTATTAACCGCTTCGTTGACTTTTTGCTCCATAATCGCTTCAGGCGTACCGCCTGCAGGTCCAAGATTATCGTATGATGACGTGTCATAGGACGTATCTGCAAGGTTTTTGATGGCAAGATCCGTCGTTGGGTCTGATTTATAACGTCCGATCAAATCATATGGCGTGCCGTCAGCACCTGGACCATTCTTGATCATCCAAGTCCATTTGCGAATGCCCGTTGTTTTCGAAGCGTTATTCCAATCTTTAGTAAACGCATCTAATACTTCTGGACGCGGTACGTGTTTACCGTCCTTCATATCCCAGTCCTTGCCTTCAATCCCCCACATCAACAAATATTGGCCTTCTTCACTTGCCAAGTAATCCAACATTTTGATTGTGCGAACCGGATCTTTATTCGTCTTGGAGATCGTCACACCGTCCCAGCCTAATGAACTTTTCGGACCGTAAGTCACTTGGTTAGCTGTAATGTTAGGTCCAAGCACTTTATATTGGTATAATTGTCTTTCATCTTTGTTCGAACCCGCTGGTGCATCCGTTTTAAGCAAAGTATTCGGTGCGCCTACATTCCATGAAGCATTCGCAGTTGCGAATACATTGCCGGCTGCAATCTTCTGTTCATATTGTTTCGTTTTGATTGTCGCCCACTCTTTATCGATGAGACCTTTATTGTACAAGGAATTGATAAACTTCATCATTTCCAGGTAACGCGGATCTCGAATATCTTTCTTTAGTTCTCCATTATTTTCATAGAACACCTTCATGCCGAACATCCCTTTAAATGTCCATTGCACACTTCCAAGATCTTCTCCATTCAATGTCATCGGGATGGAAGGCTTGCCGTCGATTGTCGGATATTTCTCTTTAAATTTCACGAGTAAATTTTCAAAATCTTGCGCGGTAAAAGGCTGACCGTTATTCACTTTATCGCCTGCGCCCAGTTCCTTCAGGATGTCCATACGCATCAAGAAGCCGAATACCGGATATTTCTCAAGACCGTACCAATTCGCCAAGTAATAGTTTTTGCCATCTGCACTTCTAGTCTTTTTCAACGTGTCACCATACATTTTTTTAATATTCGGACCATATTTGTCAATCAAATCATTTAACGGGACAATTGCCCCCGAGGCAACATATTTGTTCATAATATCGCTTCCGCGATCGAGCATAATAACATCCGGCAAATTATTGCTTGCCAGCATCAAATTCAATTTCTCTAGCGGATTGCCGGTCGGCTGTTGAATCTCTACGGTGACACCTGTCTTCTGCGTAATCGCTTGAGCTACGGGATTCGTGAAAGCATCCCCTGTGTTCTTATCGAACCATGTAAATTTTATCGGAGAAATATCGTTCCCTTTTGTTTCTGTTGCACTGCTTGGTGAAGCTCCATCTGTAACTGTTTTGGTTCCACATCCGGCAAGCAAGGTCATCAGAAAAGCCGCTGACAAAATTACATTTAACTTTTTCATTCCCTTAACCCCTCTCATAGATCACAATGATGGTTGAGCGTTATATCTAGGCTTAATTATAAAAAGACTCCAGCTGTTAATCTATATCGCAATGTTATTATTCATAGTGGAAAACGTCTTTCATATCGAAAATGAAAAAAACCTATTTTTCTAAAGCAAGAAAAATAGGCTCTTCAGGAGACTACTGTACTTCATAGCTAATCCGTTTCGGAATACGCAAGGTCACCGTAGTTCCGATTCCTATACGACTAAACACATTCACGCCGTATTGTTCGCCGTACGTTAGCTGGATGCGATCATGCACATTTTTAATCCCATAACCAGATAAATTATTAGCTTTTTGAAAAGCATCTTTCACATGACCTTGAGACATCCCAGCACCATCATCAATAATTTGAAACAAAATATCTTCACCCTCGGTACGAAGCTTTACAATAATGTTAATCCCCGATTCATCATAGATAGCATGATTAATACAGTTCTCAACAAACGGTTGAAGAATCAACTTAATCGTCGTAAATTTTAACAAGTCCTCATCTACATCATAGTGCATATGCAGCATACCTCGGAATCGAATCTCTAAGATGGAAATGTAGTTCTTTACCAATTGAATCTCTTGATTCACCATTATGATGCGCTTGCCTTTATTCAAGGAAATCCGATAATATTTCGCCAAATGATTAACCATCTGGTACACCTGTTTGCCACCTTCTTTTAATGCTAAGGAAGAGATGGAGGCCAGCGTATTATATAAGAAATGCGGGTTGATTTGCGCTTGCAGTGTCATCAATTCCGCTTCCTTCTTTGATATTTCCTTGACGTAAACATCCTGAATCAAGTCCTCAATTTTGGATGCCATCTTATTGAACGCGAACGACAGTTGTCCAATTTCATCGTGTCCCATATTGGGCAATGAGACTTGAAACTCCCCTCGTTCCATCTTCCGAATATGGACGAGAAGCTTCTCGATTCGTTTCGTGATAACTTTCGTCGTCGAGTAGATTAATAAAATGGACGCCGCAAACGCAATAATCGAAATCCAAATGATTCGTGTCGTTGCTGTATTCGTACTCGCCAGCAGCTCATGGTACGGCACGGTAATGACCGTCCGCCATCCATTGTTTAGCTGCTTATAAGTGAAAAATCCCTCTTCGCCGTTCACCCGTTTGTCGAACTTCCCAAAGCTGGACTGAAGCTCGTCCTGGATCGGGAACGTATCATACAGCCTATTTGACGTTAAGCTCTTATCGACAGACGTAATCACCATGCCAATTTGATCGACAATATAAACGCTCTTGTTACTGTTCTCTTTCTCAATCAACGAGTATAGTTCAGCAACATTAATTTGAATGGCCAATATGCCATAGGGATGCGCATGGCTGAAATAAGTGAGCGAGCGAGCAAGGGTGATCGTATGCTCATCCGTCTGTGTAAACACGATATCTCCACCTGCCTCGATCGCAAGGTTTCTTATGGCCTCCGGGAGTTCTTCCGTATAGCGGACATACTCTCCATCCGAGTACAGCGTCTTATTGTCCGTATAAATCGTGATGCCCTTTACATTCGTGTTCAAAGCGATCATCCCAGCAAATGTCCGGTTAATATAGGCAAACGCATCTAAGTAATAGAAAGCCTTCTCATAGTAGTTCGACAAATAATTGCGAAGCTGTGAATCCATATATAAAATATTCGATAGTTGATGGTAGTAATCCAGTCGGTTCTCTATATTCGTATTAATCTGATTCAACGTACCGCTCAAACTCGCATACGTTTGCTCAGTAATTTGTGCTCTCGTCGATGTGTAAGAATAATAAATTAAACCAAAAAAGGGAACAATGGAAATCAAAAAAATACAAATAAACTTATTACGCAGTCTCACGTTTGTAATCCATCTGGCCTTATGCGCCAATGACCGCCAAATACGCAACTCGCTATAAACTTTTTCGATATTCATTCGGAGTGACCCCTTGGCTCTTCAGAAATAAAGAAATAAAGTATGATGTACTCTCATAGCCTACTTTTTGAGCGATGTCCTGTATCTTTAACGATGGATCGCCAAGCATCTCTTTAGCTTTCTCCAAGCGAATTTTAGTTAAATAGTCATGAATCGTCACGCCCATTTTCTCTTTAAAGATCGAACGCAAATAGTTAGGAGACAGATAGACTTGGCTCGATAAGCTTGTAATCGTTATTTGCTGATGGAACGTCATCTGTATAATCGAACCAACCTGATGAACTAATTTCAAATTTTTATCCGTAAAGCGGTCTTTCATCGGCTCGATCGTATGCTTCAGTATTTGTACAACAACCTCTTCAATTTCTTGAATCGTGTTGCAATCGTAAATGGAGTGGTATAAATCCGCCCGGGTCCCCGTTGAACCCGTCTCCGTATGCTGGTTGCGAATTTGTTCCTGCAAACGGTCAATAACGTCCAGTGCCCAATCATAAATGTACTTCTTCCGTATACGAAGTTGTATCAGTCTTGTGAAATACTCATGGATGATCGGTACAACCTGCTCTTCATTCAACTGTTGAACGACTTCTAACAATTCATTCTCGGGAAAAGGCGGTATTTGATTATCGAAGTTGACCTGAATATCCCCAGCGAAGATCACTTTGCCATATCCGATATAAAAAAACTCGCTTAATACTTTTTTCGCATCATCGTATAGTGAATGTACGTTCTCAAGCGAATCATACGTTTCGCCTACAGCCAGTGACACTGCGAACGGCAGCACCTGTTGAATTGCCTGGTACATGTCACTCCAGAACGCTCGATCAATGCCTTTTTGTTCACCGTCGATTAATATGGCGAGTTCACCCTCGCGAAGCGATACATCATTCCAATGCATCTGGTGTTCCTTGCTGAATTGGCTCGTAAACGTTCGAAGCTGTCTCATCGCATCTTCGATAAAAATTTGACGTTCCTCGACATGATCGTCAATTTTGATGAGCACCATCGTGTATGGCTTAGGTTCCGATATTCGCTCTAGGTGATGGAAGCTTACTATGAGTTTTTTTATCCTCTCCTGATTTTTCTCGAATACTAACTCCGTTAATATGTTCGACTTCGTCGCTTGTAAGGATGTATTTTTGAGGCGAACTTCCTCACACTTTTCTTTGACTCTGTTCATTACGCTCTCGATCTCATCAAGATCCAACGGTTTCAATAAATAGCCTACGGCTCCTACGTCAAGAGCTGATTTTACATACCTAAATTCATCATGACCTGTTAAGAAGACAATTTTCATCCAATCGAACTGCTCAGTGACCCGTTTCGCTAAATCAATGCCATTCATAATCGGCATCTGGACATCCGTGAGAACGATATCGGGTTGAATCGCTTGTATCTTCTCCAAGGCGTCCTTACCGTTTACTGCCGTCCCTGCCACATAAATCCCCATCTCTTCCCACCGAATGACATCACGCATCATTTCTAACTCAATCTGTTCATCATCAACTAGAAATATGCTATACATGTTGTTCCCCTCGTTCATCCACTTTTAATTCATTATAACTGTGTTCCTATCGGTTTCTGAACCCTTTTTCAAAATGAAAGTTATTTTCAAGCATCATTCGGAACATTGTCATATCGACATCTATTTTTTGAAAGTCTTATAATTCTAATATCACATGAACTGCGAGGTGTCACACATGCAATCAAACATAAACGTACACAACGGACGAGAGTTAAAAATACCTCGACGCAAGCTCTGGCGTGTTTTCAAAGAGCAAAAATATTTGTTTCTCATGATGCTGCCCGCGTTAATTTGGGCTCTATTATTCGCGTACACCCCGATGATTGGCTTGTATATGTCATTTGTCAATTACCAACCAACGCTTGGCGGGTTCTGGACGAACTTGTTTCATAGTCAATTTGTAGGTTTAGATTGGTTCAAATACTTCTTTACCAACGGTGATTTTCTGATAATCATGCGAAATACGGTCGCCTCCACCTTCATTACGCTATGCTTTTCATTCCCCATGCCGATTATTATCGCCATCGCGATTAATGAAATTAAGAACTTACGCTTCAAGAAGACGGTCCAAACCGCGTCATACTTGCCTTACTTTATTTCCTGGGTAATTGCGGCAAACATTATCGTAACTCTACTATCTTCCGACGGTGCGGTAAATGCAATTCTTAAATTTTTCCATATTACGAATGACAGCATCTTATTTTTGCAAAACGGGAAGTATTTCTGGTGGCTCGTTGCACTCGGCAACACTTGGAAGGATATGGGATACAACTCCATCATGTACTTGGCAACCATTGCCTCCATTAACCCTGAGCTCTACGAAGCTGCGAAAGTGGACGGAGCAGACCGATTCACACAGATCCGTTACATTACGCTGCCTCATTTAAAACCAACGATTGTGATCCTGCTCATTCTCGCTCTTGGCGGCATATTAAATGCCGGTTTCGACCAGCACTTCTTGTTAGGCAATAATCTGACAAAAGACTACTCAGACGTATTATCAACGTACTCGTTCCGATTCGGGCTTCAGAACGGCATGTTCTCCTACGCCTCTGCAGTAGGGATGTTCAGTTCAGTTGTCGCTTTCATCATCGTTGTCATCGTCAATTTCACAGCCAAAAAAGTGAACGGTCAATCACTATTTTAATCAACAAGGGGGGAACATGTATGAATAGCAAAAAAAATATCTCAGATCACATCCTGGATGCGTCCTTATATATTTTTCTAACCATCATCTTCATTGTTACGTTCTATCCGTTCTGGAATATTCTCGTCATTTCACTGAACGATGCTACAGACACCCTGCGGGGCGGGTTATACTTCTGGCCTCGTGAAATTACCTTCGATAGTTATAAGACGATCTTCCGTGGCCCAGAAATTTGGAGTGCGATTCGCGTTACCGTATTGCGTACAGTGATCGGTACGGCGCTATCCACCTTCTGCATTTCCATGCTCGCCTACTCGCTCAGTAAACGACATTTGCTAGGCTGGAAATTCTTCTCATTCTTCTTCGTATTTACGATGTATTTTGGCGGCGGGCTCATACCTACCTATATGGTCATCAAATCCCTTGGATTGATCGATTCCTTCTGGGTGTTCATTTTCCCAGGAATGATCGGGGTATTCTTAATGATTCTGGTTCGCACCTTTATTGAGCAGCTTCCTGGTGAGATTGAAGAATCCGCTAAAATGGATGGAGCCAATGACTTGCAAATCTTCTTCCGGATTATCCTGCCACTGTGCGTTCCCGTTCTTGCAACAATCGGCTTATTCCTTGCCATCGGGCACTGGAATTCCTGGTATGACTCCTATATTTATACCTACAAACCTCAGTTAAAAACATTACAAGCTGTGATGGTTAAAATATTGAATCAGTACCAAACCTCCGGGATGATGTCGGATGCCCAGCAGCTCGCACAAAATAGTACCCGTGTTCCTGTATCCAGTGAAAGCATTCGTATGGCGGTAACGATGGTAGCGACTCTGCCGATTGTGCTTGTGTATCCTTTCGTCCAAAGGTTTTTCGTTAAAGGGATGATGATGGGCGCGATTAAGAGCTAAGTTTTGGAAACGCAATTCGATTTATTTAAATGGAAGCACAGCAACTACGACTGAAAGTGATCGTGATCGCTGAGCAAGTTGCTGGCAAAAATAGAATGGGGGTAGCGCTAACGGAATACCAATGTGCTCCGAAAGGCAAGTCCCCCGTTTTCCGTTGCATTATTTATAGATGGTAAAAATCAAATCACGATTTCCACTATTTTCTGTACTCCATGTAGCACCACCGTTTGTAGAAACCCGCTCAAGACCGCCTGCGTATGAATTACTGTCGTTGTAAGCAAATCCATATTTATTGTTCGTAGAGCCATCATCCAGCGAGGCAGGTGAGCGTAAAATAATGCCGTACTTCTGCGTCGTATCGAGGCCAGTCAACTTCGGATAAATCGCGTAAGGCGTCGCCGATCCAGGAATATTGTTCGATGGCAACGATGCCGTGAACAACTTCTCCACGGGATTATTATTCAAATCCAGCTTCACGATATCGATGTATAAATTGTCTTCAGGCACTTTGTTAACGTAGCTCTCGTACAGATACGTATCTATTCTCGGCAAGTTCGTGGACGTTAAAGAGAACGTCTGCATACGTTGCAGATTAGCGCGAATATCCGAATAGGAGGTATACGCAGTGGCACTGTTGTCCTGGTCGATGATACTGCCCGTATTCCCAGTTATGTTATAAGCCTCAATCTCATTAATCGATGCTAGAAAGTTGGCTTTGTTGATATAGATCCGAATCTTCGACGTCGAAACGGTTGGAAAATCAAAAACTCGGTTATCCCCGATCGTAAATCCATTCTTGAGATTAACAAAGTTCGTTCCGTTCCAATATTGCAGATTGTACGTATTGATTTGAAAATTCTGGTTGCCGTAGCCATATTCTTTGACAGCAATACGGTTCACATTCGTTGCAGCTCCGAAATCAATCTGCACCCACTGATTATTATACTGACTATCTGCTGCGCTCCAACGCGTTGAGATATCCCCATCTGTTACTTTGGAAGCCTCGTAACCCGCCGAATAGAAGCTGGAAGCTGTTGCTGTTTTGCCAGCTGCCAGATTGGCAGGAGCAAGTGGCAGAGCTGAGCTTGTCGGCGAAATCCGCAAAATAACCGATTCGCCTGGCTGCTGGAGTCGTGTATAGCTGCCAGTGAAGGTGCCGATTTTGGTGTTGCTGTAAAGCTCCGTAATCGTATAAGTCGTGCTTGCGCTTAGCCCCAAGTCAGCGAAAGTTACGGTCGTTGAAGCTGTGCTGTTCATGTTCCAATTGGAGAGTCCGACAATTTTGTCACCATTCGTATCGGTGGAGTAAATCGCTGTCGGCGAATGCTCGAGTTTATGGTAAAAGTTCGTCATCTTAATCGGCTTAGCCGCTTTACCTTGACCAGATAAAGCAATTAATGACGGATTCGTCAAAGAACTCATCCGATCCTCTGAAATAAACGGAACATTGTCACCGATGATGTTATGACCGCCCTCCAGCATCGTTACCGTGGAGTACAGCTTGCTTTGATTCAACGTATTTTTGTAGAATCCATTGGCAATATTTTCGGGCAGTGCCATGTCGGGGTCATTGTACGTATAGAGAGTGCCGTTCGTCCACCAAGAGGCAGCGGAGTTGAAGGCTTGGCGCTCAATGCCCGAATAAAGGTTGCCTTGCAATGGAATCGTTGTGTCAATTCCCGATCTTCTGCCGTGCGCATAGCCGGACGGGAGCAGCGGAGCGATCGATTCGTTAATATAAATAGGCTGCGAAGCAGTTAGCAGCTCATCACGCATGATTTGCATACCGATGCGATAAGCCTGCATCCCATTTTTGGAAGCATCATAATGATTGCCCTCATACATCCCCAGATCAAGAAAATCTAGCTTCGCATAGTCCATGCCCACATTGACAAAGTCCACATCCATTAGATTTCTCAAATAAGCCTGCGCCCCCGGATGCGTTGCGTCAATAATGTACGTACTTGCCCCGAGATACGTTGAGATTGGCGTACCGCTGCTATCTTTAAGTGCGATATCTTGAAATGTATACGTTGGTGCGCCCGGAACCGTATCTGTCAGCTGTTGGTAAATAAAGAATGGCGCTGTGTAATTGCCCGCCTTCAATCCCTTACTGTGCGCATAATCCGCAAAGGCTTGGAAATCAGCCGGGTACGCCTGACCTGACGTTCCTTTGTAGCAGCAATCCAGATTCATATAGGTGTAGCCCAACGGTTTCAGATTAGCGGCAAAATAATCAATCATGCCGTTCATCGCGTCTACTGTCGGCAAGCCATAGAAACTGTAATAGCTGTTGTAGCCCATCGGCACGCCGCCGGTCCATGAAAGTTTTGGCTCTCCAACTGCATAGGTTTGGCCGAATTGTTCCAAACCATCTTGGTAATCGCTGTAGTAGCCTAGGAAAAACTTATCCGACGATATCGAGGTTCCGCTCTGGGTGCCGCCGGAGTTATAAACGGAAAATCCCGTTAACGGACCATTAGCCGTGGTGGCTTGATGTAAGTACTGCATGCTTTTCCAATTGGGTGTAGTGGCAGCACCAGCAATAAATCCTTTCTTGTTCGTATTGTCAAACATCGCAGCCACCCAATAACTCGTTCCATCAAAAGCGCCCCATGTCGTCGTAGATGTGGCCGTGCGATCAATTTGATTTTCACCGTTACCAAAATCGTTTACAGGTGCCACACCATAATCGTAGTTGTTATTGTATGGCGTAGTGTAAATCCGTTTATCTGTGCCCGTGCCGATATCCAAATTGTTCGCCGCAATCGGCTCCATGAAGTTAATGCTTTGCGAAGTACTTTTATTTACCGTCATGCTTACTAATGCAAAAGGTTTATTCTCGTAAAGTGTTACATAGAGAATAATTGTTGAGCCCGATGTCAACGTATTGCTGATCGTTAGTTTCTTACCGTTTATGCCGTAGCTATCCGTGCCAATCGTCGTCCAGCTAGCTGATCTTGTTCCTGCATCGTACGAGCTAATCCGCGTTGAACTTCCCGTTACGCCGTAATCTGAATAAAAATTGCTCATGATGCTCGTAGATCCGGAACTGAAATTACCTTTACCTGTCGACAAATTGTACGTGATCGTCAGTGTTCCGTTCGTTGCAGTCACGACATTACCGGCCTGTGAGATGGTTACCGTGGCAGCCAAGGCAGTTGTTGCGCCTGCTTGCAGCAATCCGGTCAGCATCACAGCGAAAATTGCGATGAATAAAAGAGATTTTTTAATCATGAATTCCCTCCTATTAATTTATGTTAACGCTTACACTACAGATTATATCGTTCGTTTCCTGTTGAATTGAATCCAATATTTTGTGGATTCAATGTCTCAATTTTTGAAAACAATAAAAACGCAAGTCACCTTGCGTTTCGTCCAACCGATCTCTATTTCATCATCTTCACTCGTATCATCATACTTTGATAATCCCCTCGCAGCGTCAACGGAACACCGAGGTTCATAAGGGTCGAGCCATGACGAACGAGGGCATCTCCATCGTTAATCTGTATCTCATAGGACGCCTGGGTCTCAAGCCCCTGCAGCCGCAAATTCCGAACTTCAGAGCCAAAATGCTGGGATTGCAAAAACGCAAACACAACAGCCTCACGTTCATCTGCACTTAGATACTGATAAGCCGCCAAATTCGCATCCCTCAACGACGATAGCCGATATAGGCTGCCGTTCATTATCATCGGCCTGATCTCTTTGTACAGCTCCACATAGCGCTTCGCTTCTTCTATTTCCTCAACCGACCATTTACTGATATTCGCCCCGATGCCCAGACCGCCCATCATCGCACTGTGGAATCGGTACGATAAAGGGAGCCTCCTACCGTTAAAGCCATGCGGTGACTCCGTCACCCAACACATCATGACAGCTGGGCTGTAGGCGTATGAGAATCCCTCTTGAATCGCTAACCGGTCACGCGCATCGGTGTTATCACTAATCCATGCTTGATCTGCATATCGCAAAATGCCAAGATCAATTCTCGCGCCGCCGCCTGCGCATGTCTCAAATTCCACATGGGGGAACCGTTCGCGAAGCTCAGCCCATATGGCGTATAGGTGATCCACATGCTTAATCCACATGGCGGCCCCTGCATCCCCAGAAACCGAAGTGCCTGGCTCTGTCACGGTACGGTTCATATCCCATTTGATAAAACGAATATCATACTTCGTCAGTAAGGTCGTCATGAAATCGAGAACGAAATGCTTCACTTCGGGCAGTCCTAAATTCAATAGCAATTGATTGCGCAATTGCGTTCCTTCGCGCGTTGGGAAGTGATACACCCATTCCGGATGCGATCGATACAAGTCACTGTCCGGATTGACCGACTCTGGCTCTACCCATAGCCCAAACTCCATCCCCAGTCCCTTTACGTGCTCGATCAGCTCTTCTAGTCCATTGGGGAACTTCTCCGCATTGACATACCAATCGCCTAAACCTGCTCTGTCACTATGGCGCTGACCAAACCAGCCGTCGTCCACGACGAATCGCTCTACGCCCAGACGAGCTGCCTGTCGTGCCAGCTCCTTCTGCCCTTCCACAGTTACGGCGAATTCGGTCGCCTCCCAGGAATTGTACAGCACTTTGCGCAGCTTGCTTGTTGGCAGCACGTAAGCCTTTTCGTATTGATGCAGGTTGCGGCTCATTTGACCGAAACCGCCCGACGTGAATCCGCCGACGAATACAGGCGAAGCATATACATCCCCGGGCGCCAGCACGAAAGAGCTGTCAAAATCGTTCACACCGCCGACGATTCGCACATGTCCGAACGTCGTCTTCTCCGCAACGATTTTCCAGTTTCCGCTCCAGCCAAGCGCGCCGAACCACACATTTCCGGATACTTCGTCCGCCTTCCCGTTGTCCATTGCAAACCATGGATTGGCGTGTGGACCGGTGAAGCCTCTGCGCGATTCAAGCACCTTTTTCCCCTCGGATAAAACTGTCGATCTTAGTTGGTACTCACCAGCCCACTGGCCTGTCACATGCGTCATTCGGTAATCAGACAGAGCCTGTACCGTCCAGACAGCTGCCATGACCTGCTCAATGCGAACCGACTCTGCTAGCCCATTGTGTATCTGCACGTAACGTTCAATCAGATCGTGTTCTGGCCTCACTTTGTAATGAACTTCGACACTTATCGCGTAAAACGCATCTACCATGCGAAGGACTACTTCGTTGTCACTCTCAATTCGGTGCCCTTCATACCTCAGTTTCAAGTCACGTACGCCATCAGCAAACGAAACTTTCAACGCTGGTTCGGCATAATTGCAGCCACCCCAGCCTCCGTATTCTTCGGTCTCCCGATCGATTTCCGCATCGAAGGAACTGTGCAGCCTGCTAGCTAATAAATAACCACAATCCGCGGCCTCTACATGGGCTCCCCAATATAAATGCTGAATGGTACCTTTCTCGTTGATCCCAAACAGATAAGATGAGTGATCCGTGCGGATTTCGAAGATGTTTTCTTTGTCCAAGTACGTTACAGGCACCTCTACCGTCCCCCTTGTATCTATCCCTTGATTGCTCCGGCGGCAATCCCTTTAATGATGAATCTCTGCATAAACAAGAAAAAGATGATGATCGGAATCATGCCCATAACGGCATAAGCAAAAGCAAGATTTAAGTCGCTGCTGTATTGACCGAAGAAGAAATACTGCTGGAGCGGAATCGTACGGTAATTTTTGTCCTGCAGATAGAGTAATGGAAGTAAGAAATCATTCCAAATATACAGCGCATTAATAACGAGTACCGTCGCCGTAACCGGCTTCAGCAGAGGCATCACAACTCGGATAAAAATTCCCGGTGTTGAACAGCCATCAATCCTGGCGGCTTCTTCGATTTCACGCGAAATACCTTTCACAAAACCGGTGTAGAACAGTACGCCCATCTGCACACCGAAACCGCCATAGATCAGCGCAAGTCCCCAATGCGAATTGACGAGATGGAACGATTTGCCGATCTGATACAACGGCAGCATAATGACTTGAAAAGGGACCATCATGCCCGATAGAAACAAGATGAATATAAAGTTATAAAACGGCTTATTCCTCCGAGCAATCGCATAACCAGAAAGCGCAGAAGCGAAGATAATCAGCGCAACGGAGATCGTCGTAACAATTAAGCTGTTAATCAGCGCAGCGGGATATTTGGACGTAGTCCACGCATGCGTATAATTAGCAAAGTTCAAACTCGTCGGCAACGCATAGAAGGAGTCGAAGGTTTGCTTCGCCGTTTTGAGTGACATTAGCAGGGCAACATACATCGGGAATACAAATAGAATAGCCAATACGGCAACAGCAGCGAAAGTGCTGATTCGCGTTATTTTCATTACATCTCCACTTCCCGTCTTCTGAAAATGGATAATTGCACAATTGTCACGATGACCAGAATGACGAAGAACATCATCGATAGCGCCATGCCGTAGCCTGCTTTAAAGGAATTGAAAGCCGTTTTATAGATGAACGTCGTAATTACCTCAGTAGCAAAGCCCGGCCCCCCTTGTGTGGTTACCCAAACAAGATCAAATACTTTCAATGAGCCTGTCAAAACAAGGAGAAGGTTAATCGTAAGCGAAGGCGCAAGTAACGGTAATGTCACATGCCAGAATGCTCGCCACATGCCGGCTCCATCCATTTTGGCACTCTCCAGAAGCTCGCTCGGAATGCCTTGTAAACCAGCGATATAGATAATCATTGGCGTACCCACGCCCTGCCATAGGGCTACGAGAATTAATCCGAATAAGGCATGATCAGGGTTGCCAAGCGGACTTGTCACATCCCAACCGAACATGTTCAGCAGCTTGGGAAATCCAGTGCTGAAATTATATTTCCAAATAAAACCAGATAAAACGATGGAGAGTATGCTCGGCAGGAAGAAGATCGTCCGAAACAAGTTCTTCAATTTCAAATAAGAATCCAGCAGCAAGGCCAGCAGAAGAGATAGTACATTTACAAGCACCATAAGAATAATCGCATATTTAAACGTATTTCCAAGAGCGGCCCATACGTCCGAGTCTTGAAAGGCATGCACGTAGTTTTCCCAACCAATATACGTCAGCTTGCGTGATACACCGTCCCAACTTGTGAAGGAATATCGAGCTCCCATCACTAGGGGAATCAGCACTGCTAACGTAAATAAAAGAATACCCGGAATAAGGAACAGGACATACCAGAACTCACCACGGATCATTCGTTTCAAGCTTCCCATAGGTTAATTCCCTTTCTGATGAATAACGGCATAGGCAGTAGCCTATGCCGTTATAACTCTGTCGTTATTTGTGATTTTTGGCAACCCAGTCATCCATATCCTTAATAATTTGATCAGGCGTTGATTTCTTGAAAAACACTTTTTGAACATATTGCGAGAATGGTGTGGTCCAATCAATCGTCGTTGTAATGTAGGATTGCGAATCGTACGTAAGTCCTTTATCGAAATAAGGCTTCAGATCGTTGACCGCAGGCGCGATGTCTGTTGAAGCACCTTTGACAAAGCTCAACGAGTTAATATTTTTAACCCACGCGTCTCCGCCTTCTTTGCTCGCCATGAAGGCAAGGAACTTCAACGCCGCATCTTTATGCTCGGATTTGCTGTTTACTGCAAGTGAAGCATCTGGGTTAAATTCAAGCTTATTCAAGCTTTCATCATTGCTGAACGGATACGGGAAGTAGCCCATGCCTGTGTTATACAAATCTGGATTTTTCTTTTGAATATCCGCTAAAGGCCAAGTGCCCATGTACATCATACCGACATCGCCTTTGGAGAAGAGGTCTACGATCCCATTGTAATCAACACCGAGCTGGTCCTTGTTACCAAGGTCAAACAAATCTTGCGCATGCGCGATTACGGTTTTGGAAGCCGCGTTGTCAGCAAATTTGGCTGTACCCTTCTCTATTTTGGAGAAGAAGTCTGCTTGCTTCTCTACAAGCGCCGTATTACTTGGCAGATCTCGGCTCAACCACATGCCTAGCGTCCAGTTGTCCTTCCAACCAAGGGCGAATGGTGTTTTGCCCGCATCTTTTATCTTTTTAGCTGCTGCGATCATGGCATCGTACGTTCTAGGAACTTGCAGCCCCAGATCGCTGAATATTTTTTTGTTATAAAAAACAGCAATTGGCGTAGCGTTAACGGGCATGATATAGTTTTTACCGTCTGTTGCTTGCGCTTTCAACACGCTTGGATCGAAGTTGGACATGAAATCCTTACCCGTCAAATCTTCCAGATAGCCGCCATCATGCAGCAGCTTCGTTTGGCTGCCCGCATTTAACGTAAACACGTCAACGATATCGCCGCTAGCCATTTTCGTTTTCAATAGGGTGTAGTAATCATCATATTTAACAGGCTGTACCTCGACCTTGATGTTGGGGTTCTGCTTTTCGAACTGCTCGACGATTTTGGCTACACCGTCTGTGACATCACTTTTGAAATGCATGAAGGTAATCGTAACCGGCTTCTCAACTTTTGCCGTTGCGGTAGCCGCCGGCTTGCTGTCGCTGCTCGCAGCTGGTGTCGCTGTGCTTGCTGTATTAGTGCTGCTGTTGCTGCCACAAGCTGACAATAAAAGTGCCACCATCGTTGCGGAAAGACCTACACTTGCAAACTTTTTCATATCTTTACCCCTCTTCCTCGTTTTCGGCTTAGAACACTAATCCCTCGTTCTGAATCCTATCTTACGCTTTGAAAGAAGGAATCGTAATAAAATAAATTGTCGTTTGGATGTTCAAAATTTTGGTGTTTAGGATTTTTCCGCATGCCGATCTCGATACTCGGAAGGCGTTTTTCCCGTGAATTTTTTAAACACTTGGCTAAAATATCGTTGATTCTCATAGCCAACAAGCTCGGAGATCTCATTAATTTTATATTCGGACAAGTTAAGCAGCTCGCATGCTTTTTCCATCCGTTTACGCGTCACATACTCGATGAAGTTCTCCGAGGTCACTGACTTAAACTGCTTACTCAAGTAACTCGGGTCGAGGTGAAAACGTGTGGCAATATCGATCAGACTGATGTCTTCAAAATAGTGCGCATCCAAAAAAGAAGCAATCTCGTGAATAGAGTGAACGGATGGCGTCATCCCCTTGCTCGCATGATATTCCTCAATCGCTTCGGTGAATTCCGCTAGGAAGTGTCTAAACTGGCAGTGATCCACTACAGCCGTAATTGAACGAACATCGAATAGCTGCGGATAGGCAAGCACCAATTCTTTCATCTCAGCGGCGGCTGTCTCCGTAAGCTTTTTGAGCGCACGCTGACCCTCACGGATGGAGAGTCCACTCATTTTTTCCGCTTTGTGCAAGAAATTTCGCAGCAACTCGCGACTCTCGGTTCCATTGCCTGTGGCAAACACTTGCTGCATCGTTTTCAACTCAAAAACCGTTAACATCTCTGGCGAAGTTGTTGCCGTTCCGGTGGACGCATGCGGAGAACTCAACGAGAAACTCGTTGTATGCAGTTCGTTATTTCTCATCTGCTCATAGGCGGTATCGAAAGCATCAGGCAGTCGTTCCAGCCTATTGAACACGTTGCTTAACCCAGCTACTACATCTAGTTGCAGCATCTGGTGAATCGCGTTGTGGAAGGAAACGAGCAGTTGACGGATCTGTGGCTCGTCGTAAGCGGACTCAGGGAAATAAAGACAAAGACTCATCCTGTCGTCTGATTTGTAGATGAGCGGAACAACGTCTTGTCCAGCTGAGAAGAGCACTTCAGCCAAAATATTTTCAATGCTATACATCAACAAATCAGCATTCCCATGAAATTTCTTTATCGAAATGGCATGAAATTGCCGAAACATGCATACCGTCAATCGGTAACTTCCTTTGGCGCTGGAAATCGTTAGTTCTTCCGCTTGCGCCTGAATATCGGCCACATTCGTGATCCTGCGGCTCGTTACATGTTGAAGGAACACTTCTCTGCGGAGCTGCCACATGTCTTGTGTAAATTTTTTTTGCTGCTGCCGCGTCAAATGGTTATGGCTTGCTTCCATGGCTTTCACTAGCGCACTTTTCAAATCCAACATGGATATCGGCTTTAACACATACTCGCACGCTTGATAAGTCACCGCAGCTTTCATATATTCAAATTGGGAGTAGCCGCTGATCACGATAACTTTAATTTCGGAATAGTTGGTGTACAATACTTCGAGAAATTGTTGTCCGTTCATGACCGGCATATTCATGTCCGTCACAATGATATGAGGCTTACTAATTCGCATGAGCTCCAGTGCTTCTTCGCCATGTTTCGCTTCCGCAATGACTTCTACATCCAGAGCAAGCTCACTAATCATTTTACAAACGGACTTTCTCCCCAACGATTCGTCATCCACGACCATTACTTTGTACAAAGCTGTCACCCCCATTATGATTGTAAGGAATTCGTATGCGAATCGTCGTTCCAATGCCCATCTCACTCTCGATGTCCAAGCCAAATGGGGATCCATAAACCAGTCTTATTCGTTCATGCACATTCTTGAGCCCTATAGATACGCCATAAAACACGTCGGACGACTTGTTCTCGAACGACGACTGCAGCGCAATCAGCTTCTTCGTTTCGATGCCAGGTCCGTTATCTTGAACCGTCAGTACAACAGAGTCATGTTCCTGCAGAACGCTAACGCCAATACGAAGATGCTGCTCATCATCTCGCTTACTGAACGCGTGAACGATCACATTCTCAATAATCGGCTGCATGACGAAACGGATAATGGCACAGTCCATCAGATCAGTGGAGACATCAAACTCGATCTGCAGCGTTTCCTCGAAACGGAGCTGCTGAATGTACAAATAATTATTCACATGTGCGAGCTCCTGACCAATCGTGGACTCGACATTTCCCTCATAAAAGCTGTAACGGAACATGTCACCTAAAGCGCGGCACATCTCGTGAATCTCATAATCCCCAATAAGTACAGCTTTCCCGCCGATCGTCTGCAGCGTGTTGTATAGAAAATGCGGATTGATCTGCATTTGCAGTGCAAGAATTTGTGCTTCTTTATTGCGAAGCTGCATTTCATACTTGGATTCAATTAGCTCCCGGATTTTATCTGTCATGAAATTGAAATTCCGCGTCAGTTCTGAGATATCATCACGATAATTGGCATTTTGTTGCAAACTAACATGAAAATTGCCATTGCGAACAGCTTTCATCGCTTTTCCGAGAAGCTTGATGGGGCGGGTAATGTAATGCTGTGCGAGAATCGACAGGAGTGCGATGCTTAGCATCACGAAAATGAACGCCACAACCGTCGTCATCAAAATGTTTCTACGGTTCTGTGCCAGCTCCGGATTCGGATACACGATGGAAAGTGCAATATTGCCATAATTGAGTCGAGACGTACCAACAAATAGATCATTCTTTTTGTGCAATTGGATAGACTTCGGATCGTTTTGCCAGTTGATTTCAGGTTTTTCGTATTTGGGCACGATATCGGCATAGTTTTCATTCGTCTGATAAAATGGTTCACCCCTCGAATTCTGCAGCACAATGACATTCGGCGTGTGATTGTTCGCTTCAATCATTTTCGCCAATTCCTTACTCTGGATATAAAAAACAAGCGATCCGAACTTCGTTCGATAGAACGGATCATAAATTGGTATGGAATAGACGAAAAAGTCCTGGTGTAAAGCGACGTCTTTATAAGTAAACATAAGTGTCTGTTGGAATGGTAAATCAAGCATCTCATTGAAATGAGGAATACTCTGATCCACTTTGACCGACTCATAGCTAGCTGCTCTGGACCACGAATCTTCCAGCTTATTGTCTTTGCCGAAGATCATGATCTTAATAATATCTTTGTTTTTATTTTGAATCAGCAAATCATAATTTTTTATCGATTCTCTGAGCAAAATAATGTCAGCATCATTATAATTCGCCCCATGCTCCATAAGATTGAGGATGCGTTCAAAACCGTATATTTGTAGGGCGGACGACGAAATGTTGCTAAAATATTGATCCAGATATCCTGATAAATATTCCGCATTCTGGTCCGAACTTCGGAACATCGAATTTTCCAAGGAACGGGCGCTCGACTGGTAAAAGATCATCGAAAGTACCAGCATCGGGATCAAGGAGATCAGGACACTGCTCCAGACAATCTTTGTACGAATGCTCCTATTCATCAATAGCCACCTGATCATGCCATCCCAACTTCCCCTGTTAGTCCATTCAAAATAAACGGCTGCGCCGTCCTCTTAGGACGAGTGCGTTTATGGAGAAATATAGCCAAATTATTATGTGAAACATAAAATTCCTATATTTTATAATAGGATCGATTATACCACATTGTATCATCAATCCCACTTCTTACAATTCAACATTTTGTATTCTTATTGTTCAAATTTTTGAATGGCTACTTCGAGACTAGGGTGCATGATCAACGCTAAACAGTTGCTTTGTGGGATGCTAAGATTCTAAATATAAAAAGAGAATTTGAAGGTGGTTTTACCTTTATCGTCAAAGTTCAAGTATCAACATTTGAAAATGCACATAATCCCTTTACGGCTCTTTGTATTGAACTCGTATCAGTTTAGCTTAATAGGTTATCACCTCAGAAAACCATTCAATTCACCGAGTTGTATACGAGAGTTTTTTATTAGTCTACTTGTTAGTTCCCCATGTTTCCTCAACCCAATTTTTCTTATTAAAGACGGTTAGTAAAGTAATTATCCCTACACCATTTAATAAAGAGGAATAAAGAGGAATAAAGAGGAATAAACAAAAAACTGTATTATATATGTTATTTTCAGTTTAGAGTCCCCCTATTATTTATTGGAGTATTATCTGTCTTTTTTTATTCTTTATTCATCAATTTCACATCAAGGACATTCAATTGTTCTTCGATGCTTCCAACATACTGACCATGTGCTTACTTGTGGTACGGTTCACCATAATGTATCTAAACACAAAGTACAGTTTGAACATAAATATACATTAGGATATAAAGACAAAACCACTCCTAACAACTAATAATGGAGTGGTTTCTTTGGATAGAACTTCTCTTTTATCGAACAAACGTTCACCGTTAGTTTAATGAAGGATGAGACCGATAGTCATTTAATTCATTTTGGCTCCATACGAGAGTGTAAACAACACTGCTTGCTCTGTATCCATTCGTACCCCCTTGATCGTGATGGCTTTGAAATCCACACCATCCATTTTAGCTCCCCTTACATCAGCTCCCTGTAATTTCGCTTTAGCTAGCATTGTTCTCGTAAGATCACAATTTCTTAAGTCGGCTCTTTCTAAATTGGCTTCGGATAAATCTGATTCTAAAAATTTAATTCCACGTAAATCTTGCTTAACCAGTCTGGCACTTCTCAAATTCGTATAAGACCAATCCCCTTGGAGTATAGTGATTCCATCCATTTTGGCACTGGAAAAATCTGAACCCGTCATTTTGCAGTTTTCAAACTTCGAAACAAATAGATTTGCTTCGGTAAAGTTACAATTTTCAAACGCGGATTCCTTATGAACGGAGCTATTTAACGAGGCACCCCGAAAATTACATTCAACGAAACGGCAGTTCCTCGTTGTAATCTCCTCTAACGATCCGTTAGCAAATGTGCAACGATGAAAAGTGCAACTTATTAGCTCGCCATATCTCAAATCTTGATTGCGAAAGTCTACTCTTTCATAATTTTGATTGATATGTTCAAACATGATACTCCTCCTAGTCTAAAAGCGAACATTTGGTATTCTGCTGTCGGCGAAATCCGTACCAAATCTTTTTTATTTTTCATAAAATTCCAATTCCTGCTCCACACCCAATAGTTGATCTATCAACTATTGGGTGTGCAAATCATTTTTTCATATTATCGCGTATCTTAATTAGAAGCCTGCGTAATTCATTCATTTCTTCAAGTGAAAAACCTGTTTGAAGTACATCAATAGTTCCTGAAATACAAGGTATTACATTTGTAGCTAAGCTCTTACCTTTATCTGTTAATGACACTTTAAAGTAACGGCGGTCATAACTACTAGTAATTCTGTGCATTACACCTTTATTTTCAAGGCTCATTATCATCCGAGTGATGCTTGATTTATCTTTTCTTAAAGCGAAAGCAATTTCACCCTGAGACAATCCATCCCGTTCATTGAGCAAAACAATCATAAAAGCTTGTTCAGGCGTAATACCATACGGAGCTAAACTTTTAGTCATGCACATAGCTACATCTAATTTGACATCATGAATTAAGACAGCAATATTATCGAGTAAATCCATTTTGTAATCACATCCCATGAAAGAATATACCACAGTAGTTGATAAGTCAACTACTGTGAAATGGAAAGGTATATCGCATTATGCCCTCACCTTCAACTTCCTCATTATCCCCTTACTGTTTTCGTCCCGGTACTCCCGTGGTGATAGACCTGTAACTGCGAAATAGCTTCGAAAAATAATGTTATGACAACTGTAACTAATTCCTTATCTGTTTATAAATAAGGGGTTACAAGTTTTCGTTATCTCAAGTTTCACCCTTCAGGAATATAACGTGTTAATCGCGCAGGTTCATAACCGAATTCAGAGATAAAGCGAAGTTTAAAATTTCTAACGCCCGACAAAAACCCTGCATATCCACCAGCCATACAAGAATTAACAAATGAAAAAGTCCTGCCAAAAGAAACTTTGGTTAGACAGACAAAGTATTTAAACAACATTGTGGAACAAGATCATCGATTTATAAAGAAAATCACAAAACCAATGCTTGGTTTCAAAACGTTTCACACTGCAGAACAGACGTTGAAGGGAATCGAGGCCATGCATATGATAAGTAAAGGACAGGCGAAAAATAATTCGTCTGTCCTAACTGATGTTAAATGGCTCAATAAAATATTTGGTATTGTGGCATAGTTAAATTATATTTTGTTGGGTATTTGCTATCCATTTTTATTCTTGCACCACAACCCTTTTTTTCGCTACCACTACTAGACACGTTAGTTAGTACTACTGAACTATAATTCTATTGATATCTTCACAAATCTTCTTTGCAAGGAGTGAATTGCCAATTCCAGAATATCCATCAACAAACATAAAATCAGCTGAAGAAGTATAAAAATTCTCATTTTCCAATTTTAGATTATTAAACATTCTTTTCACTCCCAAAATAGACTACAATCACCTTAGGAGGAATAGTGATTGTAGTCTATCTATTTCACTTACCGGTATTTCCCCAACCAGTTTCGAAGGGTACCGGGATTGATATTTAACTCGACCGCGATATGCTCTAAGGATTTAGTTTGCTCTTGCACATATTTTACAGCTTCACGTTTGAAAGTTTCATTATATCTTTGTGGTTAAAATCATTATTACTTCTACACTAAGAGACGTCCACTTTTTATTCTAAGTGCAATATGGAATTTAACTTATCCGTTCCTGCCATGCACACCTAATTATCTCGATAGTCTCCGCGTGAAGCCAGCACCATTTCCAACTTTCGATATATCTCGACTTATTCGTGTGAGATAACTCTAGCGGTAATTTCGAAGCCATGCTCCTCTCCCCTCACGCTCCAGTCCATGCAGACTGAACCCCTGTCCGAAGATATTGCCACACAGACACGCTCATTATAGAAGTATCGTGGTGGTCTCCATTAGTTCATCCCTCGAAGTCTTCCCTATGGAATCGGTAAATGTCACTAGCATCCTGCCATATGTTCGAAAAACATTCAACTGTCAGCCGGTGCCATTCTTCTTCCAGACGGTGATCAATGACCCGATTGGAAAGCGATAGAGATGGATCAGACTCGACAATCATAAACAGGGTCAGCCCCTCGCGAAAAATCCTTAAAGAAACGATGCCAGCCTCCCGCATATGCTTTTCGTTCCCCCCAGGTATATCACGGTGTAGCTGTTCGTACCGCTCGACTTGATCAGGATGAAGATGAGCCACTCTGACTTCCATTATCCGCTTTGCTGCCAATTATCCCACTCCCCTACTCTTGTTCGCTTACCATGCGGTTTGTCAGTGCTCCTAGCATTTCAATCTCGATTGTCACGACTTCTCCGAGCTTCAAATACACCTGTTTCTCCCAGCATCCTCTGGCGTGCCCATTTCTCCGCTGAGCTGACGCTGTTTTATTGACGCTTTCTCGGCAGCCGGGTCGTCATACGATGTTCTCAAATAGTTCTCCACAAACGGTATCAAAATAGTCCCCGGCAACAGTCAATTTGACCCGAATATTATAGACCGCATAATCGACCTGCATTGATTTGGTTAAAGCGAGCACTGCGTCTTTCGTTGCCGCATACTTTTCCCGATACCTGAACCAGCATCTGTAATCAGCGCTACTTTAGTTTGCAAAAGCATACTCTCAATCCTTTATGTCTTTAATTATCAACCGATAGACCCGACTCTCTATTAGTTCTCTTTCAAGCAAACTAACTAATTTTGATCTAAAGGGAAGTCCACCATTTTATCTATTATTTTAATTTTGAAAGGTTTAAAGCGATGAAGAATACCTAGAGGCATTGAAAAGCACGCGTGCGTGAATCTGTTTTATGTTGTTGCTCATCATTATTTAGACCTCGAACGTCCCTGAACTCGCTGTTTATCTTCTTCCTCCCAAGGCATAGCATAAGTCGGGTCGTTCACGAAACGTTCCATGGTAAGACGCAATGAGATGCTCGTTCCTTCGGGCATTTCGACGCAAAGCCACTTTGCATTGACGGAGATGCTTCCGACTACTTCTCCGTCATGGCTCAGGATTTCACCGTCTGTAAACTGGTGCTCACCGAACACACCCGCCTGAATAATAAGAGCCTGTGCAGTGAACAGACTCGTATTTACAAGCTGCAACGTGACGGAGTCCGCTGTCAGCTTCTCAACTAAAGCTGACACCCCTTGCGGCAAGCCCGGACGCTTATGAACACAGTCGAAGTAACGGACTCGGCCGTGCTGAAGCCCCCCATGCGAAATATGCATCGGACCGCCTAGTGTTAGCTGTACGAGACCTTCAAAGTATACAGGGCACATTTCTTGCCATATATGAATAGCAGAATACATACCTTCGTTAAAATGTTCTGTCCAGCTGTGAGGATTCCCCTCCGGCGCCCTCATTTTCGCCAACTGATTGCTGATCACTTCGTAGTTCGCGTTTAAGATCCGTTCCGGATATCCGGGATTGAGCCCTCGAATGTACTGATACCAAGGCTGAGTATTGCCAATGTAATGCTTCGTCTCTCTGCCGGTCTTGGGATCTCGTCCAGAAAAAGCAGGAACGATCACTTCGTTCCAATCGTGATCTTTTGCAATGCGCTCAACTCTTGTCAAGTCTTCATCAGCCATCGATAGAGACCATAGATAGATCGGATACTTCGGCAACGCTTCACGATAATCCGCCCAGCCACTGTCGAAATGCTTGTATGGAACTAGCCATTTTCCGTCCTGCTCCTTGCCCAGTTCCCAGTTACGGTCCAGCTGCTCTCTCGCCAGCCGCAGCCCGTTCAAATCCCCAGTCAGCATCGCCATGTTCATACAGGCATTAGTCAGCGGCTCGATAATCGTCATGAAACCATGCGGCCATCGCCAACCGTAGTAACCTCCCCACCATTTGCCATCATTATATTCACCGATTTGTCCAGTCAATCCGACATTATCCGGAATGATGCCTCCGTTGGACGCTGTCCGCTCCTGCCAGGCGTTTACATACTCGACGACCCACTGACGCAGCTTCTCATCTCCGGATTGCATATAGGCATGGGTAATCAGTCCCGTTGCGTTCAAATTCAGTGGTACGTCACCACGATTCATCCGCTCATTCATCATTGTGATCAAACGTTGGTACACTTGGTCGTTGGACCAGGCACATTTACCACTCGCAAAATCGACGCCGGGAATATCTTCATAAGGAGCTAGATAATCATCCAAAATACCCCGATGCGTGCTCCAGTCTTCTGCCGTGACTTCATACCGGGGGCCTCTGCTTCCATTCAGCGGTGAGCGGATCAACTTCCGCTCTTTATCGTAGTTTGGCGCATCAGGATCGTCCCCTGTATACATAGCTGCGAACTGTTGCGCTCTCTGGCGATCCTTCAGTGTTGCCGGTCCAGCCAACCCAAGAAAATAAAAGTACAAATAACCTTCGCCGTGGTGCATCCAATCGTAATATGCGTCGAACTCCCGGTGAATTTGACCATACTCCGTCCATTGCCACGTAATGCCATCGAATATCCGCCGGGAAATTTCGTGTAGCTCTCCGCTTCCACCAAGCACATACAGGAGTGCCAAATTCATAAACCCTTCGAACGGATCATCCGATCCATCCATACCCGGCCAATGGTCAAACCAAATGAGCGTTCCGTCCGGACGGGTATAGCGCGCTACGAATTCCTTCGCCGCTTTGTTCAGCGTATCGAATAATAACTGCTCCTGCAGCGCCCATTGCGGAGGTGCTATTCGGTTGGCTGCGGTGATGCTCACGATATGTTCATTTTGCTTCGACGCTGACATTCAGAAAACTCCCCCTTTAGGATTGAAAGTGAATTATAGGTATCGAATCCAATCTTGATAACGGTCGGTTAACTCGCGATTGTGGCCATCTCCTCCATCCGATAGGCACTGATCAAGACCTGAGGAACAACTCCCTTTGCGCTCAATTTATCGACGATAGCAAAGGTCAATACGTCGCCTCCAATCGCCATATTTCTTTATACTTCGACTCCTCCCCTTATACCTATCTTCTCTTGAATTCTATAAAAGCGAAGTGCATTCTTACCTGTAATCCCGTCCACATCATTTTGATTAAGCCCCTCAGGAAGGCAGTCAAAAAAGAGCCGCACCACCTCGTCATAATCGCCCGCAAGCAAAGAAACGGGCCAATCGCTGCCAAACATGGCACGGTTCGGACCAAACGCATGAAGCACTTGAGCTACATATGGTTTTAAACGTTTAGGATCATATCCGCCGAACAACGTAATCAACCCGGATATTTTGCACATCGCTTCAGGATGAGCTGCAATGGCCGATATGCATGTGGCCCAGTCCTGAAAGGTTTCTGGCCTCTGCACTTCTGGCGAACCCAAGTGATTCAGAACTACCCTAAGTTCTGGCACCTGTTCAAGCAAATGTACAACATAGGGGAGCTGGCTTGATCGTAGTACTAGATCAAGCGGAATACCCTCTTTTGCCAGTAACCTAAGATGACGAACGACCCTTGGCCGCAGCACCCAGTCATTGTCCTGCAGTGTATGCAGCATCGGACGAACCCCAACAAATCTTGGGTATCGTTGGCTCAAATACTGCAATGTTTCTGGTGCATCGTCCGAATCCAAGTCGATCCAGCCAACAACGCCGATCAATCTCTTGTTTCGCTCCGACAACGCTAATAAAAATTCTGTTTCTTCGACCGTAGGCGCTGCCTGAACGGCGATCGTGCCAGTAACGCCATGTTTACACAGCGACGATTCCAAATCGTCCGGCATGTAATCACGGTATAGAGGCTTCAATTCGGACGTAAGCCATCCATAATCTTTGCGGTTTAATTGCCAATAATGCTGGTGCGCATCGATCATAGTATTGGCGTAGTACATTTACTTTGCACTCCCCACTTCAGACTTTTTCTACTAGCCGATAAAGTATCCACCGTCAACCGGAATTTCCGCGCCATTAATCCAAGATGAGCGCCTGCTCGCAAAAAAGACAATCGCTGCCGCAATTTGCTCGGGAGTAGCCACATTTTTGGATTCTTTATAGATCTGCTCAATTTGTTCAGGTGAATGATTGGTCACCTTTAACCATTCGTTCAAAAGTGGCGTCGCTGTTCCTCCGGGCATAAGCGCATTCACCCGGATATTGACTTCGCGCAGATCTAATGAAAGTCCGCGAGTCATATGATTCAAAGCTGCTTTCATCGCATCATAGACGAGATTATTGGGGCAATTAACAAGTCGGTTTATCGAGCTTACGTTGATCACAACGCTCTCGCCGTTACGTTTCAACCACGGTAGCGCTTCCTGAGTCAGGAAGAATGGAGCTTTTACGTTCACCGCAAACAGCGAATCCCAATCTTCATGACTGATATCTTCAATTGGTTTATTACAGACTATAGCTGCATTATTGACAAGAATGTCCAATCCTCCCCAGCGACCTATCGTTTGATCAATGAGTTGCTTTGGAGCTTCCCGAAGAAATAAATTCTGATTCACGAATATGGCCTCACCGCCTAACTCACAGATCTCATCCACTACCTGATGTCCATCCTCTTCATTTATGCCATGTACAGTTACTTTCACTCCATGTCGCGCTAATTCAATCGCTGCCGATCTGCCGATACCGCTTGTTGAACCTGTCACAAGAGCTATTTTGCCACGTAAATCTTCCATAGACTCACCACTTTTGATAATCAAATTTGTTTTCAATTCATCGATATAGTCAGCCATCGCAATAACACTTCTTTCCATTTCTCCGCTGCAACAGTTATTAAAATGGCATCAACGATTTTAGGTTTATCCTTTAAGTGATCCTTCCGTAAGTCCTGAAATAAATTGTTTTTGCATGAATAGATATAACAGAAAGACTGGAAAAGAAGCCATAATAACAAGAGCAAATATATCTTCCCAGTTTGTACTATACTGTCCGATTGCACGGAATATCCCTGTAGTTACTGTGTATGCTTTCGTGGAGCCTAAAATAATGGATGGACTAATAAAATCATTCCATATCCATAAGCAAAGAAATATGACAATAGTTGCCGTAGCCGGGCGCAGCAGAGGAAAAATAATGGCCCAAAAGATCTTCATTTTCCCTGCTCCATCCATCTTTGCTGACTCATCAAGCTCCTCTGAAATTGTGCGTATATACCCAACATAGGTAAATACAGTGAATGGCACATAAAACGCGATATTGTAAATAATAAGGCCCTGAGGGGTGAACATCAGCCCGAATTTGCTCAATACTTTAACGGTTGGAATTAGAATAACTTGAGGCGGAATCATTAAACCAGATAAAAGCAGTAAATAGGTAAGTGAAAAAAAGCGATGTTTATTTCTCGCGATAACAAAAGACATCATTGAACAAATTAAAATCGTGATAAAGACCGAAGCTGATGTAATTAAAATTGATGTCCCATAAGCTTTAAATATATTAAATGAAGGCGTAACCGCCGAACGGACGAAGTTATCGAACGTTAATTTTGCTAATGGTAATGAAAGAGGGTTACTTAGAATATCCGCTCTAATTTTAAAGGCATTTACGAATGCAATATAAAATGGAACCAATAGAAAAAGGGATAGAACTAGTAATAGCGCATGGCGCCCCACTTCAAATCTTCGACTCATCATACAATCCGCTCCTCTCTCTTTCGGAGAAGTACTGTCAGTGCAACTGCGAACACGCCTACAAGCATCAGCATATATACAGCCAAGCTAGAAGCATAGCCTAATCTATTCGCGTTAAAACCAACTTTGACCACAGTGTACGCAATCGTTTCTGTTGACCCGCCCGGGCCCCCGTAAGTTAACACAGCAACACGATCGTATTCGCGCATCATTCCTGTAAACATAAATACAATACTTGTCGTAAAAGCAGGAGCCAAAAATGGGAATGTCACATTGCGAAACTGCTGCCATCTTGAGGCTCCATCTATGTTCGTAGCATCAAAAAGCTCCTTTGGAATGATTTGAAGTCCTCCCAAATAAATAACAATTACAAAACCTGTTGATTGCCATATAGCCAAAAATGTCACCGTTAGTATAGCGAGGTTAGGGTTTCCAAGAAACTCGATTTTTTGCCATCCAAAGTGAACAATTAAATTATTTAACAGGCCGTTATAGCTTAAAATGCTCTTCCAAATGAAACCAACCGCAACTGAACTAATGAGAAGTGGAAAGAAAAATACGGAACGGTAGAAGTTCGTCATTCTTCCTTTCTTATTTAACATCACTGCGAAAAAGATCCCAAATACGTTGACAAAAACGGTTGTAACTATTGTTATAAACAAAGTTACTCCTATTGCGCGATGAAATTGTTTATCCATAATGGCCTCACGGAAATTTTCCAAGCCAACTAGATGATAGGCGGGGTCTATCCCATTCCAATCCGTAAATGCGTAATAGAAACATAAAATAATGGGAATCATCAAGAAACAGATATAGATGATGAAACCAGGGGAGAACATTAGTGCAGATGACCAAAAGTCCCGTTTTTTCATTTGTCTCGCCGCCTATAGGTAGTGTAATTCAATGAACAAAGGCACATATTATCTATGCGCCCTTGTTCATTGTTGTTTGTCTTAGAGCAAAGTTCTATTTATTTTTTATTTTTATCCCAATAATAGTCAAGCGATTGCATTTCTTTTTTCAGATCAGCTTTGCCTTGATTTGCTATTATGTTTTGACTTACCTTGTTATATTGATCCTGAATCCCCGCTACAGGCACACTTCCGACTTTATTATTGTAGAATCCGACCATTGGTGGGTTTTTCGCCAATAAATTAGAGACTTCTGTTTGCAACGGACTCATGTCCCACTTAACCGGATCTTTCATCGTGGAGAAAAGGCCATCCGTTTCTAAAAACTTTTTGTTATTTTCGCTATTCAGCATCATGAATTTTGCGAATTTAATAGCTGCCTCTGAATTTTTGGTTTTCTTTGAAATAGCAAGACCTGCGCCATTCTCTCCTCCAAGAATAAATTGTGATCCATCCTTTGTTGGTACTGGGAACACCCCTACCTCAAAGTCTTTCTTGGCTTTCGCATCCGAAGCTGTGTACCAAATACCCATCGGATACATTGCTCCATTACCCTTTAAAAATTCTTGTTCCACAGCAGCATAATCGATACTTAATGCGCCTTTGTTGAAGTACCCTTTTTGCACAAGATCATTATAATAGTTAGCTGCTTCCATCCAAGCCGTGTCCGTAAATTTCACCTTGCCATCGTAACGATCTGTATACCAAGCTTTTTTATCCAAGAAAACCGTTGGGGAGGTCAGAGCAGAGAACGTGAACCCTGACGTCCAATCTCCTGCAGTTAAAAGAGGGGTAATGTTTTTAGCCTTTAACTTCGCGCAAGCATCTTCAAGTTCTGCCCAAGTTTTAGGCAATGTTGTAATGCCTGCATCGGCAAACAGCTTTTTATTATAGAAAATAAGCGTTTGCGGTTGACTTCCCGCCGTAGTAATTTGATACAATTTTCCATTAATGAAATCCGTTTCATAATTCTTTATGTTTTTAATATCATTATCAACCGGTATTTCTAGCAAAGCATCTGCATCGACAAAAAGTTTAGTCGTCGCATTCTGAATAACATCGGGAAAATCACCAGAAGCAAGCAGTGTCTTCAGATAGTTATCTGGACTGCCTTCATTCCCAGGAGGTTGAATGCGTTTCACTTTAATATCAGGATTAGTTGCTTCAAATTTTTTAATTAAGCCGTCATAAAACTCTGCTGTCAAATTAGGCGTAACCCAGGACTGAAATACAATTTCTGTTGGCTTAGCTGCTGGCTTAGCTGCCGATGTTACCGCAGCACTAGGGTTTTTCGTTTCTGCAGGTTTTTCCGCAGTATTGTTGTTCCCACACGCAGATAGGCTAGATACGATCACACAAGCGGAGACTATGGTAAGAATCTTCTTCAAATTGACTTCCCCCTTCATTTCTTATAATATTTGTTTACTTTCTTATTATTAAACAAACACTAAAACGCTTCCACAGGAATAATGATACTTTTACTAGATTAACTAAACTACTTTTACAAGTTTGGAGGTTCTACGTGCTCATCCAGATGTATAAACAGTATATTGGTCCCTATATTTTTCGAAAATTGAATATGGGCATAGGAATCTCCCTCTTAGTTGTATTTATCATGCTTGGCTATTTGACCTATAACAGCTTCTATCAGTTGCTTGAACAAAGAGAGAAGGAACTTCTGAACATTAGAACAGAAAATTTGAAGCTTCACCTTGTCGACACCCTAGAACGGTTTAAACGGGAAACTGTATCCATTTACAACACAAACGATCCTTCAATTGGAACTAACCAATTTTTTCTGACGAACAGGATACCCGCCCCCGATGATGAACAAGGGAAACTTAAAGAGAAAAATTATTTTAATGGAGTCCTTTCTCTTCTACTCAATAGAAATCCAATTGCGAATGCTTTCCTTTTTTATCGTATAAATGATCAGAAATTGTTTGCCCTTACCTCCCAGCTTCAGCAATTGCAAATAAACAATTCGTTTGATTTTCCCGCATTTTTCAAAAAACTCCCAAATGATTACAATTTCCCTTATATCGGAGATGTCAATGGCGTACTAAACCCATCTACACCTATGATTTATTTCGCCAATCCTGTTTTCGATCTTATAAGCATTAATCCGAATAAAGTAAACGGTTATTTTGCAATGATTATCGATACAAAAATCTTATCAGACCTGTTTCAAGCCCAAGGAAATTCGGAAAGCCGATTAATTATTAAACAGAAAGGAAATATATTACTTGACACCGATTCTAAGAGTAGCTCCGCAGTTAGCAACTTCAGTAACTACTTATTAAGTAGCATTTCTCTGGAGCAGTATGAGATCGAAATAATTGGAGCTAAGAAAAAAACTGCAATCCAATCCAATTTGAATAAAATTACGATGTTTATTATTTTAATTCTGGGTATAGCCTACCCAATCTGTCTTCTCTTGATTTTCAGCATCCAAACAATTGTTGTGAACCGATTAAAGCAGCTGATGCAGCACTTTAAAAAAGTTCAGACGAATCCTTTTACAGAACCTATGCCAGTTCAAGGGTATGATGAAATTAGTGAATTAATTGCCAGATTTAATCGAATGACTGAGAATCTCAAAGAATATATTAATCGTGTATATGTAACTGACATTCAGAGACGAAATGCCGAATTTGTGGCTCTGAAGATGCAGATCAATCCTCACTTTTTGTTCAATACCTTAGAGTCTCTACGTATGCAAGCGGTCGTAAGCGGGCATCGTGTTCTAGCTGAGAAGTTGCATACCTTAGGTAAATTATTTCGTTGGATGTTGAAACAGGATGACGATGTCATCCCTATTCATGAAGAACTACAGTATATGGAATACTATCTGGAGCTTTTCAACATGGGGAAATCCAATGTCATCCAATTGGAGATTAATTCGGTACTTAATCTTAATGAGCATCATTTACTCAAATTCAGCCTCCAACCGATCATTGAAAATGCAATCCAGCATGGTCAATTGGAAAAACGGGATAATCCGACGATTTCAATAAATATTGCACGAGAAGAAGAAAATTTGACGATATACATTGGAAACAACGGAATTGGAATCTCACCGAACCAACTGGCGAATCTTATAAATACGCTAGAATCTCCGAATTATTTACCAGACAAGCATCTCGGCTTGAAAAATGTACACGAACGAATTAAAAACTATTTCGGCGAAGAATATGGACTATTTGTTCTTAAGGACATAGCTGTTCAAACAGATGGATTCGGCGTGCATATTAAGATCCCTTATAACGACAACAAAGGTAGGGTGAGTAATCATGACCAAGCTGTTAATCGTAGATGATGATCAATTTATACGAAAAGGCTTAATACATTTCATAGATTGGGATGACTTAGGCATCGAAATTACAGGCACAGCAGAAGGAGGATACGAGGCTCTAAAGTTTATTGAAGAGCGGCTTCCTGATATTGTTTTAACTGATATCCGCATGCCTCAGGGTGACGGATTGGAATTGATCGAACAGATCCGAAATAAAGGGTTGAATACGCAAATCATCGTGCTTAGTGGTTACGACGATTACGCTTATGTACGCAAAGCGATGAAATTTCAAGTAGAAGATTATTTACTGAAGCCTGTGGATGCACACGAACTTACATCCATTATTAAAACCTGCTGTGAAAAGAAACACGAGCAATGGAGAAGCGAGCAATTGAAGCGTGAATCCTTTCAGCTTTTACACGATAACATTTTCTTGCGATGGATGGAAAATCGCATCGATGCAGATCAACTCTCAGAGAAGTTGGTTTTTCTCGGTTTGGATATGCGAAAATATGATTTCTTTCAAGTGGGTGTAATCACATGGCAAGATTGGAACGAACGGGAAGTATCGCAAGGGGAACAGCAATTCCGATCGTTTGCCATCGTCAATAGTGTAGATGAAGCACTCCAGGAACTAGATAAAGGTCGAGCATTTCTTAATCAAAATAGGGAGGTTGTATGCCTCTTAACTGGTAAGGGTAATGAATACTCTGATGGCTTAGCATTTGCCAAAAAGAATTTGCTGTGGATGCAGGAAGTCGCAAACAACTATGCGTCCATACTGAAAACACCATGGTTCTGCACGCTAGGCAACGTGACTTTCCAAATGAATACCGTCTATAATTCATATAGTGATGCGCTTCACCTTCAAGATAAGATCCCCTTAACTGCAGGACCATTATGCGTCGATAGCACTCATATCATGCATATGCAAAGTCAGACATCATTGGGTTTAGAAACACGTGAACACCTCGTCACTATCTTAATTTCTGGTGACCGCGATTTATGGACTGAAGCTATGGGTAGCGACTTTCAGTGGGCTTCCACTCAAGCTGACGCTCTTGCTGCCACCAAATGTATTGCTTTCGAGTGGATCGTGCTAATCAAGCAAACTTTAAAGCAAAAAAAGCTACCCCTGAACGAATTTTTAATTGAGAATCAATCCTTACAAAGACTGCTCGTTAGAAATGAAATCGGCGAAATTCGTAGCGATCTGCTCCAATTATTAAATGAACTAGAAAATGCTATCAAAAATTGCGCTTTCAAGAAAAAAAATCCAATTATTGAGCAAGTCGAACATTATGTCCAAACCCACTATTCTGAAGAAATTAGCCTGCAAATTCTTTCTCCTCGTTTTAACGTGAATAACATTTACTTGGGACGCTTGTTCAAAGAAGAAACTGGCGAATACTTTAGTGACTATTTAAATCGCTTGAGACTCGATAAGGCAAAGGTACTGCTTGAATCGACACTTATGAGAGTCTCTGAAATCGCAGGACAAATCGGTTTTCTCGATTCAAACTACTTTTTCCGTAAATTCAAACAAAATACTGGGCTATCTCCAATGGAATACCGGAATTTACATGCAAGAGATGGTTAAAATTAATTGGGTATAACCTTGATTTTCACTTATAAATTAAGGTTGTATCATCCCCTCGTTTGTTTTGTAAAGGCAATGAAACGCCAGCAAATGCATGCGGTTTAATAAATATTTCAGTACATTACTTAAACACCTTCGCTATCTTTACGCAAGATATCATACATTGCGAATTAACTCAACGAGGGAGTAAGGTATCTGGCGAACAGATAACAATAAGAAACGCAAAAAACAGAGCTCAGTAATACCAATATACCGGAGCTCTGTTTTTATCCATTAAATCAACGTAAAAATTATATACTTCCAATAAAGAACATCTCAACTAATTGCCTCTAAATGTGCATTACGGACAGACTTATGACTCAGAAACCCCACTTTAGCAGTCCCTGAAGCTCGTCTGACATCCTACACTGCTTCGAACCTAAGACGGTCTCCTACCCAAGGGTTTGCTGGCTTCTTCTTTTTAACTTTAATCTTAGAGTGGATATTTATTTCCATTCTCATTAGTTAAACCTGACCAAACGATTTGAACCTCAAATCTTCTACCGCTTCGCCTTATAAAACTAATGATACAGCTTCATGAGCGCTCTATTCTAAATCCTCGACACATACGAGCGGTTGATCCCCAGCTCCTTCGCGATCTCTCTGCGTTCTCTCTTCTCCACCAAGTTCTAAACCAAACCGGCCTACCACGACTTCCTTCTTGCGATCATCCAAAATCTCCAGATTGCGATAAATCTTACTCTTCTCAATCTTGAACTGCACCGCATCCACGACATCGTCCGCTTCGCTGCCAAGGATGTCGATCAATGTAATCTCTTTCCCCTCTTTAACCGCTCCGATCGGGTCATGCAGGGACACATCTTTCCACGTTTTTTTCAAGGAACGCAAATGCATAGGGATCTCATTTTCAATACGTGCTGCAAAAATCGCCAGCTTTGTCCCTTTGTTTGGGGAGAAAGACTCAATAGCTTGTTTTTAAAACGACCAGCGCTCCCTCATGCACTAAACCGATACGAGATTGATTTGTACTCGCGATAATAATCCCTTCATCATTCATGAAGAATATTTCGGTTACTAATTTGGGAAAGCTCTTTCACAATATATTGCGATTTTCACTCGAGATCATTGGAACCAGCTCCTAATGCTCTTGCAGCAGATGATAAATGCCCATGAGCGTACTCCGTAAGGTATCATGACTAACGACCACAGAGGCGTGTATTTCTCTATGAATGAATTGACGACGGAAGCTTGAGATAAAAAGCTCAGCACTTTTGGAAATTTGACCACCTAGCACTATAATGTCAGGGTTAAAAGTCTTCAGCACAGTCGCTAATGCCTCTGCCATTCGCTCGCCAAACGCGTCGAACAGTCGCTGAGTTGAAGCCTCTCCAGCACAGGCGGATTCGGCTAACTCCTTGACATCCCGGCCAACCAGGTTAATTCCTTGTTCTGATGCAAGCGCAAGCAACCCGCGCCGCGAGATATAATCATCAGCGATACTGGAACGGTAGGGGATTGCATACACCCACCCGTTGGCTGGAACATCCTCTCGTTGAGTAATCAACTTACCTGACTCCACGAACCCCGATCCAATTCCAGTTCCAAGGGTAAGACAAACGGCCTTCCGAAAGGTTACAGCTTGCCCGAAATGGGCTTCTCCAATCGCAAAAAGTGAGGCATCATTCTCAAAACAAAGCAAGAAATGGGGCATGATTCTATCCTTTAATCGCGTGTCCAACAGCATCATCTTCTTCAGCTGCTCGCCAACCCGCATGCCGTATATAGCATCGAATTTATTCAAACCTTGAATATAGCTGATCCCCTGCTCATAATCGAACGGGCCGGGAAAAGCATACCCTATCCCAGCAATCCGTTCTTGGCCATCAGGATCTGCTAAGTCCAACAAGTCTACAGCCATTTGTACAAAATGATCAAAGATGTTCACAGCGGACTCGTTCGCTTTGGACGGATACTCCGAAATCGTGTGTTCAATAATCCGTCCCGAGCTATTAATTGCTCCTGCTTTAATGGAAGTGCCGCCAACATCGAAAACTAAATAAATCCCTTCCTGCATACTATTTCCCTCCATCTGAACCTGTATGTCATCCTTTGACAAAAGCCTTGATTGTCGCTACCGTCTTACCGATACTTGGGCCAGCAGGTTTAATGACGTATTGCCCAACCGATGCTGGTATAATAAACGTCTCCGCATAATGAATAATGAAAGGTTCAAACAAACCTTCAGGACTTTCCACGACAGCCTCATCGCCCTCAACAAGATTTAGTACATGTACACTGCCATTGCCTTCATGCAGCACGGGCTCTGAGAACCAGTGGCGGCGTGTTTCAATAAATTCGAACTCATGAAGACCTGTACGCTCCTCTCGCCAGCCTTCACCCTCAGCTACCGGTTCTACTCTACCCACTAATTCTTTCTCGGTCCAAGCTGTCGTACGGTCCCATTGAATAACTTTCTCCCCATGTTCAGTATGAACAGGACGCGGCTTTCCATCTAGACCTACGCGATCCCAGTCCCACAGTTTAAACGTGAAAATGTAAGGCGTCGCACTAATTTCGAGCACCATACACTCACTACCTGAGCAATGCACCGTACCGGCAGGAATCAAGAAATGATCATGCTTCGCAGCTGGAAATATATTGACGTATTGTTCGGCTGGGAAGGGCACGCCTTGCTCCGCTTTCCGTAAGTCATCGATCATTTGCTCGGGCACCACATCTTCTTTGAGGCCCAAATATACTTCAGCTCCAGGCTTAGCATCCAAAATATAATAGCTCTCATCCTGTGTATAGTTCATTCCGAATTGATTGCGAATATAATCGGTTGTTGGGTGCACTTGTAAGCTCAAATGTTGACCACCAACCGTATCGAGAAAGTCGAAGCGGATCGGAAACTCCGCGCCGAATCTGGCATAAACCCGCTCCCCAAGCAGCGACTTTGGTTGTAAGAATACGAGATTAATCGCTGGCACATCCAATTGAATCGAACCGAAGTCCAGACACAAGCTGTTTTCTTCTGGCACGCCATCGAAGCCCCACGCATACGGATGCTCTTTGGGTTCCAAAGACATTTTTTCCTCAAGCCAAGTGCCGCCCCAAACACCTGGATCAAAATAAGGGACAAGTCTGAAAGGTCTACGAGCTGTTTGCTCCATGCCATCCAGCAAGGTTTCCCATGAAATAAGTTTCGGATCGTCTTTCACGTTCGTGTCGAGATAAAAGTCAATTTCTTGAAACAGCGACCGCTTCAATCGATCCGCCATGCGCCATTCGTAGAAGTATCCCCGCTTGTATTTACGCAGCATATCTTCATTTTCGTTATGAGCAAGCCAATTACCAAATTCCTTCGAACGGTAGCGAAGCTGAATTTCCCAACGTGTAATATCTGCATATACAAGTAAATCGCCTTTGAATACAAGTGAGGCACCGAAACCAATCAGGATGACAGTCCCTTCTGACACCGCATCCACTTGCTCTTTAAGTTTTGCCAATTTCAATGGGTCATACAAATCTTCGATATGAAAAGGAGACATGTATCCGAATACCCGGTCATCCGTTAGATAACGTTCCAACATACTTTCCATCTCAGCTATGTCCATAGCGGCTGCTTCCACGTCGATTACGACGGAGGGCTGAAAGTATGGTTGAAGCCCTTCTAGAATCTCTTGCTTTCGAACACCTGGATAACATTCAATAACAAGAACTTCATTCTGCTTTTTGTGCAAACGAGCATTCAGAACCTCACCAATATCCGTGTAACCTCGTCGCGCCTCTTGCTCGTGCCCTTGAATTCGAATCGATGGTTTCTTGTTATATGTACTCGTCATGAGTGGTTACCTCCATATGATTTATCATTATATAACACAAGATAACATAAACTAACATATCTGACCACAAAAAAATCTCCTTGTAACTGATTAGCTACAAAGAGATCGATGTTTAACCTGTTAGACCACATGTAATTCTACGTCTGCTAACTCACATGCTTCACGTACTTGTTCACTCACTCCGGCATCGGTAATCAGTACCGACACTTCATTTAACTGAGCTACCGTAGCGAACGATCGGCTGCCGATTTTGGAGGAATCCAGCAACATGATCGTTTTTGCCGCCGATTGGATCATGGTTTTCTTAACTTGTGTATCCATCATATTCGGATCTGTGAACCCAGTCTCTACTGTAAAACTAAGTGACGACAGAAACGCTGTGCGCGCGTGATACTGTGAGAAAAAAGCTTCTGCCACTGGACCCACAAATGTGCCTGAAGGTTCTCGCAATACACCTCCACAACATAAGACCGTATGTGTTCCGGCCACACCCCTTAGCTGTTGGAGGGCATCCAATCCGTTGGTCATCAGTGTCAAATGGTTGTGCTTGAGATACGCGGCCATTCTGGACACCGTCGTCCCTCCCTCCACAATAAGGACATCCCCATCGGATACAAACCGCTCTGCGGCATACGCTGCGAGCCTTTCCTTCACATCAGGATTCCGCGATTGCTTCTCCGGCAGCGCGGGCTCTCCAATAAGTTTATCTACGTATATCGCTCCACCATGAGACCGCTCGACCAACCCTTGTTGCTCTAGAAGCTCAAAGTCACGTCGAATCGTCATCTCCGATACGCCAAATTGTATACTAAAATCCTTAATCGTAGCGCCTCCATGGCGAGCCAAATATTCGCTGATAACTTGCCTTCTTTGGATAGGTAACACGATCGAACACCTCATTGAATAAATTGTATGCAATTATCACATAACATAACACATCAAGAGGTTTTCGTAAAATGAAAATTACGACAGGTTCCGTTGGAAGTTTCTCCTAACTCCGACATTAATAATACAAATCAGCCGTTACTTTAGTGCGGCCAGGCGAAGGTCGGCTACCTTTTGCCTCGTGGTGCATTTATTCAACTCTTGTTCTTACGTTAGTGTAATGACCATTGAATGAACCTGAGCAAAAAATAATGCAACAGCATCCAAAAAGTTATTAACCCGAAATCAGGTCTTTATTTACAACAGCACCACCAAAAGTGATTTGATAGCCGTTTATATCTTGGAATGTAAACTCACTCCAGTGATTTGTGTAATGCGGCTCTCTAATGATGGTTATGTTTTTTTCGATTATTTCTTGAGCAAGCAAATCTACTGCATTGGTGTAACAATATACATCAAAATATTGCTCCGAATAAATGGAACTAATCGGTTTGACCTCATCATCATTTCTAACTTCAAACAGAATGAGAGTCAATTTATCTCTCGAGACATGGTGATGTAATACTTTCGATCCAAACACTTCATGTTTAAAGCCAATCTCGGAATAAAATCGAATCGTTTGTTCCAAATTCTTGACTAACAAGACGAACGAGGCTCCCTCGAGGTTGACTACTGCTTGCTCACTCATTTTATCCCGTCCTTTTCCGATTGCATTGTTATCTATATTGATTTCTGTACGACCACCGAACATTATTTCGCCTTCTCTAAAGGCTTCAACTACTTTCAAAGCTTTAGGTACTACCGTAGGTCTGTACCCATCGGTATTTTGATCAATCTTGGTATCTGTAACCAAAGAATAGACCTCCCTTTTTAATATTTATTAACCTATCTAGTGCACATGGCTGTGTCTGTTTTCATTCGATTTCACAGTATTCTCTTCATTCTCCTGCCATATAGACAACCCTTTAAACATTACACAAAAACGTTATAGCATCACTCCACTTCGGAGCAAATCATGATGACATTGCTGTCCGGATTTTTGACCGTAAAGGTGTAAGCAGCATAAATAGGGTCTCGTAATCATCCCCATGCCTATAACGGTTATCATCCAGCAGCACGCCGGTCCCGCTCTTCAAGTCATAGATGGAATTCTCTGGCCCCGGTCCGACTTCATGGAAAGGAAGCCCCAGCACTTCACTGTGAAATCGAATCGCCCGATTCATGTCTGTTACATTTAAAAAGTTTCCGGCGATTTGGTTCAAGATTGGACTATTCGTGTCATCTAAACGTTCTATAACCTCTGAGACATAATCAGATTGCGTAACCATTATCGAGTTGCCGTCAGGATCGATAAACCCAAAAAATTCCAATCCCGGATGGGACCGCTCTATTGGATATACCGTTCGTACACCTTGATTTTCCAAGAAACGGTGCGACTCCTCTATGTCAGAGGTTCTGTACATGAATCTGTCATACGGCGTATCTGGTGAGTTGTTTCTGTTGTCATCCAAGATGATACCGGGAACCGTTTCGGCTTATAGTTATCTGGATTCCCCCGTGGAGGATAAAGATTGTCATCCATTTTTTTGAAATTGGCGTTGTACCCCATCTATTGTTCCTCCCTTAGTAACCGCAGTATCTTCGATCCTGATTAACCCAGATGAAATGGCCATCAGGCGTATAAAACTTGAGATAGCCGCCGCAGCCGGTAAACTCCAAATCTTCCTTCACTACCCCTCCATTCTCCAACACTCGTTCCTTCAGGACCCCAATATTTTTCGAGTGAAGTTCTAATGCATGCTTCGGGCGACCGTCCAGGATCCAGTGCATTGGTTGCAGGCTCTCTTGATCCCTCGTATGTACCAATCGTATCATCGGTTGATTCTCTTCGCCGCCGTTCACCGCCATATAGATCGCATCCTCATCTGATATGACTCTTTCAAACCCCAGCGAACGCTCGAAAAATGCCGCCGTTCTCACCTGATCTGCGACGTACATCTGGACATGATGGAAACCGGTGATATTGGATTCGAACCGATCGTTGATTCCGGAATCCGTTCGCTCGTAAGCCCCAATTAGATGGCCTTCAGGGTCGAAGAAGGACATGTAACCGTCCGTGGGTTCAATTACAATTTCTGCCCCCGCTTGCAACAGCCGTTCGTGAAGATGAACCAGACTTTTAGCGTAAAAAGCTAGATATTCTTCAAGTTTTCCGTTCACCGTTCCATGTAGATGTCGAAATTCCGAATCAGGGGTTTCCAGGATATGAAGACTCGGGCCCATCCTGGGTAATGTTTGTACGAAAGTGTTGCTTTCAATCGGCCTTTCCGGATATGACAGTGTCAACTCCAGCACCTCGACATAAAACTTCACTGTCTGCTTCAGTCTGGTAGCAGGCAACTGGACCAGCGTCATAAGATCGATTTCAGACTCAAGTCCATCCGATAGGCGGGACAGCGGATCTTCTACATGATCCATTGATTTTTCAGCTCGCCCCATAATCACTTTGAACGCCTGTGTGACAAATTGAGGTTGATAGTTTTCTTCGTTAACCTTCTCTTTGGAGTTTTTCATTCTGAGCACTCTCCCCCTGATATGATAGGAATATAGACTTTCACGATAGAATCCCGCTCTAGGTTCATTCCTTTAAATGTGTGATATTCCGCGAACCATTGCCGCTCTTCATCCAGCCGATAGTTGCTGTTAGTCGTAATCCAACGGTGCATCTTATCTAGAACGCCAGTTAACAAGCCGTATGTCTTGGAAACACAGCAAGCATATGAACCAGACCCAATATGCTTCTTCTCAATTCCCTTCAGCGTCGAAGCTTCCGGTTCAGCCGTAAGTATCCCGTTTTCCCACCAGTATTCTTCAGAATCTTTATTACCGTAATGATATGACATATAATATTTCCTTCACCAGCCTGCCAGCTTCCGTCAGACCCTCTCTTGCACAAATCGATCAATCGCTGTTCGGCAACCATTTGAGCCTCGGCCCCGTAACCTCGGCAGAAGAAGGCAATTGCCTCAGTTAGCTCAACGACTTCAATCGGTTCGTTATGAAACTTTCGTTGCACGGGAAGATATAAGTTCATTCTCGTTACCTTACCGTTGTAAGCGCTGAACTCCTCGACGTATTGGTGCGTGCTGATCTCAAATGTGCTTTTCGGTAACCATTCGGACAATAGTCGGTCCCACCCTTCCTGAACGGTCTGCGGGGACAACGCTGTGACCTTTCTTACCGCATACAACCCACCAATGAATTGCTCCTCAGTAAACGCTTCATCAACAATACATTCCTCTTCATTCGTAATCAGTATCCGGTAACCATATTGGGGTTTGCCGTTTTCTTCAGGAAGATCCACATTGTAACCGAAAATCCGTACCTTGCTGTACCTTGTAAAATTACTTGCAACGAGTTTTTCGAAAACAATCCGGAAGGCCTCATTTTCTATGCCTACTTCTTGCTTGGAAATGTGCAGATACGCATACATCTTGTTGGGCATGAACCGAATAACTTTGACATCGGGAAAAAGTTCAGTTTGTTCCTTGTCTTCCTTGTAGTCGATTTTCTCGTATAAACGGATCGATTCGAAGCTAAAGAAAATTTCGGCATTGCGATAAGCAGCCGGAGTCAACCCTACGATCTTCTTGAACACCTTGGCAAATGAATGATAAGACTCAAATCCGCTATCCCACGCGAGCTCCTCCACGGTACGTTTCGAGTTTCTCAGTTGATTGGCGGCGACGCTCATTCTTCTTTTGCGTATGCAGTCTTTGACGGGATGTCCGGTAAGTGCATAGAACACCCGATACAATTGAGCGACCGAAATATAAGCCTCCTCTGCGATACTGGAGAGATCAAGCTCCTCGTCCAAATGTTCCTCGATATAGTCAATTGCCCTTTGTATTGACTCCATATAGCTCATTCTTTTCACCTGTCTCTATGACTTCTTGATTATCATTATAACAGAGGAATTTGTTCCCATTATGTTCAAAATTATCAAAAAATAAAGACTGCCAGTCGATAGGCAGCCTTGATGGTTGAACTATAGTGTCCCGATAGCTCAAAATCCTCGTATCAATTTTGCTCTTCAATTGCCCAGAAACGATTTCCGTACGGGTCATTAAACATTAGAACCTTGTCTCCTCCGCCGCCGAGAGTAATTTCTCCAACTGTGACACCACTATGAATTAAATTAGATTGCAACTGCTCGATGTTTTCAGTTGTAAATTGTATTGAATAATGTGGATTCAGCTTAATGTTACCTGTATACCAAATGCTGTTCTCGTCCTCTTCTTCCCCGAAAAGTAAGATTTCTTGTCCGTTTGCCAGCTTAAGGCTTGCAATCCCTATCTTCCAAATCAAATTAAAGCCTAGCACATTAACATACCACTCGATTGCCTTTTCGTATTCTTCAAAATTCCCCGATTTCGTAACTGGAATGCCTATCACAATGTCTTTCACACCAACAGCCATTTGACTCCCTCCATTTATTGTAAAATTCTATTTAAATCTACATTACCACATCTATATTTGTCTGTGTTTATTAATTTGGGACGAATAACAAGTTTCAATCCAGCATGAACTAACCTGCCAAATAGCGTAATGAAGGCTACCGAATTTCCCTTCGGTAGCCTTGTCGTTATCTTATTCAGCTCTCGTTTCTCGTTAGAGCATAACGATTGGCGTTATACATAGGGCACATCGGCCTCGCTAACATTTTAAGCTATGAGTTTGCGCCTCAAAGGCAAAAATTGAAATCAGAACACCGAACGTATCGTACAAGCTTCTGCGATGGATGCCCCTACACTCGACTAGATCGTACATGGATATCTTCTCATAGCCTTGTTCCCAGAATAACCTCATCGCCTTCAAGAGTACCTCATCCTCATCAAATACCCCGGATCTGGACATTTCTTTTCCACCTTTCTGAATATATTTATATAAGACCAATCTGATTATTTTGTTCAACGATATTATATTCGTTCTAATCATTTACTGAGAAACGGAACCGATGAAATGTTATATCGAAGTGCATAATTTTCCATTAAAGTTAACAACATAAGAACAAAGTTATAGAAGGGCGGTATTCGAAACTGGAAAATATATATGAAGCTTTAAATGAAGCTTCTAAGTCGGATGATTTTATGCAATCCGATATGACAATCCGACATATGCTTCTACATTTGTCGTTTTACAATTCTATAGTAAATCACGAAATGCTGCATCGGGATCTACTCACCGTTATCCAATACTCAAACCCAGAAATCCATGATTTGAACGATCTAAAAAATGTAATTCCCATTGAAGGTATCAAATTTTCATCAAACCTAAGTGAAATTTCACTCAATCTTCTTCATGGTTTCATCTATATACAATTGGATACCAATCTAAATGAAGGCTTATTAATTAATATTGCCGATATAGAAAAGGGCTATCGCAAAAATAACTTATCCGAAAACGAATATAGCGTAATCGGCCCGAAAGTGGCATTCGTCGAAGATCTCGATACCAATTTGAATTTACTGCGAAAAGAAATTATCTCAGATAAGCTGGTTTTTGAGGAACAAATCAAAGGTTCTATTTCCAAAGCAAGAGTCGTCATCGCCTATATGGATGGAATTGTTAATCCTCAGCATCTAAATACAGTAAGACAAAGACTCATGGATTTGGACTTTGACGTGATCTTTGATACCTCTACACTCGACCAAATTATGTCCGACAACTCCAATACGCCGTTCCCTTTATTTATGTCGACCGAACGGGTGGATCGAATGAAGTTTAACCTTATTAATGGGCATGTTGCTGTTTTAAGCAGTGGTTCCCCTTATGTCATATCAGGTCCCACCACCATTTTTGATTTTTTTTACTCGCCGGAAGACTTTTATTTGCCATGGGTCCTGGGGTCATTTTTTAGACTCATTCGTTATGTGGGGGTTATATTTTCCATCTTTGCATCGCCCCTATACGTTTCCGTCATGACCTTTCATTATTCCGTCGTTCCAAGAGCGCTGTTAGGTCCAATTATCGAATCAAGAATAAACGTGCCCTTCCCTCCATTTTTGGAAGTACTCTTTATGGAGATAACAGTTGAGCTGTTACGCGAGGCTGGAGCCAGGCTTCCCATAAAAGTAGGTCAAACGCTAGGGATCGTGGGTGGTGTCGTTCTAGGACAAGCAGCAGTTCAAGCCGGCTTAACGAGCAATAACTTAATTATTATTGTTTCGCTTTCCGCGCTAGCGTCTTTCACAACGCCGATTTTCAAAATGGCCAACACGATACGCTTCCTCAGGTTTCCTATGATCTTCTTGTCAGCCGCATGGGGCGGTTTGGGGATAATGATTGGAATAATGTTCCTATTGGGTCATCTGCTGCGTTTGAAATCTTTCGGTGCCCCTTACCTTGTTCCGGTATTCCCTTTTCGATCCAAAGGGTTTAAAGAATTCTTACGCCTTCCCTATAGCGTGACTTGGAATCGACCTGGTTTCTTACGTCCACTCTTAGCTAGAAGATATACCGTCCGAAAGCATAAAGACATCGGTGACGATTACAATAATGAATAAACATCACCGGAAAGGAACTAGCATGAATGAAAATGTATGTACGCATTCTTCTCGTTTGCTTCCTTTTATCCGGGTGTGCAAAACGAGAAATTATAGATCAGATTAAAATTATTCAGAGCCTCGGTTTTGACATCCAAGGAGATACATTTAAGGCAAGCGGCTCTTACGCTTCATATCAAAAGAAAGAACGTTTGCGATTGATGACCGCAGAAGCGAAAACATTTTCCGGAATTTGGATCCCTCATAATAAGCAATCGGATGACCACATCGTGTCCGGACAAGTAAGGACAATCGTTATTGGTGAAAAGTTTGCAAGAAAAAGCATTCAAGATCTAGCCAGCAGTCTTCTTCGAGATCCAGTTATGAGTAATAACGCTACTATCCTTATAAGCAAACAAGAGGTAAGCACAATTATGTCTGAAACCTTAAAAAATCCCCCATTCGATCTATCGGATCAAATCAATCATAACATGAAAAATGGGAATACTCCTTTTTCAAATGTGCATTTGGTGCTTGATCAATATTATGGAGAAGGTCAAGATGTGTATTTACCTATACTGGATCAAAACGAAAATGGCTTAATTCGCTTGGATGGGGTTGGTGTATTTAAAGAAGACAAATTACGTCTTTTACTGAACGATAAAGAATCCCTCATGCTGAAACTCCTCAAAGATAAAACGAAAACGATGACCGGCGCCTACGAATTTATGGGGAGAGAAAATGAACCAATTTATTTTAAGATATTGCATGGAAAAAAAAACATAACGCATGAGCAGAATGACTCTGTAGTCATTTCCTTGAAACTACATATACAACTTAGAGAACTTCCAAAAACAAAAAGCTCTGTCAGTAAAAGCGATTTACTTGAACTTAAACATGACATCGAACAACATTTTACAAGCGAAATTAGTGACATGTTAAAAAAATTCCAAATGAATGCTGTGGACCCGGTTGGTTTTGGTGAGATTTACAGAAGTAATAATAAAAATTGGAACGAGCAGGAATTTAAAAATAAAACGTACCCTAGTATCAAATTTGAAGTGAATTCAGAGATTAATATTTCTCACTCGGGAGTTGGCATTGGTGCAGAATAGCGTGAAGGAGAATTACTTGATTTCAGGATTTTTCGTGTTTTTCTTGATCTTTGCTACCCAGTCTGGTATTGGAGGTTTAGGTTCTCCAAATATAATGTTTAAATACTCGGGTCAAGATGCCTGGATCTCCGTGTTCATCATGGGTTTAAGCCTTCATTTAATTATCTGGATGATGTATAAGATGCTGGGTAATCCCGCTAAGGACATCATTGACTTGCACCAAATGATTTTCGGGCGAATCTTGGGCAATGCCTTTTCGTTACTTATGATCGGATATTACTTCATCTCAGCTTTATATGTCTTCCTAACTTATATTGACATTGTACAGGTATGGGTATTTCCGACCATAAGAACTTGGGAATTGGCCGCCTTATTCATTTGTTTGATTTATTATCTTGTTTCCGGAGGATTCAGGGTTTTAACCGGACTTGCTTTGTTCTCTACGGTAACTGCCTTCCTATTGTTCCCCCTGATTTATTTCCCGATTAAATTTGGAAACCTCAATTATTTAATGCCAGTATGGAATCATTCCGTTCCTGAACTGCTCAAGGCTTCTAAAGCTTCTTACGGTATATTTATTGGTTTCGAAGCGCTTCTCGTTTACTTTCCTTTTATTAAATCTGTTGAAAAGCAAGCGAAATGGGCCCATTTAGGCATATTTATTAATACTCTTCAATTCGTTGTAATAACCATTTCCAACCTGCTGTATTACAGTCAGGGCCTGCTAAAAAACACGCTCTATCCCCTTTTAGGCATAACCAAAATTATTCAGTTTGACTTCATAGAAAGAATCGAATTTATATTTATATTTTGTTGGCTTATCATGTTTATTTCGTCACTTTGCATTTCAATCTGGAGCTGTACGAGAATTTTGAAGAGAGTCACGCATCTCAAACCCCGAATATCCTTAATTTTGATATTAACGATTTTCTTCATAGTTGTTGTTCAATTCAACGAAAAATTGAAGATTGATGCGCTAGGAAACTTCACTATTAATATTGGAATTTATTTTGTGTTCACCTACATTCCATTACTTTTTATTCTTTACTTAATCCGTAATAAAAGAAAAGCTAAGTTGAGTACAGTTTAATTCTACTTCTCTTTCTTTATTTGCTAAGCAGTCGGTTCCAGCTCAGTTTCATATTGGGTAGGAATGTAGGTGACCGCATTCGAGACCACTATCAAATCAACATTAGTTTGGCGAGGCTTCGGACCTAGATCAGTACCTTACATGACACCTAATATGAAAAAGACCGTTTTTAGCCTGTGAGATGCTTTAAACGGTCTTTTCGTTGTATTGCTTTAACATTAAACTTAATAATCGACGCTTCACGGAAAAAACGCGATTTTTTCAGCGGCCTCGAATCACGTAACTGGTTTTTTTTGTTGTTCATTGGGAAAAATTATACAGTGAGGACATGCATTGTAAAATAGGCTATTCATCGTTTATTCTCAAATAGCTATCAAACATACGGAGTGTATAAGTAATGAAAACATCTAATCAAACGAAAGTAATCACAGTGATGATAATCATCACTATGATTGTTGTTTCCGGTTGTCGCACCAGAGGTATTGATAAAGCAGCTCCTCCTGAGCCAAGCCCAATAGTAACACCGGCACCCACGCCCGAGCCCAGCCCGACGCCAACACCGACTCCTTCGCCAAAACCACCGCCAACGCCTGAGCCTAAGCCAAAACCAAAGCCGCGGGCGGTTCAAGTAGTAGCTAATCCAACAAGTATTGCCGTGTTAGTTAATAAATCATTTTCATTACCAAATCCATACGTACCCAAGGATCTAGTTGAACCCAACGTAGACTTTATATTCCCCGAGCACTCGGAAAAAAGATACATGCGCAAAGAAGCTGCAGAGGCACTTGAAAAACTTTTCAAAGCTGCCAATGCAGATGGTTTACCGCTTGCAGGAGTGTCTGCTTACCGTTCATTAGAAACTCAAAAGTATCTATTTAACTCTTATGTGGAAAAGGACGGTGAAGAGGCAGCAAACAAATATAGTGCTAAGCCCGGCCAAAGTGAGCATCAAACAGGACTTGCCATCGATGTATCTGGCGACGAAGGCAAGTGTGCGACAGCCGATTGCTTTGCAGCGACGCAGGAAGCAAAATGGCTCAAAAATCAGGCAGCGGATTGGGGCTTTATTATCCGATATCCGAAAGGCAAAGAGGCAATTACGGGATATCAATATGAACCTTGGCATATCCGATATGTCGGGATAGACATGGCAAAAGAAATTTCAAAGCAGGGCGCCACACTAGAAGAGTACCTTGGAAAAACGTTGCCAGTCAATAAATAAATTAACCTCTCTACGAATGGGTACAACAGTTACCACCTTTTTAAAAGGTGAATATCGCTTTTCATATCATTGTTCCGGTCTGAACGGAAGCAGTCGGAAGAACGATTAACAGGAACAACAAAACGCCGCAAGTTCAGAAGAATTTCAATTAAATACCTAAAGATATCGAGGAACGGTATTGTACATTAATAGGTCAGCCGTAGAAAAAAAGGCGGTTTCCACACACTCGGGGAACAGCCTATGAGATTTCTTACTTAACGCCCCCGATATGAGCTGCCTTCGGTGAGTAGACATTGATGTGGTCTACTACTTGAGGGTCGGTTTTTTCATTTCCGGGATTAACAACGAACTTCAGCTGGTATGAGCCGGATTGGTAATCAAGAATGTCTTGATTGTTGACATGATTAGTCTCGCTAGGCGCACCCAGTACGTTTTTGATTTCGCCTCGCAGAGTCTACGCTCCCACCACATTCCTTCGATCAACCTGTCTATGAGGTGGGGCGCTGCTGCGCTCTTAATTGTAAGCCCGCTCACATATTGATCCGACGATGTAATCACGAAATGCTTCATTTCATCGCTTGGATTTTGATTAAAAATTCTCATAGCTACACGCGTAAAGATTTCCTCTTTTCTTTGGAACCCATTACACACTTGAGTACTGATGGTCTTATTTCCAAAAATCAAAGGGGTGAACCCAATTATTTTTTTTATTTAGCCAGCCATGTTATTGACTGAGTGCTTGGTATCAAAAACAGAAATGTGATATACTTTTCCGCTTGATTTGGGAATAATAAATTTAAGTTGAAACACATCGGATGCTTTATAAATATAAATCATGTCATCCCCGTTTACCTTCGTATCCACTGGCTTTCCTAGCGCTTGTTCTATTTGCTTCAATGTTAGTGTTTGTAGCTTTGGATCGCTGGAACGAATATCAATGATTTGATCTCCCTTATTGAAGCCAATGACTGCATTTTTCTTGGTGTAGGTCGCATATATTCCGCTTCCCACCGCTTCTTTATGATCCGCAGTCCCCCATGCTTTCTCCACATCTTCGAAGAATCTTGTTTCTGCAGCAAACTCAATGCCAGCCACCTTACCTAACTTCGCTAGTTCAAGCATATCTTTAATTTGCTTAGTAACGGACGTTGTTTCTGATGATACTGGTTTTACATTGATGTTGCCACTAGGCGTTAATGTAGAAGTCGGAGTTGCACTAGGTGCAACTGAAGGCGTTGATGAAGGTTCAACTACTGGACTAGGCGTAGTGCTAGCTATTGGAGGAGCTGCGCTCGCTGCTGGTTTTTCAGATGATGCACATGCTGTGAACATAAGCATACTCGCAATTAACATTGGAAATACCGTTGCTTTTTACTATAGCTTTTCATAATATGCCTTCTCTCCTACTCTCCTATATGTTTGAGTACTCACAAAATTCAGACGATTAAAAGATAAGTATTGTTGCAAAATCATAGCATGGATAAACTTAACAATAGTGCAACTCACAACAGTTGTCACAATTATATTTCTATTCCTAACTGTCATTGCTGTCGTTAATTCCATAGTCAAGGTAACCCATGAACTCGCCGTGTTATTGCTACTGCAATGAACAATAAAATGACCCACAGTAATGTGCTGGTATCTCGAAGAGACTGTATGCTTGTTAAAGCACTTGCAGCATAGCCGCTACAACACCGTTATGATTGGGCAGATGCGCTGCTATCGTTAGGATCAGTTCTCCAAAGTTCTCGGCTTTCTTGAAGTTCTCAGGTACTGCTTCTTTCAAACGGTCCTTCATCGTATTTGTAGATATACTCTCTTTGTTCCTTCAGCTGTTCGATCATGAAATCCCAGGCTGGTAGCTGAGCCAGCTGCTAATCCGTCCAGCCCTTTGCGTCTGTCCCGTAGTGGAACAAGTCCTTATAGTTTTCTGGAAATGACATCGATTGCTGCGACAGACCTAACACATGGAACTCCGTGATCCGCAGCACATGCCCCAAAATAGACTGGTGTTATATCCTTCAGGAATTACTTTGCGTTTTCCCTAGGGGCATTTGGCAAGCAGTTTCATCATGAAATTATCATGCTCTACGTTGTATAGATGAAATACAAATTCTTTTCTCATGTTTATTAGCTCCTTTAAGTTCATTTCCAATAAAAGCGCTGGAACGAAACGGAATAAATCAACATATAGATCACAATCATTGCGGCAAAAAAATTAATAATGACCAGTGACACATTTAAATTATAATATTGTGTCAACAAGCCTACCGCAACCGGAGGAACAATAAATCCGGCGTATGCGCACAAATAAAATGCTGAGATGACACGCGGTCGTTCTTCCGGCTTCGGCAACTGACCGGCAAACGTCAACGCGGCTTGAAACGTCCATCCTGCTCCAAGGCCTTGAATAAAAATGCCTGCCCAGAGTAAAAACAAACTCGCTGTTTCTCCGGAAATAACGATGAGCCATGACCCTACCGTAAGTGCGATGATGCTTATGCGCATCCGCGTAACGGGATGATGAGGCCATGGGAGAAACTGCAGCAGCGCCCCTCCGCCTAGAAGCAGCAATATCAACAGTCCTGATATTGAAAGATTGCTGGAATGAAGGACATTTTTCACGAAAGATGGAATAAGCGAAAATACAACGCCGCCTAACGTAAACACGGTGAAGATCGGCAGGCCTATAAACGACCAGAATGGAGACTTTATATTGTTTGGAATGCCAAGTGAAATCTTATGCTTTTGTGCATGCTGATCTTCATGTTTTGGCAGCAATTCCAATACAACCAATGAAATCAATAACATGCCAAGCAAGATCCAAAACGGTAAACGAAGCGGCTGTATATGCAGGTATTGTATAATTAAACCTGAAATAGCTGGCCCTAAGCCAAAACCAATGTTAACAGTTACCCCGGAAAGCTTTAGTGCCGTTCCCACTTTATCTTGGGCAGTTTGCTTAAGTAGAAAAGCACTTGCGACACCAGTGAATGCCCCGTACGCAATACCTTCCAAAATTCTTGATACATAAAGCATCCAAACGTTAGTACTGATAATAAAAAGCAGTGTGGACGCAATGGAAATCCAGATACTGTACCGAAGGACCTTCTTTAAGCCCCAGTAACTCCCTCTGACTCCAACAATCAGCAAGGTCGGCAGCAGAAATACGGCATACACCGCAAACAATATCGTAATTTCCAGACTGCTGAGCTTGTAATACTCCCCATAAACAGGGAACAGCGAAGAAATGTACGTCGCCCCGCAAGACATCATAAGCACAACTAAAAGCATTTTCCGCATACAAAATCTCCTTTACTCATTTCCTAACATAATCGCCGCGACTTGAATCGGAATATCCACTTGCAGCCAGTGACCTGCCGGCAGCACAAGCAGGTGAGGTTTTTTCAGAAGCGTCGCGAGATGTCTCGCGATACTATAGTTGAGATACGGATCGGTTTCACCCAAGATCAAATTGACGAGTACATCGAGGTGTTGCGCGGTCATTTGCGCAAATTCAGGACCGAAGTTTGGTTGTTGGCGGAAGTTGGCATCGATGATCGAACCAAGGAACTTAGAATAGTATTCCTTTTGCACTACCGTCAGATGCTCCTATAATTTGCTCCTCTGGAAATTAAGCACCCAAGCGAATTGTTCTGGGCTGCGTAGAATAGCTTGCGTAAGAGCCTTTAAATTTGTAGTCGCATGACCAGAGGAGTCCTGTCCTACCGGTACCTGTTGGTTTGTCAGAAGGGCCAAACCCAAGGAAATTAAATACAGACATGAATATCCCCCATCCTTCTTGGTTACTGTTTGAATTAGTATGTCCTTCAATAAAGGAACAAACATAAAATAAAATTAGTCTTATATGCCCGTATTGGTTGGGAGTAATCGACGATGTATATAACCGTCGATATTCATCAATTGTTCAATCGTTAGAAAAAGAAAGGCTAATGATGTCATCCATCATATTCCTCATTGACTTTGCATGTTCAGTGCCGAACTGCTTTTCGAATTCATCTTGAGCCTTAGCCCATCCAGGTCTTCCGATTTCAAGCCGGTGAAGACCTTCATCGGTTATAGAAACGATACGTGCACGCCGATCCGACTCACTCACCTTAATCTGCACTAAACCATCCCGCTCAAGCGGCCGGAGATTGTGTCCAATCGTAGCGCGATCCATAGTCATCAGATGAGCGAGCTCCATCATAGCCTTTGGCCCTTCATTCTTAAGAAACCCCAGTATGGAGAATTGAGTTGCTTTAAGCCCTGCCCCCGATTCTGCCAAGCAGGTATCATACAGTCGTGTAATGTGGCGTTGAGCTCGTCTTAACTTCGTACAATTGCATATTGCTGGGATGTTGATATCTATGGCTATTTTCTCCCCCTCATCATTTTCACCTTAAGGTTTCGGTGTTGATAAAACTATATTAGTCTCATATACCCGTAAATGCAAGTGGGGATTTTATTATCTCTTTCTTTACTATCATCACAAAAAAAAAAACTACGACGGCAAGATCATATAACAGGATTTTCCTGCACCTTTAGCGAAGTTAATTATGTGGTTAATTTTCACCAAAGGGGTTGTCTACTTTGCTCGTTAAAGATCGTCTTC